>NZ_AOJH01000105.1 GCF_000337355.1 Halorubrum kocurii JCM 14978 | reverse complement strand
GTAGTTCGTAGAGGGGTTGTCGGATTCATCCCCGCCGTGAACGGCGGGGCTTTCTCCTCGCACCTCCGTAAATAGCCGACAGCAACGCCGCTCGATTATGTATACACAACCACTCAACCAACCAGACATATCCGTTCCCGCTTTCGATCGAGGGACTTCAGCGACCGGCCGCTTCGCGCGGGAGTACGCCCGCTGACGACGAGGTTTATCGGGCCGATCGAATCCGGTCCGCGCCCACGTCGATCGGTTCCGCGTACCGGACGATCGGGTCGCCGTCGGGCCGATCGAAGCCGTTCGCCTCGAACAGCGTGTTCTCCCGCACCTCGGTCGCGGCCTCCCGAAGCGTCCACGGCTCGTGAGCGATCTCTCCGCGGTACAGCCGTTTACCGGCCGCGTAAAACCGGTAGTTCTCCACCAGGAAGGCGTCGAGCGACCCGGGCTCGGCGGCGAACGCCTCGCCGGTCGGCTCGTAGGTCGCGTCGAACCGCGCGTGCGGGACGCCGGGGTGGGTTCGGCGGCTGACGAACCGAACAGAATCGCCCCCGTCGCCCGACCGATCGGCGGTCACGGGACGCGAGACGTCCATCTCCGCGCGGTAGTACGGGAGCGCGAACAGCCTTCGCGCGACCGAGACGCCGATCCGGTCGTCGGCGTCGAGGTTGTAGAAGTACACGCCCGGCCCGTTAGGGCCCTCGACGTAGGTCCGGAGGTTGAGCTCCGGGAACGAGAGCCCGATGGGCGTCCCACGCGGGCGGATGTCGTCCATCACGAAGGCGACCACGCTCAGGTAGGCGTCGCCCTCGTAGGTCGCGACCGAGAGCCCGTCGGGGAGCGTCTCGGCCACGACGGCGGGATCGACCGGCCAGTGACAGAACAGCCCGTCGCGCCACGTCATCTCCAACCAGCGCCGTTCGAGCATGGGATCGGTACGGGCGCCGACCGGTTAACCCGCACGCCCCGGCGAGGCGAAGCGGCACGAAACGGGCCGTTAGGGCTCTTCGACGCCGGCCTCGTGTCCGCCGTCGACGGCGTCCGGGGCGTCCTTCCACTCGCCGACGCCCGAGGGGTCGAGGTGGACGTGGACGTCGCCGACGTCTTCCAGGTTGCGGAGCCCCGTGACCAGTTCCGTCTCGATGTCGTGGGCCTCCCGGAGCGTCAGTTCGCCGTCGACCTCGACGTGGACCTCGACCTCGAGGTCGGTGCCGTCGTAGTACACCGTCAGGTCGTGGACGCCCTCGACGGCGGGGTTCTCGCGGAGCGCGGCGGTGACGCGCTTGCGGTCGGCGGCGGGGGGCGCCGCCCCCACGAGGTAGGTGACGTTCTCGCGGCCGATCTCGACCCCCTGATAGACGACGAGGACGCTGACGAGCGCCCCGGCGACCGGGTCGAGGATCGGGACGTTCAGGAACACGCCGAAGATGCCGACCAAGGCGGCGATCGTAGTGTAGATGTCGTTGAGACAGTCCACGGCGAGGGCGTCCAGCGCGGTCGAGCCGAGGTCGGCGTTCACCCGCTCCGTGTACCAGTACAGCAGGTACATGTCGGCCATCGCGAACAGCAGGGCGCCGATGAGGAGGAGGCTCTGACGCGGCGGGCTGTGGGCGCCGATCACGCCGCGGATCGACTCGCGTAGCAGTAGGAGCCCGAGAATGACGATCGTCGCGCCGACGAGCAGCGCGGTCAGCGGCTCGATCCGCTGGTGGCCGTGGGGGTGGGTCTCGTCGGCGGCGTCGTACCGTGACCCGCCCCAGATGAACACGACGGCGCTCGCGACCAGATCCGCGACGGAGTGGGCGGCGTCGGCCACCAGCGCGACGCTCCCGAAGTAGACTCCGACCGACCCCTCGACGGCGATTTTCACCGCGTTGCCGAGGACGTTCACCCCTGCGGCGCGCTGGAACCGCGCCTTCTCGTCGCTCCCCCAAGGCCGCCACATACGTTCCGGTCGTCACCCCCCGACCTTAAGCGCCTCGTCGTCGCGAGCGTCTCGATTCGTCGCCGCAATCCGAATCCCGCGCTCTGACCGCGCCGAGTCGAGCACCGCATCGGGGCCGCCGCGCCTGCTCCCTGGTATCAACGCTGATTGTCGGCGGTGGGATGTTAAATAGCTCGGCGCTGAACTCCGCCGTATGAGCCACAGCGAGCGCGGCCAGAGCGAGGTGATCGGCGTCGTGCTCCTGTTGGCGATCACGATCGGCGCCGTTGGGGTGACCGTGGCGACCGGGAGCGCCGCGCTCGGGTTGGTCACCGATGAAGCCCGCTCGGCGAGCGTGGAGAACGGGATGTCACAGCTCAGCTCGCAGTCGAGTCTCGTCGCGCTCGGCGAGACGGACGCGCGTCAGTTCGACCTCGGATCCGTCGACGGCGGGGAGCTCCGCCTCGACGAAAGCGCGGGGCGCGTCGAGGTACGCATCGAGAACGAGACCGAAACCACCACCACGTACAACGGGTCGATCGGGACGCTGGAGTACGTCGGCGACCGGCGCACCGTCGCGATGCAGGGCGGGGGCGTCTGGGCGACGGAGGGCGGCCGCGGGCGGATGATCTCGCCGCCGGAGTACCACTACCGCGGGGAGACGCTCACCTTCCCCATCGTTCGGCTAACCGGGACGGAGTCGTCGCCCGCGAGCGGCACCGGCGTCGTCCGGCGGACCGAGGGCGGTCCCGACGGAGTCACGGAGACCGAGAACCCCCTCCGGAACGGGACCGTCGTCGTCGAGGTCCAAAGCGAGTACTACGAGGGGTGGTACGACTTCTTCACCCAGCGGGCCGACGGCACCGTGACGAAGGACGACGCGAACCGGACGACGACCGCCCGACTGGTGGTGCCCGAGGAGGTGAGTTTCGACAGGACGCTGGCCGTCAGCAAAACGGACGGCTACTCCCACTCCGGGAAAAAGGAGAACGAGCTGAGTGAGGGCGACTACGTCGAGGGGGAGCGCTTCCCGTCGCCGGAGTCGCTGATCGCCGACCAGATCGCCGCGGCCGAAGGCGACAACGACAACGGCACGGAGTCCTGCGTCGTCGCGAGCGGGTTCGACGGGTGCGAGACCACCGGGTCCGGGGCGGTCGGCTCCGGCGTGTACTACTTCGGCGGCGACGCCGACGTCACCGGCGACCTCACGTTCAACACCACCGACGGAGACGTCGTCGTCGCGGTCGACGGCGACTTCGACATCGGGGAAAACGACGTCACCGTCGAAGACGGGACCAACAACGTCACCTACTACATCAACGGCTCGCTCGACATGCAGGGCGACCCGACGGTCAGCGTCGACTCCGCTAGCCGGAACGTGTTCTACGTCAACGAGGGGTTCCTCGACGGGAGCGGGGGCGACGGGAGCCCGACCCTCGAGGGGGTCGTCTACGCGCCGAACGCGGACGTGGAGACCAACGGGAATCCGACCCTCAGGGGCGCGTTCATTACGAACTCACTCTCGACGAAGGGCAACGCGAAGGTCGAGTACGACGAGAGCCTCAAGGGACAGGAGATCCGGATCACCGGCGGCTCGGGACAGAACCCGATCACGTATCTCCACGTGAGCGAGAACGTCGTCGAAGTCGATTTCGACCGGTGAGACAAGACTCGACCGGTGAGGCCAGCTTCTATCGACGAGGCCAGACTCCGATCGACCCCCGCGAGACTGACGAAATCCGCGACCGATCCCGACGAACGTCGGCCGATAAGCCCGTCGTAACGACTAAGAACGAAACGCTCCTCGGTTACGGTAATGAACGACGAGCTTTTTGCCCGAGGTGGTTCCCGTGGGCGTCGAGATTAAGGAAACGGAGGTGAGCGACGAGGACTTCGAGGAGATGAAGGGGTTTGTGAGGGATTACCTCGCTGCCAGCGTCGAGAGCGAGGAGGACGGCGGCCGGATGCGCTGGTACCCGTGGCACTCGGCGGACTACCGGTTCAACCACATTCTCAACGTCGTCGACCTCGCGGCCGACATCGCCGAGAAGGAGGGCGCCGACGTGGACGTCGTCCGCGTGGCCGCGGTGTTCCACGACGTGGCGAAGTTGGAGGCCGAACAGGACGTCCACGCCGAGGCCGGCGCGCGCGTCGCCCGCGAGTACTTACAGAGCCGCGGCAACTACCCGGAGTCGTTCATCGAGGAGGTGTGCGGCGCGGTCGTCGACCACTCGTACACGGGCGACCTCGCGAACGTGTCCCTGGAGAGCCGGTGTCTGATCGAGGCCGACGTGCTCGACAAGGTCGGCGCGAACGGCGCCGTGTTGATGCTGCTCCGGATGGGCTACGAGTCGCGGACCCACATGGACGCCGCGAAGATGGTCGAGCGGGTGCTCCAGCGTGCTCACGACCACACCGAACGCGTCGTCTCCGACACCGCCGAGAGCATCGCCCACCAGCGCATCAAGCGCGTGAAATGGCTTCGCGAGTGGCTCGAAGAGGAGGTGTCGCGGATGGACGCCGACGGCGTCACCGAACGCTGACCACGGTCCGTCCGAACGCTGACCGCTATCCGCCGACCCGATCGACGTCGCCCGGTTCCGCTCAGGCGTCAGGATCGACCGTCGGAAGCACCATCTCCAGATACCGACGCACCCCTCGACGCGTGTGACCGGTCCACTCGCGGTCGGTCGTCGTCGCCCACCGTAACATGCCACCGGTCGCCAGCGTCTGGAGCGTCGATGCGACTTCGACGGGCGAGACCGCGTCGTCGGGAGCGGACGTCTCGGCGTCGTTCTGGGTTTCTACACTTCCATCCCGCTCCTCGGCCGCCGCCTCGCGGACCGCGCGTTCGAGGAACGAGCCGAACACTCGGTCGCTGCGGTCGAAGTGGTCGCGGTAGGCGTCGTCGGTCGCGGCCTGTGCGCGGAGTTCGACGATGGCGGTCACGAACCGCTCGTCGGGGCCGTACTCGCCGGGGAGCGAGTCGGGGTCGGTAGTCGCCGCGAGGTAGCTGTCGAGTCGCTCGCGCGGCGTCATGTCGAACGCGCCCTCCGAGACGGACGCCTCGAAGCCGTCGAGGAGGAACTCGAGCAAGTCGACTAACAGCTCGTCTTTCCCGTCGTAGTGGTGGTAGACGAGCGAGGGGCTCTTGTCGAACTCCTCGCCGATCCGGCTGATCGTGAGGTCGGCGTACCCGTGTTCGCAGAGCGCGCGAAACGCCGCGCCGAGGATGGCCTGACGGGTGTCGGCCGGCTCCGCGAACGGGTCTTTCATGCTCTCCCTACCGGCGCCGAGTATATATCGATCTTGATTGAACGTTCATTCAACATACTTATGTTGCGAGCGTTCGACACGAGTGTATGACTCGATTCGATGCGGTCGGTGAGCGGTCTGCTAGGTCCCGCGGCGCCGCGGGCAGCGGACCGGCGGTCGGAGGGCGGAGATGAGCCGGGCCGCGCGGATCGGCACGCTGGTCCTCGCGTTCGTCGCGGCCGGAGCGCTCGTCGCCGCTGTCGCGCTCTCCGGAGCTGCCGCGCCCGCGACAGGCGGCGCGCTCGACGGCGGACAGGCGGCGCTGGTCGGGGGCGATGTGGCCGGCGGCGACGCTGTCGCACAGTCTGACGGCTCGGGAAGCGGGTTGGTTCGGGGAGAGCCCGACCTCGACGTGTACGTCTCACAGCCGACGGTCGCCAGCGGAAGTCGGCAGTCGGTGAAGATCGAGATCCTCAACACGGGCGAGATGGACTTCGGCAAGGAACTCGACGAGCGCGTGACGACGGCTCGCGGACTGACACTGAAAGCCGACGCCGATGACGTACCTATTGAGGTCGAAAGTGGCGAGACGGCGGTGGGCGACGTTTCGACGCGGGGCGGGCCGATGCCCGTCTCGCTCGATGTCACGGTCCCCGACGATGTGCCCGACGGTTCGTACGATATTGAGGTTACGGCCGACTACCGGTACACCTCCGAGATTAACCCATCGTCCAGTCTCAACAATCACAAGGACCGCCCTGCGAGCGACGATTTCGACGTCACGATCGTCGTCGACGACGGCGCGCGGTTCGCGATCCTCGACACCGAGACCGACGCGCAGGTCGGCGGGAGCGGCGACGTGACCGCGACCCTCCGGAACGTCGGCGACGAGGTCGCCCGCGACGCGGTCGTCACCGGGAGCACGACCGGGAGCGGCGCCGTGATCGGCGGCGACGGCAGCGGCGAGGCGTTCGTCGGGAACTGGGAGCCCGGCGAGAACCGGACCGTGACGTTCGACTCGACCGTCTCGCCCGACTTCGGCAGCGGGGCGTACGCGTTCGTCTCGACCGTCGACTACCGCGACCGCGACGGGATCGAGGAGACCGCGCCCTCCTCGCGGGCGGGCGTCGTGCCGGCGCCCGAGCAGTCGTTCTCGGTCGAGGACGTCGAGGGCACCCTCGAAGTCGGCTACTCGGGGACCGTCTCCGGGACCCTCACGAACGAGGGGCCCCTCGACGTTGACGACGCGGTGCTGGTCGCGGACCCGCAGAGCCAGCGCGTGAGCCTCGGTGAGAGCCGGTATGCGCTCCCCGATATCCCGGCCGGCGAGTCGGTCGAGTTCTCCTTCGACGCGGACGTGAACGGCAACGCCGACCCCGGACCGCGGCAGTTCCGGTTCACGACCGAGTACGAGAGCGGCGACTCGACGATCGCGGTCGACGAGACCAGGCGGATCGAGGTCGCGCCGCGCCAGCCCGAGTTCGACCTCGCCGCCGACAACACGACGGTACCGGCGGGCGAGACGCGGCGGGTCTCCTTCGAGATCACCAACCAGCGGCCGGAGACGCTTTCGTCGATCAACGCGGGACTGTACGCCGACAGCCCGCTGTCGGCCCCCAACGACGAGGCGTTCGTCGACGAGCTCGAACCGGGCGAGTCGACGGAGATCTGGTTCGAGGTGTCGGCCGCGTCCGACGCCAGCGTCGAGACCCACCCGATCGAGCTCGACTTCCGGTACAACGACGAGCGGGGCAACGACCGGATCTCGGACGTGACCCAGTTCCCGATCGAGGTGACCGAGTCCACCGACGACGGCGGGCTCCCGATCGCGACGCTCGCCGTCGCCCTGCTCGTCGTGGTCGCCGCCGCGGGCGCGGTCGTCTGGTACCGGCGGCGGTAACCGGATGACGGACCGCATTTCCGAACGGCCACACGAGGGGCGTCCGCTGCCGACCGGCGGCCGACGCGACGCCCGGAGGCGACCGTGACCGCCGCTGATCGGCTCGTCGAGCGCGTCGACGAGTTCGTCACCGAGCGGCCGGCCGCGGTGATCGCCGTCTTCCTACTCATCAGCGTCGTCGCCGTCGGCGGGGTCGGCGGGATCGAGACGAGCGCCGGCGCCGACCAGTTCACGCAGGACATCCCGGCCCAACAGGCCCTCGACGACATCGACGAGGAGTTCGAGACGTCGATCGGCGGGTCGGCCACCGCCGCACAGCTGATCGTCACCGATGACAACGTGCTCTCTCGGTCGACGCTGATCCGGATCTTAGAGACCCAAGACCGACTGGAGTCGCGGTCGACGCTCAGGGTGAGCTCGACGTCGAGCCACGCGGACGCGATCGCGCGCCAGCTCGACCCGAGCGCGGAGACGGCGGCCCAGCGGCGGGACGCGGTCGCCGACGCGACCCCGCGGGAGCTGCGGGCGGCCATCGACGACGCCGACGCGTCTGGCGCGGTCGAGTCGCAGGTGTCGGTCGACTACAACCCGACCGCGCAGACCGCCGACGCGTCGATCGTCGGGATCACGTACGACGTGCCTGACGCGGCGACGACCGCTCGGGTGACGGAGCTGCAGACGCGCAGCGTCGAGGTCGTCGACTCGGTGCCCGGCAACGAGGCCGGCGACAACGCCATCCTGTTCGGCGACGGCGTGCTCCAGTCGGAGATCACCGCGCTGCTCACCGACACCGCGATCATCGTGTTTCCCGCGGCGCTGCTGTTGATCTTGGGGTTCCTGGTGTTCGCGTACCGCGACCCGATCGACATGGGGATCGGCCTCGCGGCGCTCCTGATGGCGCTTCTGTGGACGTTCGGGTTCATGGGGTACGCGGGGATACCCTTCTCCGACTCCCTCATCACCGTCTTCCCGTTGCTGCTCGCGGTCGGGATCGACTTCGGGATCCACATCGTCAACCGGTACCGGGAGGAGCGGAGCGAGGGGCTGGGGATCGAAGACGCGATGCGGACGACGACCGACCAGCTGCTCATCGCCTTCCTGCTCGTGACGATCACCACCGTCTTCGGGCTCGCCTCGAACGTGGTGAGCCCCTTCGAGCCCAACCGCGACTTCGGGCTCGTCGCCGCCGCGGGGATCGTGTTCACGCTCGCGGTCTTCGGGGTCTTCCTGCCCGCCGCGAAGGTGCTGGTGGACCGCTGGCGCGAGCGGCTCCCGATCCCGGAGTTCGGGACGACCGCGCTCGGGACCGGCGGGTCGCGGCTCGGTCGCGTCCTCCGCGTCGGCGTCGACCTCTCGACGGTCGCGCCGGTCGCCGTCGTCGTCGTGCTGCTCCTCGGCGGCGCGGCCGGGGGCGCGTACGGCACCGGAGTGAACACGGAGTTCTCCGAGGAGGCGTTCTTCCCGGACGAGGACCGGCTGGAGACGTACTCGAACCTCCCGGAGCCGTTCGCGCCGACCGAGTACACGTTCCTGCAGGTGCTCACGCTGTTCGAGGAGGAGTTCGAGCAGGACTTCGTCGGGAGCGTGACGCTGTACGTCGACCAGTCGGTGAGAGACGACGACGCCTTGGAGCTGATCGACCGGACCACGCGCAACCCGCCCGACACCTTCGAGACGACCGACGAGCGGCGGGCGGCATCGACCAGCGTCGTCACCGTCATCGAGGACCAGGCCGCGAGGGACCCCGAGTTCGCCGACGTCGTCGACCGCAACGACCGGCTCGGAACGGGCGTGCCCGACCGCAACGTCGACGAGGTGTACGACGCCCTGCTCGACTCGCCGGCCGAGGGACAGGCCCGCGGCTACCTCGCCGACGACCGCGGGAGCGCGCGGATCGACTACACTATCCAGCCGGGCGTCGACAACTCCGAGGCGGTCGCCGACGTCCGCGAGCTCTCGGAGCGCACGCCCCTACAGACGGTCCCGACCGGCGAACTCGTCGTCAACGAGGCGGTGATCGACCGGCTCACGGAGTCCGCGATCCGGAGCCTCTTCGCCGCGTTCGGGCTCACGGCGGTCTTCCTCGCGCTGTCGTACGCCTACCTGGAGGGGAAGGCGGTCTACGGCCTGCTCAATCTGGTGCCCGTGCTCGTCACGGTCGGGCTGCTCGTGGGCTCGATGCGGCTGTTCTCGATACCGCTGACGCCGATCAACGCCCCGATCCTCTCGGTGTCGATCGGGCTCGGGGTGGACTACACCGTCCACTTCGTCCACCGGTTCGTCGACGAGTACAAGGCGGGGTCCCCCGTCGACGAGGCGCTGGACATCACCATCGCCGGCACCGGGGGCGCGCTCACCGGGAGCATGCTCACGACCGTCTGCGGGCTCGGCGTCCTGTGGCTCGCGGTGATCCCGCTGCTCCGCGACTTCGGCGTGTTGCTCGCGCTCGGCGTGCTGTACGCGTACCTCTGCTCGATCCTGCTCGTCCCCTCGCTGGTGGTCGTCTGGGACCGCTACGGGGACCGGGTCGGCCTCGGCCTCGACGGCGGGCTCCGCGAATCGACCGGCGGGCGAGCGGACTAGTCCTCCGGGGTCGGGAGCGGCTCCTCACCGGCCCGTCGCGACTGCGCCTTCCCGGCGAGCACCGACGCGATGTACACCGCGACGGCGACGAGAACGATGGTGCCGCCGGCGGTTGTGTTGTAGTGGAACGATAGCGTGATCCCCGCGAGCACGGCGATCTGCGCGAGCACGACGGACGCGAGCAGCGCCTCGCGGAACCCGCGGGCGAGCTGGGCCGCCGCCGCGACCGGGACGACGAGCATGGCCGCGACCAGGATGACGCCCATGATCTGCATCGCGCCCACGACGACGAGGGCGGTCAGCGTCGTCATCAGCCGGTTGTACCACGGGACGTTGACGCCGGCGACCCGGGCGGCGGTCTCGTCGAAGGTCACGTACAGCAGCTGTTTGTACGTCACCGTGACGACCAGCGCGACGACCGCGAACAGGACGACCAGCAGGACGGCGTTCTCCCGGGAGACGGTCGAGAGGTTCCCGAACAGGTACTGGTTGATGCCGACCGCGAGCCCACCGGTGTTCAGGCTGATGAGGACCGCGCCGAGCGCAAACCCGGTCGAGAGCACGATCGCCATCGACACGTCGTTGTACGCGTCGGTCGTCTCCGAGATCAGCTCGATCGCCAGCGCGGCGATCACGGCGACGACGATCGCCGTGACGTACGGGGAGATCCCGGTTCCGAGCAGCGAGTTGACAAAGAGTCCGACGGCGACGCCCGCGAACGCGGTGTGCGCGAGCGCGTCGCCGATCAGCGCCAGCTGGCGGTGGACGAGGAAGGTGCCGATCAGCGGCGCCATCACCGCGATGAGCGCGCCGACGAGGAACGCGTGGTGCATGAACACGTAGTCGAGCATCTCGATCCCCAACCGCTCGCCGACCCACCCGAGCCCGTCGCTCCACAGCCCGACGAGCCGGGCGAGGAGGTCGTAGGGGGCGGACACAAGGGGAACGGAGAGGAGAACGGCGGAAAGCGCAGCCGGCGTCACGTGACGATCCCTCCCTCCTCGCGGCGGACGTTCGTCCCGTAGGCGCGGTCGAGCGCGTCGCTCTCGGCGAACGCGACCGGGTCGCCGTCGAAGTACACCTCGCGGTTGAGGCAGACGACCCGCGAGGCGTGTTCGATGACGGCGCCGATGTCGTGTTCGACCAGCAGGACGGTCAGCCCGTCCGCGACGAGCCCGTCGAGGAGGTCGAAGAAAGCGTCGACGGACTCGGCGTCGACGCCGACCGTCGGCTCGTCCAAGACGAGCAGCTCCGCCTCGCCGGCGAGCGCCCGGGCGATGTAGGTCCGCTGGCGCTGGCCGCCGGAGAGCGCGGTTATCTTCCGGTCCGCGAGGTGTTCGATCCCGACGGTCCGGAGCGCCTCGCGTGCGTGCTCGCGGTCCGCGGCGGTCACGCGGCCGAACCCGGCGTGCGGGAACCGACCCATCAGGACGACCTCGGCCACGGTGATCGGCATCCGCTTTTCGTCCTCCGTCACGTCCTGGGCGACGTAGCCGACGCGCTCGCGCTCCGCGAACGCCCGAGCGGGGTGACCGAGCAGCTCCGCCGACCCCGCGTCGGCCTCGTGGAGCCCGAGGAGAAGCCGGAGCAGCGTGCTCTTCCCCGAGCCGTTCGGCCCGACGATGCCGACGTACTCGCCGCGCTCGACCCGGAGGTCCACGTCCTCGACCACCGGGGACGCCGCGTAGCCGAACGTCAGGTCTCGGGCCTCGACGAGGGGGCCGTCGTCGCCCCCGGTCCGTGACCCGCTCATGGCTCGAAGTTGCGCCCGTAGTCGGCGAAGGTCACGTCCTCGGGGTCGTCGACGCCGAGCAGGATCCGGAACGTCGGGAGGTTCACCTCCCGGGCGATGTCGAAGTACCCCCACCCCCGCTCGACCCACGACTCCGCGGTCCCGGCGTACGGCGTCACGGGGTAGTAGGCCGTCACGTCGGTCTGGTCGAGCAGCTGGCGCGCCGGGCGGATCGGCTCGAAGACGGCGGCGCCGATGTGCTCGATGCCGTGCTCGGCGATGGTGTCCTGCGCTCGCTGCATGTCGGCCGGCCGGACGTCGTTGCTGGCCGCGAGGTTCACGACGAGCGGCTCGATCGTCGCGCCGTACCGCTCGGAGACGTACGCGAAGGCGTTGTGCGCGGCGAGGAACGCCACGTCGCGCTCGGCCGCGTCGAAGACGGCCCGCCACTCCTCGTCGAGGGCGTCGAGCTCCGCGTCGAGGGCGGTCGCGTTCTCCCGGATCGCCGCCTCGTGGTCCGGGTCGACCCTGGCGAGCCCGTCGGCGATGTTCGCGACCGCCTCCTTCGCGCGGCGCGGGTCGAGCCAAAAGTGCGGGTCCTTCGCCCCCTCGACCGCCTCGTCCTCCGTCAGCGAGTCGGCGAGGTCGATGAGGTCGACCCCCGCCCGAGCGTTGACGAGCTCGGTCTCGGTCGACTCGGCCGCGAGCGTGTCGATCGCCCGGTCGACCCACGGCTGGAAGTCGGGGCCGACGTGGACGAGGGCGTCGGCGTCGGTGATCCGGCGCTGGATCGAGGGGTCCGGCTCCCAGCCGTGGCCGTGCAGCCCGGTCGGAACCAGGTTCTCGACCGAGACGTCCGTCCCCTCCGCGAGCGAGTCGGCGAAGTCGTAGAAGGTGAAAAACGAGGCGACGACGGTGTAGCCGTCGGCGTCGTCACCGGTCCCGTCGCCCGGTCCGGTCGAGCCAGCGTCGGTCGCGTTCCCGATGCAACCCGCGAGTCCTCCCGCGAGCGCGCCGCCGCCGAGCGCGGCGAACCGGCGCCGAGAGACGGACGGCGGGCCGTTCGCGTCAGTGTGCATACCGGCGTTTAGAACAGGAGTATATAATACACTTCTGGTCAAAGAAAAAGTTTAGACTAGTCTAATTCACTTCGGCAGGCGATGCGGTCGCTCCGCCGACACGACTTTGTCTCCGGCCGCCGACCGCTACGTCGATGGCGGACTCCTCCACGCGCGAGCGGTTCAGACGGAACGCGAGCGGTATCGCGGCGACGGTCGTGACGGGGACGTGGCTCGCGGCGCTGCTGCTCGATTTCGGCTGGTGGCTCCCGTTCATGCTGTTCGGCTACATCGTGATCGTACCGGTGGTCTCGATGCTGTTCGACGAGGACGAGGAGGCGGAGCGCGTCGATGACGGTAGGCGCGAACGATCCGAGGCCGGCAGGCGCGAGTCGACCGCCGAGGCCGGCGTGGGGGAGGAGCCCGAGCCCGTGCAGGACGCGCTCGATCGGCTCCGGGCCCGGTACGCCGAGGGCGACCTCACCGACGAGCAGTTCGATCGGAAGCTCGACCGGCTGCTGGAGACGGAGACGCCGGAAGACGCCGCGGAGTACGTCGAACGGAACCACCGGGCCTGGGTGGAGACGGAGCGCGACGTCGAGCGCGAGCGCTGAACCGTCGGCGGCATTTATAGGGACTGGCAGGGCTCGTGGGTCGGTCCGCGAACCTCAAGCTTCAATGCGCGCGACCGACTCCACGGTGTATGAGCGACCAACAGCTTCGCAAGGAGGCGCACGACCTCGACGTCACCGTCTGGGTCGGGAAACACGGTATCGACTCGGTCGTCGACGAGACGGCTGACCAGCTCGACGACGCCAAGCTCGTGAAGGTGAAGTTCCTCCGAGCGGCTCGAGGCGGGACCACGACCGACGACCTCGCCGCGGAGCTCGCGGACGCCGTCAATGCCGACCTGATCGAGACCCGCGGGAACACGGCGGTGCTCCACTGATGAGCGCCGCGGGCGACGCGGGCGGGGTCGTCGCCGTCTCGGGGACGCTGGAGCCGTTCCTCGGTCCGCTGACCGGTCTCGTCATCGACGCCGCCATCTTCGTCGCGGTCGTCGCTGCGACGTACGTCCTTTATAAGGCGGTCATCACGCCGCTCGTTCGGCGGGTGTTCGACAGGCAGGGCCTCGACGAGCACGCGCGGCGGCCGCTGCAGAAGATCATCGCGTTCCTCGTGCTGTTCGCGGGCGTCACGGTCGCGTTCGGCGCGGCGGGGTATCAGGGGTTCCTGCGATCGCTGGCGACGATCGCCGCCGCGGCGACGCTCGCGATCGGCTTCGCGCTGCAGGACGTGATCAAGAACTTCGTCGCCGGCGTGTTCATCTACACGGACAGGCCGTTCCGCATCGGCGACTGGATCGAGTGGCAGGACAACTCGGGCGTCGTCGAGGACATCTCCTTCCGGGTCACCCGCGTGCGCACGTTCGACAACGAACTGCTCACGGTACCGAACGCCGTGCTCACCGGCGACGTGGTGAAGAACCCGGTCGCGAAGAAGACGCTGCGCCTGAAGTTCGTCTTCGGGATCGACTACGAGGACGACGTCGAGCAGGCGACCGACATCATCGTCGAGGAGGCCGAGAAGAGCGAGGCCATCTTAGACGACCCCGCGCCGTCGGTCCGTCTGACCGAACTGGCCGACTCGTACGTCGGCCTGCAGTCGCGGATCTGGATCGACGATCCGTCGCGGGCCGACTTCGTGAAGGCGCGCGCCGACTACGTGAAGGCCGTCAAGGCGCGGTTCGACGAGGAGGGCATCTCGATCCCGTTCCCGCAGCGGACCGTCTCGGGGCGGAACGAGTGGACGGACCCCTCGTCGTTCGGCGGGGAGGCGTAGGCGCCCGGCCGAGCGCCGGTGGCGGCTCTCGGACGTCCCGCACGGCGGCGCTCCCCTCGGCTCCCGATAGTAACGAACTTGAGGGTCCGGTAACTCGTTGAGCCCATGCATGTGGTCGTCATCGGGGCCGGCGAGGTCGGGACGAGCATCGCTGGAAGCCTCGCGTCGGACCACGAGGTCGTCGTCGTGGACGTCGACCCCGACCGCGCGGAACAGCTCAAGTACGAGATCGACGTCCTCACCATCGCCGGGGACGGGACCTCCTCCGAGATCCAGACGGCGGCGGACGTCGGCCGCGCGGACATGGTTATCGCCTGCACCGACAACGACCAGACGAACCTCGTCGCCTGCGGTACCGCGAAGACGCTCGGCGACGGGTTTACGATCGCCCGCGTGAAGAGCACCGACTTCCTCCGGACGTGGCAGGGGAACGAGGGCGCCTTCGGCGTCGACTTCATGGTGTGTACGGACCTGCTGACCGCCGAGAACATCGTCCGCGTCATCGGCCTGCCGGCGGCGATCGACGTCGACCCGTTCGCGAGCGGGCTGGTGCAGATGGCCGAGTTCGAGATCGCCGAGGGGAGCCCCGTCGCCGGGCAGACCGTCTCCGAGGCCGACCGCTTCGAGTCGCTCACGTTCGTGGGGCTGTTCCGCGACGGGGAGTTGACGATTCCACGCGGCGACACCGGCATCGAGGCCGGCGACCGCGCGGTGGTGATCGGGAGCCCGGAGAGCGTGCAGGCGTTCGCGACCGACGTCGCGCCGGAGACGACACCGGACGAGGCCGACGACATCGTCATCGTCGGGGGCAGCGAGATCGGCTATCAGACGGCCCGACTCCTCGGGGAGCGCGAACTGCGTCCCCGCGTTGTAGAGAAAGACCAAGAGCGCGCGCGGTGGCTCGCCGAGCAGCTCCCGAAATCGGTCGTGATGGAACACGACGCGACGGACGCGGAGTTCCTCACGCGGGAGAACGTCGACGACTCCGACATCGTCGTCACCGCGCTCGGGTCGGACGAGCAGAACCTCCTCGTCGCGGTGCTCGCGAAGCGGCTCGGGGTCGATCGCGTGATCGCCGTGGTGGACAGCCCCGATTACGTCACCGTCTTCGAGGAGATCGGCATCGACATCGCGATCAACCCCCGCACGGTGACCGCCGAGGAGATCACGCGATTCACTTACGAGAGCGTCGCGGAGAACATCGCCGTCCTCGAAAACGACCAGGCGGAGGTCCTCGAGCTCGAACTCACCGAGGGGTGCGCGCTCGTCGGGCGACCGATCTCCGAGATGGTCTCCGAGATCGACGCCCGGTTCGTCATCGGGGCGATCACCCGCGGTCACCAGCTCGTAACGCCCCGCGGGGACACCGTTCTCCAGCCGGGCGACCACGTGATCCTGCTCGTCGACTCCGACTCCGTGAGCGAGATCACCTCGATGGCGTGACCGGTCCGTGACATCCAGGATCCGGGTCAGCTGGCGGGCGAGCGTCGGACTCACCGGCGACGTCCTCACCGCCCTCCCGATTCCGATCGCGTTCCCGCTGCTGATCGCCATTTATTACGGCGAATCGCCCCTGCCGTTCCTCGCGGCGATCGCGGTCTCGCTCGCCGTCGGCGCGGCGTTCCGGTCGGTGAAGGACCCGGCGGAGGACCTCGGTCCCCGCGAGGCGTTCCTCGCGGTGGCGCTGATCTGGTTCCTCGTCGCCGCCGTCGGCGCCATCCCCTTCGTCGTCGCGGGCGTCGGGACGGTCGCGCACCCGGTGAACGCGATGTTCGAGGCGATGAGCGGGCTGACGACGACGGGCGCGACGGTCCTCGTCGACTTCTCGCTCCACTCGCGCTCGGTCCTGATGTGGCGACAGGTGATCCAGTGGCTCGGCGGGCTCGGCATCCTCATCTTGGCGACCGCCGTGCTCTCCGAGATCGGGGTCGGCGGGGCCCAGCTGATGGAGACGGAGACCCAGACGCAGGACGTCAACAAGCTCACGCCGAAGATCTCTCGGACCGCACAGCTCATCTGGGGGATCTACTTCGGGCTTACCGGGCTCGCGGTCGCCGTCTACTTCCTGCTCGGGCTCGCCGTCGATCCGCAGATGGACCTGTACAACGCGGTCGCGCACGCGTTCACGTCGGTCGCGACCGCCGGGTTCTCGCCGGAGCCGCTCTCCGTCGGGGCGTTCCACCCGCTCATCCAGTGGGCGGTCGTCCCGTTCATGGTGATCGGCTCGACGAGCTTCGTCCTCATCTACTTCGCCATCAACGGCGAGCCGATGCGCCTCTTAAAGAACGAGGAGTTCCACTTCTACCTCGGCGCGATGGGGACGCTCGCGTCGATCGTCGCCTTCGCGTTGTTCCTCGATCCCAGCGTCACGTTCGGCGCGGAGGCGACGGTCCGGCACGCCGTGTTCAACGTCGCCTCCATCGTGACGACGACGGGGTACGCCAGCACCGACTACGTGCTGTGGGCCCCTGCGGCGAAGCACATGCTGTTCATGGGGATGTTCATCGGCGGGATGGTCGGGTCGACGACCTGCTCGATCAAGTCGCTGCGGTGGCTGGTCGCGCTGAAGTCGTTCCGCCGGAACCTCTACACCGCGATCCACCCGGAGGCGGTGCGGCCGGTCCGCATCTCGGGAAAGCCGGTCGACGAGGGAGCGATCCGCGACATCTACGCGTACCTCCTGTTGAGCATCGTGATATTCTTCCTGCTCACCGTCGTGATCGTCGTCGACGCGGAGCGAACCGGGCTCCGCGTGACGGAGTTCGAGGCGCTCGGCGCCGCCGCGACAACGTTCCTCAACATCGGTCCCGCGTTCGGTGAGGCGGGCCCGTACGGGACGTTCGCGTCGTTCCCGATGAGCACCCGCGCCGTGATGATCGTCCTGATGTGGATCGGCCGGATCGAGATCATCCCCGTGCTCGTGCTGTTCACGAAGGCGTTCTGGACGTCGTGACCCCGTTTTCGCCTCCCGTCGCCGCCCCTTCGACAGTTTAATACACCGAACGGGCAACTCCCATATCGATCGAACACACATGTCCTGGGGCGTCAACTGGAAGGCGAGCGTGGGGCTTCTCGGGGTCGGGATCAAGTACCTCGCCGTCACGATGCTGGTGCCGCTGGTCGTGGCGGTTGCGTACGGCGAGGACATCTGGGTGTTCCTGGTCTCGATGGCGCTCGTCGCCGGGATCGGCCTCGCGGTAGAGCGGGTCGACCCGGACCCGGACCTCGGGCCGCGCGAGGCGCTGCTGTTCGTCTCGCTCGCCTGGCTCGCGGCCGCGGCGATCGGTACCGTCCCGTACCTGCTCGCCGGGTACGGCACGGCGTCGACGGTCGGGCTTCAGACCGGGTCGTTCGGCGCGTTCACGGAGTCGATCGTCAACGCTCTCTTCGAGTCGATGAGCGGATTCACCACCACGGGCGCGACCGTCCTCGGCGAGATCAGCACGGACCAGCACTCACACGCCGTGCTGATGTGGCGCCAGCTCACGCAGTGGCTCGGCGGGATGGGGATCATCGTCCTGATGATTGCCATCCTGCCCGAGGTCGCGGTCAACGGCGCCCAGCTGATGGAGTCGGAGGCGCCCGGGCCGGAGCTCCAGAAGCTCACGCCGAAGATCGCGGAGACGGCGCGTGCCCTCTGGCTGATCTACTTCGGCTTTACTATCGTCTACATCGTTATCCTGTACGGGCTCCACCTCGCTGGGATGGCGCCGAACATGGACCTGTTCAACGCGATCGCCCACGGGTTCACCACCCTCCCGACGGGCGGCTTCTCCCCGCAGGCCGACAGCATCGCGGCGTTCTCGGCCGTCGTCCAGTGGGTGGTCATCCCGTTCATGCTCATCGCCGGCGTCAACTTCGCGCTGTTCTGGCACGTGTTACGTGGCGAGGCGGAGATCATGCTGAAGAACGCGGAGTTCCGCGCGTACGCCGGCGCCGTCGCGGTCGTGACGGCCGTCCTCGCGGTGATGCTGTTCCGCGGCGCGGCGCCCCCCATCGAACTCGGCGGTGCGACGCAGGGCGTCACCGAGAACTCGCTCCGACAGGCCGCGTTCCAGATCGGGTCGCTGCTGAACTCCACCGGGTACGCCACGGCCGACTTCGCGCAGTGGGACACCGACGCGCAGATCCTGCTCATGTTCGCGATGTTCATCGGCGGCTCCGCCGGGTCGACCGGTGGGGGCGTCAAGGTCGTCCGGTGGCTCATCGTCGGGAAGGCGATCCGCCGGGAGCTGTTCACCTCGGCGCACCCGGACGTCGTGCAGCCGATCCGCCTCAGCGGGAGGGTCGTCGACGAGGACGCCATCCGCGGCATCATGTCGTTCACGATCCTGTACGTCATCCTGTTCGCGGTCTCGGCTGTGTTCCTGTCGCTCGACGCCGCGCGGATCGGGACCCAGCTGACGATGCTGGAGTCGACGAGCGCGTCGCTCGCGACGATCGGGAACATCGGACCGGGGTTCGGCCGGCTCGGGCCGTTCGGGAGCTACCTCTTCTTCCCCGACACGTCGAAGCTGCTGATGGTGTTCCTGATGTGGATCGGTCGGCTGGAGATCGTCCCGGTGCTCGCGGTGTTCATCTCGGCGATGGACAGCCGATAAGTCGGGACGCTGATGTCGATCCGCGGGCCGTGATCGGCTTAGATACGGTTTCGAACGCGCTGGCCGCTCGGTTTCGGAGTGCGTATATTCTTAACTAGCGAGCGAGTGAGCCATCGGTATGACGAGCACCGACGAGACCGACGAACGGGACCTGCTCGGCCACGTCCTCCTGCCCGTCGCCCACGAGGACGACGCGCTGGCGACGGCGCGGGCGCTCGAACCCTACGACCCGGAGCGCGTGACCGCGCTGCACGTGGTCGAGAAGGGCGAGGGGGTCCCGGACAAGACGCCGGTCGAGCAGTCCGAGGAGCTCGCCGCCGAGTCGTACGCCGCGGTTCGAACCGTGTTCCCCGACGCAGACGAACACACCGCGTACGCCCGCGATATCGCCGACGCCATCTTCGACGCCGTTGACGAGGTCGACGCGACCGCCATCGCCTACCAGTCTCGGGGCGGGAACCGACTCGTCCAGTTCCTTTCAGGTGATCTCTCGATGAAGCTCGTGACGAAGTCACACGTTCCCGTGATCGCGCTCCCGCGCGAGGGATCGACCGAATGAGCGACGAGGAACTCGCCAAGGACCTCGGGCCACTCGCGGCGCTCACGATCGGGATCGGGACGATGATCGGGGCCGGAATCTTCGTCCTCCCCGGCACCGCGGTCGCGCGGGCCGGGCCGCTCGCGGCGGCCACGTTCGTCCTCGGCGGCGTGATCGCCCTGTTCACGGCGCTGTCCGCCTCCGAGCTGGGGACGGCGATGCCCAAGTCGGGCGGTGCGTACTTCTACGTCAACCGGGCGCTCGGACCGATGTTCGGCTCGATCGCGGGGTGGGCGAACTGGCTCGGGCTCGCGTTCGCCTCCGCCTTCTACATGTACGGCTTCGGCGAGTACGTCAACGCGCTCGTCGGGCTCGGACCGATCGGGCTCGGACCGGTGACGTTAGAGGCCGCGCAGGTGATCGGCCTCGCCGGCGCGCTCCTCTTCATCGCGGTCAACTACTTCGGCGCGAAGGAGACGGGCGGGCTCCAGATCGTCATCGTGATGTCGCTTCTGGGCATCCTCGCCGTCTTCACCGTCGTCGGCCTGCTGAACGCCGACATGGAGTCGCTGCGACCGATCGCCCCGCCGGGAACGACGAGCGAGGTCCTGCCGGTGACGGGGATCATCTTCGTCTCGTACCTCGGGTTCGTGCAGATCACCTCGGTCGCCGAGGAGATCAAGAACCCCGGGCGGAACCTCCCGCTTGCGGTCCTCGGCTCGGTCGTGATCGTCACGGTCGTGTACGCGCTGTTCCTCGTCGTGCTCCTCGCGGCGGTGCCGAACGAGCTCGTCGCGAACAACGAGACTGCGGTGGTCGACGCCGCCCGACTCCTCTTCGGCAACTACCAGGTGTTCGGCTTCTCGCTCGGCGCCGTCGGCGCCGGCATGCTCCTGATCGGCGGGCTGCTCGCGACCGCCTCCTCGGCGAACGCATCGATCCTCTCGTCGTCGCGGATCAACTTCGCGATGGGCCGCGAAAAGATCGTCACCCCGAAGCTCAACGAGATCCACAAACGCTTCGGCACCCCGTACAAGTCGATCGCGCTCACCGGCGCGCTCATCCTCGTGTTCCTCGTCGCCGGCGGCGTCGAGTCGCTGTCGACGATGGGCTCCGTGCTCCACCTCATCGTCTACGGGCTGCTCAACCTCGCGCTCATCGTGATGCGCGAGTCGGAGGTCGAGGGGTACGACCCCGACTTCCAGGTCCCCTTCTACCCGGCCGTCCCGATAATCGGAACGCTGTCCTCGTTCGCGCTGATCGCGTACATCGAGCCACGGATCATCGCGCTGTCGGCCGGGCTCGTCGCCTTCGCCGTGCTCTGGTACCTGCTGTACGCCCGCACCCGCGTCGAGGCTCGCGGCGTGCTGGGAACGTGGATCCTCGACCGCTCCGACGAGCTGCCCAAACCCGCCGTGTCGGCGGCCACGTCGGTCCAGCCGAGCGGCGACGACTACCGCGTCATGGTGCCGTTGGCGAATCCGGCGACCGAAGAGCACCTGATCACGCTCGCGTCGGCCATCGCCAAGCAGCGGAACGGGACGGTCGTCGCGGTCAACATCGCGAACGTCCCCGACCAGACGTCGCTCGAGGCCGCCCGCGACCGCGGCGCCCACGAGGCGGCGCACAGCCTGTTGGACAAGGCCCGCGACGACGCCGAGACGTTCGGCGTCGACGTGGAGACCCACGTCGTGCTCTCCCACCGCGTGTTCGAGGAGGTGTTCGACGCGGCCCGGACCTACGGCGCCGACATGACGGTCATGGGGTGGGGCGAGGACTCCCACGGGGCGCCCGGCCGCGCGGAGACAGCGGTCGACGAGCTCGCGCACTCGCTGCCCTCTGACTTCCTCGTGTTCCGCGACCGCGGGTTCGACCCGTCGCGGATCCTCGTCCCGACCGCCGGCGGGCCGTCTTCGGACCTCTCTGGCGCGGTCGCGAAGATGCTCCAGACGGAGTTCGACAGCGAGGTCACCCTGTTACACGTGGCCGACGACGAGTCGGCGGGGCGGCGGTTCCTCATGGGCTGGGCCGCCGAACACGACCTCGCGGACGCGACGCTGCGGATCGAGAACGGCGACGTAGAGGCGTCGATCGAACGCGCGGCGCGGGACGCGACGATGGTTATCATCGGCGCGACCCAGAAGGGGCTGCTCTCGCGGCTGGTGAGCGGCTCGCTCGTGTTGCAGGTGCTCGAGGACGTGGAATGTTCCGTGCTGCTCGCGGAGAAGCGCGACGACCGCGGGCTCCGTGACCGGCTGTTCGGGAGCGGCGCTCGGGCGAACGTGGAGAGCGCGAACGTCCCCGACGCTACTGGGGAGGTCGACGCAAGCGAGTCCGCGGAGCAGCTGCGAGGCGACGGCGGATCTACAGACGCGGGGGGAGACGGATGAGTGAGGAAGAACTCGCCAAGGACCTCGGGCTGGTGTCGGCGATGACGATCGGTATCGGCACCATGATCGGCGCCGGCATCTTCGTCCTCCCGGGCGTCGCCGTCAACGCCGACGGCGGCGCCGGTCCCATCGTCGTCGTGTCGTTCATCGTCGGCGGCGTGATCGCGATGGTGAACGCGCTCTCCGTCTCGGAACTCGGGACCGCGATGCCGAAGGCCGGCGGCGGCTACTACTACATCAACAAGTCGCTCGGGCCCATGTTCGGGTCGATCGCCGGGATGGGCGACTGGATGGGGCTCGCGTTCGCCTCCGCGTTCTACTCCATCGGGTTCGGTCAGTACCTCGCGGTGTTCGTCGACCTCCCGACGATCCCGGGGCTCAACGCGATACAGGTGGGCGCGCTCGTCGCCGGATCGATATTCATCGGCGTGAACTACATCGGCGCGAAGGAGACCGGCGGGATACAGACGGTGATCGTCGGCCTCCTGCTCTCGATCCTGGCGATATTCTCCGTCGCCGGCTTCTTCTCGTTCGACTACGCGACGCTCGCGGGCAACGAGGGCGGGCTCGCCCCGGGCGGCTACGGGGCGATCCTCCCCGGGACCGCGCTCGTGTTCGTCTCCTTCCTCGGGTACGCGAAGATCGCCACGGTCGCGGAGGAGCTGAAGAACCCCGGTCGGAACCTCCCGATCGCGATCATCGGGAGCGTCGCCATCGTCACCGTGATCTACGCGATCCTCGTGACGACGATGCTCGGCGTCGTCCCGTGGCCGGAGCTCAGTCAGGACGCGCCGGTCGCGCAGGCGGCGCAGGTCGCCTTCCCCGAGTCGATCGGCCCGATCACCGGCGTCGCGGGCGCTGCGGCCGCCGTGATGACCGTGGGCGCGCTGCTGGCGACCGCCTCCTCGGCGAACGCCTCGATCCTCGCGTCGGCCCGGATCAACTTCGCGATGGGGCGCGACAAGATCGTCACCAACTGGCTCAACGAGATCCACCCCAACTACGCGACCCCGTACCGGTCGATCCTCGTGACGGGCGGGCTCATCGTGGTCTTCATCGCGCTGTTGGGCCAGGACATCGAGATCCTCTCGAAGGCCGCCAGCGTGCTCCACCTCATCGTGTACGCGCTGATGAACGTGGGACTCATCGTCTTCCGCGAGGCCGACACCCCGGAGTACGACCCGGACTTCACCGTCCCGCTGTACCCGATCACGCCGATACTCGGCGCGGTGCTGTCGCTCGGGCTCGTCGCGTTCATGGACGGGATCGAGATCGCGCTGTCCGGCGCGTTCGTCGTCGCGGCCGTGGCGTGGTACTTCCTCTACGCCCGGGACAAGACCGATCAGCAGGGCGTGCTCTCTGAGTTCATCCGGAGCCGCGAGGGCGAGCTCCCCGATCAGGTCGTCGGCGCCGCGGACGCGGTCGCGCCGACCGGGACCGGGGCCGAAAACGAGGGCCCGACGATCATGGTCGCGGTGTCGAACCCGCGGACGGAGAGCGCGCTGATCACGCTCGCGGGCGCGCTCGCTCAGCACGAAGGCGGTCGCGTGCTGGCGACGCACATCGTCACCGTGCCGGACCAGACGTCGCTGGAGACGGCGGCCGAGAACCGGACCGGCCTCGACCAGTCCTCGGAGGAGCTGCTCGCCGAGGCGGCCGCGGACGCCGAGGCGTTCGACGTGCCCATCGAGACGAAGACGATCCTCTCGCACCGCGGGATCGAAGAGGTGTTCGACGCCGCGCGGACCAACGACGCCGACACGGTCGTCATGGGCTACGGCGGGACGCGGTTCGCGGGCGGGCGCGTCGAGGGGTCGCTGGACGAGCTCACCCACGACCTCCCGTGCGACTTCCTCGTGTTGGACGGCCAGCGGCTGGACCTGTCCGACGTGCTCGTCCCGACCGCCGGCGGTCCCTCCTCGGACCTCTCCGCCGAGGTCGCGAGGGCGCTCCGGGACACGCTGGGCGTCGACGTCTCGCTGCTGTACGTCGCCGATTCGGGCGAAGAGGAGTCCGGCCGGGAGTTCCTCGCCGGCTGGGCGGGCGGTCACGGGCTCGCCGACGCCGACCTGCGCGTCGAGACGGGCGACGTCGAAGAGACGATCGGCCGCGTCGGCGGCGAGTATAGCCTCGTAATCGTCGGCGCGACCGAACGCGGCCTGCTGTCGCGGATCGTCCGCGGGTCGCTGGCGTTCGAGACCATCGAGAACCTCGACACGCCGGTGCTGCTCTCGGAGCGACCGTCCGCGCGGTCGCTGTGGGAGCGGCTGTTCGGCGGTCGCTGAGGGGGTGGTGGAGGCCGACACGGTCCCCGCGTTTCGGCGCGGAGCGGTAGGCTTTCGGTGGTCGCTTCTGAAGGCCAGTCACATGTATCTGATCGTCGTGGGGGCGGGCGACATCGGGACGCCGCTCGTCAAACTCGCGACCGAGAGCGGCAACGAGGTCGTCGTCATCGAGAGCGACGAGGAACGGGCGGAGCGGGCGTCCCGCACGTACGACTGCCTCGTCATCAACGACGACGCGACCTCGAAGGAGACGCTGCAAGACGCCGGGGCCGACCGCGCGGACGCCCTCATCTCGACGACGGATCAGGACGCGACGAACATCATGGTCTGTCTGCTCGCACAGGAGCTGTCGGTCCCGAACATCGTCTCGGTCGTCCACAACCCCGAGCACATGAACGTGTTCGAGCAGATCGGCGTCAACACGATGCAGAACCCGCAGAGCCTGATCGCCGAGTACCTCTACCGCGCGGTGAGCCGCCCGTCCGTCGTCGACTTCATGCACATCGGCGAGGAGGCGGAGGTGTTCGAGATCAGCGTCGGCACGGACGCGCCGATCGTCGGAAAGACCCTCCGCGAAGCGGACGAGGCGGGCCTCATCGGGGACCAGACGCTGATCGTCGCCGTCGAGCGGGACGGGGAGGAGACGCCGATAACGCCCCGTGGGAACACGCGCATCGAGTCGGACGACCTGCTCACGGTGTACTCCGGGAGCGGCGTGACCCCGGAGGTGACCGACGTGTTCGGGCACACGGAGGACCACGGCTGAGATGGCCGGACGGAACGGCGGCCGACTTACGTCCGACATGGACGTGATCGCCCGAGACGTCGGTTCGCTCCTCCTGATGGAGGCGGCGCTGATGACCGTCTCGGTGGTCGTCGCCCTCGGGTTCCGGGAGTTCCACGCCGCGCTCGGCTTCCTCGTCGCGGGCGGCGTGACGGCCCTCGTCGGCGGGCTCGCGAATCGGCGGTTCGCCGACGCGCCGGAGCCGAAGATGAAACACGGGATGGTGATCGCCGCCGGCGGATGGCTGATGGTCGCCGTCTTCGGCGCGCTCCCGCTGTTTCTGACGGCGTGGCTGACGCCGCCGGCCGTCATGGACGCGTTCGTTCCGGCCGCCGCGGACACGTCGTCGTGGGAACCGGTCGGGGTCGGCGGGGCCACGACGCTCTCCAGCCTCGGTTACTTTCGTGACCCGCTCCACGCCTTCTTCGAGAGCATGAGCGGCTGGACCGGGAGCGGCCTGACGATGGCGGTCCACGAGCCGTCGCTGCCGCGGGCGGTGCAGTGGTGGCGGTCGTTCATCCAGTGGGTCGGCGGCGTGGGCGTCATCGTCCTCACCGTCTCCATCCTCTCGCGTCCCGGCAGCGGCAGCTACGCGCTCTACCGGAGCGAGGCCCGAGAGCAGAAGATCCACCCGAGTGTCGTCTCGACGGTCAGGACGGTCTGGAAGCTCGTGGTCGGCTACACCCTGCTGGCGTTCGCGATGCTGTTCGTCGCGATCCGAGCGAGCGAGAGCGACTACGCCGAGTCGCTCTCGCTCGGCGAGACCGCCTGGCAGGCGCTCAACCACGCCATGACCGGCCTGACGACGGGCGGGTTCTCCGTCACCGACAACTCGATCGCGACCTACGGCTCCCCCTTGGTCGAGGTCGTGCTGTTGCCGATCATGGTCCTCGGCGCGATCGCGTTCCCCGTCCACTACGTCGTGCTCCGGGATCGGAGCCTCCGCCGGTTGGCGGGAGACCTCCAGACCCGGTGGCTGTTCATCCTGCTCGGAGCCGGCGTCGCAGTGCTCTCAGTACAGAACGTCGCGTCGGTGCCGGTCGCCGCCGGCGCGTTCGCGACGGAGTCGTTCCTCTCGTTCCCGGTTCCCCTCCTCGACGGCGCGGGGCTCGACGCGGTGCGGGACTCGGCGTTCCAGTGGATCAGCGCGCTGACCGCCACCGGCTTCCAGTCGGCGCCGATCGGGAGCTGGGTCGCGGGCGCGAAGGTGTTGGTCGTCGTCGCGATGGTGCTCGGCGGCGCCGCCGGGTCCACGGTCGGCGGCATCAAGATCATCCGTGCGTACACGGCCGCTCGCGGGATCATCTGGCAGTTCTCCCGCGTGTTCCTCCCGAGCAACGCCGTCGTCACCGCGCGCATCGGCGACCGCACGCTGGACCGCGAGACGATGGAGCGGGAGTTCAGCGAGGCCGCCATCGTCACGCTGCTGTGGGTCGTCGCGCTCGTCGTCGGGAGTCTCGTGCTGGTCAACGTCGCCGGCCCGGAGTTCGGCTACGCCGACGCGCTGTTCGAGGTCGCGAGCGCACAGGGGAACGTCGGCCTCTCGTCCGGGATCACCGGCCCGTCGATGTCGCCGGCGGCGGAGGCGATGTTCCTCTTCCACATGTGGATCGGCCGCCTGGAGATCATCCCGGTGCTCGTGTTCCTCCGGGCCGGCATCTGGGGGCTGAACCCGTGACCGGATCGACGCCGACGGTCACCGCCGGACGGCGATCGAACCCACGGCGCGGTCGGGGTCACTCCCCGTCGGCGTTCACGCGACCGATGAACGACCAGTGGGTCTCGTGAGTCCCGTTCGGAAGGCTCTCTTCTGTGACGTGGTAGAGGTACGGTCCGTGCGGACAGTCGTCACAGCCCTCCTGACAGGAGTACTGTTTCACGACTTCGGTGTACCCATCGTGTTCGGTGACGCGCAGGATGTCGTCGCCGGCCTCCGCGTCGACCGGGAGCTCCGTCTCCTCGTGGTAGTGCAGCAGCTCCTGCGCGTGGACGATCGCCTTACGGAGCTCCTCCGGCGTGGAGTTTTTCAGCTGCTTGACGAGCTTCGGCGGTAATCCTTCGGGCGGCGTCGGGGACTCCGATGGGTCGGTCATGGGTGGGAATTGACTCCGAGTCCACATAACGGTCGGTGGCGATTCGGACCGCCGGCGAACCCGGCCGGCCGCGCGGCAAACCATAATGAATATTTATACGAGTTCGGCGGGTAGCTGACGGTATGTACGACGACGAGGAGCTCTCCGAGATCCGCGAGGCCCACGCCGAGTGGGAGGCGGAGACGCTCGACCAGACCCTCGACCGACACGGCGAGCGGAAGGACCGGTTCGCGACGGTGTCGAACCACGAGGTCGAACGCCTGTACACCCCCGAAGACGTGGCCGATACGGACTACGAGGAGGACCTCGGGTTCCCGGGCGAGGAGCCGTACACCCGCGGCGTCTACCCGACGATGCACCGCGGGCGGACGTGGACGATGCGGCAGTTCGCCGGCTTCGGCACCGCCGAGGAGACGAACGAGCGCTTCCACTACCTGATCGACGAGGGCCAGACCGGGCTCTCGACCGCCTTCGACATGCCGTCGCTGATGGGGCTCGACTCCGACGATCCGATGTCGCTCGGCGAGGTCGGGAAGGAGGGCGTCGCTGTCGACACCCTCCGCGACATGGAGGTGCTGTTCGACGGCATCGACGTGGGCGAGGTCTCGACCTCGTTCACGATCAACCCGAGCGCGCCGGTGATCTACGCGATGTACGTCGCCATCGCGGACCGGCAGGGCGTCCCCCGCGAGGAGCTCCGCGGCACCCTGCAAAACGACATGCTCAAGGAGTTCATCGCGCAGAAGGAGTGGGTTATCCCCCCGAAGCCCTCCCTCGATCTGGTCACCGACACGATCGAGTTCGCGGTCGACGAGACGCCCAAGTTCAAGCCCATCTCGGTGTCGGGGTACCACATCCGCGAGGCGGGCTCGACTGCGGTCCAGGAGCTCGCGTTCACGCTCGCCGACGGGTTCGCGTACGTCGAGGACTGCCTCGACCGCGGGCTCGACGTCGACGCGTTCGCCCCTCAGCTCTCCTTCTTCTTCAACTCGCACAACTCGATCTTCGAGGAGGTGGCGAAGTTCCGGGCCGCCCGCCGGATCTACGCGCGGATCATGGGCGAGTGGTACGACGCCGAGGCCGACGCCTCGAAGCGGCTCAAGTTTCACACCCAGACCGCGGGCCAGTCGCTGACGGCCCAGCAGCCCCTGAATAACGTCGTCCGCGTCACGCTCCAGGCGCTGGCGGGCGTGCTCGGCGGCACGCAGAGCCTCCACACCAACTCCTTCGACGAGGCGCTGGCGCTGCCCTCCGAGCAGGCGGTCCGGGTCGCGCTCCGCACCCAGCAGATCATCGCCGAGGAGTCGGGCGCCGCCGACATCGTCGACCCCCTCGGCGGGTCGTTCGCGGTGGAGGCGCTCACCGACGAGGTCGAGGCGGAGGCGACGGCGTACATCGAGGAGATCCGAGAGATGGGCGACGGCTCCGTCCGCGACGGCGTCCTCCGCGGGATCGAGCAGGGGTACTTCCACCGCGAGATCCAGGAGGCTTCCTACGAGTACCAGGAGCGCGTCGACAGCGGCGAGGAGACGGTCGTCGGCGTCAACGCCTACGAGATCGACGACGACACGCGCCCGGACCTGCTCCACGTCGACGAGACGACCCGGGAGCGGCAGCTCGACCGGCTCGAGTCGGTGAAAGACGAGCGCGACGACGACGCCGTCGAGGCGGCGCTCGACGACCTCCGGGCGGCGATCGACGCCGACGAGAACGTGATGCCCGCGATCGTAACGGCGGTGAAGGCGTACGCGACGATGGGCGAGATCATGGCCGTGTTCGAGGCGGAGTACGGGACCTACCGCGAGCGGATCGGGGTGGCTTGAGCGAGCGCGGCGCCGTTACAGCCCGGCTCTGCAGGCGAGTTGCAGTCGGGGACACCGAGTCGATTCGGACCGATCCCTGAGCGGTGGCGGACGTGCGTGACGGCGGTCGGCGGCGTGGTTTCACGCGCGACCGACGCCGGATCGACGGTGAACATCTTCCAATGCCACTGCCGCGACGGCTCGCGCCGCTGGCAGCCGGCGCGCAGCGCCGCCGCCGTTCGCAGCCATTTAAACACCGAACACCGCAGGGCGGCGTGTATCGGCGAACGGGGCATCGAAGCGCCGCGAACGGGAAAACGGGGACGAGGAAACGGACCGACCGGACGGACTTCGCGACCCGTGCGCTACGCCGGGTCGACGGGCTGGGCGGACTCCGCGCACCACGCGTTGCCCCGGCGGCCCGCCCGCCGGAGGTTGAGCTCGACGACCGACCCGGCGTCGAGCGACGACAGCTCGGCCTCCACGTCCGGGTCGTCGTACTCGACGACGTACAGCGTCCCGTTGCGCGGATATTCACGGAGCGTGATCGCTCCGTGGTCGTTGCACGCTCTCACGACGGTGTACTTGCCAGTCCGTCCCATCACGGTTGACGCTACGCAGTGATCCGTGTTAATGTTTAGGTTATCTGGCACGAAGGCCACACACGGCGGCCGCGAACGGACCACTTTAATCGGCGCGTCTCCCACGTCGCGGTATGACGGAGACGGAGATCCCCGAGGATCACCCGCGCTACGCGTCGCTCGTGACGCGCCACCGGATCGAAGCGGGCGTCGAAAAGGGGATCACCTCGAAGCAGGGGCTCATCGCGCAGGGCCGCGGCGAGGCGTTCGACTACCTCCTCGGCGAGCGGACGCTCCCGAGCGCGGACCGCGCCGCGCGCGCCGCGGCGGCGACGCTGCTCTCGGCCGACCGCCCGGTGCTCTCGGTGAACGGCAACGTCGCGGCGCTCGCCCCCGCGGAGACGGTCGAACTCGCCGAGGCGGTCGGCGCCGACGTCGAGGTGAACCTCTTCAACCACACCGACGAGCGCGTCCGCCGGATCGCCGACCACCTCCGCGAACACGGCGCCGACGAGGTGAAGGGCCTCGCGGGGGACGGCGAGATCCCCGGACTGGACCACGCCCGCGGCGTCGTCGACGCCGACGGGATCGAGACGGCCGACGTGGTCGTCGTCCCGCTGGAGGACGGCGACCGCGCCGAGGCGCTCGACGCGATGGGGAAGACGGAGATCGTGGTCGACTTGAATCCCGGTAGCCGGTCGCCCCGCACCGCCGACATCCCGATCGTCGACAACCTGCTCCGGGCGGTGCCGAACGTGACGGCCCACGCGCGGGACCTCGCCGACGCGTCCCCCGCGGCGCGTCGCGACGCGATCGATTCGTTCGACGCCGCGGCGGCGCTCGCCGAGGCGGAGGCCGCTATCCGCGAGGGGTCATTCGAGACGCCCGACGATTCGGTCCCGGACGAATCGGCCCCGGGCGATTCGACCCCGGACGACGAGGGCCCGAACGCCGAGACCGCGGACGACACGTCCGCTCGCTGACTGATTCGGGGGCGTCGGCGTCGGAAGTGCAAAGTCCGCCGACAACGTAGCCCGCGCATGGAACTCGACGAGACGGACCGATCGATCCTCCGCATCTTACAGGAGGACGCCCGGACGCCGTTCTCGGAGGTCGCGCGCCGCATCGACATGTCCAGCGCGACCGTCCACGACCGGGTGAACCGCATGGAGGAGGCGGGGGTCATCGAGGGGTACCACGCGTCGATCGATCCGAAGTCCGTCGGCTACGGCGTCAGCGCCTTCGTCGGGCTCCGGGTCGAACAGGGGCGCGAGGAGGACGCCTTGGAGCGGCTCCGAGAGATCAACGGCGTCTGCGAGATCCACCTGACCACGGGCGAGTGGGACGTGATGCTCAAGCTCGTTGCCTCGGACACGGACAGCCTCCGCGAGGTGATGTTCGACCGCGTCGCGGAGATGGAGGGGTTCGCCCGGTCCCAGACGATGATCATCCTCGGAACCGATTACGCGTCCGAGGGGCCGCCGGTCTGAGCGTCTCCCGCCGGGCGCGGGCCGACGCGGGACCGGAACCCTCAATTCGGGGACTCCCCCAACGGAGAGCATGAGCACACGGGTCGAGGAGCGGTTCGGGCTGTCGCCGGTGCGCGCGTGGGCCGCGGTGATCGGCGGGGTCACGGCGCTTCTCGCCGTCGGATCGGCCGTCTTCCCGCGGATCGTGTACGACCGGTTCCTCTGGCGGTACTTCTGGGGGCCGGTCGCGGCCGACGGGCAGGGCGCGCAGTGTGCCGTCCGCGACGCGGGCGGCACCGAGCTGCTCGGGAGTTCGGCGGCGTGTACGGCGGCCGTCGAGGCCGGCGAGGTCGTCGCCGAGCCGGGGTACACCACGGTCTCGACGGTGAGCTACGTCGTGATACTGCTGGCGATGCTGATCGGCGTCGTCTTCCTCCTCCGCCGGCTGGACATCGGCACCGAGCTGCGCTTCTTCTACGCGCTGTTCCCGTTCATGCTGCTCGGCGGCGCCCTCCGCACCGTCGAGGACTCGGGCGTCGCCGCGATGCGGGCCGGCGTGGAGCCGCTGATCCCGTTCCCGGCGAGCGCGCTGCTGATCAGCCCCTTCATCTACTTCACCGTCTTCGGCGTGACGCTCGCGTGCGTCCTCGCGGCGTACTCGCTCGAGGACCGGGGCGTCGTCGACGACTACGCCCGCCCGCTGTTCGCGATGGGGGCCGCCGCGCTCGCGCTGGCGTTCGGCTACCTCTCGTTCCTCTCTGTCGCGACCGACTACGTCCAGTTCTACCCGATCATTCTCGTCTTGACGCTGGGGATCGCGACCGCGGCGACCGCGGTCACGTGGAAGCTCGCGACCGCGTTCGTCCCCGACGTGCGACAGGGGACCGGCGCGGCCGGGATCGTCATCATCTGGGGGCACGCGATCGACGGCGTCGCCAACGTGATCGGGCTCAACTGGATGCCGGCGCTGACGGGAACCGCGAACCTCGTCCCGAAGCACGTCGTCAACGCGCTAATCGTCGACTGGACCGGCCGGCTGCTCCCGCAGTCAATCGTCTCCGTGACCGGGGACGCGTGGCCGTTCCTCCTGGTGAAGCTCGCGGCGGCGACGTTCGTCGTCTGGGTGTTCAACGGCGAGCTGTTCGACGAGTCGCCGCGCTACACGCTGCTGTTGCTCATCACCGTGCTCGCGGTCGGACTGGGCCCCGGGAGCCGCGACATGCTGCGCGCGACGTTCGGAATCTGAGGGCGGCGAGCGGGCTCACGTCCGCGAACGGGGTCACATGCCCATGTCCGCCGCGGCCTCGGGAACCGGGAGGTCGGCGACGGCGACGCCGAGCAGCTCGGCGGCGTGGTCGAGCGCCATGTCGAAGCCGTAGTACCGCTCCAACTCGTCGCCGGTCGGCCCCGGCCTGACCTTCAACATCGCGTAGCCGTCGACGTTCTGGGCGACGGTCGCCTCGCGACCGTCGGCTGAAAACGTGAGCAGTCGCTCACCGTCGGTCTCCTCGTAGCGCGCGTCGATACCGCTTCCACCGCTCCCCGTCGCGTCGCTCATACGTGTGGTACGGGTCGGCCCAAGTCGTATCTGTCGGTCGCTCCGGCCGATTCCGCCGGCCCCGCCCGCCCGGATGGTAAGGTTAAGGGACGGCACGGCCCTACACCGGACAATGAGTACCGAAGTGTCGCGGCGGCGGGCGTGGGTGATCGCCGCGCGGCCGCAGACGCTCCCCGCGGCGGCGGCCCCGGTGATCGTCGGCGTCGGCCTCGCGGTTCGGGAGGGGGCGTTCGCCCCGCTCCCGGCGCTCGCGGCGCTCGTCGGCGCGGCGCTGATCCAGGTCGGCACCAACTTCGCGAACGACTACTACGACGCCATCCAGGGGGCGGACACCGACGACCGGCAGGGGTTCACCCGCGTCGTCGCCAGCGGCCTCATCGACCCCGGAGAGGTGAAGCGGGCGATGTGGCTCACCTTCGGGACGGCGATCCTCGTCGGGAGCTACCTCGTGTACGTGGGCGGCGTCCCGATCCTCGTGATCGGACTCGCCTCGGTCGCGGCCGGGATCGCGTACACGGGCGGCCCCTACCCGCTCGGCTACCACGGGCTCGGAGACCTGTTCGTGTTCGTCTTCTTCGGCGTGATCGCCGTCACGGGCACCTACTACGTGCAGGCCGCCGCGCTCGCCGGCGAGACGTTCCCCCTGTGGGTCCCCGAGGGGACCGTCACCCTCGCGGCCGTCGTCGCGAGCCTCCCGATCGCCGCGCTCTCGACGAACATCCTCGTGGTCAACAACGTCCGCGACCTGGAGGAGGACGCGCAGACGGGGAAACGCACCCTCGCGGTCCGGTTCGGTTACGGGTTCTCGCGGGGGCAGTACCTCGCGCTGCTCGCGCTCGCGTACCTCACGCCCTTCTGGTTCCTCGCCGAGGGAGACGGGCTCGCCGCGCTCCTCCCGCTCGTGACCCTCCCGCTCGCGGCCGGCGTCGCCCGAACCGTGCTGACCGAGACGGCCGGCGAGGCGCTCAACCCGGCCCTCGAATCGACCGGGAAACTCCTCGCGGCGTACGCGGTCGCGTTCGCCGTCGGGCTCGCGGTCTGATCGATGCGGCTCCGCGCCTTCTCGCTCGGACTGTCGAGCCCCCTCGGAACCGCCCGCGGCGCCATCGACCGGCGCGAGGGGTTCCTCGTCGCCGTCGACCCAGAGGTCGACGGCGAGGCCGTCCCCGGACCCGGGATCGGCGAGGCGACGCCCCTCCCCGGCTGGACCGAGTCGCGGTCGGCCTGCGAGGCGGCGCTTCGGGGGGTCCGAACCGGAGGCGACAGCGACGGGGACGGCGGCGGCGGCGGCGGGTGTGACGAGGGGATCCCGGGCGACGCGCTCTCCCGGCTCGACCCCGCAGAGACCCCGGCCGCGCGACACGGACTCGCGCTCGCGCTCGCGGACGCCGCCGCCCGCGACGCCGGCCGGTCCCTCTCGGAGCGGCTCGCCCGGAGCGAGGGGCTGCCGGCGCCCGCCGAGAGCGTTCCGGTCAACGCGACGATCGGCGACGGCGACCCGGAGACCACCGCCAGCGCAGCCGAGCGCGCGGTCGACGGGGGGTTCGACTGTTTAAAAATAAAGGTCGGCGCGCGCGACCTCGCGGCCGACGTCGAGCGCCTCCGGGCCGTGCGGCGGACGGTCGGCGGCGGCGTCGCCCTCCGAGCAGACGCGAACGGCGCGTGGGACCGGGAGACCGCCCGGGAAGCGGTGGCCGGGCTCGCGCCGCTCGATCTCGCGTACCTCGAACAGCCGCTGCCGGCGGACGACCTCGAGGGGGCGGCCGCGCTCAGAGGGGTCGGGTCCGGTACCGCTGCCGCTACTGTCGGTGTCGACCCCGAGACCGACGCCGACCCGCCGGTCCCGATCGCCCTCGACGAGTCGCTATCGGCCCGAGGGCTCGACGCGGTCCTCGACGCCGACGCGGCCGACGCCGTCGTCCTGAAGCCGATGGCGCTCGGGGGGCCGGACCGGGCGGTGGCGGCGGCGTCGCGCGCGCGAGCGGCCGGGGTCGAGCCGGTCGTCACCACCACGGTCGACGCGGTGGTCGCGCGCACCGCGGCGGTCCACGTCGCCGCCGCCGTCCCCGACGTGGCCCCCTGCGGGCTCGCCACCGGCTCGCTGCTCGACGGGGACCTCGCTCCGGACCCCTGTCCGGTCACGGCGGGCGCGATGGCGGTGCCGAGCGGTCCGGGCCTCGCGGGCGACGCCTTCGCCGACCTCCCGTAGCTCCGCGGCGGCGGGCCGTGCGGGAGTCTCGGGTGGCGCGCCGGCCTCGCCGCCCCGCCAGGTCACTCCACGACCTCGATCGTCCCCTCCATCCCCCGCGTCTGGTGCGGCGTGCAGACGTACTCGAAGACGCCCGCCTCGTCGAAGTCGTGCTCGAAGGTGTGCCCCTCCTCGCCGGTGAGGGCCGACTCGAAGGCGCCGTCCGTACCGACCACGTTGTGGGCCCCGCCGGCGCCCGTCCACTCCCAGACCACCGTCGTTCCGGCGGTGACGACGACGTTCGCGGGCGCGAAGGCGAACCCCGCGTCCGCGCCGACGGCGACCGTCACCGCCTCCTCGCCCGTCCGGTCGACCGGCTCCGGATCGCTCCCCTCGTTGCCGCCCGGGACCGCGGCGTCGAGACAGCCCGCGAGCGCCGCGGCGGCGACGATCCCCGTCCCGGCGAGCGCCGCGCGGCGGGTCGAGTCGGTCACGCGTCGGTCGGTCGCGCGTCGGTTGGTCACGCGTCGGTCTGTCATACCGGATCGACGCGGTGCGCGGTATAAATGCCCTCTCGAACGCCGTCGAGCGGGAGCGACCGGCGGGCGGGACCGCGAGGGAAGGGGCTTTTACCGCTACCGCCGAAGGAGGGCGTATGAGCGAATGGACCGACGCGATCGTCGGCGAGCGTATGACCGTCGACAACCAGTTCACCGACCGAGTGTCGGCCTCGCGGTTCTCCAGTCAGGAGTGGGGGCTGATCATGACCGCGACCGAGTTCGAGATCGAGGACGCCGACGACCCGGAGGCCGCCCGGATCGTCGCCGACACCTCCAGCCTCCCGGCGATCATGCCGGAGCTGGAGAACGTCCGGTCGCAGGTGGCGGCGATGGGCGGGGCCCCCGGCGGCGACGCCGGCGGGAGGGGCGGGTCCGGCGGCGGGCTCGTGGACTCGATCAAGGGCGCGCTCGGGCTCGGCGGCGGAGACGACGGCCCCTCGGACGAGGAGCTCGACGCGGCCGAGCGGCTCGTCCAGGAGTACGCCGACCAGCTACAGGCGCACTTGGAAGACGTCGGTAAGTGGGAGCAAGTTCGGGTCGCGTATCAGGAGTGAGTTCGGGCGGCGAACGGGGAGCGAACTCCCCGCGACGCCTTATTCGAGGTCGCTGCCGCGGAACAGCGTCAGCTCCTCGGCCTCGTAGATGTTGATCAGCTCGCTGACGATCTCGTCGTACTCCTCGTCGTCCATCCGGAGCGCGTCGAGCCGTTCGACCGTCTCCTCGTCGAGGTGGATCTGGGGCATACCTGACGCTTCGTCGGCAAGCCGAATAAAAACTATCGGTGAGAACGGGGAGGGGGCGCGGTCGCGGCGTCGTCACTGGGAACTACGCTCAGACGCGCTGTCCGCGGATTCGGCGTCCTCGGAGCGGTGTTGACGAGCCAATCGCGCGATGTCGGCCTCCGTCTGGACATCCTCCGGCAACAGGAGGCGCCCGTTGAGCTGGACGACCGAGTCGTCCTGCTCGAGCACGGTGAGGAGATCAGAGGAGTCGATCGTTGGGCCCTCAACCCAACTCTTGCCAGACAGTTCCTCCATCGGCTGAAACCCGTCATACAGCTGACTATCTTCGATTCCGGGCCGTGCCGACAGCGAGAGCATGGATCGGCGCTTGATGCGGTGTGAATCGGAGCTTTCTGACCAAGCCCGGTACACATGCATCAGCACATGGCTGTGAGAGGCGATTTCGACACCTGGATCGCCGACGATCCGCATCCGGGTTGCTGCGCTGTCACCTGATAAACTGACACTCGGAGCTATCGAGACCCCCGATGACAGCAGCCCGATCAGCGACCGGAATCTCTCTGGACTGGAAAGTGACCCAGAAGTGATCACCGATAATCCACCGTTTTCGACGATCCGGTACCCGAACGCAGGATCCGTAACCCCCTCAAATACAGACAGCGTCGGTGAATCGTCGGGAGCGTCAAGCGACACCACTCCATCGCAAGCGGCGACCTCGCCGTTTTCGATCGGCAGGCAGCAGTAGGCGATGTCGGTCTCCGGATCGGAAAGGGTCGCCGTAACGGTCTCTACGTCAGGATTGTTTACCACCTCCCACGAGCCGATCCCACCCGGTACCGCTGGGTCGGAAATCGCATCACTGAGTCTCTTCGCACGCGCTGCGGAATCGGTCAGGACGACGAGTCGGATCTCACCCCGCGCTGTCGTCGCTCTGGTGAGCGAGTTCTCGTAACTTTTCGGCGTCAGAATTGTCGTTCCTGATGGAGTTGAGGTAGCATCCGGCACGGGGGTCGTATCGGTATCCGAACCGTCTCGATCGTGATTCATCCACGGGGACGTTGCGAGCGCGATCGGAGCGTCCGCCGCTGGATCCGCCGTTCCGCGAACGCGAACCGGTGCGAGGACGTGCGCGAGGTGCGGGAGGAGTTCCATGGCGGCGGGTACCGGTCGAAGCACCGCCTCGGTCGGCCACTCCGGTGTGTACGGTGCGACCGTCTCCGGATCAACCTCCAAGTACTCCATCAACCGTTCGCTCATCGAACTGTCGGCCAAGTTCGGCGGATAAAACGGGAGTTCCGACCCCACTTGTTCGTACTCGTACCGATCGGACTTGACGTACCCCTCCGTCCGCGCCAGCGTGTCGAGGAAGAACCACGTTCGGAGCAACTCTTCGGCGCGCTCCTCCAACGCGACTCCTTCGGTCGGGAGCGACTCGACGTAGCCGTTGTCGAGCCGGATCGCCGGCCCGTCGCCGACGACCACGTTCGCACCGAGGTAGTACGCGAGCGTGGAGAGCCGGTAGATGTCTTCGTACGTGGGGCGCACGACAACCTCGACGCCGGTGTCGGGGGTGACGAGCGGGCTCGGAACGTCGAGTTCGGTTCCGACGCGAATCCGGGGTGGGTACCCGCGGAGGGTCGGCCACGAGCGCTCGGGGGTGAACTCCTTGATCGACGAGCCGAGCACCGACACCGCCTCGGCGAGCGCGGTCGGGTCGTCGGGAACGCTGATCGTCGCCTCCGGGCGGGTGTGCAGCGACCGCGCGCCGACCGTGACGGTGGTCGGGCGGTCGAAGCTCAGCTCAACGGTCGGTGAATCCGTTATTCCTGTCGCGGAGATCGCCACGTCGGGAGTGCGAATAAACGCCTTTGTCACGCCGTTGAGTTCGATGAAGTACGTCTGGCGCTGGAAGTCCATCGATTCGTTGAGCCGGGCGACGAGCTCCCCGTCGCTTTCGCGGAGTAAAATAGAATGGTAGGAAGAGATCGAGACCGACTCGGCCTCGAAGCTGACGGCTCGATCGACGGGAGCCGGAAATAGTTCGTCCAGTGCCGGCTGTGGCCGCGGCTCTTGATCGAAGCAGAGCGGGAGCTCCTCGCCCTCGAGGGCATCGCGGATGCGCAGCGTTCGGCCCTCCACTTCGAACCCGATCCGGCCGTCGATCCCGTCGTCGCTCACGGATATCTGATAATCCGACGATAGGTATGACGTTGTCGGTCAGCCCGGATACAGTCGGTATTAGACCGATAGTACCCGGGTTATATCCCCGTGCTCCAGTGGTGTGACAGCAACTTTAACATCCGCTGTCCGCGAGATGCGGGTATGGACGAGAGGGTCGCGACCGCGCTCGGCGACGCGTTTCCGGGGCGGACCGTCGACGAGACGTTCGGGGTCGGGCCCTCGTGGAACGGCGCCAACGAGACGGTCGGCGTCGCCTTCGCCGACGGGAGCCGCGCGTTCTGCAAGGTCGCCGTCTCGGGGGACGGGCACCGGATCGCGCGCGAACTGGCCGTGCTGCGCTACCTCGACGCGGAGCGGTCGGTAACGGGGCCCGCGGTGTTGGCCGCCGACCCGGACGCGGACGTCCCGTCCCTCGTCACCGCGCCGGCGCCGGGGCGCGAACTGCTCGACGCCTGGGCGACGGCGGGAGAGCCGCGCCGTGAGGCGCTCCTCCGGCGGGTCGGCGGCACGCTCGCGAGCCTCCACGCGGAGCGGTTCGAGGCCCACGGGGAGATAGTCGGGCGCGACGCGCCCGGCGGACTCGACATCGAGCGCGCCCCGTGGCCAGACGTGCTCCGCGCGACGATCGAGCGCACCCGGGAGATCGGCACCTCCGAGCGGCTGGCGGCCCACTACGACGCCGTGTTCGACTGCGTCGAGCGGAACCGGGACCGGTTGGAGGGCGCTCCGGCCGCGCTCCTCCACGGCGACGTGGCGAAGCCGAACCTGTTCGCGGTCGACGGCGGGGACGCGGGAATCGACGCCGATACGGTCGCCGACGCCGATTCGGTCGCTGACGCCGGCCCCGACGGGATCGTCCCGATCGACTGGGAGCTGGCGCACGTCGGGGACCCGGCCCGCGACCTCGTCCGCGCGGAGGACCAGCTCCTCAACGGGTTCGACAGCGAGGGACCGGAGCGGTACGCCGACGCCCTTTATCAGGGGTACCGCGACCGCGCCGGCGGGCTCCCCCCGGGGTTCGCCGAGCGGCGGCCGGTGTACGAGGTCGTCCGGATGCTCGGCCGGTCGGGGTTCATCGACCAGTGGACCACGTACCTCGACGAGCCGCTGGAGTCGCTCGTCGAGCGGGCGGAGACCGAACTGCGCGCGCGGCTGGACGCGGTGTGAACGGTTTCTAAGGGCGGGTCACCGGTTCCACGCCGCGGCGTCGGGGTCGATCCGACGCTCGCCGCCCTCCAGCGCGTCGACCGCGTCGAGGGCGGTCTCGGGGACCTCGGCGGTGACCGCGCGCAGGTTCTCGGTCACGTGGTCGCCGGTCGCCTTCGGGATCGGAGTCACGTCCCGGGCGAGCCCCCACGCGAGCGCGAGGACCGCGGGCCGGAGGTCGTGCTCCTCGGCGATACCGGCGAAGTCGGGGTCGTCGAGGATCTCCCCTTGCGCCAGCGGGGAGTACCCGACCAGCGCGTGGTCGCGCTCCGCCGCGATCGCCCGGAGGTCCGGCTGTTGGAACCGCGGGTGACACTCAACCTGATGGGCGGCGATCGGCGCGTCGAGGACCCCCTCGGCCTCGCGCAACAACTCGGGCGTGAAGTTCGAGACGCCGACGTGGTCGGTGAGCCCCGCCTCCCGGAGCGCGTCGAACGCCGGGAGGGTCTCGTCCGGGTCGTAGGCTCCGATCGGCCAGTGGACGTACAGGAGATCGACGCGGTCGACCCCCAGTCGGTCGAGGCTCTCCCGGGCGGTCTCGCGGACGCTCTCGGACGCGAGGTTGTCGGGATGGACCTTCGTGGCCACGACCACGTCCTCGCGGTCCACGTCGGCCGCGGCGATCCCCTCGCCCACGGCCGCCTCGTTGCCGTACATCTGCGCGGTGTCGACGTGGCGGTACCCCGCCTCCAGGGCGGCGGTCACGGTGGCGCGACACTCCGCGGGGTCGTCGAGCCCGGAGGTGCCGAGTCCGAGCGGCAGTTCGAGCGGTGGCATACCGGTCGGTTCCGTCCCCGACGACAAAAGGGCGCGTTCACCGGAACCGTCTGCGTCGAGTTCGCCGGCGAGGCGCACGGGCGCTACGAGATCGCCCGCAAACGCCCGGCGACGGACGGCGGCCTCGCGGTCGACGCCGCGTCGGCGGCCCGCGACGCGCTGGCCGCCATCGACCACACGACCGCGGGCAATCACGTCAACCTGGTCTCGCACGGCGACCTTTGCCACCCCGAGGAGTTCCTCTACGACGCGATCGAGGACAAGTACGGCCTCGATCCGGAGTACGTCGAGCGGTGCGGCTGCGGCGGCCACGTCACTCGTCTGCAGGTGGCGTGAGGGGCGGTCAGAAAGTTATCGGCCCGAGAGACCGAACGCGTCGCCACCACGCTTATTCCGCCCGCGGGGCAGAGTCTGAGCAGTGGCGTCTCCCTCACCACCGACCCTCCCGCTCGCGGACGGGCCGACCGCGCTCGGGTCGTTCACGGATCCGATCGCCGTCGACCCCGACCCCCGACTTCTTGCGGCACTCGCCGCCGCGTACCGGGAGGCCGCGCTCGAGGCCGTCGACCCCGGTCTCGACGCGCTGCGGGCCGCCGCCCGCGCGGAGGGGGATCCGCTGTCGCCGGTCGCCGACCTCCCGACGCTGACGGTGCTGGCGAGCGACCGCGCGGTCGACGCGCTCACCGACCGGTTCCGTCCGGCGGGCCGGCTCGCGGCGCTCGTCGAGGCGGGGGCTTGGGACCTGCGAACGCTCGCCGAACCGCAGCCGAACGCCGTTCTCGCGGGGCGCTCCGACGGCTGCGTGCTCGTCGGGGCCGCCGGCGAGCGAGACGGCGACCGGGGGCACGAGGCGGAGCGCGACGGCGACGGCGCGCACGGCACGTGGTGCCGGATCGGCGCCGACACGACGCTCCGCGAGCGCTACGACGGCCTCCTCGCGGAGGGCGAGGCGGTTCGCCTCCGCACCCCGAGCCGGCACCGGCTGTACGGGGCGCTCAGCGAGCGCTGCGGGGACGCGGTCGCGGACGAGGCCGTGCGGCTCCTCGACGTTAACCGCGACGCCGGCGGCGACCCCCTCGACCGCGGCGGGGCGCGCGTCCGGACCTACGCCGCCGGTGCGCGGCGCGGCGCCCTCGACCGCGACCTGCGCCGCGCCTGCGAGGACGCCGGGATCGGGAGCTCGGCGACGTTCACACGGATAAAACGGGACCTCACCGACGCCGGGCTCGTCGAGACGGAGCCGGTCTCGCAGCCGGTGGGGCGACCGCGCCAGCGGCTCGTCCCGCGGGGCGCGCTGGCGGACGGATCGTCGCCGAGCGAGGCGGTCGCGGCGCTTCGAAAAACGGGTATATAAACCGACGGCCGGGGTGCCTACTCGTCCTTCGTCTTGATGTCCGCCGAGAGGCCCTGCGCCATCTCGATCTCCTTCGAGTTGTTCAGGGTCCACGCGGTGCGGTCGGTGACCGCTTCGATGGCCTCCCGGGCGGAGGGGTAGCCGTTGCCGGACTTCTTGACGCCGCCGAAGGGGAGCTGGACCTCCGCGCCGATACAGGGGAGGTTCCCGTACGCCAGCCCGAGCTCGGCGTGGTCGCGGTAGTAGTTGATCTGGCGGTAGTCCTCAGAGACGATGGCGCCGGCGAGCCCGTACTCGGTGTCGTTCTGAAGCTCGACGGCGCGCTCGATGTCGCCGTCGTACTCCAGGAGCGCGACGTGCGGTCCGAACACCTCCTCGTGGGTGCAGCGGAGGTCCTCGTCGGGGTCGGCCTCGTAGACGAACGGCCCGATCCAGTGGCCGTCCTCGTGGCCGTCGGGAATCTCGTCGGCGTCGAGGTCGGTGCGGTCGACGAGGACGTTCACGCCCTCCTTGCGGGCGAGCTCGTTGTACTCCGCGACCTTCTCGTGGTGCTCCGCTTCGATGAGCGGCCCCATGAACGTGTCCTCCCGGAGCGGGTCGCCGACGGCGACGTCCGCGGCGATCTCGACGAACCGCTCTTTGAACTCGTCGTACACGTCGGTGTGGACGATCAGGCGTTCGGAGGAGACGCAGCGCTGGCCCGTCGTCTTAAACGAGGACATCACCGCGGAGTGGACCGCCGTGTCGAGGTCCGCCTCCTCGGTGACGACGATCGCGTTCTTGCCGCCCATCTCGCAGGCGGCGCGCTTGCCGGCGACGCCGCCGAGCTTGTCCTGGATCAGGTGACCGACCTCGGCCGACCCGGTGAAGATGACTGTCTCGACGTCGTCGTGCTCGACGATCGCGTTGCCGGCGTCGCCGAACCCCTGTACCATGTTGAACACGCCGTCCGGGATCCCGGCGTCGTCGAACATCTCCGCGATGATCTGCGCGCACCACGGAGTCTGCTCGGCGGGCTTGAACACGACGGTGTTGCCCTCCACCAGCGCGATGGCCATGTGCCAGTAGGGGATCGCGACGGGGAAGTTCCACGGGGTGATACAGCCGGTGACGCCGCGCGGCTTCCGGCGCATGTACGCGTCTTTAGCGGGGATCTCGGAGGGGACGATGTCTCCCTTCGGGTGTCGCGCGTCGCCCGCGGCCCACTCGACCATGTGCGCGGCCTCGACCACGTCGGCCTTTCCCTCGGAGATCTCCTTCCCGCACTCCTTCGTGACGATCTCGCCGAGCTCGTCCGTCCGCTCGCGCAGCTCGTGGTACACGTCCCAGAGGTACTCCGCGCGCTGGACCCGGGAGAGCTCGCGCCACTCCTCGAACGCCGCGTCCGCGGCGTCGACCGCCGCGTCCACGTCGCCCGGCGTCCCGCGCTCGAAGGTGCCGAGCGCCTCGCCGGTCGCCGGGTTCTCGCTCTCGAAGGTCTCCGAGCCCGCGCCCGAGACCCACTCGCCGTCGATGTAGTGTTTGTACGCGTCCGACATGGGCGGTCGTTTCCGCCGTCCCGTCCAAATATCCCACCCGACCATGGTCGGCAGGCTCTTTGTGATGCGGTGCCACAGGAAGGGTAACGATGGCAATCACCGACCCGGGCGGCGCCGAGGAGTGGTCCGGCACCCGGCTCACGCTCGACCTGTGGCACCCGAACTGCTGGGCGATCGAGGCGACCGGCCAGACCGACGGCGGCGTCCTCGCCCACGCGATCTACAACTCACCGAAGGCGAACGCCGAGACGCCGAACTCGGTGAACGGGCTGTTCACCGCCTTCGCGGACACGAACGAGGAGGTCGAGGAGCTGCTCGACGCGATCCGCGCGTCCGACCGCGCGGGCGACCTCCTCGAACTACAGGAGCGGTTCGGGCGCGCCCGCGACGCGCCGGGGAACGTCGTGCGCGAGTTCTTCCTGGAGTACGACCCCGCGGACATGATGTGTCCGACGCTCCTCGAACACGGGTTCGTCCACAGCGCTCCCGTCCGTATCGAGGACGGCCGCGAGGAGTGGCAGGTGTGTTTCGTCGGCGAGCGCACGGAGATCCGGGAGTCGCTCGACGCGGTGCAGGAGAGCGCGGGCGCGGAGGTGACCGTGCAGTCGATGTCGTCGTCGGGGCAGCCGGGGCAGTCGCCCCGCGGACAGCGGCTCGACACGCTCACCACGACCCAGCGGGAGGTGTACGAGCACGCCCGCGAGGCGGGGTACTACGAGTGGCCGCGAGAGGCGTCGACGCGCGATCTGGCCGACGACCTCGACGTCTCGAAGACGACGCTGCTCGAACACCTCCGGAAGGCGGAGTCGAAGCTGCTGGACCCGTGACCGGCGATCGCCGCTCTCGGACCAGAACCACTCAGTTCCCGACGATCGCTCGCAGCGCGAACAGCGCGTTCGACTTGCGCTCCCGGATCCGCCGGTAGAAGTACGAGAACCACTTGGAGCCGTACGGAATGTACTGGTACACCTCGGCGTCCACGTCGGGGTCACCGGCCAGCTCGAACTGCGCCGACTCCCGGACGCCCGTCAGCATCTGCACCTCGTAGGGCGTCCCGTGCTCGGCGTGGAGCTCGCCCGCGTACTCGATCATCGCGGGGTCGTGGCTCCCGACGGCGACCCCGTCGTCGAACGCCTCGAACATGTACGCGAGGCAGTCGCGGTACGACTCGTCGACGCGAGCCTTCTCCGTGTACGATAACGCCGGGGGCTCGTCGTACGCCCCCTTCACGAGCCGGACCTTCCCGGGCAGGTCCGCGAGCCGCTCGAGGTCCTCGCGCGTGCGCCTCAGGTTCGCCTGCACGCAGACGCCGACGTTCCCGTCGGTCTCGAGCGCGTGGCGCTCGAAGGCGTCGAGCGTCACGTCGGTGGTCTCGTGGTCCTCCATGTCGATCCAGACGAACGTGCCGGTCCCGTCCGGACCGGTCGCCGCGGGGGCGTTGGCCGCCTCGACGATGCGCGCGAGGTTCTCTTCGAAGACGTCGTCACCGATGTCGAGGCCGATCTGGCTCGACTTCACGGAGACGCAGGCGTCGACCCCTCGGTCGGCGATCGCCTCGACGAGGTCGACGTACGCGTCCGCGTCCGCGTCGGCGGGGGGTCGCTCCTCGTAGTGTTCGCCGAGGAGATTCAGGATGCCGGTCACGCCCCGCTCGTTGAGAGACTCGACGTGCGCGAGCGCCGCCGCCGGCGTCTCGCCGGCGACAAAGTTGCTCGCGATGGGCGGAATCATATGATCAACGGAGTACCCGACGGTCATATAAGGGCACCCGACCAATTATTTCGCGTATTACTTGTAGATAAAATCCGTAAGCGCAAATATTGCGCCACGTGGGGGGTGATATCCGTCTCCACCGACCATGGACGGGTAGGGTTTCAGATACCCATACGTCGACGGAGACTACAGGTTACATATGTCACGAGATAGCATGGACATGACCGACCGGAGAACGCTACTGAAACTGACCGGCGGAGCGGGCCTCGTCTCGCTCGCGGGATGTCTCAGCACCACCGACGACGGCGACGACGGAAGCGACGGCGACGACGGAAGTGACGGCGACGACGGAAGTGACGGCGACGACGGAAGCGACGGCGACGATTCGACGGAGACCTACGAGATCGGGATGGTCGACTCACAGACCGGCTCGCTGTCGTCGTTCGGCGAGCGAAATCAGCGCGGCGTCGAACTCGCCTTACAGCATGTCAACGATATCGGCATCGGCGGCCGTGAACTCGAGATCTCCGTCGAGGACTCCGAGAGCGAGAACCAGGGTGGCATCGCCGCCGCACAGAAGCTCGTCAATCAGGACGGCGTCCCGTTCCTCATCGGCGCGGTCGGATCGGGCGTCTCGCTGGCCATCTACGAGAGCGTCGTCGAGGGGTCTGACGTGGTCCAGCTCAGTCAGAACTCCACGGGGCTCGAGCTCACGAACTTCCCGGGGCTGCTCAGGATGTCGCCGTCGGGGCTCAGCCAGGCGAACGCGCTCGCGGACCTCATCGCCGAGGACGGCTACGACGAGGTTGCGCTCACCTACGTGAACAACGACTACGGGCAGAGCCTCGCCGACGCGTTCGTCGACGCGTGGGAGGGCGACCTCGCGTATGAGAACTCACACGATGGGGACCAGTCGTCGTACTCCGGCGTCATCTCGGAGATGGACAGCTCCGACGCGGAGGCGTGGCTGTTCATCACCTACCAGGCGGAGTTCGCGACGATGGTCAACGAAGTGTTCTCGTCCGGATACGAGGCGCAGTTCTACGGCGCCGACTCCGTCTCCGGCGACGACGTGCTGGAGAACACTCCCGAGGGGAGCATGAATGGCATGAAAATCGTCGTGCCGTCCGCGCCGGTCGAAGAGGAAAACTATCAGTCGTTCGCGTCCGCCTTCGAGGACGAGTACGACCGAACACCGACCTCCTGGGCGGCGTACGCCTACGACTGCGTCATCAACGCCGCGCTCGCGATCCAGGCGGCCGACGAGTTCACCGGGGAGGCGCTCCAGGACACCGTGCGGCGCGTCTCCGGTCCCGACGGCGAGGAGGTGACCTCCTTCGAGGCCGCCAGCGAGATCCTCGTGGACGGCGGCGGCCCGGACGACGTCGACTACCAGGGCGTCAGCGGCCCCATCGACTTCGACGAGAACGGGGACCCGATCGGGTTCCTCCAGGTGCAAGAGGTCCAAGATCACGACTACGAAGGCATCGACTTCATCGAAGGCTGATCCCGACAGATGACCGTCCTCGGATACCTAGCGAACGGGCTGGTCTTCAGTAGCATCATCGTCCTCGGCAGCATCGGGCTGTCGCTGGTGTACAGCATCGCCGACTTCGCGAACTTCGCGCACGGCGACACGATGACCATCGGCGCGTACACGGCGCTCGTGACGTTCGGCGCCGTCGGCGGGCTCGGCGGCGCGGTGTTGGGGCTGCCGTACGGTTTCTTCCTCGCCTTAGTCGTGGGGATCGCCGTCGCGGCGGTCGTCGCGGTCGGCACCGAGAAGCTCATCTACGAGCCGCTCGACGTCGACTCGATCGGGCTGTTGATCACGTCGATCGGGATCGCGTTCATCTACCGCGCGGTGATCCAGATCCGGTTCGGCTCTGACTTCACCCGGTTCGGTATCCAGTCGCTGCGCCCGATCGAGACGCTCATCCCGTACGGTGTCCGAGTGACGCTTCACGACGTGGCGATCGTCGCCTCGGCGGTCGTCCTCGTCGCCGGACTACACGTCCTGTTGCAGTACACCGACCTCGGCCGGAAGATGCGCGCGATGGCCGACAACCCCGACCTCGCGCGGGTCAGCGGTATCCGAACGAAGCGGGTCAAGCTGTGGACGTGGGTCATCGGCGCCGGGCTCGCCGGCGCGGGGGGCGTGTTCCTCGGGCTGTTCAACCAGCTCTCGCCGCGGATGGGATTCAACCTCCTGTTGATCATCTTCGCGGCGGTGATCCTCGGCGGAATCGGCTCCGTCTACGGCGCGATGGCGGGCGGCTTCCTCATCGGCATGATAACCCAATTAACGCCGTTCTTCTCCAACGTCGTCGAGGCGCTACCGATCGGGCAGGGGTGGCTCGCGACCCTGCTCGAGAATCTGATAACCCTCGAGTACGCGAACGCGATCGCGTTCGTGATCATGGTCGTCGTGCTGTTGGTTCGCCCCAACGGGATCGCCGGGGAGGGGGCAACATGAGCCTCCTCGCCGACCCGAAAGCGGCGTTCGCCGACCTGACTCGTCCGGAAAGGTGGGTGCTCGGCGTCAGCGTCGCGTTCATGCTGTTCCTCCTCGGGGCGCTGCTCACTGGCGCGCTCGGGCCGACGTACTTCCTGTTCCTCGTCGGGCTCGCCGGGATGTACGCGCTGTTGTCCTTCGGGCTCAACGCCCAGTGGGGGTTCACCGGCCTGATCAACTTCAGCGTCGCCGCGTTCTTCGGGATCGGCGCGTACGGGTCCGCGCTGATGACCGCCGAGAGCTCGCCGATTGCGGGCGGGTTCAACCCGCTCGTCGGGCTCGTCGTCGCGCTCGTCGTCGCGCTCGTGTTAGCGCTGCTCATCGGCATCCCGACGCTCCGGCTCCGGGCCGACTACCTCGCCATCGCCTCGCTCGGACTGGCGGAGGTCGTCCGGCTGGTCGTGCTCAACGAGCGCTGGCTGACGAACGGGAGCGCCGGCGTGCGCGGGATTCCGAGCTTTTTCAAGGGGTGGCCGGTGCTCTCGACGTTCCCGGAGACGATGCCGGGACTCCGGCTGGTTGTGATCCCCGGCTCGCCGATCATCCTCGGGACGTCGTTCTGGGAGGCGCTGCTGAACGTCCTACTCGTGCTCACGTTCGCCGGCGTGACGTTCTTGATGCTGCGGCGGGCGCACCAGTCGCCGTGGGGGCGCGTGCTGCGCACTATCCGGTCCGACGAGGACCTCGCGCGGGCGCTCGGGAAGAACACCTACTCGTTCAAGATGCAGTCGTTCATCCTCGGGAGCCTGATCATGGCACTGGCGGGCGTGTTCTACACCCACCTGAACCTCTACGTCGGGCCGGGCGACCTCGACCCGATCACGACGTTCTACGCGTGGGTCGCCGTGATTCTGGGCGGCAGCGGCTCCAACCGCGGGGCGCTGTTCGGCGGCATCGTGATCGTCACCATCCGCGAGGGGACGCGGTTCCTGAACGACTTCGCGATCCCGATCGATCCGGCACCGATGCGGCTGCTGTTGATCGGGATCGTGATCGTCGCCGTGATGCGCTACCGGCCGCAGGGGGTCCTCCCGCCCCAGCGGGAGCTGATCTGGCCGAGCGCGGTCGACGGGGGCGGAACGACCGAGACGCCGGACAGCGGCGTCCGCGAACAGAAAGGGGGTGGTGGCGATGAGTGAGGGCGCGCTCCCCAAGGAGGACGCCGTCCTCCGCGTCGACGACCTCCAGAAGTCGTTCGGCGGCCTCGCCGCGACCGACCACGCGACTTTCGCGGTCGAGCGCGGCACGATCACCGGGCTCATCGGCCCCAACGGGGCCGGGAAGTCGACGCTGTTCAACCTCATCTCCGGCTTCTACGAGCCGGACGGCGGGACCGTCGAGGTGAACGGGACCGACGTGACCGGGATGGAGCCGTACGAGGTGGCCGAGCACGGCCTCATCCGGACGTTCCAGACCCCTCGCAAGCTGGAGGGGATGACCGTCCGCGAGGCGATGCTCGTCGGCCCGCGGAACCAGCCCGGCGAGTCGTTCGTCAAGCTGTTCGCCACGCCGGGGGCGGTTTCGGAGAGCGAGTCGGCGAACCTCGCCGACGCGGAGCGGATCTTAGAGGACTTCGAGATCGATCACCTCGCGACCCAGCCCGCGACGGACATCTCCGGCGGCCAGATGAAGCTCGTCGAGCTCGCGCGGGCGATGCTCGCCGAGCCGGAGGTGCTGCTGCTCGACGAGCCAGTCGCGGGGGTGAACCCGACGCTGGCCAAGAAGCTCAAAGACCAGATCCGGCGGCTCAACGAGCAGGGGACGACGTTCCTGCTGATCGAACACGACATGGAGTTCGTGATGGACCTGGCGGACCCGATCGTCGTCTTGGACCAAGGGAGCGTCCTGACGGAGGGGACGCCGGACGGCGTCCGGAGCGACGATCGCGTCATCGAGGCGTACCTCGGAGGCGGCACATGAGCGACGACACCACTCGGCCCGAAGAGGCCACCGACGGAGCCGGTCCCGTGCTCTCGCTGTCGGGCGTCGACAGCGGGTACGGCGAGGTGCAGGTGCTCGACGACTGCTCGGTCCGGCTCGACCCGGGCGAGATCGTCTGTCTCGTCGGCCCCAACGGGGCCGGGAAGTCGACGGTGCTCAAGACGGCGTTCGGGATGTTGACGCCGTGGACGGGGACCGTCGAGTACCACGGCCGCGACATCGGCGGGATGGCGCCCGAGGAGATCGTCCGCGAGGGGATCGGCTACGTCCCCCAGACCGACAACGTGTTCGGCTCGCTGACAATCGACGAGAACCTCCGGATGGGCGGCGTCGCCCGCGACGGCGGCCTCGAAGAGGTGATCGAGACGCTGTACGACCGGTTCCCGATCATCGACGAGAAGCGCGGCTCGAAGGCCAAGACGCTCTCGGGCGGCCAGCGCCAGGTGCTGGCGTTCGCCCGGGCGTTGGTGATGGAGCCCGACGTGCTGCTCATCGACGAGCCGTCCGCGGGGCTCGCGCCCAACACGGCCGACGACGTGTTCGAGGACGTGCAGGAGGTCAACGACATGGACACCGCGATCCTGATGGTCGAACAGAACGTGACGAAGGGGCTCGGCATCTCCGACCGGGGCTACGTCCTCGATCAGGGGACGGTCCGCTTCGAGGGCACGCCGGAGGAGCTCCTCAACGACGAGGAGGTCTCCCAGCTGTACCTCGGCGGCTGAGTCCCCGGGCGTTTCTTCCTTCCTTCCGTCCTCCTCACATCCCCGCATGTCATCAGGTATCGGTCGATACGCGTTTGCGCTCGCGCCCCTCGCAGCCGCGGCGCTGTGGGGCGGCATGTACGTCGTCAGCAAGTGGGGGTTCGACCTGATCCCGCCCGTGACGCTCGGCTTCCTCCGGGTCGCGGTCGGCGCCGGCGCGCTCTGGCTCGCGGTCGCCGGGCGTGGCGGTCCCGCGCCCTCCCGAAGCGAGTGGCCGACCTTCGTCGCGCTCGGTGGCTGGGTGACCGTGACGATCGCGACCCAGTTCGTCGGCACGGAGCTGACGAACGCCAGCCAGGGGTCGCTGCTGACGGTTCTCACGCCCGTGTTCACCGTTCTGCTCGGCGCGGCCGTGCTCGGCGAGCGGGTCACGACCGCGAAAGCGGGCGGGATGACCGTCGCCGGCGTCGGGACCGCGGTCGTCGTCGCCGGGCAGTACGACCTGGGGTCGATGGCCGCGGGCAACGCCCTCGGCGTGGCGCTGCTCCTCGTCGGTAGCGCGACGTGGGCCGGCTACACCGTCTGGGGGCTGCGCGCGGTCAGGCGACACGGGGCGCTGCGGGCGGCGACGTACTCCTCGCTGGCCAGCCTCCCGATGCTCGGCGCCCTCGCGGCCGGCGAGCTGTGGTACCTCGGTCTCTCGCCGGCCGACCTCCCGCTGACCGCCGAGTCGGTCGCGGCCGTGCTGTACCTCGGACTGGGGGCGACGGCGGCGGCCTGGTACCTCTGGTACAAGGGCTTGGAGTACGTGCCGGCGGGGACGGTGGCCGTCTTCTTCTTCGCGCAGCCCGCGGTCGGCGCGGCGCTCGGGGCCGCGCTGCTCGGCGAGTCGCTCGGATCGGGATTCGTGGTCGGCGGCGCGCTGATGACCGTCGGCATTTGGACCGTGAGCCGCGACCGCGCGGAGACGGCCGACGGGGCATCGGACGCGGCCACGGAGTGAGCGCGAGCGCGGTCGCCCCGACCCGGTTCCCTCAGGCCGCCCGCTTCTCCAGTTCGCCGGTGAGCCCGGCGGCGTCGAACTCGTGGTCGGGCCGGATGGCGACGAAGTCGAGGAACTGCCGTGCCGCCAGAATCTCGTCGGTGGAGTAGCTGTCGAGCGCGGCCTCGACGGCGTCGGCGGCGCCGATCAGGGGCTCCAGCGCGGCGAGCGCGCTCGCGATGTCGTACGACCGCGCGGACGCGCGGCCCTCCTCGCTCACGCTCGTCGCGTCGATGACGTAGAGGTCGCCGTCGCGCACGAGCACGTTCTCGGCGCGGAGGTCGCCGTGGGCGAGCCCGGCGTCGTGGATCGTCCGGAGTGTGGCGAAGAGCGCCGGGGCGAGCGCGGCCACGTCCCCGGCGTCGAGCTCGTCGAGCGCCCGGAACTCGGGGAGGTACTCTAACACGACGACGCCGAGGTCGCCGACCTCCAGCGCCTCGATCGGCTCCGGCGCGTTGACGCCGATCTCGCGGACCCGTCGCGTCGCCTCCAGCTCGTGGCGCGCCATCTCGTAGGGGGTCTCGTAGCGCTCGAAGAACCCCTCGGTGCCCGCGGAGAACGCCCCGAGGTTCCGCCCGGTCGTGAACAGCGCGTGGACCAGCGTGTTCTGGCGGGTGATCACCTTCACGAACAGGTCGTCGTCGATCACCATCGGCGTCGACAGCCAGTTGTCGGCGTCGAGGAAGCGCACCCGCATCTCGTCGCGGTCGTACCGGTCCGCCAGCTCGCGGACGACCCGCTCGATGTCGGGCCAGTCCACGCGGCCGCGCACGAGCCGGCGAAGCTCCATGGGCGGTTTGAGGCGACCGCGCCTGATAAATGGTCACGTCGGTGCCGGCGCGGATCGTTAACGGTCGTTCGTTCCGTTTATGACGACGCGTCGCAATTCTTGCGCATGGACTTCGAGCTGCCCGCGGAACACCGGATGATCCGCGACACCGTGCGGGAGTTTTGCGAGGAGGAGATCCGGCCGATCGCACAGGAGATCGAGGACGAGCACCGGTTCCCCGACGAGGTGTTCGCCGACCTCAGCGACCTCGACGTGATGGGCGTGCCCGTCTCCGAGGAGTACGGCGGGCTCGGCGGGGACCAGCTCATGTACGCGCTGGTCACCGAGGAGCTGGGCCGCGTCTCCGGTGGGATCGGGCTCTCTTACGCCGCCCACACCTCGCTGGGCGCGAAGCCGATCGAGCTGTTCGGGACGGCGGAGCAGAAGGAGGAGTGGCTCCGGCCGCTCGCGGCGGGCGGCGAACTCGGCGCGTGGGCGCTCACGGAGCCCGGCAGCGGCTCCGACGCCTCGGACATGGACACGACCGCCGAGCACGACGCCGACGCGGGCGAGTACGTGCTGAACGGCACCAAGCAGTTCATCACGAACGCGAGCGTCGCCAACAGCGTCCTCGTGAAGGCCGTCACCGACGCCGACGCTGGGTACGACGGGATCTCGACGTTCATCGTCGACCCCGACGACGACGGGTTCGAGGTGACGACGGTCTGGGACAAGATGGGGCTCAACTGCTCGCCCACCTGCGAGATCGCGCTGGACGACGTGCGGATCCCCGAGGACCGGCTGCTCGGCGAGGAGGGCGACGGCTGGACGCAGACGATGAAGACGCTCGACGGCGGACGGATCTCCATCGCCGCGCTCTCGGTCGGCCTCGCGCAGGGCGCCTACGAGGCCGCCAAGGAGTACGCCGGCGAGCGAGAGCAGTTCGGGAGACCGATCGCGAAGTTCGACGCGATCCGCGACAAGGTGGTCCACATGCACCGCCAGACGGAGCGCGCCCGCCTGCTGACGCACAAGGCGGCCACGAAGTACGACGCCGGCGAGTCCGTCACGCGGGAGTCCGCGCTGGCGAAGCTCGACGCCAGCGAGGCCGCCCGCGAGGTGGCCGAGGAGGCGGTCCAGACGCTCGGCGGCTACGGCTACACCACCGACTTCGCGCCCCAGCGGTTCTACCGCGACGCGAAGCTGATGGAGATCGGTGAGGGGACGAGCGAGATCCAACACGTCGTGTTGGGGCGCGAACTCGGGTTGTAGACGGAGCGGCTTTCGTCTTTCCTACAGATTTCGCTCGATGTAGCGGTTCAGCGACCGCACCCGATCGGCGTCGAACGTCCAGAGCCCGCGCCAGACCCGCGGCTCCGTCTCGACCGCGAGCATCCCCACGCCGCCGTCTACCCCCCGCTCGAGATCGCTCTCGGGAGTGCCCTCGGTCGGGCTCGGACCCTCCGGAGGCCGGAAGAGGACGAACCACGCGTCGGTGAAGTCGCGGGTGTCGCCCCCGTGGATCACCGCGTCGAGGTCGCGCGGGAGGTCGTCCGGGACGCCGTAGAGGTGGGTGTCCACGCCGGCCCTCGACACGCGCTCGTACACGCTTCGCGTGCCGACCTCGTCGTCGATGCGCGAGAGGCGCTGAAACGACGAGCGGAGCGTCCCGTCGCCGGCCAGCCACGCGGTCCGCTCGATGAACCGCGAGATGGTGATGAGCAGGAGCTTCTGTCGGTTCGACTCGGGATACCCGCGCAGCGTGAAGGTCGTGTCGGTGAGCCCGCTGATCACCGACGGCAGGTCGACGTCGTCGAGCGTCCGAGCCCCGGTGACGTACAGGTCCGAGTTCACGAGCAGCACCGTTTCGCCCAGTTCGTCCAGGGTCGACCCCGCGATTACCCGGTCGCCCTCGACGAGCAGCGCGAGGTTCTCCAGTTCCCCGAGCCTGTCACCGTCGAATGGCACGTCCTCGTGCCGCCGGAGCGCGTCGACGTTGATCGCCGGGCAGTCGTCGTCGGGCTCGGGTCGGTCGGCGGGCTCTCGCGTCACGCTCGCTCCGTTCGGGTCGGTGATCCGATCCGTCGTGAACTCCCGGGTCGTGAGCTCTCCGCCGGGGTCGGAACGACCGCCGTCAGTTTCGCGCTCGTCGGACTCGCCCCCGACCAGTCCGCCCGTATCGCTTGGTCGGTCGATACCTCCCATGGTCTCGTCGACCACGTTCACCGCGTCTTCCCCGAACGTGTCGACGAGCATGTTCAAGACGGGGTCCGGGTCGGTGCGGTTGACGACGATGGACCGATCGGCGCCGTCGAATTGGTCGAGGAACTGTGCGAGCGTCACGTGCTTGGGCTACCAGATATCCGGGAATAAACGTTCCTTCGCGGTTATCTCATCTGAAAATCGGAGCGGAAGAACGAACCGCGGCGAGTCGCAGTCGGGCGGTTCTACGCGACGACGGCGTCCTCAAGCAGCTGAAGCGGGTGCTTGATCTCGTAGCCGGTGCCGTGTTCCATCTGCATCGCGCAGGTCGGACACTCGGTCATTCCCACGTCGCCCTCCGCGTCCTCCATGTGCTCGAACATCTCCGCGCCGATCTTCATCGACTTCTCGTACTTCTCCTCCTTCCAGCCGTAGGTGCCGGAGATGCCCGAACAGGAGTCGCCGACGTCCTCCATGGTGACGCCGTCGACGTCGCGGAACGTCTCGACCGCCTGCCGGGAGAGCCCCTGATTGCGGGCGTGACACGGCGCGTGGTAGGCGTACGACTGCTCGTCGGCGAGCTCGTTCTCGGCCAGTTCGCCTTCGAGGTCCTCGTTGATCCGGAGGTACTCGAGCGCCTCGTAGGTGTGCTCGGAGACGTCTTCGATCCCGTGGATGTCGAACAGCTCGGGGTACTCCTGCCGCAGTGACAGCGAACAGGAGGTACAGGAGGCGATCACGTCGGCGCCGTCGCCGATGGCCTCGACGAGGCTCTCGACGTTCGTCTCCGCGTGCCGCCGCGCGTCAGTCAGCATCCCGTTCGCGAACATCGGCGTGCCCGAACACTTCTGCGGGGGCACCATCACCTCGTAGCCGAAGTGCTCGTACACGCGGACCATCGCCTTGCCGACCTCCGGCGTGTTGAAGTTGGAGTAACAGCCGTGGAAGTACGCCACGCGCTTGTCCGGGTTCTCGACCTGCGCGCCGCCGCGCCCCTTCCACCACTCGCGGAACGTCTCGGTGGCGAACTCGGGGAAGTCGCGCTCCTTCGGGATCCCCATCGTCTTCTCCATCACCCAGCGGACCGGACCGAAGTTCATCGTGAACGAGGCGGTCCGCGGGAAGACGCTCGCCAGCTGGGCCGAGGTGTGGTAGTTCGCTAAGATCCGGTTCCGGACGTACTCCACCGACAGCTTCTCCATCTGCTCTTCGACGAACTGGCCGCGCGCCTCGTTGTGCATCTGCGAGAGCGGCACCGAGGAGGGACAGGCGTCGTCACAGCGCATGCAGTTCGAGCAGGAGGTGATCGACTCGTCGATGTCGTGGTCCTCCTTGCGCTTGAGCCGCCACTGCTCCGGGCCCTGGAACTTCGGCCCCGGGAACTCCTCGTCGACCTCGGCCACCGGACAGGAGGTGTCACAGCTCGTACACTTGTAACAGGAGTCGGCGCCCTCCCGGAGGTCGAGGTCGCCGCCCGGGAACACGTCGACCGGGTCGTAGGCGTCCGGGTCGAGCTCGGGCGCGTCGGTACCGCCGGTCGCGCTCTCGACGCCGCCGTCGGTGGCGGCGCGGTCGTCGCCGCCGCTCGTTCCGTTTGCGTCCGTCGCCTCTCCGTTGTCGTCCGTGTGTCGTGTCATTGGGTTGCCTCCGTCGCCGCCTGTCGTCCCGCCACTATCCCGGTCGCGAGCGACACTCCGCTCGCGGACTTCTCCCTGGCCACGTCCGCGCCGCCGACGACCCCGCCGGCCGCGAAGACGTTGTCGTACGCCGCCTCTCCGTCCGCGTCCAGCGCGCGCCCGTCCTCGCCGATCCGCACGCCGAAGCGCGCGTACGGCTGGTCGCCGAACGCGTCGTCGACGAACCACTCGTAGCGGTCCTCGGGCTGCTCGACGTGGAGCCCGAACGCGGGCTCGCGGACGCCCTCGCGGTCCGAGTCGAGCCCCTTGCCGACGAGCCCGCCGGTCGCCAACACGAACGCGTCGGCGCCGTAGGGCGTCTCGCGCCCCTTCCGGTCGACCGAGACCGTCTCGATCGAGCCGTCAGTCTCGGCCTCGATCCCGACGACCGGGAAGCCGGTCTCGAACCGGACGCCTTCCGCGTCGAGCGCGTCGTACAGCCGGTCCTCCAGCCTGAGTCCGGGGAGGCTCGGCGGGCCCATCGGGATCTCGAACACGTCGGCGCCGAGCCGGTCGGACAGCTCGGCGCGGACCGCGTCACCCTCCTGATCGCCGAGGAACGCCGGGAAGCCGACGCGCCCGACGCGGTCGACGCCGCCCGCCTCGTCGACGACGTCGTGGAGGTGCGGCGCGACCGCCTTCGCCAGCGCCTCGCGGGCCGGGACGCCGTCGATCTCCTCGTCGTGATCGAGCGCCTTCGCGAGCCGGGTGACCTTGGTGTCCGCTCGGAACGCCTCGGCGAACTCCACCTCTGCGCCGGCGACGTCGAACGGCACGCCGGCCGCCTCCAGTCGGCCCGCGAACGCCCGCGCGTCGTACTCGGTCAGCGACCGGAACCCGACGATCAGCGCGGGTCGGCCGTCGCTCGCGATCCCAGCCTCCGCGGCGGCCGGGTACCGCGCGGTCGGCTTCACGCTCCCGCCGAACGTCGGGAGGAGCGCGTTGGTCTCGGTGTGTCCGCCCCGGTACGCGTCGCCGGCCAGGTCGTCGAACAGGGCCAACCCCTCGCGGAGCGCGTCGGCGCCGAGGACCCGGTAGGGGTGCGTCTCGGGGAGCCGGTCGATCGCCTCGAAGGGGTCGGCGAGCGGTCCCTCCGGGTCGGGCCAGTCGTCGCGGTCCAGTTCGCGGCCCGCGGTCGGCGGCCCCTCCCGCAAGGGCTGTGCGGGCTCGGTCGCCGGCACGTAGCCGAGCGCGTCGACGAGCCCGGAGGCCTGCCGGAGCGTGCTCGACTTGTGCGAGACGAGCCGCACGTCGGCGCCCTCGCGGGCCGCCGCGACCGCTGAGGTGATCGCCGCCAGCCCCCCGCCGACGACGAGGACGTCGCTATCGATCGCCATCAGATCCCCCCGTCGGTGGCCGCGTCGTCCCCTGCGCGGCCCCCGTCGGCCGCGGCGGTTCCGGCGTCGCCGCCCTCGTTCGCCCCGGCCGTTCCGGACTCGGACCCGGCGTCGAAGGCGCCGAAGTCGACCTCGCTGTCGAGGCTCGCCGGGTCGCCGTCGCGGTTCATCGTCGTCGCGTGCAGCAGGTGGTTTAACATCGCCTGCGAGAGCTGGCGCCCCCACAGCGCGTGGCGCTGGCCCTTCCAGCGCTCCTGGTACAGCTCGTCTTCCGCGTCACGGACGACCGGCTCCGGGTACTCCTGCGCCAGTTCCGCGGCGATCCGGTGCGAGCAGAACCCCCCCTGACAGTTGCCCATCGACGCGCGGGTGCGCAGGCGGACCGCGTTGAGGTCGCTGCCGGCCTCGCCGATCGCGTCCTGCACCTCGGCGCGGGTGACGCCCTCGCACTCGCAGACCACGGGGTTGGGGTCGTACTCGTCGAGCACGTCGTCCGCGCGCGAGCCGAGCCGCTGGCCCGAGCGCCGCGCGACGGGCGACCGGAGCCCGAACTCGTCCATCAGCTCCTCCATGCGCGCCTCGCTCTCCGACCCCGGCAGCGGCGCCTCGGCGGTGTCGCAGCTCGCGTCGTGGCCGAGCGCGTCGCAGACGTGGTCGCTGATCGACTCGGCCATCATGCGGTAGGTGGTGAGCTTCCCGCCGACGATGGTCGTCATCCCCGGGAGGTCGTCGCGGTCGCCGTGGTCCAAGAGGAAGTAGTCGCGCGTGATGTCGGTCGGGTCCTCGGTGCCGGTTCCCGGCGGTTCGTACAGCGGCCGAACGCCCCAGAACGAGCGGAGCGTCCGGGCGTCTTCGAGCGCCGGGACCAGCTCCGAGAGCGTCTCGATCATCAGGTCGACCTCCCACTCCTCCTCGGGGTAGTCCTCGGGGTCGTCCACCTCCTCGTCGGTCGTGCCGAGGATGCAGGCGGTCTCGTGGGGGACGATGATGTCGGCGTCGCCCTTCGGCCGACAGCGGTTGATCACGGTGTCGACCTGACGGGTGTTCATCACCGTCATCACGCCCTTCGAGGGGCGCACCTCCACGTCGACGCCGGCCATCGCGCCGACGTTGCCCGCCCACGCGCCGGTCGCGTTGACGACGTGGCGCGCGCGGATCTCCTCGGTCGTCCCGGGCTCGCCGTGGACGCGCTTCCCGGGCCCCGTCTCGTGTTCGATCTCGACGCCGACGATCTCGCCGTCCTCGACGAGCACGTCGGTCACCGGGGCGTGCGTCTCGATCCGGGCGCCGTGTTCGCGGGCGTCGGCCGCGTTCGCGACGCAGAGCCGGAAGGGGTCGACCGCGCCGTCCGGCAGCGCGATCGCCTTCTCCACGTCGTGCGCGAGGTACGGCTCGCGTCGGCGGGCCTCCTCGCCGTCGATCACCTCGACCGGGATGTCGCAGGCGCGACACCCCTCCAGCTTCTCTTGGAAGTACTCTTCGGAGTCCTCGGGCCGCTTGACGAACAGCCCGCCGGTCTCCTCGACGCAGTGGCCCGCGATATCGCGGAGCACCATGTTCTCCTCGATGCACTCTCTCGCGCTCTTCTGGTCGGAGACCGCGTACCGCCCCCCGCTGTGTAAGAGCCCGTGCATTCGCCCCGTCGTGCCGTGCGTCAGGTTCCCCTTCTCGACGAGCACCGCGTCGAGCCCCCGCCGCGCGAGGTCCCTGACGACGCCGCACCCCGTCGATCCCCCACCGACGACGACGACGTCCACCTGTTGGTCCATGTCAAACTGCTCGGACCCCGCCCACTTTACTTTACCTCCTGCAGGGAGTCACCCATAACGATCAGGGACGTTCAAGTAGTACAATCGTTGTCGGAGTCGATTAGTTTATATATACCATTTTTCGTTCGCGGTGAGAGCCGGATTTTAACAGGAAGATTATTATGGTAGTACATTATGTTCACGAGTGGCGTGGTAGCTTCCGTGAAGATATGTCGCGGCGGCGGCGACACCGTCACTCCGTCTGCGCCCGCTCCGTCGGCTTTCGGGCCGACTGCGGCGTCGTCGGAGGCTCCCGGCGTGGCCGGGCAGTCGTCGGTCGAGGCGCAACGGGCGGCTCGTTCGGCGAAAGGACGGACACGGCGTCGCGCTCGACGGTCCGGGGGACGACCCGTGCCCCCGGTCGGCGCTCGCCGTCCGATTTGCGCCGACGCCGCGAGCGGACCAGCGCCACAGGAGGGATTCAAAACATGACACAGTATGTCGGTGCGATTGACCAGGGGACGACCGGCACTCGATTCATGGTCTTCGACCACGAGGGCCAAGTCGTCGCGAACGCGTACGAACAGCACGAACAGATCTACCCGAACCCGGGCTGGGTCGAACACGACCCGATAGAGATCTGGGAGAACACCAAACAGGTCGTCCTCGACGGCCTCGCGGACGCCGATCTCGAGGCGAGTCAGCTCGACGCGCTCGGGATCACGAACCAGCGCGAGACGACGATCGTCTGGGACAAGGACTCCGGCCGACCGGTCCACAACGCCCTCGTGTGGCAGGACCGGCGGACGACGGACCGCGTCGAGGAGATCCAGGAGGCGGGGAAAGTAGAGGAGATCCGCGAGAAGACCGGACTGGAGTGCGACGCGTACTTCTCCGCGACCAAGACCGAGTGGATCCTCGACAACGCGGAGCCGCTCAAGATGCAGAGCTCCCGCGGCGGCGACCTCCGCGACCGGGCCCGCGAGGGCGAACTCGTCATGGGGACGATCGACTCGTGGCTCATCTACAACCTGACGGGGAACCACATCACGGACGTCACCAACGCCTCTCGGACGATGCTGTACAACATCCGAGAGATGGAGTGGGACGACGAGCTCCTCGACGAGTTCGGCGTCCCGAAGGAGATGGTGCCCGAAGTCCGCCCGTCCTCCGACGAGGAGTACTACGGGCACACCGACGCGGACGGGTTCCTCGGCGAAGAGGTCCCCGTGGCCGGTGCGCTGGGTGACCAGCAGGCCGCGCTGTTCGGACAGACCTGCTTCGACAAAGGCGACGCCAAGAACACCTACGGCACCGGTGCGTTCTACCTGATGAACACCGGCGAGGAGGCCGTCGCGTCCGACAACGGCCTGCTCACGACCGTCGGGTTCCAGATGTCCGGCGAACCGGTCCAGTACGCGCTGGAGGGGTCGATCTTCATCGCCGGCGCGGCGATCGAGTTCCTCGAGGACATCGACCTGATCAACAACGCCGCCCAGACCGCGGAGCTGGCCCGGTCGGTCGACTCGACCGACGGCGTCTACATGGTCCCGGCCTTCACCGGGCTCGGCGCCCCGCACTGGGACGGCCGCGCTCGCGGGACCATCGTCGGGATGACCCGCGGGACGACCAAAGAGCACATCGTCCGCGCGACGCTCGAGAGCATCGCCTACCAGACCCGCGACCTCGCGGAGGCGATGGAGGCGGACTCCGGCGTCGAGATGACGAGCCTCCGCGTCGACGGCGGCGCGGTCAAGAACAACTTCCTCTGTCAGCTCCAGTCCGACATCATCCAGACGGACATCGTCCGACCGCAGGTCGACGAGACCACGGCGCTCGGCTCGGCGTACGCCGCCGGCCTCGCCGTCGGCTACTGGGACACCGTCGACGAGCTCCGCGACAACTGGCAGGTCGACCGCGAGTTCAACCCCGAGAAGGGCCAGGCCGAGGTCGACAAGCTGTACAGCCGGTGGGACGACGCGGTCGACCGCTCCCGCGACTGGGCTCAGGAGGACGAATAGATGGGCATCGAGTTAGTTCCGGATCTGGCCATCGCGGCCGACACCGTGCTACAGGTCGGGTACGAACCCGGCGCGCCGACGGACGTGATCAACAGCCTCACCAATCCGGCGATCATCCTCGGTGCGCTCGCGGGAGGCGCGTTCGGAGCGGCGCTCGGCGCGCTCCCGGCGTTCATTTTCACCGGCTTCCTCGTGATCGGCGGGTCACTCGGCGGCGGCGGTTTCGGCGTCGACGTCGGTTTCGGCCCGGTGTTCGGTCCGCACATCTCCTTCGCGGGAGGTGTCGCGGCCGCGGGGTACGCAGCCAACAAGGGGTATATGGAGTCCGGATTCGACTACCACAACGCGAAGGACATCGGATTCGCGCTCGGGAGTAAGCCGGACATCCTCGCTGTCGGTGCCGTCTTCGGCATCTTCGGCGTCCTCATCGAACAACTCTCCAGACAACTCGCGGTGCCGGTCGACCCGATTCCGGTCAGCATCGTTATCAGCGCAATCGTCGTTCGAGCCGTCTTCGGCTACAGCATCATCGGCAAAGTGAGCGACAAAGCGAACGGCTACTTCGACATGGGGCCGTTCGAGCGCGGGGAGATGCGCGATCCCGGAGAGGTCAAGGGCGACGGCGGAAAGGAGAGCGAGGACCGCCTCGCTGTCGAACCGTGGCTCCCGAACATGTACAAGTGGTCCCACGTCGCCGCGATCGGCTTCTTCACCGGTCTCGCTGCCGGCGTGATCACGTACAACATGATCAGCGGCGGGCACGGTCTCATCGCCGTGTTCGCCGGGTTCGGGATCAGCGCGGCGTCGCTGCTGTTCTTGAACCTCGGCGTCGACCGGATCCCGGTAACGCACCACATGACGCTGGCGGGGGCGACCGCGTTCCTCTCCACGTGGGAAGAGGGAATCCTGATGCTCACCGACCTCTCGGCCGCCGACCTGACGGCGCCGTTGGCGTTCGGTGCCGCGCCTGCGCTGCTGTTCGGCGCGGTGTTCGGGCTGTTCTCCGCGCTCGTCGGTGAAGCGTCCCAGCGCGTGTTCTACGCGCACTCCGACACGCACTTCGACCCGCCGGCGGCCGCCATCGTCGTCTGGACGCTGGTTATCGGACTACTGGTCGTCGCCGGGCTGCTGAACTGGGGCGTCTGGATTCCTGGAACAGGGATCTAACGCCTCCCCACTCTCGGCAGAATTTTATTATGGCACTTCGCTCATCTGCGGTCGAACGGAACCATCCGGACAGCGACCGGTGTGAGAGTTGCCGTGAGCGAGTGCGGCCGTCACTCGGGGAGCAGCACGGAGAGACCAAGAGACGCAACGACGACGACCGCAGCGGAGCCGACGGCAACCGGCAGTACCTCACCGCCAAGATACCGGGCGACCAGCGCGAGACAACCCGCCAACACGAGCGCGATTCCGAGCGCGCCGTGGTGATAACTTCCGGCGGTCGGCTGGTCGGCGACCGTCGACGACTCGCTCTCGACGAAGGCGCGAGCGCCCCACCAGACCGATCCGAACCGGACGCCGATCCCGACCGCGGCCGCGGCGACCGAGACGAACTCGATGTCGCCGATAGTGAACATCCCGGCCCCGAACGCGGCCAACGTCGCCAGAACGGCGACCACTTTGCTTCGGTCGTCGACCGTGTGCAGCGCCTCCACGGCCGGATCGTTCGACATACCAGTCGTAGTTCGCCCGACGGTGGTATAGGTTTCCATCGGGGGAGAACTGTTCGGCCGACGCCGACTGGATCGGGCTGGCGCGATCGGCCACCCCGTTACAGCCGACGACCGAACACGAGGCGTTTAAATATCGCGCCGAGGACGACGTGGTATGTTGGACCGGTTGGGACTCGAGCCGAAGGATCGCCGGAACCTCCTCATCGTGATGGCCGTCGTCGGGGTTGTGATGGCTATCGTGTCGGAGGGGACGCCCGTCGTTCGGCTCGTCGTCGGACTGATCGCCGGCCTCATCAGCGGGCTGGTTTTCGTACTCTCGACGGTGCTCATCAACCGGTACAAACCCGACCACTGGTGACCAGCGGCTGGCATCCGTCGAGCCGAAGCCGGACGCTGAGGAGGCGTGTGAACGCCCCGTATCGGTCGCGGATATCGTCCGCAGAGGGGTGCCCGTGAACATCGACGACCGGATCGAGCGACGGCTCGGCTACGACGTCGGGGCCGGCGTCCTCGTCGACATCGACGCCGTCTCCCCGGTGTCGCACACCGAGTCGCCGGTCGGCCGGGGGCCGGCGATCGAACGGCTCCTCGACGTGTTCGAACCGACCTTCGCCGGGTCGCTCCCGCCGAGCGCCTACGTACACGGGCCAAAAGGGAGCGGGAAGTCGGCGATCGTCTCCGCGCTGTTCCGGCGCCTCGCGTCCCACAGCGGACCGCGACGTGCGATACAGACGTCCACGCGCGCGGTGGAGCCGACGCTCCCGGGATTCGTCTACGTCGACGCCCGCCGCGCGTCGACGCGGTTCCGGCTGTACCACGCCGCGCTCGACGCGGTCAGCGACGACACGGTCCCGGAACACGGGATCGGCACGGACGAACTGGTCGAGGCGCTGCGGGACGCCGTCGCGACCGACCCGAACCTCGTCGTCGCGGTCGATCACACCAACGAGCCCGAGACGCCGAGCGCGACGACCGTCGTCGAGTGGCTCACGGCCGTCAGCGACAGGGTCGCCCCGGTGTGTCTCGGGCGCGAGGACCCGTCGGCGATCGAGTGGGACCCCGACGAGGCGGTGGCGTTCGAGCCGTACCGCCGGCACGTGCTCGTCGAGCTGTTGACGAGCCGGTGTTCTACCGGGCTCGGGCGCGACGCGCTCACCCACGACCAGATCCGCGAGGTGAGCGAGTGGGCCGACGGCGACGCCCACGACGCCCTCGCCGCGATCGCCGGCGCGGCGATCACCGCGGAGCGCGCGGGCGCCTCGACGGTGCGGCCGGAGGACCTCGACGCGGGGATTGAGGCCGTTCCCCGCCCGGGCGTCGCGCTCGGACGGGTCCTCTCGCTCTCGGAGAGCCGGCGTCGGCTCCTCTACGAGCTCGTGAGCCTGTCCGACGACGACCGCGCGTCGGTGAGCGCCGCGACCGAGACGATCGCCTCGCGGGAGGCGGTCGACCTCTCGCCCTCGACGGTGCGACGCGTCCTCTACGAACTCGCGGACGCCGGGCTCCTCGACCGGGTGACGGCCCGACAGAGCGACGGGAAGGGGCGGCCGCCGAGCCGGCTCGTCCCGCGGTTCCCGACGCTCGTGTTCCGCGAGCTGTTCGACCGGCCGTCGTGGTCGGTCTGAGGCGGGTCCGCCGCCGCACCTTTTATCCGATCGGTCGGTCGGCCGCGAACGCAAGACAGTTGCGCGCGGTGGCCTCACATCCTGTATGGTTCCGCCCCTCGCGTTGGACATCGACGGAACGCTGACGACGGCGAGCGGCCGGATCGACGCGCGCGTCTTCGAGCTGTTGCCGGAGTGGGACGCCCCTGTCGTGCTCGCGACCGGGAAGGCGTTCCCGTACCCGGTCGCGCTGGCGCACTTCCTCGGGCGCGCGGAGACCGTCATCGCCGAGAACGGCGGCGTCGTCCACGTCGACGACGAGACGGCCGTCCTCGGCGACTCGGCCGCTCCGCGGGCCGTCGTCGAGGCGTTCCGCGAGCGCGGCGGCGACCTCGGCTGGGGGGGCCGCGACACGGTGAACCGATGGCGGGAGACGGAGGTGGCGCTGTCGCTCGACGCCGACGAGGCGCTGCTCCGCGAGGTCGCCGCGGCCGCCGGTGGCGACGTTGAGGTCGTCGACACCGGCTACGCGTTCCACGTCAAGTCGACCGGCGTGAGCAAGGGGCGCGGACTCGAACGCGTCGCCGAGGCGCTCGGGGTCGAGCCGGACAAGTTCGTCGCGATCGGCGACAGCGAGAACGACGTGTCGACGTTCGCGGTCGCCGGCGAGTCGTACGCGGTCGCCAACGCCGACGCCGCCGCCCGTGAGGCCGCCGACGTGGTGGTCGAAGAGCCGTACATGGACGGCACTGCCGGCGTGCTCGCGGACCTCCGGAAACGGACTGCGTAGGAGAGGAGACGCCTCTCAGTCGTCGCCCTGCGCGTCGACGATCACGACCTCGCCGTCCTCGACGGTGACGTTGATCAGCGTCTTCACGTTGTAGTCGGTCTGGTCGAGCTCGTTCTCGCCCGCCTTCTTGATCACGGCGACGACGTCGACGACGTCCGCGCCGACCTCGTTGGTGAGCGCGTCGAGGATCGCCTTCATCGTGCCGCCCGTCGAGAGCACGTCGTCGAGGACGAGGACGCGGTCGCCCTCCTCCACGTCGTTGATGTACATCTCCGACTCGGAGTAGCCGGTCTCCTGGAACAGCGGGACCTCGCCGTCGAGGCCGTACTGGCGCTTGCGGATGACGACGAGGGGGATGTCGGTCATCAGCGAGAGCGCGGTGGAGATGTGGATCCCCATCGCCGCGGGGGTGACGATCTTGTCGACGTTCTCCAGCTCGGCCTTCCGGATGATCCGGATGACGATCTCCCGGAGGAGCTCCGGTTTGAGCATGGGGACGCCGTCGCTGATCGGGTGGACGAAGTACTGGTACTCGCCTTTCTCGATGATCGGCGCGTCGAGGAGCGACTGCCGCAACTGGTCCATGTCGCCGGTACTCGGGCGGATTAATAAAGCGTGGCGATTGCCCGGCTCCGTGAACCCCGATCGCACGGGGCGTGACGGGGGTGCGGCAGCTCTCGGTGCGGCCCTCACAAAGCGTATCACGACTCTCGCTCAACGGAGCGTATGGTCGCTCTCCAAGCTCCCCCCGCCGGCGTGTTGCTGATCCTCGCGCTGGTCGCGCCGGTCGTTCTCGTCTACGCCGCGTACTGGCTGACTCGAGCGTTGCAGCGGTTCCGAGGCGGAGAGCAGTGAGCGACCGACGGCATCGGTCCTGACCCCGCACGCAGCATAGGCCTCGAGCGACCCGCGGACCCGAACCGAACGCCGCGGAACAGGCGTTTCATCGCGTGACGCGCCGGTCCGGACCGCGCTCGACAGCTCGTTTGGACGAGCGACCTCCGTCGCGCAACCACGGTACCGAGCCTACTCGAAGTCGGGCTCCCGCTTCTCCAGGAACGCGCGCATCCCCTCGCGCTGGTCGTGCGTGCCGAACAGGCCGGACCACGCCCGGCGCTCCAGGGCGAGCCCGCCCGCCTGCGTCCCGTCTCGGGCGCCGTTGAGCGCCTCCTTCGCCGCCCGCATCGCGAACGCGGGCTTCGCGGCCAGCTCGCCCGCCAGCTCGTCGATCCGGTCGTCGAACGCATCGTCGTCAACGACCTCACCGACGAGGCCGATCGCTGCGGCCTCCGTCGCGTCGATCCGCTCGCCGAGGAAGACGAGCCGCCTCGCGGTCTCGTCGCCGACGAGCCGCGAGAGCCGCTGGGTGCCGCCCCAACCGGGGATGATCCCGAGGTCGATCTCGGTCTGTCCGATCACGGCGCGCTCGGCGGCCACGCGGAGGTCACAGGCCAGCGCGAGCTCCGAGCCCCCGCCGAACGCGTAGCCGTCGATCGCCGCGACCGTCGGGGCCGGGAACGACTCGATCGCGTCCGCGACGCGGTGCCCAAGCTCCGCGTACGCCTGCGCCTCCGGCGTCGACAGCTCGACCATGTAGGAGATGTCCGCGCCCGCGACGAACGCCTCGTCGCCAGCGCCGGCCAGCACGAGCGCGCGGGCGCCGGCCGCCTCGGCCTCCGCGAGCGCTTCCTCGATCGCTTCGAGCGTGTCGACGGTGAGGGCGTTGAGCTGGTCGGGGCGGTCGACGGTGATCGTCGCCACGCCGCTGTCCTCGTCGGTGTCGAGGTCGATCGTGTCCCACGTCATACCGGCCCGTCGCGGGGCGGCGTGAAAACCGTTCGGCAGCCGGAACCCGGTGCCCCGTCAGATCTCTTCGCGGCTCTCGATCTCGGTGTAGATGTACCACGCGACCGTGTAGACGCCGAGGAACAGCAGGTAGCCGACGACCAGCCCGACGAGCTGCCGGGAGCCGAGCCCGTCCGGCAGCGTCCGCGAGAGGAGCGCCAGCGCCACGGCGAACACGACGAGCGAGAACAGCCCGGAGAGGGCGTACACGCCCAGATCGGAGGTGAGACGATCGCGCACGGCCCCACAAACGGGATCGACTTATAAACGCCCGTCGGTCGCGGCGAGGCCGCGGTCCGTTGCGCGGATTGCAACCCATATATGCCCCCGGCCACACGTGAGTGTATGAACGGGAACCGGTTCGGTCGGCTCTTTCAGGTGACGACGTACGGCGAGAGCCACGGCGACGCGATGGGCGTGACGGTCTCCGGGGTGCCCGCCGGCGTCGAGCTCGACGAGGAGGCGATCCAGGCGCAGCTCGACCGGCGCAAGCCGGGCCAGTCGATGATCACGACCTCGCGGGGCGAGCCCGACGAGGTCGTCGTCAACTCCGGCGTCCAGGACGGCTACACCACCGGCACGCCGATCGGCATGGTGATACAGAACAAGGACGCGCGCTCGGGCAAGTACGAGCCGTACGTCACCGCGCCGCGGCCCTCGCACGGCGACTACACCTACTCCGCGAAGTTCGGCACGCGCAACTGGGGCGGCGGCGGGCGCTCCTCCGCGCGCGAGACGGTGAACTGGGTCGCGGCCGGCGCCGTCGCCGAGCAGGTGCTCGACGCCTCCGACTACGACATCGAGATCAAAGCGCACGTCAACCGCATCGGCGACGTCGAGGCCGACGACGTGAGCTTCGAGCAGATCCTCGACCGGTCCGAGGAGAACGACGTGCGCTGTGCCGACCCCGAGGCGGCCGCCGAGATGCAGGCGCTGATCGAGGAGTACCAGGAGCGGGGCGACTCCATCGGCGGCTCCATCTACTTCGAGTGCCGGGGCGTCCCCCGCGGGCTCGGCGCCCCCCGGTTCGACAGCTTCCCCGCCCGGCTCGGCCAGGCGATGTTCTCGATTCCGGCGACGACCGGCGTCGAGTACGGACTCGGCACGGACGCGACGGACGTGGCCGGCAGCGACCGCAACGAGGACTGGACGTTCGACGACGGCGAGTCGTTCGACCACGTCGAGAGCGACGAGGGCGACCCGGTCCCCGTCGGCAACGACCACGGCGGGCTCCAGGGCGGGATCACCACCGGCGAGCCGATCTACGGCGAGGCGACGTGGCACGCGCCCACCTCGATCCCCAAGAAGCAGCGCTCCGCCGACTGGGAGACAGGCGAGGAGAAGGAGGTGCAGGTCGTCGGCCGGCACGACCCCGTGCTCCCGCCGCGGGCCGTCCCCGTCGTCGAGGCGATGCTGTACTGCACCGTCCTCGACTTCATGCTGCTCGCCGGCCGCATCAACCCCGACCGCGTCGACGCGAATCCGGGACAGTACGACACCGACTACCACCCGAGCAGCCCGGACAACGAGTAGAGATCGATACGGCCTTCGACGGCGCTTTCTGCGTGTTCTCACGTTCGTTGACGCTCAACTGCGATCTTCGCCACTACATTTATTACAATATATTACAAACTATTCCACATGCCGATCGGGATCGACGCGTTCGACGACGAACCGGACGCCGCGCTCGACGTGGCGGTCGGAACCCAGCCGTACCGCGTCCTCGCGTTCCTCGTCGAACACGACGACCAGGCGTTCACGCAGACCGAGATCCACGAGCGAACGGGAATCAAACGCGGGAGCGTGGGATCCGTGCTCTCCAGACTGGAGGACCGTGGACTCGTCCGCCACCGCGGTCGCTACTGGGCGATCGCCGAGGACGACCGGCTCGCGTCGTTCGCCGCACAGCAGGCGGCGAGTTCGGCGTCGACGACTGACGACTATTACGGCGAGGACGAAGCGTGACCGGCGAACGGGGAACGGTGGTCAAAGGGCCAGATCTATTCGCGGACAACGACTTTCGGCCGTACGTTCGGATCAGCGACGACACGCACCCGTTCACGGACGAGGAGGCCGTTTACGTCGCCGCGACGACGACGCGACGGTCGGCTGCGGTTCCGCTCACAGACGCCGACTTCGTCGCCGGCGGACTTCCGCGAGAGACGTACGTCAATCCGTGGACCGTCGTGACGATACGACACGCAGACATCCACAGGAAGGAAGGTCGACTGACCGACGAGGCGACGGAGGCGATCGCAAGAGCGACGGCGGGATATCTCGGCGTTCTGTGACTGCCGGCGACCGATCGACCGCGATCGATATCGACGCTTACTGCCCCGGCGACCACTCGCAGGCGTTCCCCGCGGTGAGGCCCTTCTGGCCGACGTGCGCTGAGAGGCACGCGTAGTTGCAGAAGTAGGCGGGGGAGCCGCAGTCGTCGTCGCAGTCGCGCACGCAGATCGGGTCGTGCGCGAAGATCCGCGAGCCGCAGTAGGCGCAGGTCTGCTCCCCGTCGGGCGTCGAGACGGTCGTTGACATGGCCGAACGCAGGGCGTGTCGGGTTGAAACGCCGTCGCGGTCCTGTACGACTCACACCACGACGACCGCGTCGACGACGACGAGCAGCACGAAGCCGACGAGGAAGGCTCCGGTCGCAGCGTCGGCGTGTCCGTGGCCGTGCGAGGAGGGGATCAGCTCCCGGAACACCACCGCGAGCATCGCGCCCGCGGCGAACCCGGAGGCGACGGGGAACAGCCCGGCCGCGACGGAGACGAGCAGGAAGCCGAACACCGAGGCGACGACTTGGGGGACGAGCCCGGAGAGCGTTGTGTACCAGATCACCCGCAGGTTCGACATCCCGGTGTCCGCCATCGGCACCGCGAAGGCGAACCCGTCGGGCACGTTCTGGAGCCCGATCACGACCGCGAGCACCAGCGCGACCTCCTCTAACCCCGACGCGAACGCGACGCCGATCGCAAGCCCCTCGGGGGCGTTGTGGAGGGTGATCGCCCCGCCGATCAGCAGCGCCTTCCGGAGGGTCACTTCTCGTTCGGCGGCCGCGTCGGCGGACTCGGACGGATCGGCTTTCCCGGCGGAATCGGTGGAGTCGGCGGACTCGCCGGCCGCGACGGGGTCGGCGAACGCCGAGAGTTCGTGGTCCGGCCGCTCGGTCTCGTCGGACACCGCCATCGCCGCGGCGTCGTCGCCGGTCGCGCCGCCCTCGGGGAGCCACTCGCGGTACTGCGCGTGGAGGTGCGGAACCGCGTAGTTCCCGGCGAGCAGGCCGATCCCGCCGAGGAGGAGTCCCGTCATCACCGCCGTGAGCGTCCCCTCCTCCATCCCGGGGAGGATCAGGCCGAAGACGCTGGCCGCGACCATCAGCCCGGCCGCGAGCCCCAGCGCCGCGTCGTAGACGCGATGGGTGACGCGCGTCCGGAAGAACACCGGGAGCGCGCCGAGCCCGGTCGCGAGCCCCGTCACGCCGCTGACGGCGACGACGGTCGGAAGGGTCGTCATGGGACGGCGTTTCGCTCCCGCGTATATAAATGGAGCCGACGGCGGCGCGGCCCGTCCCGCGCCGCGGTCACCGCTCGAACGCGCCACGGAGGTCGCGCCCGTAGACCCCGACGGCGACCGCCGCCGTCGCGAGCGCGCCGACCGGGATCACGGCGAGCCAGCCGGCGGTCGTCCCGACGCCGAACCGGGTCGCGACGCCGACGGAGACCCACAGGCTCGCGGCCGCGGCGAGCGCGAGCAGCCCGCCGGTGACGCGTCGGTCCTCCCGCCCCAGCGCGACGCCCGCCGTCGCGCTGGCCGCCGCGACCACGTAGAACCCGATCGCGAGCGGCCACGCCCGGATCGACGCCGGGAGCGACCCGAACGCGCGCGGCTGCTCGAGGAAGTACGCCCACACGGGGTAGCCGCCGGCGCCGAGCGGCCCGCCGGAGCCGGCCGCGTTCAGGAAGCCCCAGAGGGTCACGAGGGTGAGGTTCTCCCCGGGAATCACGGCCATCGGGACCGCGAGGAGGGCGACGACGAGGAGCCAGCCGACGCGGCGGGGGACCCGGTCGACGCGGTCGGCCGCCGCTGGTCGGCGCGTCTCCGCCCTCTCCGGGTCCGGCCCTTCGGACATACCGTCGCCTCGGTGGGCCGCAGGTAAGTATCGCCCGGAGCGGATCTCGGATCCGGAGACGCGCAACGTTCTTTGAGGCGGGGGTCGCTTGCTTCGGTATGCGAGTCACCGTCGTCGGAAGCGGCTACGTCGGAACGACCCTCGCGGCCTGCCTCGCGGACGCGGGTCACGACGTGACCGCCATCGACATCGATCCAGACGTGGTCGCGGCGATCAACGACGGGCACGCGGCCATCCACGAGCCCGGTCTCGACGAGCTGCTGGCCGAACACGCGGGCGACCGGCTCCGCGCCACGACCGAGTACGGCGGCGTCCCCGACGCCGACGTGACGTTCCTCGCGATCGGCACCCCCTCGAACGAGGACGGGAGCATCGACCTCGGGGCGCTCACCGCGGCCGCCGAGATGACGGGGGAGGCGCTGGCGGAAGCGGGGGCCGCGGACGGCTCCGCGTCCGGGGCCCCCGACGACCGCCACCTCGTCGTCGTCAAGAGCACGATCACGCCGCCGGGCGTGAGAGCGGTGCGCGAGGCGCTCGACGAGGGCGCCGGCGACGCGGCCGACCGCGTCGAGCTCGCGACCAACCCCGAGTTCCTCCGCGAGGGGACCGCGGTCGACGACTTCCAGCACCCGGACAAGCTCGTCTTCGGGGCCGAGTCCGAGTGGGCGACGGCGCGGTTGGAGGCGCTGTACGAGCCGCTGGTCGCCGCGACCGACGGGGACGTGCCGGTCATCCGGACCGACCCCGAGACCGCCGTGATGATCAAGTACGCGAACAACGCCTTCCTCGCGTCGAAGATCTCGCTGGCGAACGACCTCGGGAACATCTGCAAGCGGTTCGGCATCGACGCCTACGAGGTGATGGACGCGGTCGGCCTCGACGACCGGATCGGGGCGCGGTTCCTTCGCTCGGGGGTGGGGTGGGGCGGGAGTTGTTTTCCCAAAGATGTGGATGCAATTAGGTCGGCAGCCCGCGAGGCGGGCTACGAGCCGGCCATGCTCGACGCTGCGGTCGCCGTGAACGACGGCCAGCCGGAGCGCATGCTCGAACTGCTCGACTCCCACGCCGACGTCGCGGGCGAGCGCGTCGCCGTACTCGGACTCGCTTTTAAACCCGGCACCGACGACATCCGAAACTCGCGGGCGATTCCGGTCATCGAGGGACTGCAGGCGCGGGGCGCCGAGGTCGTCGGGTACGACCCCGTCGCGACCGCGAATATGCGCGAACGCTTCCCCGACGCGGCGTACGCCGACTCGGCCGCGGGCGCGCTGGAGGGCGCGACGGCCGCGCTCGTCGTCACCGACTGGGACGAGTTCGCGGCGCTCGACGACGCGTTCGACGCGATGGCGGCGCCGGTCGTGATCGACGGCCGCCGGATCGTCGAGCGTCGCGACGGGCTGACGTACGAGGGGCTCACCTGGTAGCAGGTCCTCCGGTCACGTCACCTCGATTTATGTATCCCGGACGGAATCACGGGGTATGGCGGCCCTCCAATCGATCCGTCCGGCAGTCAGCGGCATCGTTCGCAATCCGATCCTGGTGCTCGTCACGGCGCTGTTCGGCGTGTCACAGCTCCCGAACCTGCTCGTGCAGTCGACGAGCCCGGTGCTCGCGTCGGCGATCTCGCTCGTCACGTTCGGCGTGCTGGTCCTCGTGCTCCCGTTCTTCCAGGGCGGCCTGCTCGGAATGGCCGACGAGGCGCTCGACGGCGGGACGGGGCTCGGGACGCTGGTCGCGACCGGGAAGGCGAACTACGTCCCGCTGCTCTTGGGCTACTTCGTCCTGCTCGCGGTGAACACGGTCTTCGGATTCATCGCGTTCATGGGCGCGATCATCGTGGTCGTCGGCGCGACGATGGCCGGGACCGGGGGCAGCGGCATGGGGGGCGACGGCGCGGCCGCCGGCGTCGACGCGCCGACCCTCGGCTTCGACCCCACGCTGCTCGTGATCGTGGCCGTCCTCGCGGTCGGGCTGCTCCTGACGTACCTCCTGGTCACCTTCTTCCTCCAGTTCTACGCCCACGCCGTCGTCCTCGACGGGACCGAGCTCGTCGACGGGTTCCGCCGGAGCGCGGGGCTCGTTCGGTCGAACCTCCTGAGCGTGTTCGGCTACACGGCCCTGCTCACGGTCGGCGGCGCCGTCGTCGGCGTGTTAGCCGGGGGCGGCTCGCTCGTCTTCGGGCCGCAGCAGCCGTCGGGCTCCCCGTTCGCGGCTGTCGTCTCGGTCGAGCCGACGACGGCGGTCCTCGTCGCGGTCGCGCTCGGATACGTCCTCGTGACCGGGGCGGCCGGCGCGTTCTACGCCACGTACTCGGTCGCGTTCTACCGGTCGATTCGGGGCGACTCCGCGGCGTAAGGCGGACGCGGCGCGCGGACCACTCTCGGGCCCCGTCCCCGACACCCCTAATCCGCTGAAGTCCCTCAGTCGGGTATGAACACGCAGGACGGCGGCCACTACGACGCAGCGGTCGACGCGCTGGCCGCTCGGCAGTACGAGGCGGCGGGAGACCGGTACACCCGCGGCGGGCGGCGCGTGCTCGCCGACCCGCGGCCGGACCTCGACCCGTTCGCGCCCGACGAGAAGGGGTGGATCGGGCAGGGGCTCCAACAGCTGTGCGCGGCCGCGGTGGCGTACCGCGTCGCCGGCGAGGACGGGAGAGCCACCCAGCGAGTGGTCGAGGGGATCGCCGCGACGCGCGACTTCCAGCGCGTGCTCGACTCGCCCGGACAGGGCGCCTGTCTCGCGGAGTTCGTCGCCGACTTCCGGGTCGTCGGCGGGCTCGACGGGGCGGCGGAGGCGTACGACGACGCCGCGGAGCGCTACGCGGCCGCCGCCGAGACGGTCGACTCGCCGCAGGCGCTCGCGACGACCCCGCTGTTCGGCGCCGCGGCCGCGACGATCAAGCAGGTCGCCCGCGGGCAGGCGAACGGCGAGATCGCGATCAAGTGGGAGGACCTCCACGGGCCGGACCCCTCGCGCCCGGGCGACTTCCTCGCGCACCGCGCCCGATTTAAAAAGCAGCGCTTCGCGGGGCTCGTCGAAACGGCCGTCGCGGACGGCCACCTCGCGGCGCCGCGCGGGACGACGGAGTACGGCAACGAGACGCACCGGTGCCCGAGCTGCGGGTCGAACGACGTCAACTGGGCCGGCACCGACGTGCTCTGCATGCGGTGTTCGACGCCGACCGAGCGGATTTAACTCGCGGCCGACCAAACGGGCCGGTCGAACACGATGTCGCCCTCCATCGCCGACCTCCTCCGCCCGCTTCGCGCGCTCGCGCCGTCGAACCGGCTCGACCGGGACCGCCAGCTCCGCCTCCGGATGCTGATCGCGACCGGGCTGGTGGTCGCGCTCCCGTTCGCGTTCGCCTACGCGTTCGTCTTCCTCATCAACGCGGTCGGGCTCCCGCTGTTGGAGTGGGCGAACGAGCGCCCCTACACCGGTGAGTTCTACGTCGACCCGGTCGTTCTCGCGGTCGTCGTCCTCGGCGGGCTCGCGGTTCAGTACCGCTACGGCCCCCGAACCGTCCTCCGCTCCGTCGGCGGGCGCCGGGTGTCGGCCGACGAGTACCCGGCGCTGCACGCCGCCGTCACGCGGGTGGCCGCGCAGGCGGACGTTCCCAAGCCCGACGTGGCGGTCGCGCGCACGGAGCTCCCGAACGCCTTCGCGGTCGGCACCCCCGGAAACGGTACCGCCGTCGTCACGAGCGCGCTGTTGGAGACGCTCGACGACGACGAGCGCGACGCCGTGCTGGCGCATGAAGTCGCGCACCTCGCGAACCGCGACGCGAGCCTGATGACCGTCGCGTGGGTGCTCCCGACGGTCACGTACTACCTCGCCGTGCTCGCCTTCTACGTCCTCTACGGGCTGTTCCGGCTCCTCAGCTTCGGCGGGGGCGGGTCGGGCGGGAACCGCGACGGCCGGGCGCTCGCGGTCGGGCTCGTCGTGATCACGGTGAGCGCGGTGCTCACGCTCACCGTCTCGGCGATGTTCTGGGTCGGGAGCGTCCTGATCCACCGCGTGCTCTCGCGCTACCGCGAGTACGCGGCCGACCGCGCGGCCGCCGAGATCACCGGGTCGCCGGCGGCGCTCGCGAGCGCGCTCGACGCCCTCGACGAGTCGATGCCCGACGTGCCGGAGCGCGACCTCCGGGAGTTCGACGGCGGCGCCGAGGCGCTGTACGTCGCGCCCTTGGAGAGCCGCGCGTTCGGCGACAAGGAGCTGGTGAGCACCGACGTGTTCCCGGAGACGCACCCCCCGACCCGCGAGCGGATCGAGCGGCTCCGGGAGCTGGCGGCCGGGCGTTCGGGTGAGACGGCGTGACGGGACGCGACGGGCCCGAGAACCCCACGCGCCGCCGGTTCCTCGCGGCGGCCGGAGTCGGCCTTGCGGGCTCGGTCGCCGGCTGCGGCTACCGCCCGGGCGGCGGCGACCTCGCGTGGGAGTCGTCGCTCGGGGGCGGGGGGCTGCTCAGGGACGGCGACCGCTGGTTCCTCCCCGCGAGCGACCGGCTGTTCGTCGTGTGGAACCGGTCCGGCCGCACGTTCGACTTCGGGACGGAGACGTGGCGCGACGTGGAGAACGCGGCGGTCACCGCCCTCGATTCGGCGGGCGACTCCCGGCTCGAGGCCGAGACCGAGCGGCAGGCCGCGGGGGTCCCGGCGGTCACCGAGACGTCGGTCGTCGTGCCTGTCGAGGGCGGTCGCGTGACCGCCATCGACCGCGAGGCGGCCGCGTTCGACCGCGACGAGCGGGCGGTCGACGGGGGCGCGGACGAGGCGACCGAGCGCGACGCGACCCGCTGGCTGTCGGCCGTCGGCGCCGCGGATGCCGACGGCTCCTCGGAGGGCGACGGCGCCGCGGAGAGCGATGGCACGACGGACGATGACCGCTCCTCCGAGAGCGACGGCGCGACGGACGACGACCGGGCCGCGAGCGTCGACGCCGTCCGCGCCAGCGACCGGCTCGTGGCCGCCGTCCGCCGAGACGACGTCATCGTCCTCGACGCGGCGACCGGCGACCGGGCGTTCGGTCTCGCGGCGGCGTGGCCCGACGCGAGCGACCCGGGCCCGGGCTCCGTCGCTCCCGACCGCGTCGCGGTCGACGGCGAGGACGTCTGGGTCGCCGTCTCGGGGGCCGATGGGGAGAGCGGATCCGAAGACGGCCCCGTGCTCGCCCGGTTCGATCGGACCGGAGAGCGACGGGTCGCCCGGGCGCTTTCGAGCGGCGTCGACTGGCTCGCCGTCGTCGACGGACGGGTCGTGGTCGGCGACGAGCGGGCGGACTCGGTGTCGGGCTTCGACCGCGACCTCGACCGGCGGTTCGCGCTGGACGCGCCGACGCCGGGGGAGCGGCCGCCGATCGTCGACGGAGACAGCAGCGGCGAGGCGCTCGGGTCCCGCGTTTACCTCCGCCGCGGCGAGACGGTCCGGGCGCTCGACGTCGCGGCCGGCGAAGTCGCGTGGGAACGCGACGACCTGCCCGCCGCCCGCGGGTTCGCCGCCGACGGGCGCGGGATCTACGCGGTCGACCGCCGAACGAGTCGGAACGGTGGGCGACGGACCGGGCCGACGGTGGTCGCGGTCGGCGCGGACGGGGCGGACCGCTGGAGCGCCCCGCTCCCGGAGGGCGTCCGCGTCACCGAACTGTTCGCGGTCGGGGGCCGGCTGCTCGTGGTCGACGGCGACGACCTCTACGGACTCCGGGCCGCTCCGGGAGAGCGGTGGTCGCTGCTCGGGTAGGGACGGGAAACGAGAGGACGGGAGGATGGGAGGATAGGAGGATGGGAGAATGGGAGGATGGGAGGATGGGAGAATGGGAGGATGGGAGGATGGGAGGACGAGAAGCCAAGAAGCTCTGACGACCGAGGCGACCCTTCGGAGGAGCGCGCTACTCGACGAGGAGGCTCTCGCCGTCGAAGTCGCCGTCGTGCTCGACGTCCATCAGGTCGAGGACCGTCGGCGTCACGTCGAAGAGGTTCGAGCCCGCCACCTCGAGGTCGGGGTCGGTCGAGTACAGCAGCGAGTTCTCGAACTTGTGCATCCCGTTGCGCGGCCCCTCGGTGAAGACGGCCTCCTTGCCGCCGAAGCCGGACTTCAGGTCGAAGCCGTCCGCGGGGATGACGACGAGGTCGGGCGCGATCTCGTCGTGGTCGCCGTCGAAGACGGTTTCGCCTTTCACGATCCGCTTGCACACCTGCCGGCCGTCGGGGCCGGTGAGCGACTCGAGGTCCTCGATGAGCTCCTCCCGGACCGCCTCGTACTCCGACTCGGGGACGACCCCCTCCGGCTCGCGGCCCTCAAGATTGAGGTAAAACCGGCCGGGGATGAGCGAGTACGCCCGCGTCTCGTCGTCGATGTCGGTGAGCGAGTCGTGGTCGTCGCCGTCGTACGAGAGCCACCCCTCGTCGGCGAGGAACTGGTTGCAGTTCACCTCCCACGTGAGCTCGGTGAACCCGTGGTCGGAGGCGACGATCAGCGTCGTGTCGTCGTCGAGCCCGTCGCGGATCGCTCCGATGTACTCGTCGAGCGTCCGGTAGAACTCGAGGAACTCCTCCTTGTACTCGCCGTCGTTCGCGTAGTCGCCGAACAGGAAGTGGTTGACCCGGTCGGTGCTCATGAAGACGCCGAAGAAGAGGTCCCAGTCGTCCTGATCGAGGTAGTGGGTGAACACGTCGTAGCGGGCGTCGAGCGTCGCGTGCGCGTTCTCGATGAAGTCGGTCTTGTCGTCGTCGTGGCCGAGCTTCGCGTTCACGTCGATCTGGTAGTCGCGGTCCTCGAGCACCTGCCGGACCGCGTCGTCGCTCGCGGCCGCGTCCAGCGAGGGCGAGAGGAAGCCGGAGACCTGCCGCTGGATCCGGCTCGACGGCGGGAACGTGACGGGGACGTTGAGCACGGTCGCGTCGCGGCCGTCGTCGGTGACGCGGTCCCAGAGCCGCGTCGCCGACACGTGTTTCCCCATCGGAACGTACGTCTCGTAGGAGTCGATCTCGCGGTCTTGGAAGCCGTACACGCCGGTCTCACCGGGGTTCACGCCCGTCGTGAGGCTCGGCCAGCACGCGCTCGACTCGGGGGGTACGATGCTCTCCAGCCGGCCCGCCGAGCCCGCCTCGGCGATCTCGGTCAGGTTCTCGAAGACCTCGGGGTGCTCCTGCACGAGGTCGTACGGTACGCCGTCGATACCGAGGAAGACTACGCGCTCGTCGTCGTCGCCGCGCAGCCGATCGAACAGTCCCATGGTCCAGCGTGACTTCGAGCCGACAAATTCCTTGTGTTCTGGCGAGTGCCGCCGGTATCCGGGGGTCCCGACAAGCCGTGCCGATGCAGAAGGCCTATTCCGGTCGGGGGAGACATATCCGCCGTATGACCGACGACTTCCCGGCGAGCGTCGACGTCGACTACGCCGACGGCGAGGGCGAGGATCCGGCGGACTACCCGTCGCTGCAACACAAAATCGAGAAAGCTATCGAGGTCACGAAGCGCGGGCTCGAGGAGTACGACAACCCGGCCGTGATGTGGACCGGCGGGAAGGACTCCACGCTGACGCTGTACTTCATCAACCAGGTGGCCGAGGAGTTCGGCTACGAGAAGCCGACCGCCGTCTTCATCGACCACTTCCAGCACTTCGACGACATCACCGACTTCGTCGAGCGCTGGGCCGACGAGTGGGACATCGACCTCGTGTACGCCCGCAACGAGGACGTGGGCGCGTACGTCGAGGAGCACGGCCTCGAACCCGGCGACGACATCCCCGTCGCCGAGCTGAACGAGCAGAACCAGCACCACATCCGCGACATCCTCGAGTTCGAGGAGGAGACGTTCCCGTTCCTGCTCGACACCTACGTCGGGAACCACCTCCTGAAGACGGTCGCGCTCAACAACGCCCTCGAAGCGCACGACATCGACGGCGTCATCTCGGGGGTCCGCTGGGACGAGCAGGAGGCCCGCGCCGACGAGACGTTCTTCTCGCCGCGCCACGACCCCGACCTGTTCCCGCCGCACGACCGCATCCAGCCCATCCTGCAGTTCGCCGAGGCCGACGTGTGGGACGCCTTCTGGAACTACGTCGTCCCCGACACCGTCGAGGCGTTCCCGGACGAGGGGTACGTCCCGCAGGCCGACGACGACCTGCCCGAGGGCGTCACCCAAGAGGACGTGCCGATCTCGCCGAAGTACTTCGCCGGCTTCCGCTCGCTCGGCAGCGAGGTCAGCACGGAGAAGACGACCGAGGAGCCCGCGTGGCTCCAGGACCTCGAGGACACGACCGAGCGCGCCGGTCGCGCCCAGGACAAGGAGGACCTGATGGAGCGCCTGCGCGACCTCGGCTACATGTAACCTACGCAGGCGACACGCGGTCCGTCGTCGCTCGGACTCTCCTCTTCGAATGTCGTTCGATCGCCGATGCCGTGCGGTCGAGCCGACTCTCGAATCGATTGCTGGCGGTTTACACTCGCCTTAGTATTGGTATATAAACACAATTCCATATTCGCGTAACACCTTTTCAGCTATTTTGAGCGGACGGTATTCGTTTTTCATTTCAGTACAGACCATGCAGTATTGTGAATTCAATACATTTTTGTTTGCGTCGCACGTGGTCGCGAGTAGAGACCGGGAGCCGATCCGGGGCCCTCTCCGGACGGCTGATCGGTGCTCGAGAGATGACAGACCGTACGCCAGCCCGAGGGAAGAGAGTGTATCACCACAGCAATCGCCCGCATCGCGAAGAGCTCACGTCCATCAGATGATACGCGCACTCCTCACCGGCATCAAGGAGAACCTCATCTACGTCGTCGTCGCGTCGCTCGTCGCGGGGTTAGCCTTCGGCCAGGTCACGGGACCGGAGACGAAGGTGGTCTTGCGGGCCATGGTCGTCCCGGTCCTGTTTCTGATGATCTACCCGATGATGATCAACATCGATCTCCGGGAGGTCGTCAACATCCGCGATCACGCCGGTCCCGTGGGGCTGAGCCTGCTGATCAACTTCGTGGTGGCCCCGCTGTTCGCGGTCGGCCTGTCGCGAGGGTTTTTCGGCGGCGACGTCGAGTACGCCATCGGGCTGTACTTCATCGCGCTCATCCCGACATCGGGAATGACCGCTGCGTGGACCGGCCTGGCCGACGGCGACCTCGAGTCGGCACTGGTCGCCATGGCGGCGAACCTGCTTGCGGCGGTGGTGATCTTACCGGCGTACCTATCGCTGCTCGTGCCCGCAGACATCGGGTTCGATCCCGCGGCGCTGTACCGCCAGCTCGCGCAGGTCGTCGTCGTGCCGATGATCGCCGGAAATCTCACGCGACGGCTGTTGCTGCGTCGCTACACGCGAGAGGGGTTCAACCGACTGAAACCCACGTTCGGCGGGCTGTCGTCGCTCGGCGTCATGCTGATCGTGTTCGTCGCGATGACGATGCGGTCGAGTCAGATCCTCGCGGACCCGGTCGCGTCGGCCGGAACGATCGTCCCGCTGATCGTGTTCTACGCCGGCGTCCTCGGCGTCGCTGCGGTCGCGGGACGGACGCTGCTCGATCCGAGCCGCGGCGTCGCACTCGTGTACGCGACCAGCATGCGGAACCTGTCGATCGCGCTGGCGATCGTCGTCGCCGCGGACGCGGTGCCGTCCGGCGCGGTGCTACCGATCGCGCTGGCGTACGTCATCCAGCCGCCGCTGGGCGCGGTGTACATGCACTACCGGCGTGACGTCGTCGGGGAGGGGCTGTCACTCCGCGAGGCGGCCGGACGGATCGTCTCGGGGTGAGCGACGAGCGCCGCGGCCGGCGCTCCTTCCCGCAGTGCCTCGGTCGCCTTCCGGTGAGCCTGGCCTCGATCGCCCTTCGTTGAGTCTGGCCTCGATCGCTCATCGCGCCCGCGTCGTGGTCGGTGCCGGTTATTGTATTTCTATTTATATACAATACTATCTCGGTCGTGTACGCATCACGCCACCGCGGGTTCTCGACACGGACCGTACCGTGTTCTCGGAGTGAGGCCTCTAAGGAGCCTCATATCGGCGTTTCGATCGACTTCGACCGTTCTCTGTGGTCGATCAGTGTCTGTCGCGAACAGCGCGGAAGCGTCGAGACGTCGGTGTGAGGGTCGCAACGCATAAGTTAGTATAGTGTATATACTACAATACAATGGCTAGTGTCGCGATCATCGGCGGTGGTCCGACCGGACTGAACGCGGCGATCTACACGGCCCGCGCGGACAGGCGAACGCTCGTGTTCGACGACGGCGGCGGGACGACTCGGGACGTGGACACGATGGAGAACGTCTACGGGTTCCCGGAGGGCGTTACGGGTCCGGAGCTCGTCGACCTGGGGCGAGAACACGCGCGGAAGTACGGCGCCGAAATCGTCGAGGAGGAGGTCGTGCGGATCGAACCCGACGACGAGCGGTACCGCGTCGAGACGACGGCCGACGAGTACGCCGTCGACGGCGTGATAATCGCGACGGGCGCGGACTACGAGCGGCCGGCCATCGCGGACGTCGAAGCGTACGAGGGCCACGGCGTCTCCTACTGCGTCGAGTGTGACGCGTACTTCTACCGCGACAGTCCCGTCGCGGTCGTCGGCACCGACAACTACGCCGCGACGGAGGCGCTGATGCTTCTCGATTACACCGACGACGTCCGGATCCTCACCAACGGGTCGCCGTTCGAGGCCGACGGAGAGCTCACAGAACGAGTCGCCGAAGCGGAGATTCCGGTGGTCACCGACGACCTCGACCGACTCGACGGCGAGGAGACCCTCGAAGCCGTCGTCACGCGAGACGGCGACGAGATTCCGGTCGACGGACTGTTCGTCGCGTTGGGCACCGCCGGCGGCACCGATCTCGCGGAAATGCTCGGCGTGCCCGTCGACGGCGACGACATCGTCACCGATCCCGACCAGTCGACCCCGGTCGATCGGGTGTACGCGGCGGGCGACGTCACTGGCGGTCACCAGCAGATCGCGACCTCGGTCGGCGAGGGAGCCCGGGCGGCGATCAACCTGCTCGAAGAACTCCGCGGGGCCGACTACATCGACTACAAGAAGCTGGACTCGCAGCCGGCCTGATCGGCTCAGTCGCCGAGGCGTGGTCCGGCCTCGCCGACCGACACCGTGAACCCGACCTCGCGGAGCCGGTCCGCGAGCGGCAGACCGATCCCCGACGCCGGCGTCAACACGCCGCCGTCGAGCGGGGAGTCGACGTCGCCGGTCGCCAGACACACCGCCGATTCCCCGAGCATCCGCGCCGTCGCGCCGTAGCCGGGGTCGCGGTCGGCGCCGAACTCGACCTCGACGGTGAACGGCCCGGAGGGGGCCGTCCCCCGGCCGAGCACGCGGATCAGAAAGTGCCCGTCTTCGGTCTCCTCCCGCGTCGGTCCCTCGCCGGGGTCCGGGAACGCGTACCGGCGCAGCGCCGAGCGCACCGGCCCGACGGACATGGCGGCCGTGAACGCCCCGAGCCCGCCGGCGACGAGGGCCGCGGTGGCCGCGCCGGCGAGTCCGGTCCCGGTCGAGACGACTTCGGAACACCGGAACTCGCGGCCCCACGGGTACCCGAGGAGCGCGTTGCTGCGTCGCACCACCCGTTCGTTCACCGCCGCCATCGGCGAGGGCGCCGTCCACCCCGAGCGCAGGGAGTCCCGCCGCGGGCGGCGCTGCTCGCCGGGGTCGACGCCGCTCCGCTCGCCGGGCGGCGCCAGCGAGTACGGGTTCCGGAGCGTCTGCCGGGCCAGCGGGTCGGCGTCGGCCGCCTCGAACACCTCGCCGAAGCTCGCCACGGTGCCCCCGCTGACGCTCCCGCTCCCGCCTTCGAGGTAGATCCGCACCGTCTGACAGGGCGCGTCGAACGTCTCCGCCGCGAACGACTGCGCGAGCAGCGTCCCGAGGTCCGCGGGCACGGAGTCGAACCCGCAGCTGTGGACGATCCGAGCGCCGGCGTCGACCGCCGCCTCGTGGTAGCGGTCGATGATCTCGCGCACCCAGGTGACCTCGCCGGTGAGGTCGCAGTAGTCCGTGCCGGCCTCGACGCAGGCCTCGACCAGCGGCGTGCCGTACGTCGTGTAGGGGCCGACGGTCGTACAGACGACCCGCGTGTCGCGGGCGATCGCGCGCAGGCTCTCGGGGTCGGTCGCGTCGCCCACGACGACGGGCACGTCGTCCCACGCGTCGCTCCGATCGGTGAGGTCGTCGACGACCTCCTCGAGTCGTTCCGGGCTCCGCCCGCCGACCGCGAGCGAGAGGTCCTCCGGCGCGTACCGCTCGGTCAGGTACTCGGCCACGAAGCCGCCGGCGACGCCCGTCGCGCCCCACACCACGATGTCGTGCGTCCGGTCGTCGTCGTCGGTCATACGCACGTGGCTACGGCGGCGACACGGTAAACCGTCGGGGTGCCGGCGCGTCGCTGCGCTCCGCTCCGAGCCCACTTCCAATCGCGAAGCCTCCACGCGGAAGCCCTCGAAGTACCAGCCGTCTCGGCGCTCCGGAGCCCGATCGCCGCCTCGGTCCGCGCTAACTCTTTACATCACTAGCCGTTACGGTACCTATGGCCGTTGGCACCCGTCTCTCGTTACAGCTCGCTGACTTCGGCACCCGCTCGTTGGTCACGCACAGCCTCATGGCGCTGGGGTTCGTCGGGGCGGTCGTCTCGGGCTTGTTCGTCGAGGGGCAGCTCGGTATCATCTCGATGGCGGCGTTCATCAACTTCACCGCCGGACTGTGGATCTGCCAGTCGATCCACTCGCTGGGCAACTCCGCGACCGACGACGAATACGACGGCGTCCTCAAGGAGCTGCTCAACCGTGTCTGACGAACCCGGCATCGACGTCGGTCGGCTCGGGCGCTCGCTCGTGCTGATCGGGTTCGTGACGACCGTCTTCCTGTTCCTCATCGCGAACCGGCTGTCCGGCGACACGTTCCAGATCGGCGCGATCGCGATCGGGACCGTCGCGCTGATCACCGCGATCATCGGCTTCCTCATCGCCGCCGGCAGCGCGGTCGAGGGGCACTGAGCGGACCCGGACGCGGCGCGGGTCAGTCGGACGCGGCGCGGGTCAGTCGGACGCGGCGCGGGTCAGTCGCCAGCGTCGTCGTCGCGATAGGGCGCACAGACGCGTTCGACGCCCTCACGGAAGCCGATCTCGGGCTCCCAGCCGGTCGCCTCGTGGAACGCCGAGTAGTCGGCCATCGTGTCGTGGACGTAGCCGTCGAAGGGGCACTCGACGTACTCCGGATCGATATCGGTGCCGAGCGCGTCGTTGATCATCGCGACCATCTCGTTGAAGGAGTACGCCTCCTCGGTGCCGACGTTGTAGACGCCCGTCAGCTCGTGGTCGGCGGCGAGCTCGCAGGCGCGGGCGACGTCGGAGACGTGCGTGAAGTCCCGCGTCTGGCTGCCGTCGCCGAACAGTTCGGGCGCCTCGCCGTTGGCGATGGCGTCCGCGAACTGCGCGACCGTGTTCGCGTACTCGCCTTTGTGCTCCTCGTTGCCGCCGAAGCCCTGGTAGACGGAGAAGAAGCGGAGCCCGGCCACGTCCATCTCGTGGTGGTTGGCGTAGTACTCGGCGTAGCGCTCGCGGGCGAGCTTCGAGGCCTCGTACGCCGTGTGCGCCTCCACGTCCATGTCGACGGGCGAGGGCTCGGTGCGGCTCCCGTAGATCGAGGAGGTCGAGGCGTAGACGACCGTCTCACACCCCTCCTTGCGGGCGCGCTCGACGGCGTTGACGAACCCCTCGACGTTGACGCGGCAGCCGCGCTGGGGGTCGCTCTCGTGCATGTTCCGCGAGGAGAGCGCGGCGAGGTGAAAGACGACGTCCACGTCGGCGGGGTAGTCGTCGTCGAGCACCGAAGCCTCGACGAACTCCACGTCCGAATCGAGGTTGTCCGGATCGCCGAGATACGTGTCGTCGACCGCGATCACGTCGTTGTCGGCCGCGAGGCGGTTCGCGAGGGTCGAGCCGATGAACCCCGCCCCGCCCGTGACCAAGACGCGCTTGTCCTGCATGCGCGTGTGTCATCGGAGAAGGGGGATTATGGCTTTGGTTTCGGGTACCGACGCGCGTGGCGGTCCCATGCGAACAGTAAAGTCGCCGACGCGAGTCGTCGGGGTATGCCGATCGTCGAGGTGTCGGGCGCCGCCGTGGTCTTCCTGCTCATCCTCGTCGTGCTGGTCGCGTTCGTCACCGAGGTCGTCCCCAACGACGTCACCGCGATCAGCGTCGTCGCCGCGCTCGTGGTCCTCGAACCGTGGACCGGCGTCGGGGCGCGGGCGGCGATCTCCGGGTTCGCGAACCCCGCGACGGTCACCATCATGGCGATGTACATGCTCAGCGCGGGCGTCCAGCAGACGGGGATCGTCGAGCGGCTCGGCATGTACCTCGCCGAGTTCACCGCCGGCCGCGAGTTCCGGGCGCTCGTCGCCACCGTCTGCACGACCGGCCCCATCGCGGGGTTCGTGAACAACACGCCCGTCGTCGCCGTGTTCATCCCGATGGTCACCGGGCTCGCCGAGAGCTCCGAGCTGAGCCCCTCGAAGCTCCTCCTCCCGCTGTCGTACGCCGCCATCCTCGGCGGCACGCTCACCCTCATCGGCACGTCGACGAACATCCTCGCCAGCGACTTCGCGCGCCTCCTCATCGACGGCCGCGACGGGATCGGGATGTTCGAGTTCACGGGGCTCGGCGCCGTCCTGCTCGCCGTCGGGACCGCGTACCTGTTGACCGTCGGCTGGCGGCTCACGCCGGCCCGCGTCCCCGTGGACAGCGACCCCGTCTCGGAGTTCGACCTCGACGACTACCTCACGCACCTGTACGTCCGCCCGGGATCGGCCGCGATCGGCCTGTCCGTCGAAGCGTTCGACGAGGCGTACCCGGCGGTCCGCATCCTGCAGATCCGGCGCGACGGCGAGGCGTACGCCGGCCCGCACTCCGACCGGGTCATCGAGGCGGGCGACGGCGTGGTCGTCCACGGACCCCTGCGGGCGGTCACGCAGTTCCGCGAGGCGGCGACGCTCGGGACGCGGGCCTACGAAACGGTGACCGAAGAGACGTTCGAGTCGACGGCCACCGACGGGATGCTCGCGAAGGCGATCGTCCCGGACCAGTCGCCGTTCGTGGGCGAGACGGTCGCCGAGACCGGGCTCCACGACTACCACGAGACGAGCGTGCTCGCCATGCGCCGCGGCGGCGAGGTGTTCCGGACGGACCTCGCCGAGCGCACGCTGCAGGCGGGCGACCTGCTGTTGGTCCGGACGACGCCGGCGTCCGTCCGGTACTTCACGGACACCGGCGACCTCGTCGTCGCCGACCAGCGCGCGCTCGACCGGTTGGCCAACGCGGACATCGACGAGATAGCGCCCCTCTCGCCGGAGACGCCGATCGCCGTCGGGGTCCTCGTCGGCGTCGTCGCTCTCGCCGCGCTCGACGTCCTCCCCATCGTGATCGCGGCGCTGGCCGGCGTCGTCGCGATGGTGGTCACTGGCTGTCTGACGACCGCCGACGCCTACGACGCCGTCTCCTGGAACGTGATCTTCCTCCTGGCGGGGGTCATCCCGCTCGGGATCGCGTTGGAGTCCACGGGCGGGGCGGCCCTCGTCTCGGAGTTCCTCGTCGCGACCGCCGACGTCCTCCCGACGGTCGGCGTCATGTTCGTCCTGTACGCCGTCGCCGGGATCCTCGCGAGCGTCATCACGCCGGTGGCGACGGCGGTGCTGATGATCCCGGTCGGCGTCAACGCGGCCGCGCAGCTCGGCGCCAACGAGTTCGCGTTCCTGCTGGCGGTGATGTTCGCGTCCGCGACGTCGTTCATGACGCCGGTGGGCTACCAGACGAACCTCATGGTGTACGGCCCCGGCGGCTACGAGTTCACCGACTTCCTGCGGGTCGGGGGGCCGCTCCAGCTGCTCCTCGCCGTCGTCGCGACGGCGGGCATCGCCGTCGTCTGGGGCGTGTGACGGCGATGTCGCCCGCGCTCGCGACGAGAGCGGCGCCGGCGGCCGCTTCGAAACTCCCCCGGATCCGCCGATCGAACCGGTGAGACCGGCTCTGCGGAGCGATTCGGCTCGACATGGAGCCGTTCGACGCGTTCGGGATCGGCGTTCGCGTCCCGACCACAGCGGCTAAACCCCGGCCCGCCGTCGTTGCCTGACATGTACGGAGTCGTGCTCGCGGCCGGCCGCGGGACCAGGATGCGACCGCTGACGGATCGACGACCGAAACCGCTCCTCCCGGTCGGGGACCGGTCGCTGCTCGAACGCGTGTTCGACACCGCCCGGGACGTCGTCGACGAGTTCGTCGTCGTGACCGGCTACCGCGGCGAGGCGATCCGCGAGGCGGTCGGCGAGTCCTACCGCGACCGGCCGGTCCACTACGTGGAACAGGCGGAGGCGCTGGGGACGGCTCACGCCGTGGCGCAGGTCGAACCCGTCGTCGACGACGACTTCCTCGTGCTCAACGGCGACGTGGTCGTGGACGCGTCGCTCCCGGCGGCGCTCGCCGACGCGTCGGGAACGGCGGTCGCGGCGACGACGGTCCCGGACCCGCGGGCGTACGGGGTGCTCTCGACGACCGACGACGGCGCGCTCGCGGGGATCGTCGAGAAGCCCGACGACCCGCCGACGGACCTCGCGAACGTCGGGTGTTACGCGTTCGAACCCGAGGTGTTCGAGTACATCGATCGGACCCCGGAGAGCGAGCGCGGCGAGTACGAGATCACGACGACGATCGAGCTGCTGCTCGACGACGGCCACCGGATCGACGTGGCGCCCTACGAGGGCACGTGGCTCGACGTCGGTCGCCCGTGGGAGCTGTTGGAGGCCAACGAGCTGGCGCTCGCGCAGCTGGACGACGGGGTCGAGCCCGCCGGCACGGTCGAGGAGGGCGTCCACCTGCACGGCACCGTGGTCGTCGAGGAGGGGGCGAGAGTCCAGTCGGGGGCGTACATCGAGGGGCCGGCGCTGATCCGCGAGGGCGCGGAAGTCGGCCCGAACGCGTACGTCCGCGGCGCGACCGTCGTGGGCCCGGACGCGCACGTCGGCCACTCGGTGGAGATCAAAAACAGCGTGCTCATGGCTGACGCGTCGGTCGGCCACCTCTCGTACGTCGGGGACTCGGTGCTCGGAGACGGCGTGAACTTCGGCGCCGGGACCAACGTCGCGAACCTCCGGCACGACGGCGCGAACGTCCGGCTGCAGGTGAAAGGCGAGTCCGTCGACACCGGCCGCCGGAAGCTGGGGGCGATCGTCGGCGACGAGGCGAAGACGGGGATCAACACGTCGCTGAACGCCGGGGTCAAACTGGGCGCGGGAGCCACGACCGGTCCCGGGGAGGCGCTGACGCGCGACCGGCTCTCCGAGCGCTGACCGACCGCGAGCAATTTAAACCGCGGGCGGGCGACGGTTGTCGCATGAACGACACTCCCGTGACCGCGGTGATCCTCGCCGCGGGCGAGGGACGTCGGTTGGAGCCGCTGACGAACCGGCGCCCGAAGCCGATGGTCCCCGTGGCGAACCGCCCGCTGCTCGAACACGTCGTCGAGGCCGTCGCGGCGGCCGGCATCGACCGGATCGTCCTCGTCGTCGGGTACAGACAAGAGCGGATCCGGAACCACTTCGGCGACGGCGACGACTGGGACGTGACGATCGAGTACGTCGAGCAGTCGACGCAGCTCGGCACCGGTCACGCCGTGTTACAGACCGAACCGGTCGTCGACGGCCCGTTCGCGGTGCTCAACGGTGACCGGATCGTCGACCCCGAGGCGGTGTCGGCCGTCTGCGACCGCCTCCACGCCGGCGACACGCCGCTGGTGACCGTCACCGCCGTGGAGTCGCCCCGCGACTACGGCGTCGTCCACCTCGACGGCGACCGCGTCACGGAGATCGACGAGAAGCCCGAGGGGCCGGTGGACACCAACCGCATCAACGCCGGCGTCTACGGCTTCGCGCCCGCGATCTTCGACGCGATCCGAGCGACGAACACGGCCGGGAAGCTGGCGATCACGGCGACCCTGAACGACCTGGCCGGGAGCGACGAGGTGACCGCCCTCGGCTACGACGGCCGGTGGCTCGACGTGTCGAACCTCTGGGACGTGCTCACGGTCAACGCGGCGCTGATCCACGACAGCGACCACGCCCGCGACGCCCCCGCGGCGGGACAGCGCGTCGGCGACACCGTCACCGTCGCCGAGGACGTCGTCCTCGCCGGGAACGTGCGCGTCGGCCCGAACGCCACGCTGAGCGGGGCGACGGCGATCGGCAGCAACGTCACGGTGGCCGCCAACGCGGTCGTCGAGAACACCGTGGTGCTTCCCGACGCCGTCATCGGACCGGGCGCGGTCGTCCGCGACGCCGTCGTCGCGGGGAACGCGCGGATCGGCCCGAACGCGACGGTCGTCGGCGGGAACGCGACGGTCGTGGTCGGCGACGCCGTTCACCGCGACGTGACGCTCGGCGGCGTCGTCGGCGACAACACCTCGATCGGCGGCGGCGCGACGCTCACCGACGGCGCCGTGGTCGGCGACGACGTGCAGGCCGACGCGGGGGTCGTGATCGACGGGCGCGTTGAATCGGGTGCGGTCGTCCGGAGGGGATAATCATGTGTGGAATCATCGGCTTCGTCGGCGAGCTGGACAGCGGGGGACAGACTGACGGCGGGACCACCGGAAGCGTGGGCGCGATCATCCACGAGGGGCTCCGCAACCTGGAGTACCGCGGGTACGACTCCGCGGGCGTCGCGCTCGTGGGCGCGTCGAGCGGGCTCACCGTCGCGAAGCGGTCGGGCGAGGTCGACGGGCTCACCGTCCCGGACGTGCCGGACGCGACCCACGGCGTCGGTCACACACGCTGGTCGACGCACGGCCCGCCGACGGACGCGAACGCACACCCACACACCGACTGCGTCGGCGACGTGGCGGTCGTCCACAACGGGATCGTCGAGAACTACGAGGCGCTTAAAAAGGAGCTGGCGGACCACGAGTTCACGAGCGACACGGACACCGAGGTCATCCCGCACCTGATCGAAGAAGAGCTGGCCGCTGGCGCCGGGGGCGAGGAAGACGGCAAGGAGGGCGACGCCGACCTCCTGGCCGCAGTTCGGCGCGTCGAGGACCGGCTGGAGGGGAGCTACGCGATCTGTGCGGTCCGCGAGGGCGACGACCGGATCGTCGTCGCGCGTCGGGGGAGCCCCCTCGTGTTGGGCCGCGGCGAGAACGCGGCGTTCGTCGCCAGCGACGTGACGGCCTTCTTAGAGCACACCCGCGACGTGACGTACCTCGAGGACGGCGACGTGGCGGCGCTGTCGCCCGACGGCGTCGAGGTCTTCGCCCGCGGAGAGCCGGTGGAGCGCGAGATCGAGCGGGTGACGTGGGAGGCCGACGCCGCAGAGAAGGGCGGCTACGAGCACTACATGCGCAAGGAGATCCACGAACAGCCCGAGTCGCTCCGGCAGACGCTCGCCGGGCGGCTGGACGTCTCCGCGGGAGACGTGGATCTGGACGTCTCGTTCCCGCCGGGCTTCCTCGCCGATCTGGAGGAGATCCGAATCGTCGCCTGCGGCACCTCCTACTACGCGGGCCGGTACGCCGCACAGCTGTTCGAGGAGCTCGCCGGCGTCCGCGCGACCGTCGAGATCGCCAGCGAGTACGAGTTCGGGGCGGGTCGCACGCCCGACCGGACGCTGGTCGTCGCCGTGACCCAGAGCGGGGAGACCGCCGACACCCTCGGCGCGGTCCGGCGCGCGAACGCTGCGGGCGCGCGGACGTTCGCCGTGACGAACACCCTCGGGAGTACGGTGACGCGGGAGGTCGACGGGACCGCGTTCATCCGCGCTGGCCCGGAGATCGGCGTGGCGGCGACGAAGACGTTCGCCTCGCAGGTGGCGACGCTCGCGATGCTCGCGGTGGCCGTGGGCCGCGATCGCGGGGCGCTGGCGGCCGCCGACGCGCGCTCCGTGCTGAAGGATCTGCAGGGGCTCCCGGGCGCGGTCCAGCAGGTGCTCGACGAGGAGGAGCAGGTGCGCGAGGCCGCCCGCGAGTACGGCGACGGCGAGGCGTTCTTCTTCGTCGGGCGCGCGCTGGGGGTCCCCGTGGCGCTTGAGGGTGCGTTGAAGCTCAAGGAGATCTCCTACGACCACGCCGAGGGGTTCGCGGCGGGCGAGTTGAAACACGGTCCGCTGGCGCTGGTGACGCCCGACACGCCCGTGCTGGCCGTGTTGACCGACGGCGCGCGGGCCGCCGAGACGATGAACAACGTCACCGAGGCGCAGACGCGCGGCGCGCCGGCGTTGGGGTGCGTGTCCGCGGGCGATACGTACGACACGCTGGACGTGTCGTTCGAGGTCCCCAACGTGGGCGTCGTCGAACCGCTGGTGGCGAACGTGTACCTGCAGCTGTTCGCCTACCACGTCGCGAACGACAAGGGGCGGGCGATCGACAAGCCGCGGAATCTGGCGAAGAGCGTGACGGTGGAGTGAACCGCCTCGGGGTCACGGCCTGAGGCTTCCCGTGGCTTCGGCGTCTAGTCATGTCTACCCGTCACGCCGACGCGGTCGACTCCGATTCGTCACCGCCTGGGAGACCGAACTCGACTTCGATCCGAACCGTGTCGTACGGGACGGACGGTTTCTTCGCCCGGCCGTCCGCTTCGAAGTGGATGATGTTATACTCGGCCAGCAGATGCAGGTCGTCGTGGACATCGTGGACGTCACGGTCGAGGCGGCTCGCCAGCCCGCGGATGCTCTCGGGCGGCTGCTCCATCACCGTTTCGAGCAGTTCCATCCGCCGATCGGTGAGCAGCTGACGGAGCCGTGCACGGTCTTCGAAGTTGACGACGTGCGGGACCGACTCACCGTCCTCCCACTGCTCGGCGCGCTTGATGGCTGCCGCTTGCGCCTGCTCCGCTGGGAGCGACGTGATGCGGAGGGTCGATGGGTACTCGACCTCATCCGGATCGGGCGTGAAATCGTCGTGTGTAGGTTCTGTGTCAGTCGGTTCGTTGCTCATAGATTTCGGTCACCTCGTTTTGGAAGTCGTCGATCAGTTCGGCGAGCCCTGTGAACTCCAGTTGCGTGATCTCGCCATCGGGTGCGTGGCGATGATGTCGACCAATATCACGGTGGTACGGCGAGTTGTCGTACCGCAGGAGCGTGTCGCCGTCTGGGTTTATATACTGGAAACTGTACTTGAGTCCCTGCGGGAACTCTTCGCTCTCGGGAACCTGCCACGCGATCATCTCGTATCGACTGCCGTCCGGTTTCTCGGCTTGCTCCCGGTACGCGACCGTAGCAGGCATCGTTCCCTCTTTGTTGTGATCGAACCCCAACGGTATTAAAATGTGGTGGTAGGATGGGGGTATGCCGTATTCGGACTGGTGCCGATCTCGGTGGCCGTGGTGAACCCACTCAGCCGTCGGATTCCTCCGCCAGTTCCTCTTGCAGTTCGGTCGCCGCCCGCTCGAACTGGTCGGCGAGATACGGGGTCCCCGACTCCGCCCGTTCCTCGAGGAAGGCGACGGCATCCGTGGCTCTCTCGGTCTCGCGGTCCGCGGCCGCCGCGCAGTCGACGTAGCCGTCGAGCGCTCGCGCGAACGCCTGTGAGAAGTGGTCGTACGCGCCGTCGACGCGGTCCATGTTGTCGTCGAGCGACTCGACGAGCGCCCGGTAGACCGCGGCCGCCGACGCGTCTCGGCCCCGCTCGCGATACTCGGTCGCGAGATCGAACCACTCCGTGAAGTCGATGGGCTCGAAGACGACGTAGTACTCGGGGTTCGTCTCCTCGAACCGCCGGTCGACGGCGGAGCGCAGCTCGTCGACCGACCGCGTCGAGGACTCACCGAAGCGAGCGAAAAACCGCTCGCGGAGCGCGGCGTCGATCGCCAGCGCGTCGCGCAGGAACCCTCGCAGGGCGTCGGGGTTCGCGGCGTCGAGCGCGGCGTCGAGCCGGTCGCCCTCGTCCGGCGGGACCTCGTCGACACACCGAAGCAGCACGGCGACGACGTGCTTGCACGCTCCTGGCCCGTCGTACGGGCAGTCACACCACGGGTCGAACCCGTCGGCCGCGAGGTCGACGCGAACGTCGTACTGGCGGCTCCCGCTCACAACGGCGGTTACGGCGGTGTCGACGCGGTGGATCTCGCGGATACGGTTCTCAGCGAGGTATGTCTCGCCGCGCTCGAAGACCGCGTCCGTGCAGACGTCTCGGACCCCGCCCTCGGTCACGTCCATGTGTGCGAGCAGTGTTCCCTCACTACAGCGAAAACCTTGCGCTTAGTCGATGGGAATCGTCGATGTCGGTGCCGTGTTACTCACTCACTCATCAGCGAGCGTCTGTTAGGCCCGTACAAAGTGAGCGTTGGCCCCAACGATTATTATGACTGCGATAATATGATCGTATGCATAATGATAAACAGGTCAACGGAGCTCGAGTGGCTCACATCACATCTCTCTCGAGCGGAGCGACAGCTCCTCGTTCTCTATGGACGACGGCGCGTCGGGAAGACGACGCTGGTGACAACGGCACTCGAAGAGCTGAATTCCGACTCTGTCTATTTCCTCTGTGATGAGCGCGGTTCGAATCATAATGCTCGACGGTTTGCGGCGCAGTGTGCGGACGCGTTCGACGACGTCACTCCGGATGTCGACGATTTCGCGGAGGCGTTTCGATATCTCACAGCGCGGGTTGACGGGCGGTGTGTAGTCGCGTTAGACGAGTTCTCGTATCTCGTCGACGAAGACGACACGATCCCCTCGGTGTTTCAGACGATCGTCGACGACGTACTCGCAGGGACAGACATCTCTCTCGTGTTGTTAGGATCGTCGATTTCGATGATGGAGGATGGAGTGTTGAGCTATGAGAGTCCGCTGTATGGTCGTCGGACTGGACAGTGGGAACTGGCTCCGCTGTCGTTTGCGGACGTTCGCGCGTTTTTTCCGGACGATGATCTGGAGACGCAGATCCAGCTCTACAGCGTTTTGGGGGGAGTTCCCGCGTATCTCGAACAGTTCGATCCGGAGCGAACGCTGTTCGAGAACGTCGAGCGAGCCGTCCTCTCGAAGGGCGAGTTCCTCTTCGAGGAACCCGAGTTTCTCCTTCGACAGGAACTCCGCGAGCCCGCGACGTACATGGCGATCCTCGAAGCCATCGCCGGTGGCGCGACCCGCGTCACGGAGATCGCCAACGAGATCGGTAAGGACGCCAGCAGCCTCTCGCGGTATCTTCAGAATCTCACGCAGTTGGCGATCCTCGAGCGAGAACACCCAGTGACGGACCCCGATAGCCGAGGAGTGTATCGGCTGACGGACGATTTCCTTCGGTTCTGGTTTCGGTACGTGGCCCCCAATCGGGGAACGCTCGAACAGGGACACACGGCACCGGTTCGGGAAGCGATCGCGGAGACGCTCCCGATACACACGAGTCGGACGTTCGAAACCGTTTGTCAGCAGGCGGCGCAAACGTCGGGCTTCCCCGTGGCCTGCTCGCGAGTCGGTCGGTGGTGGTACGGCGGCGAGGAGATCGATGTCGTCGGAATCAATCGAGACGCGAACCAGTTGGTGCTCGGCGAGTGCAAGTGGACATCTTCTCTCGTCGGTCGGGAAGTGTTCGACGATCTCACCGCACTGGAGTCGGAGGTTCGGTGGCAGGGGGACGACCGGGAGGTGAGTTACGCGCTCTTTTCGCGGTCCGGATTCACCGAGGATTTGCGTGCAGTCGTCGCTGATCGGTCCGACTCACACCTCTACGGGCTTGATGAACTCTCCGATCTATTCGACTGCACATCTTGATCCACGCGGCCCAGAAGGAGTTCATAACCGTGGAAATCTCTTCTGGACTATGGGAGTCTGTCTTTCGGTGACGCGGCTATTGCTGCACACATCAAGCGGGAGGGGATCGAATATCTCAATTCGTTTGCTGACGACTTCGACACGACCCAGGGAATTACTTGAGAGAGATTATGTTTCCCATACCCGCTGTATGGAAGAGGCTAATTTAAATACTCAAATCGCATTATGACAGTAGATAATGTGTATCAAGTGCTATCAACAAATAGTTGTTCAAGCGTTTTCTCATCTGGAGGTGGGGTAATTAATCAGCTCATACTTTGGAGTTCAGTTCGAGGAGACTCATGGATCTGAACGTAAAACAGCACCTCCCGAGTTTGGTGCTTCTGTTCGGCTTAACAGTCGTTGCCGTGTTTCTGCGGAGCAATTCTGCGCTGTTCGTTCCGGTGGCCGAGGATCTCGACTTCGCCTTCCGGTTGATGATCGCTGGGACAGTTATCGCCGTCTTCCGGAACGAAATTGGCATGAGCACCTTTGGGGTATTCGGTCCGGTTATTCTGGCCTTTTCGTGGGTCGTTGTTGGGCCATTCTGGGGCTTTCTCGTTATCGCGTACATCTTCGTTCTCACGGCCCTCGCCCGCGTTGCGATCATTGATCTGAACCTCGGAACACCCCACCGTGTGGCGTCGCTCCTTGTCGTCGCAGCCATTGGTTTGTTCGTTATCGAAGCCGCTGGGCAACTCCAAGACATCCCGTCGCTTCAAGCGGTTATCCTCTTCCCGGTCGTGTTGACGACATGGTACGCCGAGCGCTTCGTCGGGAGCCTCACCGAAACCGGGTGGGTGCCCGCGACGCGGCGCCTCGCTGCTACCCTTATTGGGATCGCTGCGGCGTTCGCGATCATCACCTTCGAACCCCTCGTCACACTCGTTATTCACTCGCCGGAGCTTTGGGTCGCACTCGTCGCCGTCAACATTGCTCTCGGGACCCTCACGGATGTCCGGCTTGGCGAATATCTCCGATTCAGAGAGTTACGACGCTCCCTCGGAAAAGACAACGCCAGTGATGTCCTCACGATGCGAGTCAGGAATCGAGAGTTCATCAACAAATACAACCCCGCGCCGATTATGGCGCAGTTCAATAAAGGCGAGATGAAAAAGACCCTTCACGGGCTCTCGATCCCCACAACGGCTACGTATCTTATCGCCGAAGACGAATCCGACTTTGATGAGTTACGGACGCTTCTCGAGACGCAACCGACGTTCGCTATCAAGCCGATCGACGGCTATGGTGGCCGCGACATACTCGTCGTCCGTGGTCGAGACGAAGCGACCAACGAGTTCCTCACGAATCGTGGCCGGCTGACGGCCGACGAGATCGTGGCTCACACTCGAAATATCTGCGTTGGTGGCGTCGGTGACTACGGTGCTCGGAGAGAGGCGCTTGTCGAGGGGTTCATCACACCCGATGGCCTGCTTGCAGACCGAACGACGGGTGGAGTACCTGACCTTCGAGTCATCACCCTCCAGGGGTTCCCTGTGATGTCGATGGTCCGGCTTCCCACCGACGAATCAAACGGGACCGCAAACATCCATACCGGTGCTGTCGCCGTCGCTATCGATATTCTCACTGGCGAGGCGTCCGGCGGTTACCAGCAGACTCGCGATGCGTTCATCCAGTCTCATCCCGATACGGGGGCCGACCTCGAGTTCACCATTCCGGAGTGGGAAGCGGTGCTCGCGATGGCCTCTCGCGCCGCGATCTCCAGCGGGCTTGGATTCGCTGGTGTTGACATTGTCTTTGATGAGGCCAATGGGCCGATGGTGCTCGAAGTGAACCGGCGTCCTGGTCTGGGCATCCAAAACGCGAATATGGACGGCTTGCTTCGCCGTCTTCGCTACGTCGAAGACCACGGTGATCACGGCCAGTTCCAATCTGCGACCGATCGCGTCCGACGCGCCCAAGAGTGGGCGAAACAGGATTGGAAGACGTTTACCCAGCCGTCGACAGACCGCGAAATCCGTTCGGAGGTGAAGGCCTGATGTCGTCGACAGATAGTGGCGACAGGACCTGGCCGTACACGCGATTGACGGCCGCGTTGATGTTCAGTACGCTCCTGTTCGTCCCCATTGTTCTCGCGGGGTTGCCTGGCGTCAACAGAAATGCGATCACCGGGCTGTTCACGCGTGAAGAGGTGCTCCTGATCTTCTTCATTGGGACGCCGATCGTGTTCTCTGCCTTCGCTGCGTATCGTGTTGGGCAATTTTATGGGATTATCGGAGCCTCTCGATCAAGGTAGAGACAACAACGCCTGACGGTGGGCGCTCATCGTTGAACGCACCGGACCGCGCGGAGGAACCTGGAATCACCAGTAGGCGATCTGCCGTTGCAGAGACCGTGACCGACAGATCGCATTTGCCTAGTAAACTAAAGAATAGGCGCGAACTCCCCTTCCTCGAGGAGCAACACAGGGGCCGAAGCAACTGAGGAGCGCAATAAAGTGGGGTAGTTCACGCAGCACCGCGCTGCTGTCACCGACATCGCAGTTCATTTATATAGATTCGTCCGGCTCTGTTGACTCGATGGAAACGCTGCTACCCTAGCAGAGCGTGAAACAAGATATGGGGCGCAAGAGACCGACGGATTTCACGTGCCATCGAGCACGTTCTGTTGAC
>NZ_AOJH01000104.1 GCF_000337355.1 Halorubrum kocurii JCM 14978 | reverse complement strand
TGTGAAAACAGCAGATCCCCAGACGGCGTAATCATTTTGTCGCTAGACGTGGTTTGCCCGGGTAGCAGCGTTTCCATAGGTGAAATCCTATTCTTCAGACATATTATCTCCTGAAACAGCCAGTCGTTGAAGAGTGCGTACTGCTCGCTTCGCTCGCAGTTTCTATCGCTGTGGTCTATCCGAGAGACGCGCGTCTTTCTGCGGGCGAACGTACTGCGTACCAAGCGAGCGGTACGTGAGCCATCGCCTCCAAAGTATCCGCGGCTGACTACCTGAACCGGCAAAGACTGAAGGCCACTGCGATGGTATTCGACACTATGTCGAAGCAGATGAACACCGTCGTCTCAGGTGACGAGTCGGATATTCACGACGAGCCCCACATTCGGGACCGGCGAATCACCGTGAGCCATATCCACGCGTTGGTCGAAGAGCGCGACCTCGACGCACGGACGGTTGCGGACCGCTTTGACCTCACTCCGTCGGACGTCTACCACGCACTGGCGTACTATCACGACCACCCCGAAGAGATGCGGGCGGTCAAAGAACGCCGTCGAGAGCTTCACGAAGCCGCAAACGACGACCCCAGCATCATCACCGGCCCCGAGGATCTGCCGGAAACGTCGTGATGCAGGTGTCGTTTCTGCTTGACGAGAACATCGCGGCTCCACTAGCTGACAAACTCGACAAAGCAGGCCACGACGTAGAGCGTGTCGTCGACGTGAGCGAATTGGGAGAAGGCGTCGACGACACCACGATTCGTCTGTACGCCGTCCAAGAGGGACGTCTCATTATCACCAGCGACGACGACTTTGTCCAGATGCCGGCAGACTCTCACAGTGGGGTATTCTACGTCCCCGACCAGTCGCTCCCCTCGCACGAACTCTACCATATCATCCAGCGAGTTCTCGAAACGTTCCCCGACCGAGAGGCGATGGACACAGTAACGTACATTACTACCGACTGGCTGTGAATCACAGAGGAACGAGGAGGCAGCCCACGGCTTCAGCCGTGGGAGGGATCCGACAATTCCCATAACAACCTACGAGCGAAAGCAACTTGACTCCCCACCATTAGCCATAGAATTTATAAATAAATAGATTAAAATGTGAAATACAGATGGGGGACGTGATCCGCACCGTCAAAGTCAAACTCGACGTGCGCCGCGAGCGGTGCGATGACCTCCATCAGACGAAAGATCAGTTTCTCCACTGTGCGAACACGACCGCGGAATGGGCGTGGAGACACCCGGACGAGTACTGTGTCACCTCGAAACAGAAAGCCGAAACCGCACTCTACGATCGACTTCGGGATGAAACAGAGTTGACTGCGAACCTCGTTCAGAAGGGAATCCGGCGTGCCATCGAGGCCACAAAAAGTGGTGTTGCCCGGCTCAAGAACGGCGAGACCACCAGTCAACCACACTTCGACGCGTGGAGCGTCGTCTACGACAAGCGGTCCGCGACGTTCCACCGCGACCACGTGTCTCTTTCCACGGTAAACGGCCGCATCGAGTGCCCATACGTACTTCCAGACGATCCTGAGCAGACACCGATTGGCGAGTACCTGCTGAACGAGGACTACGAGTTCCGGATGTCCACGCTCCAGTACGACCGTTCGAGCGGGGAGTTCTACCTACACGCGCGAATGCGCCGCGCCGAACGCGAGGAACACGAGCAGTCTACGACTGCTTTTTCTGACGCCGAGCACAGAACAGTCCTTGGCGTCGATCTGAACGTGGACGGCTCGCTCGCCGTGACTTCCACGGGCGCGTTCATCGGGAACGCCGACGAAATGAATCATCGACGCCGCGAGTTCGAGAAGACGCGCGGGTCGATGCAACAGACAGGAACGCGGTCAGCGCACCTGTCGATTCAGTCGATGGACGATCGTGAACACCGCTGGATGCAAAACGAACTTCACCGCGCCTCAAACCAGATTCTCGAGGAGGCCCGCGATCACGAGTGTACCCATATCGCATTCGAGAATCTGACGGATATTCGCGATCGGATGCCCGGTGTAAAGCGGTTCCACGCGTGGGCGTTCCGACGCTTGTACGAGTACGTCGAGTACAAAGCCGAGATGCTTGGGATCGAGATCGAGCAGGTGAGTCCGGCGTACACGAGCCAGCGGTGTTCGAAGTGCGGGTTTACCCACGAAGAGAATGGGCGCTCGAAACACCAGTTCGCGTGTCAGAAGTGCGAGTACGAACTGAACGCGGACTACAACGCGAGCAAGAATATTGCTCGGAAACTGCTCAAACGTCTCCACTCGGGGCAAACGTCTTCGAGTGGAGGCGCACCCTGTCAGTGTGCGCTGACGTCAGGGACGCTGAACCTGAACGGCGAATTTATCGCCTCCGTCGATTCGACGGCAGAAGGGGAGTCCACTGACAAGCCCACGACTTCAGTCGTGGGTAACTGACTAAGAGGTGTAGCCATGTCAGCGATTAGTGATAGCGACCGCGATCAGCTTCGCGCCGAATTTGACCGCCAACTCGACGTTGGCCTCCATCATGGGAGCCAACTCGCCGTGTATGTCGACGGAGAACTCGTCGTTGATTTTGCGGGCGGGACAACCGGTCCTGACGGGGCTGCGACCACTCCGGAGACCCGCCACCTCATTTTCTCGTGTACGAAGCCGTACGCGGGTGTTGGCCTCCATCAACTGATCGAAGAGGGAGCCGCCGACTACGACGACCCGGTTGTTGAGCACTGGCCAGCGTTCGCCGAGCCGGGCACGCCCAAAGCGGCGATCACGATTAAACAGGTGCTCAGCCACACTGCTGGCATTCCGTACGGCGAATTCGACGATCAGGCAGACCAGTGGGATGACTGGGACGCTGTTGTGACGGCGATGGAAGAGATCGATCCCGTCTTCGAACCGGGCACCCAGCCGGCGTATCACACGTTCAACTACGGCTGGCTTGTCGGCGAGCTCATTCGGCAACTCAGCGGCCAGCCGGTTGCGGAGTATGTCGCCGCAAACGTGTTTGACCCGCTCGGGATGGAGCAATCTTCGATCGGGCTTGCTGACGACGAAGACGATGATGTCGCCACCCTATCCGGCTTCGAAATGTACGACCGGTGTCGTGACCCCGGTGAAGGCCTCGGAATCCCAGCCGCTGAGTCAGCAGCGGCGTTCAACGACGAAGCCGTCCGCCGCGCGGTGATCCCGGCCGCAAACGGGATTAGCACGGCTCGTGAGATGGCACGATTTTACGCCTGTATGGCGAACGGTGGCGCATTCGACGGGACACGACTGCTTGACGCAGAGACCGTCGCCCACGCAACCCAGACCCATGCTGAGACTGAGTCGGACGGAACGCTCTCGCGACCGGCCCGATACGGCCTTGGCTTTTGGACCGGTGGGCTCGCGAACGATATGTTCGGCTCGCTGAGTCGCGAGCGGATGTTCGGCCATGCAGGACTGGGGAGCATTTTCGGGTGGGGTGACCCAGAGCAAAACGTCGGCTTTGCGTACGTCACCAACGGCATTCGCGAAGAATCCTGGGAGCATGCTGCCCGCGTGAGTGGGCTGTCGGACGCGGTGCGGTTGGCTCTCTGTGAGTGACCAGGCCAGCCGTTCCAGTCGAACGCGGTGGTGCGGCCGGTGATGAAACCCGGCTGTAGTCACCGGCCACGCTGAAACAGGGTGACTAACGATCCTCCCGCGAAGCCGTCTGTTCGTTGGCGTCGTTTTGGATCGCAAGAATATCTTGGGCAACATCGGCCACATGCTGCTGATGGGCGGCTGAGGTTGCCACGTGTTGGGCAGCGGTGAGTTGACCGTTGACCACCGCGTTCTGCTGTGGCCCCCACACCTCGGGCGGCTCTGATTGAATGTACGCTACCCAGCGTTTGATCGTCGCGATGCGTTGCTCACGATTGCGGTCGTGTTTCGCATCGAGTTGATCAGGTGTCTCTGAGTCGGTCATATTCAGCGTCGACATCGAGTCGATGTACCCACGTTTCGAGCCGGGACGCACTAAGCGTTTCCTCAAAGAGAGTGTACAGATGGACTGCGTCTTCGATATCTTTCTGGGCACCAAGATAGAGTTTGTACGCAATCTGGAGCTCAAGCGGGCCGATTGGGATCGATTCGCCGTCAATCTGGGCTGAGATTGCGTTGGAGAGCGACGCATGATCGAACTCATCATCGACGATCTTCACTTCGAGATGGGGAGTGATCTGGTCGGTTGGCGCAACCCAGATCGGATCCCCGTTCTCGAGCATCTCGTACATCGACGTGAGCGGCATCGCTGGCCCCCAATACCCCTCCGTATCGAGTGTTGTCGCAAGTTCCTCTGCCGTTGGCTCATCGACCGGCTCGATGAGCACGTCGACATCCTCGGTTGACCGGGCCCGCCCTGCGAGGATCGACACGTACCCAGCGATGTACACATGTTCGATTCCGATTCGATCGAGAATTTCTGAAAACGCTATCGCCAGCTCGTCCAGCTGGTTCGGCTCGCGTTCCACATAGAGCGTCTCCTCTCGGAGCTCGATACCACTCATACACACATGTTCACGAGGTAGTGAATAAGTTGTCTGGCTACCAGCGGCTGAGACGGGCGCCTAGCCATGGAGAGTGGAACCGCTCTGGTCAGCAATCGCCTTGATCACAGTCGTGCTCGTTTCCCGAATCCGCTCACATCGCTCGAAGAGCTGATCCGCGTCGTCATCGCTCCACGCCGCGAGATACAACGCTGACCCGTCCATCTCCAAGCCACAGTGCCGGCCGACAACATACGCGACTGCCTCGGCCTCGAGCTCGCGCGCCTCGCGATCGGCGGTATCCGCTGGGTCATGGAGGAGGGCGTGGGCGTACTCGTGGATGAGTGTCCCTGCCACCGCTGCAGGATCTGCTTGTTGCACCTGGATGTGGGGTGTCCCGTCGACGTGGCGACAGACACCGTCGGCGTCGCCATGGCCCCATGCATCAGCACCCACCACATCGACCGTCACACCGAGTGCGTCGGCCGCCGCGAGCAGTCCAGCTAACAGCTCATCGGCCTCGCCCGCCGCGTCCGTCTCCAACTCGGGCAGCGGCTTCCCCTCCGTCTGGGAGACGTCGAACACAGGAACGGGTTTGAACCCGACTACGCCCTCATTCCACTCCTCGGGTGGCGTCTCGTCGTACGCGCAGTCGCTGTCCGCGTGATAGGAGGGACTGTTCCCGCACTCAGGACACTGCCGCGAGAGCAGCGGTGCCCAGATCCAGATCGCCGATTCGCCGTCCTGCACCTGCCGATCGAACTCGTCTTGCCACGTCCGATACCCCGCCACCTTCGTCGCCTCAGGACACTGCAAGCTGATGAGTAGCGTGTTCCGGTGGGAGTAGTCGTGAAACTGACTGTGGACGTCGAGCCACCGCTGGAACTCGTCACTTGCACGCGCCTCGTCGACCGCGTCGACGAGCTCGCTGAGCCACTGATCGATCGCTTGGTGCATCTGGTCGGCGCGGGCGTCAGCGTCACCGAACGTGACGGGCCCGCTCGTGGGGTCGGATTCGGCCATGTGCGCTCCCACCCCTCGGGAGCGCCACAAACTGGCAGACGCACACACCTCGCTCACCGTCCGTACAGGCGTGTGGGAGCCAATCTGGAACCGACAGGACCCAGCACACAGGCCACCACACCTCTTTGATTCAGTTAGTGTATGCCGTAACTTTCTTACTGATACATGTGAACACAAGACATGCTATGGGGCGTACTGCTGACTCCCCAGCCGATGAATCCCCAGATCACACCCACCTCCGGATTCGGCCGACAGACACCCCACTGACAGCGGCGACCGTCGAGCAGGGGTTTCGACGCCTCCACGGCCTCACCACCCACACCACATCCAACTGGCGGGATCGCCTTTTGGGAGCCTCGACGCGACCGACAATTGAGTGGCGGCTCCACAGTCCGAGCAGGACCACCGGCACGCTCGAGTTGTACGTTGGCGTCACGCAGGCGCCGACCGAGACGCTTCGTGAGGCGGTGCGGACGGCCTGTCCGAACGAGTACGAACTGACGCCAGCCACACCGCCTGCGGTCCCCAAACTCGATAGCGACGATGAGCCCACAGATGCGGCCGTCGCCGCCGTCGAGTGGGTGGGTGACGCGGAGCGACGCGACGACTGGCAGACTCGCCTGACGCCGCTCAACTCGTTTACGGACAGCGATGACGCCCGCCTCCCGCTGGCCGCGATCGCGGAAACGCTGGCTGAGACCCCTGCCGCAGCCACCTATCAAGCAGTATGTCGGCCGTTTCGCGACTACCGAGGGGATGTTCGCCACCGCCGCCAACAGCTGGAGGACGGACGGGATACGCCGGCGAGCCGCGCTCTCGATGATTTTGTCGGTAACATCGAAGGGGAGACGAAGACCACGAGCGCGGCCGCCGATCCGGCCGCTGGGCGTATCGACGCTCTGACCGACACCGACCCGCAACACGCCTTCGTACTCAACGCCCGGTGTCTGGTGTGGGGTGGTGACGCGCCCGCGATCGCCGAGCGGCTCGCCGGCACGCTTACCGACCTCTCTGGCCGCTACTACACAATTGCTGGCCGCGTCGAGACGGAGCATCCGGAGCCGGTGGCGACGGCGATCCGTGAGCGAACGGTCCACGAACCCGTCTATGACACGTTCACCACCAAGCTCCCGTGGACACGCAATCGCAGTCGGGGCATTATCGCCGACGCGGCGAGTGCGCCTGGCTTCGGTCTCGTCGATGGGACGGCGCTCACCACAAGCGGAAGCCGCGCCGTGGCGCCGCCCACAGCCGACCGGACTGCCCTCCCACCACCGCCTGCCGCCCAGCTCGCCCGGTATCAGACGCCCGGGCTCACACTCGGGCAGCCGCTCGATCAGGATGGTGAGCCCGTCGCCGACCCGATTGCGGTCCCCCCGGACCTCCAGTCGCTGCACGTGGCGTGGTTTGGGAAGACAGGATCCGGAAAATCAACGAGTCTGATCACGGGGCTGCTCGCGAATCACGCGGCCACGGACGGCGCCGAGATTCTCATCACGCCGAAAGGCGACGCGATGGCCGCAGCGTATCAGCGCGCGCACTACGCCGAGTACGGCTCGCTCGATGACGTCTACTACTTTGATTGTGCCGAGACACTCCCGGCGCTCTCTTTCTTTGATATCCGCCCGCAGCTTGCAGCCGGGATTGATCGGGCAACGGCTGTCGAAGACCTCACCGACCATTACATCGAGATTCTGGCCGGGATCATGGGCGACGAGCGGTTCTACCAAGCGGTGCGCTCGCCCGATATCATCCGCCAGCTGGTGAAGGCGCTCTTCGATCCCGTCCACGGCAGCGACGCGTTCGCGCATCGCGAGCTCCAGCAGGCGGCCGCCCGCTTTCATGAAACTGGTGAACCCCCAGCCGTCGTGGATGACGAGCTCCAATCGATGCTGTACAACGTCGCCGCCAACAGCCAACAATCGTTTGACGAGCTCCTGCAGGGCGTCCACAACCGTATCGAGAAGATCCCACTTGACGAACGCGTGGGTCACCTCTTTGATCACGTTCCCGACGAGGGCGATCCCCACTTCGATCTGCGCACGGTGATCGACGAGGATGCGGTCGTCATCATCGATACGGGGGCGCTACGCACGGCCAGCCAGCAGGCGCTCACCCGGACGATGCTCTCGAAGCTGTGGACCGCCCTCCAGCGGCGCGCCCAGACCACCGGATCGGACGACCGCCCCTTGGTCAACTTGTATCTCGAGGAGGCGGCCCAGCTCGTCACCTCGGGGATCATCGACGAGCTGCTCGCGCAGGGCCGGTCGTTCGGCTGTAGTGTCACCCTCTCCACACAGTTCCCGGGCCAGCTGCGGGTGCGGGATGAGGCTGCGTACGTGGAGCTGCTCAACAACGTCGCCACCATCGTCACCGGGAGCGTCCCGGTGGATGAGCCGCTCACCAAACGGCTCGCGACCGCGGATCAGGACCCCGCGGCGATCGGCAATCGCTTGCGTGCGCTCGGCCGCGGCGAGTGGCTGGTGCGGCTCCCGGCCCCGTTTCGTGAGACTCCGCCGGCGCCGTTTCTGCTCGCGAGTGCGCCGCTGCCACGGGGGCATCCAGACAGCGAGGGGTTCCGGCCGGCCCGTGAGACGGCGGCCGCCGCCCGGATCGATGCGTGTCGCGACCGTACCCGGGAGCAGTACGGGCTCGATGTCCGCACCACCCAAGCGACGACCGGCCCGAGCGAGACGGAGCCGGACGCCGACTCATCTGATACCGACACGACCGCCCCGGCACGCATCGATTCGGCGCTGCCGTACACCCAGCGGCTCCCCGAGCCGGTCGTGTACGACGACCAGCGCCACGCGCTCGGCTGTACGGCGTGTGAGACTCGCTATGATCCCTCGCCGGACGGGCTGCGGGCGGCGATCACCTGTTGCCACGATGCTGATGCTGTTGACCGCGCTGACTGTCCGATCTGTGCGTTACCGCTGAAGCTGTCGTACGCCGAACGCCAAGAGAGTCCCGTAAGCGATGCTGGCCTCCGCTTTCTGCAAGCCGTCTACTCCGCCCACCAAGGCCAGTACGACCCAGAACTTGAGTACGATATCACCCGCGACAGCATGCGTCGACTCGCCGAATATGTAGGGATCGACGCCGACGAGATCGAAGAGCTGCGGGAGGCCGGCCTCCTCACTCGCGATTGTCGCTACCCACACACGCTGTACACGGTTACTCCAGACGGCCGGGACGCGATCGGCGTGCGCCACCGTGAGGGGGTTGCACACGGCGCTGGCGCCGGCGACTTGAGCGAGTCGAGTCTGCATGTGGCGATGGTCGAGGTGGGCACAGCGCTGCTCGAGGCTGAGTACGTCGCCGATCCGGACTCGCCCGCGGTTCGGGTCGAGCAGTACTATGAGGTTCCCGAAGGCCGGCTCGATGCGGCAGCCGTCGACGAGACGGGCGACGTTGTGGCCGCACTCGAGGCCGAACGCATCAATCATGACGTCACGCGGGCGGTCCCCGAGGATTACGACAAGTTGGCCGCGCAAGCGCCAGCAGCAGCCATCTGGGTCGTCAAAAATCGGGCCGCCGCCCACGAGGTTGTTGAGGCGCTTAACACACCGCCAGATGGTGAGCCACGCGTGCAGAAAACCTACGGCGAACAGACGCGGCCCGCCGCGTTCACCATCGACCAACCTGGCCTCACCGACGTCCACACATTCCAATCAGTGCGTGATACCTATCTGGACGAGGACGCATCGAGATGACTGACTCTGAAGGCATCTCAGACATCTATCTGGTGATGTACAAAACAGAGTCAAGCTGCTGATTAACCCGAAAAACTGTTTGCTGACGTCCAGAACACGGATGAGATCAAGGATCTCGAGGCCGTCAACCCCCCAAACCGACGAAGTGGAAAGTGATCACCGATACTCCGAGATGGTTCGGTATGGGACGTAGTAGCCGATCTCGTCGATCCACGTCGACAGCCACTTGTCAGCGGTTGGTTCATCGATCTTTCCGGCGTCAATTGCGGCCAACAGGACGCCAACCGACCCAACAACGGTCACGCCCTGATCTTTCGCAAACGACCGGGCGTCTCCATCATCGGTTAGCAGTCGACCGTCGCGTGCGTCTGCGAGGGCGAACGCCTGTGCTTCACCGGGATCAAGATGACCACTAACAACGCTTTCTCTGTTTGCGACTGTATCCGAGATCGATGCGACTGGAATCTCGTCGTCGATCGTATCGAGTGCTAACTGGAGATATGGATGGTCATCAACGCCATATTCGAGTTCCTCGCGAACGACCGGCACGGTACAGATCCCAGTGAGTGCTGAGATCACCCACAATTGGTTAATGTAGGCAAAATTCGAGAGGACAGTCGTGTTGAGAACACTCGGATTCGCTGGAATACTGTCACCCGGCATTTCCCACGTTACTCCGTCTCATCCGAGTCTTCATCATCGAATTTGAGTTCGCGTGCTGCCGCTACCTCCTCGGCTACGTCGTCGTCGTTACCGAGTCCGAGGCGGAGTTCAACGTCGTGCTCACGGAGGATCTCACGCATCGTCCACCGGTCAACAGCAGCAAGTCTCGCAGCATCACCCAGTGAAATGCGTTCACGTTCGTAGAGCGCAACTGCAGCCGCAATACGCTCGTTTTCGTGGGCCTCAAAGTATTCACGCACAAACTCTCGCAACGCGTCGCTCTTGCCACCGAACACACCCGCCTCGACAGCACCTTCGATGAGGAGGTCAAGATCATCTGGATACGACCCGGTGATTCGCGCCATCGTTCTACCAGAGACTACGTCTTCATACTATTTATGAACTCCGGCAGACTTCCAGATGTACTGCGAAGACCGGTCTCAATACCTGCCCCAGCACCGCGGCGTCGACGCTCACCACAGCTGCCACCATCCATTCGATGGCTCCTCACGTGCCGCCTCGAGCGCTTGCCGCCGTTCACGCTCATCATGTAGTTCCTCTCGCAGGCGTTCATTCTCCGCTAACAGTGACTCCACCTGCTCGGTGAGCTCCTCAATACGGGCACGCCGTGCTTGGACACGCTGCGGGTGAGCGGCTGGCAGATCGGGCTCCTCAGCCGGGGCTGTGCCCGCTGTGGCGTCATCGTCCGAATCGAGAGATGCGGCGGTGGCTGGTGCCGATGTCGCGTCGTGCGTGGCGGCGTCGGCTGCGGCTGTCGCCTCTCCAGCGGCTACGCTGCTGTCTGTGGGGGCCGACTCAGTCGGGGGGCCATCCCCAGTCGATGCCGCGGTCGCCTCGGGCGGGGTGTACCCCTCGTCGGTGTGGGCGATCGCGCGCTCGACGGTCTTTGCGCCGTAGGTGCTCCCGTCGGCGTAGTGCACGTCATCCCACTTGTCACGCATGAGCCCCGAGCGGCGAAACAGCCGATCCACACGCTGGGGGTCACCATCCGTCCAAAAAGCGAGCAGGCGACACAGCGCCAGATCCGCTTCTGAGTGGCTCTCGTAGCCGCTCGCCGAGCCGTTCCACAGCCGCGTGAACTTCTCTCCGTTCGCGGCGGTTTGGGCCCGGTCGAGGAGCTCCTCGTCCGGCACGGCTGCGGCATCGGGGGCGGTGGCGTGTGAGGTTCCCGAGGGCTGGTCGTTCGGAGCCGGTTGTGAGTCAGTCGAGGTCGTCGCCGGGTCGGCGTCCGACGCAGACGCGGTGTCTGTCAGTTCGGTGTCGTGGACCGTCTCAATAGCATCAGTTCGCTCGTGAATGTCACGCGGCGTGTCAGCGACATGGTCGCCGGTCACCGTGAAAAAGCGCGAGCGGTCGTACAACTCGAGGTTGCCGGCCCGGTTTCGGCCATCGGGAAGCGTTCCGGTAACCAAAATGTGGTATCCTGTCCCCGAGGGGCTCACCTCCGTATACGAGTCGAGCTGATCGATGATTGCGGCGGCCCAGTCGGTGGGCTCGCCCGTCTCGGGATCGCGGCAGTCATCCAGATCGATCCCGATCAACGGATCGTCAGCCGTGAACACAAAGCCGACTCCGGCCATCCCCGTCACGGACACCGCCTCGCGCGCGGTCTGAAACCGTCGCCAGGTGTCGGGGTCGGTCGTCGACGCAAACTGGGTTGTCTCGGGGACAATCGGGACCTTGGTGGGGGTCCCGTTCCGTTCGTGGGTGCGCCAACACACCCACTGATTGCGCTCGGTGAGCGCTTCTGGGAGGGCGTCAGCCGTGGGTACCTCGCCCATCGCTGATCGTGTGGTCTGATCACACGGCACAAGCAAATAACTATCGCTGGCAGCCTGTGCACGGAGGCCCACACGTATGTGCGGGCATCGGCTGGTGGGATGGCATCGACCTCGCCCGCCAGCCGGCAGGCCACCGACTGGTGTCACCACTCCGCTGCGACTGGTCCCACAGCATGGACGCTCGCCCGCGAACATCGCGGTTCTGCAGGGGCTGCGTCCTCCGCAATAACGCTGTGTGCAACGGGTGCAACTGTTCCCGCGAGGTGGTGGCTCCGATCCCCCCGCACCCGATCGCAGGGTGGACCCACGCGCAAGCGGCGCCAGCGGCGTACACACTGCCGGACAGCGTCCGGGTGGCGATCCTGATAGAGCTGGTCGTCCAGCGTGCTGTGTGCCCGACGCCCTCGCGATATCTCACATCTCCGAGAACCGAAATCGCCGTCACCACCCCCATGGTCGCGGGGGTGATCCGGAAGTGCGGCGATCGCGTATCATCTCTCGGACATAGGTGTCCGTGGTCGTGTGCGCGGTGCCTCGCCATCGCTCTCAGTGACGGCCGCCGCGCTGTCGAGGTGTCAGGCTGTGTTGCGACCACTCTCGGTGGCCCCGTATGCACTGGGGTGGCTTCCTGCCGCCTGGATGTTGACTGACGCGCGCACCGCTTTCACCTGTTCGTCGATCGGGGACTGCGGCGGGGACTTCCCTGAAACCCACTCCATCCAGCATCTCAGCGCGCTCGCTCAACGGCCCTCGCTGGAGGGAGAGCGGCGCCCCCACCGAGCCCCCGTCACCCACGGGACTCGCAGCGCGCTGGCTGGCGGGCGCCTGCTCACCACGGCTGCGCCGCCCCCGTCTTAACCAACACCGGACGCCAGTTGCCCGCACTGTTGGTTAATACGGGCGTTTCGAGGCTCATTCTGCTAACCATATTCCCACTTCTGGACAAATTTTATTACCGACAGTCACAACACGTGACATGTCCCACGGTACCACGGCACAATCAGATCCCCCTCCCAAACGTATGCCCGCACCTGCCCCGCCGCCGCGTCCTGTCCGTGTCTCGATCCGCGCGGCCTGTCGCCGCGTCGCAGTCGGCGGTCTGGTCCTGCTGCTCCTTGCAGTCGAGCCAGCGGCCGCCCAAGACAGCGCCGTCTGTGAGGTCGATCGCCTGCCGGGGATGATCTCCGGCTTCTTCCAGTTGACCACCGCGGTCGGGCTGCTCGGCTTGGTGATTGTGTGGCAGGCCGACTCGCTGATCGAGCTGTTCACGTTTCGACCCGAACAGCGGGAGGGGCTCAAACGCCACAAGCGGACCGCGCTGCGGTCCACAGTGATTCTGGTCGTGCTCGGGCCCCTGTATACGGTCGCGGGCAGCGTGATGAACCTCCCGCTCGCGGAGTGTGTGGAGTTGACCCCGTGGTAACCGATGCACTCGCTGTATGTCGGCCGGCGGCTCGCTGTCTCGCTGCTGGCTGTGGTGTCGGTGCTGACGATTACGGCGGCGGCCACGCCCGCGACGCCGCCTGCGAACGAGACCCGGACTGTCGACGCCCGCGATCCGGATCCGTGTCTGTCGCCGGCGCAGTATAACGCCACGTACGGCCAGCCGCCGACGCCCACCCAACAGCTGGCGACGTGCACAGATCTGACGTACGACGCGCCCCCCGCCCACGCCGCGACCATGACGGCCCAGGCGTTTGCGGCGCTCGAGCCCGGCGGTGCGAACGCGAGCCTCTACCCACCACACGCCGACCGCGTCTCCCGCGGCGCGATCGCTGACGCGCATGCCACCGTGGTCGGGGTCCACCCCGCGACACGGGTCCAGCTCGATGCGACCACCACCCGCCAGTATATTGCGCCGACGGGGACGGTCCGCGCGCTCGTCGATTATCGGGTGCGGGGAGCGCTCGGCCCGAATCGGTCGCTCATCAATCATACTGTGCAGCGCGTCACCGTCACCATCGGCGGGGAGCAGGTCGCAACGACCACCGCGACACAGACGCCTGTATTGTCATACACCACGTCCCGGACCGGCGACCAGCCGCTCACGGTCACCGCGACGATTGCGGTGACGACGGCGCCGAACGGAACGCCGACGAACGCGACTACCCAGACGGTGACAGTCAGCGACACACGGTCGGTGTGGGTCCACCGGCTCCGCCCGGACGCGTACACGGCACCGTATCCGGACGGGAGTCGCGGGCTCGCCGTGTATCAGGGCCAGCCGTGGCACGGGCTCACGCTCACTGCGAATGGTAGCCACCGCGTCCGTGGCGTCTGGCGCTACTATACAGCGCGTGACACCCGCTGGAAGCGGCTTCAGGTGGCACGGGCGACCGGAACGAGTCGCCTTGAGCAGTGGGTGACGTCGCTCGAGGTGGTCGCGTACCCGTCACGGATTGGCCCGCGCACGGTGCCGGTACGTGATGGGCCCACTCTGACCGCGGTGTGGGGCGTGGAGACGGCGACCCCGGCCGCGCGGCTCCACGAGAACGTCTCGGTCGGTGTCGTCGACGGCGAGTACACGCGATCGTATGGGCTGGCGGTGCGGAGCAACGCCACGCAGCTCGAGGCGGTCCGGCTGCAGGGGATCGTGCGTGGCGTGTCGGCGCCGCTCTCCTCAGTCACGCCTACTGAGCGACCGATTCGCCGGCCCGACCTGTCGGTGCGGCTCACGAACCGAACCACGGCGTCCGCGACGCTGGTGGTCACGCTGACCGACCCCGTGACGGGCGCGCCGATTCGACCAAGTCGGTCGAACGCCACCCGCCCGATTGTGGCCGATGCGCCGCCCGGCGAGCTGTGGCTCAACGGCGAGCCACTCACCGTCGGGCCGAACGGCACGGCGCGACGCACCCTCTCGGAGCCCGGCCTCTACACGGTCCGCTTCGAGCCCGCCTCGTGGCGCGCAACCACGCCCGCGTATGTGGCCGCTAGCGACACCGTGCGCTGGCATCCGCTCGGCACGCTTGCCGGCTGGGGGCAGCTGCTCGAAACCGTGCTGTGGGGAGTGATCCCGATTGCTGTCGCGTGGATTGCCGGCCGGCAGCTTGCCGCGCTGTTGTCTGGGAGGGCACCACCATGAGCTACAGATCATCTCCACGCCGCCGGAGCGTACTCACAACCATCGCGACCGGCGGGCTCGTCGCTGTCGGTGGCTGTGCCAGTCGTGAATCGAGCGAGTCCGGGGCAGGTGCGTTATCGGATGTCCGTGTCGAAGGCACCGAGTTGGTTGTCGAGTACGAGTCGGAGACGAGCGCTACTGGGCTGGCTGTAATCGCGCCCTCTGGCGAGGCGTTTGCCGAGCGGGCGCTCACGCCCGGAGCGAGTTTGGAGACGATTCCGCTTGGGATGTCGTACCCGCCGGGGACGTACACCGTCCAGCTGGTTGATGCTGATCGCGTTGTGGCTGCTGTTGAGCAGTTACTCCGCCCGGATGTGGTCATTCGAGAGCTGAAACTCGCTCGGAACCATCCCGATGAGATGTATGAGGGAGCTGCTAGTCTCACGATCACCGGCGAGGTAATTGTGGATCTCGAGAATGTGGGAACCGGGCCCGAGAAACTCACCAAACTCCAGTTTGATGGTGATGTTCCACAACCGACCCTAGATGAGCTCTCTGAGAGTGGGATCGCAGCGGTCGATAAACCGGTCACATATACAGAACCAGTTATTGGTTCGGGAGAGCGACGAACCATTTATTCTAGAACATTACCGTTCGGGCCAAGAAGTGAAGATATCACTTGTACTCCTGAAGGAACAAGCGGCCGATTTGGGGTCAGTTTAACTGGTGAAGTTGGTGGAAAGTTAGCTGAGCAAGAGTATAATGTAACCTATCAAGGTGAGAATCTCTCTGAATGTCAGATCACAATTGAGAGGATCGATACATGAGTGGAATTTCACTTACTGATGTTGGTTTTCAGTGGTTCGTTGACATTCTGAACCAGATCGTTGAGTGGCTTACTGAAGGAATTCGGGAAGGATACCGTGAGCTTACTGAGGCACTCTTTGGTACACCAGTCCCGGAGACCACGAATGGGCTCCCAGTGGGAGAGCCTCAGAATCAGCCGTGGACACAATTGCATGATGCGCTTGTTGCCGGCGAAATAATGCTGATCGCATTTCTGATCCTCATCATCTGTGTCCAAGGGCGACATACGCTCCGTATTTTCAACCTCAGCGATCCAATTCATGATCGTCGTGTACGTCGTTCGGCTTGGACAGGAGGACTGCTGATCGCGATCTGGTACTGGGTAGCTGTCACTGTGTTGTACCTTGTTGACGGGTTTACAATTGCCCTTGTGCCATCAATCGAAGCAGTAGCAACACCACTAACCAACTTTTTCAATCTGACACTATCGAACCCCCTCCTTGCATTTCTACTAAGCTTCGTCGGAGCCATCGCGATGTGGACGCTTCAGGCGCTATTGTACTTGCGTGAGCTCCTTCTGTACGTGTTCGTGTACGTGATGCCGATCGCAATTGCGGTTGCGTACGGAGGGCTTCCCGTTATCTCCGGGATTGCTGCCCGTGTGGCGGTCAAGTTCATCCCGCTTGCGGTGATGCCGCTCCCGGTGGTATTGCTCTTCCGCGGGTACGATCTGCTTATTGGCAGTAATGTGGGCATGATGTCACCCGAAAATGCGTTCTTCGGGTATCTCATTGCTGTCTCACTGCCGGTGTTCAGCGTCTGGATCATCTGGAAGCTGTTTGCGTATACGACGCCACGCTTGGTCCGGAGCGTCAGCCGTGTGACCGGGCTCACCGTGACCGCCGGCGCCGTGGCCGGGGCCGCGGCGGTCGCCGGCCCGTGGGCTGGCGCCACGGCGGCCCGGTGGGGTCCGAAAGCCGCCGTTGGCCATACTGTCGCCCAGCGGGTCACCCGGAACGACAGCAGTCCCGACTCAAGTGCTGACTCGCACAGCGAGCCAACATCGACGGCAGCGACGTCAGCCCCCACAGTGCGCAGTCACGAGGGCGGATGGGCGTCGTACCGCCGCACCGAAAACGAACCACGCCCATGAGTACTGATTCAGACACCCCTGCGACCCGTCGCGTGATGCGCTCGCTTGACGCCGACCGCCGACTCCCACTCATCGGCGTGTATGAACGGGATCTGTACGTGTTGCTCAGTTTTCCGATTGCGGGGCTGGTGACGGGGGCGGCACTCGGCGTTGAGCCGCTCGTGTTCCCGCTGGTGTGTGTCGGCTTTGCGATCGGGGTGGCTGTCGTCTATGCCGCCCCCAGACAGCTCCCGGCGAGCACGTGGCTTGCCGATCTCGGTCGGTTCTATCTGCGTCGGCCGCGGGTGACCCTTCACGAGGCGGTGGCGGCCGCCGCAACCCCCGACCCCGACAGTGAGACGACGGTCCCACAGCCGTTCGTCGTCGACGAGCACACCCAAGAGTTGACGGCGCTCAAGCGGGCGTGGCCCGGCCACGGCGCAATTGAACGGACGGACGGGCGGATGGAGGCGGTCATCGAGCTGACGCCGGGCAACATGGATTTCGCGATGGCTGACGACTGGGCGGCCCGGCAAGCCGTTGGTGAGGCGTTCGCGAATCAGGAGTTGACCTTCCCGCTGACGCTGTACACCACGACGGATCCGTACCCGGCGGCGACGCTCGTCGACCAGCTCGCTGATCGCCTCGCTGATCCAGCGGTGAGCGAGCGGGAGTCGGTCCGAGCGTTGATCGCCGCCTATCGTGACCAGCGGCCGGCCGAGCTGGCGGAGACTCAGCAGGTGCGATACTTTCTAACGGTGTCAGTGGCGCCGTTTGAGGTGTACGAGCGGCATCCCGAGGAGCGCACGCCGGCCGAGCGACTCACAACGCTGCCGGTGGTTGGCGTGTTGGCGACGCCGTTCGTGACGCGTCGTGATCGGCTCACCGACGCGGAGCTACGTGGCGCGCAACTCACAAAGCTTCGCGAGCGGGTGCGGACGGTTGAGACGGAGTTCGTCGCCAAAACAAGTGACTGTACGGCGCGCCGGCTGTCGACGGCTGAGAGTCTCGGGCTGGCCACGCAGTTTTGGGACGGCACTGAGCTTGATGAGACGCCCGTCGCTGACCGGGCGGGCGTGGATCACACGGAGCGAGGTGGCTCTGATGACTGAGTCGTTGCTCGTAGTCGGTGGCGTTGAGTCGCTCTCGCCGTCGCTGCTCGTCGGCGGCCTGATGGCGGGGGGTAGCATCCTCGTTGTCGGGGTCCTGTTGGGGGTGTGGCTGCAGGCGCGCCAGCCCGACCGCGATCCGGAGGTGGATCTGTCGGCGTTTGTTGAACCCCCTGAGGCAGCGCCACAACAGGATATGGAGGTGGACCCACCCCGCACACGTCAACAGGATGCGGTCGCGCCGGCAGCCGTCGAGTGGGAGAGTCGGTGCGCACGGGTCGGCGATGAGTGGACAACCACGTTGTATATCGCGGATTGGCCGGATTACCCGAGCGATGGGTACCTGAGTGAGCTGTTCACCCTGACGGACGTCCGGTTTCACGTGACGGCGCATTTCCGGCCGCGGGATCAGGAGCGGGCGCTCGACCAGTTGCAGGCGACCGCCGACGATCTGAAAGTGGATGCGGATCTCGAATCGAGCGTCCGCAGCACGTATCTCCAGGATCGGGCGAGTGAGGCGGCGGCGATGTATCGCGCCGTCGAAGCCGGTGCGCGGGTGTTCTCGCAGGCGCTGCTCGTGACCGTGCGGGCCGACGACCGGGAGACGCTCGATCGGGATGTGCGTCGCGTGAAGCGCACCCTCCGCGAGCAGCCGGCGGAGCTCGCACCGAAGACCGCAATTTGCGCTCAAGATCGAGCGCTGCGCGGGGCAGCACCGCTTGGCGGGCCCGTGTTGGACCGCAGTACGACGTGTGTCAGCGGCGCTGTGGGCGCGCTGTTGGCGTCGCCGCATCGCCCCACGCTGTTGGAGCCAGATGGGGTCGAGGTGGGTGTCCATCGGCATACGGACACGCCGGTGGTGATCGACCCGTTTGCGCGTGAGAACGGGTACGCCACCTTCACGGTCGGGGATCCGGGCTCGGGGAAGAGTTTCGGCGCGAAACAGCGGTTCATCCGATCGGTGGCGCATCACGAGGACCGGATCGGGGTGATTTTGGAGCCGCTCAACGACTGGGCGGGCGTGGCCGAGGCGTTGGACGCCCAGCGGATTACGGTGGGTGGCACGCGTGGGATCAACCCCCTCGAGATCACGCCGATGCCCCAATCGGTGCGCGAAAAACTGGGCGCGGACGCGAGTCCCTTTACCGAAAAGAAAGAGCGTGTGGCGAGCTTTCTGACGAATTTCTTTGCGCAGCGCGGAATCACGCTTGGGGATCGGCGGACGACGTTGGAGTTAGCGATTGATGCCGCGTATCGGGAGGCTGGGATCACGGAGGATCTGACGACCCACGATCGTGAGAGCCCGACGCTGCGAGACGTAATTGATGTGCTTGAAGCGTTTGTGACGGCACCAGAACAGCAGACGCTCCGGATCGAGGCCGAAGCGGAGAAGCTGCAGGCGGACGCCACGTGGCTTATCGATCAGCTGCGGCCGTTTACCCCAGACGGGCAGTTTGCGCATCTCGGGCGAGCGAGTGAGATTGATGTTGCAGACACCGATCTGCTCTATTTGGATCTGTCCCAGCAGGAGGGGCGTGTCGGCGGGCGGACGACGCTGGTGATGCAGCTGCTCATCTCGCTCGTGTACGAGCGCGCCAAACAGACGGATAAGGAAGTCGTGTTCGTGATTGATGAAGCGCGGTACGTGTTGCGTGATGCGGCGAACTTGGCCTTTTTAGAGACCATCTTTCGGCATCACCGCCACCATGATTTGTCGATCCAATTGATTACGCAGACGGTCGATGAGTTCTTTGAGCGGTCCGAAGCCGAGATGATCCTTGATCAGTGTGCGATCAAGTACTTCCATCGCCTGGATGGGATGGACGACCACTGGGCTGCTGAGTTCGGATTAAATCACGCCCAAAAGCGCTTTGTGCAGGAGGCGGTGCCGGGCACCGAGGCGCTTGGGTATGCGGAGGCGCTTGTCGGGGTTGATGGTGAGTGGCGAGGGATCGAGGTGCGGGCGTTGGACGCTGAAGCGGCGGTAATTAATTCACATAGCTAACGTGGAATCACCGATCCTCAACTGCTACTCTGACTGACTGTCGGTCACCACCTTCGGTGAGTTCTAACTGATCTACGACTTCTCTCCACTCATTTTCTAGTTAGTAACTGAGACACCAACTCCCTAGATTCCAGTTACGGGAAATACGAGGCGAAAGCCTCGCGCTTCAGCGCGGGGATGAAGCCGACCAACAGTATTCAACCGCCGTTAATGGCATAGACGGGGTTCCAACGCAGTCTTTAAGCCGTCCGACCATGATAGTATACATAGATGGTAAAGAGTACCCGTCACGCGAAATACGAACTCTACTACCACATAGTGTTCGTACCGAAATATTGGCGTTCGCACCTGACGGGGGAGACGAAGGAACGTCTCGAAACCATCTTCGCGGAAATCTGTGAGGACAAGGGCCTCGAACTGGTCGAGTGCGAAGTCATGCCCGATCACGTACACCTGTTCATCGGAAGTCCACCGAAGAACGCCCCGTCGCTCATCGTCAACTGGATCAAGGGCATCTCCNAAGTCATGCCCGATCACGTACACCTGTTCATCGGAAGTCCACCGAAGAACGCCCCGTCGCTCATCGTCAACTGGATCAAGGGCATCTCCGCCCGCAAGTACAACCAGAGATACGATGACCGCGTGAAGTGGACTCGTTCCTACTACGTCGGTACGGCGGGGAGCGCATCGAAAGGCGCTGTCGAACGCTACATCGCGGAACAAGAAGGTGACGACGAATGAAGCGCGTCAACACCTTCGAGGTGGTTCCACAATCCGAGAACGACAAAGAGTGCCTTCGACGGCTACTCGATGCGTCCGCCTCTCTGTGGAACGAATTGACCTACGAACGTCGTCAGAACTACTTCGGTGACGGCGACGTGTGGGACACTTCCGAGTACCGAGGACGCTACAACGGCGTTGTCGGAAGCGCGACCGTTCAACAGGTCACGCGCAAGAACAGCGAAGCGTGGCGGTCGTTCTTCGCCCTCAAGAAGAAAGGCGAGTACGCCAACCCGCCGTCGTACTGGGGCAACGAAAAGGACGGACGCGAACTCCGCACCTACATTCGGTGTGACCAGTACACGATTGAGTGGGGGAAGCGTAGCCGTCTCGAAATNACGAATTGACCTACGAACGTCGTCAGAACTACTTCGGTGACGGCGACGTGTGGGACACTTCCGAGTACCGAGGACGCTACAACGGCGTCGTCGGAAGCGCGACCGTTCAACAGGTCACGCGCAAGAACAGCGAAGCGTGGCGGTCGTTCTTCGCGCTCAAGGAGAACGGCGAGTACGCCAACCCGCCGTCGTACTGGGGCAACGAAGAGGACGGACGCGAACTCCGCACCTACATTCGGTGTGACCAGTACACGATTGAGTGGGGGAAGCGTAGCCGTCTCGAAATCCCTGTTGGGCAAGAACTGAAAGACGAATACGGACTCGGCTACCACGAACGGCTCCGCCTCGAAGTCCGAGGCAACCCGAAGTGGGACGGCGAACAGGGCCGTCTGGAACTCGAATACGACGAGGTGAGCGACNACGAACGGCTCCGCCTCGAAGTCCGAGGCAACCCGAAGTGGGACGGCGAACAGGGCCGTCTGGAACTCGAATACGACGAGGTGAGCGACACGTTCAGGGCTTTTCAACCAGTCACCGTACCCGATTCTCGACTGGATTCACCACTGGCTTCTCACGAAGCCGCCCTCGACATTGGCGCGAACAATCTCGTCGCCTGTTCCACGACCACTGGGAACCAGTACCTCTACGACGGGCGGGAGTTGTTCGGACGGTTCCGCGAGACGACCGACGAGATCGCCCGCCTACAGTCGAAGCTCCAAGAGGGACGCTACAGTTCCAAGCGGATTCGACGGCTGTACCGACAGCGGACGAAGCGCCGTGACCACGCACAGAACGCGCTGGTCCGCGGCCTCGTTGAACGGCTGTACGACGAGGGCGTGGCGACGGTGTACGTAGGCGACTTGACCGACATGCTGGAAACGCACTGGTCGGTCATGGTGAACGAGAAGACGCACAACTTCTGGGCGTTCAAAAAGTTCATCAACCGTCTCGCGTGCGTCTGTGAGGAGTACGGCATTCGTCTCGAAGCCGAGTCGGAAGCCTGGACTTCTCAGACGTGTCCTGAGTGTGGCGACCACGAGGAGACAGTTCGCCACGGAGATACGCTGACGTGTCCGTGTGGATTCGAGGGGCATGCCGATCTCACGGCGTCAGAGACGTTCCTTCGAGAAAACAGCGATACGGAAGTCAGGCCGATGGCACGGCCCGTGCGATTCGAGTGGGACGACCACAACTGGTCGGGGAAACCACACCCTCACGAACGTCCCAAAGAAGCGCGCACGAACCCGCAAGTTGCCTCCGTGGGTCGGTAGCCGAATCCCCAACGGAGGAATCCTCGCGCTTTAGCGTGGGGAGGATGTCAAGGCTGCCGATACGTTAGCGAACTTCCTCTGGCGGATCTTGATTTCTCGGACCGATACATCTCAAACACCACGACGCAGAGTGTCCATATTACTATCCCCACGAACGTCGCTACTACTAGTGATGAAAACGCCACTAAAGCCGAAGAATCAAATACTCCTCGCGACAGTATTCATACGCCTCATTTAATGAGGCGAGAGCACCGGTTCGGCACTCTCATCCGAACCGTTTTCACAGATCCGATTAGTGGGCACTGTGAGACCTGTCTCCATCCATCTCTTACTACTGTTGTGACCGCCTTCGGTGGTGATCGAATCTGCAGGCAAATGGGCGGTTATATGGCGGATGACGCTGGGCTGCGTTCACCTTATCGATTAGAGGACAGCTCGAACAATTGCTATTACAGTAAGGAAGAATATCGAGAGTAACAGAAGCTGTACAGAGTAACTGATGCTTGCGCGGTTTGAATCATCCTTCCAGCGGCTCATCCTTGATATACAATGTTATACGGCACCTATACTTTATTATTATTTCAAAGAATAGTACCTTATAGATTAGTAACAGAATCTACATTCACTATATTCATAGTAATTGATATTTTCGAAGTAACGGAAGTGTCCAACACGCGTGGAGACCTTTTTTAGCTAGAAGGGAGTGTCATTACCGAGTTATACGTTTCTTCTACTCCTAACCTACCACCATATTGAACCGCAAAATGGATGACAGAGAGTAGTTACTATGAATACACTTGCGGATTATCTTCATGAGCCTGTGTATTGGTACAGTCTGATCATTCACCGGCGCTCTTGGTGAGAAAAGATAATATTTCGTTGATAGTCAGCGACCACAAAGCGTTTACCATGGTACGGATAACTCGCTTCCATGAATAGACGTGAGCTCTTGCGGCTTGCTGCGGGCACCAGTAGTGCATCTTTACTACCGGCTTCTACAGCGGCTGAAAACGGCGATAGTAACCACTCCAACGACGCTGCTGTTGGGTCAAGCGGTGAGTCTGAGACGAAGACCGTCGAAATCACAGTCAAGCTCAAATGATCTACCAGTAGCGGACTTAGAGGAGCTCGCCATCTGGATTGAACCATCTTCCATCCGACATATGTGGCCTGTAGCTACCGTTATCCAATCTCGGGCGACGTATCTCGCTGGTTGCTCCAAAACGACTACACGATCCTCAGAGACCAGTTCGAGTCAAGATTGATCGAGGGGTAAAATGGATGGGGGTGGGGAGAACCCCTCGATGAGGGCACTGCACCCTCCATCTCAAATTCGGGATCAAGCAATAATATAGATTGCGGTACTGCAGTTGTGTAGCACCCCCAACAGTAGTCAACAAAATACCGGAACGAAACAATTGTTGAACAGCAGCTAGCGTGCCTCGGTTTGGAATGGCAGGTTGGGAACCCTAACTTGGTTGTCGTTTGATGCTAATACATATGACATTTTAGAACGTTGTGAGATATTCTGATCTGATCCTGATTCTCATTACGAGAAATACGAGGCGAAAGCCTCGCGCTTTAGCGTGGGGAGGATGTCAAAACGAGATCGCAACGCGATGAGCTGACCACGAGCAGCGTACAGATAACCGTGTGACTGGGCTTGTGGTATATTCAGCACTACGGATGAATACGTCAAAAAATGGGTCGGCACCGCACTGCAGTGTGTTTTGAAACGGGTCAGAGACCCGTTGTGGGTCGGCGTTTTACAGCTGGGCGAACAGCGCCTGGACGTCGGAGACGGTCACCTGACCGTCGCCGTTGATGTCGAAGGCCAGCTCGCCTTCAGCGTCGTCAAGCGCTGCGAACAGCGCCTGCACGTCCGAGACGGTGTACTCGCCGTCACCGTTGACGTCCTCGAAGACGCCGTCACCGTTCAGGTCCTGTGCGGGCTCACCGTTGCCGGTGACGTCGCCAGGCCCTTCGACAGTTTCGACCGTGATCGACGCGGTGTCGACCACTGCCGAACCGTCCTCGGTGTACGGGGCGTCCACGCTGCCACCGTCGAACTCGTAGGCCTCGTCGCCGTCGGTGTCCAGGTGAGCCATCGCGACCAGGCTCGTGTTGGCCGTGAGCGGCTCGTCGAGCGTGATCGTGATGTTCTCCGAGGTACCGTTCGCGAGGTACGACGAGTTACCCAGGACCGCGCCAGCCGAGCCATTATCCTCAGCGTGGATGACGACGAAGCCACCCTCCGAGAGGTTCGCCGAGTCAACCGTGACCGTGTCGGAGCCGTTCGTGACCGTCTGGTCAGAGAACGTCACCGTGGCGGTCGGGACGGGTTCGGCGTCAGCAGGCTGGATCGTCACGGGCGTCGTCGTCGTGAACGTTCCTTCCGTGCTGTCCTGAACTTCCAGCGTGATATCTTCCGTCGTGGATTCGTTGACGTCCGGGAACGCAACCTCGAAGGTCGCGTCCACGGTCGCGTCGATGTCCTGTTCGGGCGAGATATCGAACTGGAGCTGGTTGTTCGTCCCATCGTTCGTGTCGGACAGCGACGGGCTGCCAGTGATACTGACTTCGTTGCCGTCGGCGTCCGTCACGTTAATCGTGGCGTTGTCGATGTCCGCGAAGCTCGCACTTGCGGGCAGCGTGGCCACGAGCGTGTCGGTGTTACCGTCACCGCTGACACCCAGTGCCGTGTACTGGAGGTCGTGTTCGACCGTCGTGTTCGCTTCGACCGTACTCGGGTCAAGCGACACGTCGGTGATGCGCTCCGTCACGGACACGTTGACCGTGTCGTTGAGGAACGTGTTACCGTTGCTGTTGTCCTTGCTGACTTCAACCGTGTAGTCGCCCGTCTCGAGGTCGCTGGAGTCGACGACACCGTAACCGTCGGTATCGACGGCGCCAGTACCCGTCGAGAGGACTTCATCGCCGGACGCGTTGACGAACGCAAGGTCCGCCTGCGTGTCCTCGCTGAAGTCCGAGCGGATGACCGAGAAGTTGAAGTCGTTGCCCTGAACAACCGAGTCGGACTCAACGGACGCCGTGAGCTCAACCTCTTGGAGGTTCTGCGTCACGTCGGCCGTTGCGACGGTGATGTCACCGTTGAACTCGCTTGCCGAATCGAACGCCACCGTGCCGCCTTCCTCAAGGTCAACGTTCGAGTAGTTGACGTTGAAGAAGCCTTCCTCGGTGGTGTCGTCGATATTGTCGGTGCCCGAAGGCCTCACAGTAACGTCACGGTTATCGAGACGGTCTCCGTCCGCGTCGCGGAGGACGTAGGTGACTTCGCCGTCGAAGTCGAACGCGAACTCATCGCGGAGTTCGACGTCCTGACCGTTCTCGCGTTCGAAGAGCTGGAGGTTACCTGCGTCCACGTCGCTCGCGCTGTAGAAGTTGCCATCGGCTTCGGGCGAGGCATCCAACACAAGCGTCGCGTTCGCAGCGTCCTCGATCGCGCTCGGCGTAATCGTGACGTTTGCCTGGCCACTCGAACCCAGAGGGATCGTCTCTTGGTTACCGTTAGTCACTACCGTGTTAGCGCCAGCGGCAGTGTCCGTGTTGTTGATGTCGAACTCGATGAGGTCGTCATCCGTGCCGTTGGCGGTGAACCGAATATCACCATCAACAGCAGACCCGTCGCGCGGGTCAGTCACCGAAATTTCGACGTCCTCAGCAGTGACGCCCTCCGTCAGGACCTCATCGTTGAGGTTCGTCGTGATTTCGGGCTCGACGACGTTGATCTGACCATCGCCCGTGAAGGCGTCGTCAGGCGTCGAAACGGTCACGTTGACCGGCTCGGCGTCCGCACCAACCGCGTTAAGGTTCGACACAGTGATCGTGCCGTTCTCCGCGTCGGTGGTCGTACCGTCATCGGTGACCACTCCAGCGTCACCGCCCTGCTCGAGCTCGATATTGGTAGCGAGCTCGTCGAGTTCGGTACTGTCGTTGACGAGCTGCTCTTCGTCACCAGAGATGTCGTAGACCTCGAGGGTCACGTCGTCACCGGAGCCGGCGAGCAGTTCGTCGTCCGTCCGCACGTCGTACCGCTCCTCACCAGTCACGGTGATTGCTTCTTCCGTGTCGACAGTGGTCGTGGCCGGGTCACCACCGTCGTCGACAGTCACGTCGAACGTCCCGGGCGTGTCGAAGGTGACGTTCTCAGCGATGTACGCATCACTGGACGTGTCGAAGTTGTTCGAAGTGAGTTCGATGGTGTTCGTGTTGACGTCGTCACCGGAGGCGGTCGCACCGTCATCCGGCGTGAACGTGATCGTCCGGTCGGCGACGAGGTTGCCCTCGGAATTCGCGACCTGGACCGTCACGTCCTGCGTCTCGCCAGCCGTCACTTCACTCGGCGAGTAATCGACGATGTTGTCACCCTCAACGGTCAGCGTCTCGTTGTAGGTGTACGTCGCCGTGGTTTCACCGTCTTCACGCTCTTCGGCCGTCACTTCGACGAGGACTTCGCCGCCTTCCTCGAAGTTCAGATTGTTGAAGTCAGCAGGACCCGAAGTCGAGTCTACGTTCTCGCCATCTCCGAGCGTTTTGGACTTCTGTGAGTCACCAGTGAACTGGTCACTCGTAATGTTGACTTCAGCGAAGTCGAGAGTCGTGTCAGTTGCGTCGCTGACATCAGCGAAGTCACTCCCAGTGACGCTAACTTCGATAGTCTGGTCAGCGTCGTTGACGCTTAACGGATCCTCGGTGGTCTTAGCATCAGACTCGTAGGTCGTAGTGTCAACGTTCAGGTCGTCGCCAGTTCCGACTTCCACACTGTCACCAGCGGCCTGGATGTCGAGCGTGCCAGTCGAAACGTAACTCCGGTCCTCAACGCCACCGGTTGCGAGTTCGTCGGTACTGAATCCGTCACCACTGTCCGTCCGGACTGCGACAGACGCGTCAATCGTCTGCTCAGCAGTGGTCGGCTCAGCAGTGAAGTTCAGCTGACCGTTGTCAGTGTTGAGCGCGTGGAACTCGACGATCTTGTCCTCGCTCGCTTCGACATCGGCGAGGGCATCGGCGCCAGCAATATCGTATACCGTCGTTTCACCAGTATCCTCAGAGAATCCAACAACGCGAAGGAGTGTTGCGTCGTCTTCAACACTGAAGTCTGTTTCAACTGCACTGAAGTTCCCGTCAACAGCGACGAACCCTTCAGTTCCAGCAGGGGCACCAGTACCTTCAGCAGGTGCCTCTTCCGTCAGGGTAATTGCGCCACCGCTGGCGTTGGTCAGTTCAGCGGTGAAATCGTCAGCACCGCCACCAGCAACTACATCGTCCCCGCTGAGAGTCAGCGAGCCTTCTTCAGGCGCGACCTCAAAGGTATCAAGGACGAATTCGTTGGCGTTCGTGTCGGTGTAGACAACGGAGTAATTGCCCGCGTCATCAACAACTGCGGACTGACCAGAGTCAAACTCACCGTTGGACAGCACACGGATGTTGCGCAGGACCGCATCGTTGTCACCGTTGTATACAACGTCCAGCGAGTCGAAGTCGGCCGGCCGGTCACCGTCGTCGTTGGTGAGCGAGCCACTGAACGTAACGTCATCCTCGAGGCCGGGTGCTGCCGGGTCAGTCGAGAAGTTGAGGTTGACGCTCGGAGCTACGAGCACTGTGGCGGTGCTCGATCCACTGTATCCGTCAAGGTTACTGTAATCAACCTCAACAGTGTACTCATCACCAGGGCTGAGCCCATCGACATCACCAGCAGGGTCAGCCGTGAACGAGAACGTACCGTCAGCGTTCGTCGTGCCCGAGGTAACTTCCACCGGGTCACCGTTCCCATCCGGTGCCGTCACAGTGTAGTCTGCTTCGACACCATCAGGGTGATCTTCGGTGGCAACACTGATCTCCTGAATCTCATCCTCGAACACCTGATCTGGCTCCGGACTGACAGCAACGTCAATAACTTTTAATGTACCGGAAGTCTGCGCCCAACCAGATTCGGTGATATCGACCCCATCACCTAACGTTGGTTCGTCAGATTCACCAGAATCACCATGGGCGGCATAGACATCGTACTCGCCAGCCTCAAGACTATTTACGTCAACATTTTCGAACAACGTACTGTCCGAATCAGAAGCGTCGGCTGACGCATAGAGGTCGTCCTCAGTATACTCTCCATCTCCATCAACGTCGATGATATAGGCCGCGGTTGAGGTGGCAGTACTATCATGTTGGACTGTAATATCTGTAAGTCCGTCACCACCAAGGTCTGCACCAGTAGTTGTAACAGAGGTGGCCTCCGCCGCGGCACTGCCGGCAAAGCCGACACCGACCATGGAGACGACCATGATCGCCGCAAAGAAGACTGCGCCAGCCTTCTTGCGTGTTGTATTATCGCCTGTCATACTATACATCACCGCTATACCGGTTCGTCCGGTGGTAAGTTGTCCGTAACATCTTGTTTTCGTTAAGCATCCTCATCGAAGTACTCCTCGAGGATCTCCTCGAGTTTCTCCGAGATGTGCTTGCCTTCACCGACAGCCTCGGCGCGAACTTGGCGCCATACGTCGCGGTCAACCTCGATGGTCGTCCGCGTGATGTCGCTGTCGTCGCTGTTCTGGTCTGTCATTGCTTCACTCATGGCCGTCTCATGTTTCTGTCATATCCGATATGCCATGTAGCGGTTTGGGCGCTACGTCTGTAGTGTATGCGCCCAACTAGTTATGAATAAGGGTTTTCCAAAACACTGCCACTATCACGTATGAGTACGCACTACAAGCCACCTACCTATAATTTTCGCAGTAAATTTAGAGAATACAACCGATCATAGATGATCCACATACGTATCTATCAGTTAGCAGCGATTAGTTTCAGTTTAATATGACATTCTTCACAGTAGGAACTTCCTACGCGCGTGTAATCATACATTTGTCTCGACATCCTCGCGCCAGATGTAGGTATCATCGCTGTCGATCGTCTCGTCAGAGTCTGCAAGCCGCTTATAGCCGGCATCAGTCACTCGCCAGCGATTCGTGTTCTGCGAGTTGTCTTTGTCCACGTGGCCGGCATCATCAAGATCGTACAGGCGATAGCGAATCGTCGTCTTTGCAAAGTCGATGTGTTCGAACAGGTACGACGTCGTCACCCATTCGTCCTCGGCGCGCGCGATCGTGGCGAGGACGAGATCGGGGTGCATCTCC
>NZ_AOJH01000103.1 GCF_000337355.1 Halorubrum kocurii JCM 14978 | reverse complement strand
CTTCTTAATTGGAAGGCACTCCGCGATATGGCTTGTCCGTGGGTTGCCAAGTCCATCTACGACCCAAAGCAACTCGTATTCTGTGACGAGTCCGGTCTTCATTGAGTGACTGTAACACAGTCTGACCTATGAGAGTATCGGACAAGGACCCCTTGCACGCACACTCGATTCGTTACCAAGACATCGCGATTCGGTGCTCAGTTTCTGTTTTCAGCATGCGGTCGACTCGCAAACCACGTTGAACTCCTGTGTGTTCGGGTCAGTGTCAGTGCTGTCATCACAAGGGCGAGGGCACCGTACATGACTCACTTATCAAGCAACGTGTCTCGCGCCTGTTTCAGCTCCGTGACGTCGTAGTCGTCGTTGCCGCCCTGGTCGCCGTGACCTTCCTTCACGAGCTCGCGGAACGCACCCTTCACGACCGGATCCGGAGCGTCTGGCGCGACACCGAGCACCTCGTGCGGGTCGCGATCGGGCTCGGGCTCGACCGCGATGACATCTGAGATCCCGGACTCGTCACCAGGCGGGAGGCGCACCGTTTTGAACTCAGAGTCCGCGGTGGTGACACCGCAGCGCTCGGCGAGACGCTTCCGCTTGGCGTACAGTACGATCGAGCGGGCGTTCTCCAGTTGCGTCTCCCGGCGGTCACACGCGATCGCGTAGCCTTCGTCGTCGGGCCGATCCTCCCGTCGGAAGCGCGCCACGACGCCGACGTCGTCGGGCTTGTGGTGCTTGAGCGGGATGTTCGGTCGGTCCTTGTAGTGCGTCGAGGCCGTAGGGATCCGGACGTCGGTCGCACCCCAGCGCTCGAGCTCGTCGACGATCGAGACGAACGCCTCCTTTCGCGTGACCGAGAGGTTGCCCGGGCAGGGCTCGCGCTCGCTCGGGTTGGTTCGGGGGTAGCCCTCGGGCCAAATGAGCTCGGGCGCACGCTGCTCAGTCGTGTTCATCACAGACCTCGTCGACGACCAGGTCGTAGGCCTCGGGGAAGTGCTCCTCAAGGAACTCAACGTCGTCACCGAGTCGTTTCCGAATGCGGTTCCGAACGACACTCTTCACCTTGTACTCGTAGTTGTCCGACGCGTCGGCATCGCCGCTGATGATCTCACGTTCGCGGTCAGTCACCAGGGCGCGACCTTCATCACCACCATTATCACCTGTGTGCCGAGCACCATGACACGTCCGACAGAGCAACACGAGATTGTCTAACGCGTTACTCTCTCCTTCTGAAATTGGTTTTTGTGATCTGTTGAATCCGCAGACAGCACTGGGATAGGGCTGTATATAAGGTCATCAAACTCTAGTTGTGACGGGTTCTCACATGCGGATTTCCGACGATGAGATAGCTGTGGAGAGCGAAACATGGTTCCGACAGCCATCTATCCCTGACCTCTCTTCAAAACGCTGGATCTAATCCCTCCGACCCGGCTGCCGTCTTTGAATTCAACAGAGCAACGCAAAGTAAGTACCTTGATGTCATGGATTGTGTTGATGCTGGTCCCCTACGAACGAGATCGTCCGCATTATTAGCATCAAACACTTCGTCAGTAGAAGGGTGACGAAACCGGTCAGTTCAACTGACTGAATAAGGCTTGGACGTCACTGATAGTAACGTCATCATCACCGTTGAAATCAAACGCCTCCGGATTCTGTTGTACATCGTCGGAATCAAGATTCGCAAAGAGTGCCTGAATGTCCGAGATCGTGAACGCTCCATCACCGTTGACATCCTCGTACAGTCCATCATTATCAACATCTTGTGATGTCAGTGGCACATCAGAGATAGTAACCGTCTGTGTTCGTGACAAAGAGGCGTTTCTGTTCTTGTATGTAACCGTGATGGGCTGATCACCTTCCTCCGCTGGTGTCCAGGTTACTGTCTGTCCGACATTATCTGTCTTTCCGTCATTATTGGTATCCCACGAAATTGTCACATTATCTGTATTAGTATATGAATCAAAACCGAGCGCGGTGAGGTTCCCATTATAGTACACAAATCGTGGCTTCTGATGGATTTTGTCTGCTTCTGATGACGATGAAGATACTGTCCGAACTGCATTTGGTCCACGTGATATATTAGTGGGTGCCCAGCGTTCATAAAATGAGTCATAGGATTCATTCACAGTCCGCTGGAATGCCTGATCAACGGAATGGGATGCTGATAATTCAATCATCTCTCTTAATGATTGATGCCCGTATTCTGCGATAAACGCGGTCACAAAGAGCGCTGCGGCGTCGTAACCGACTTGAAGCTCAAGTAGTTCTTGTTGTGATGGTTTCTCATCTAATGGATGCTGATTAAACTGGTGAGATTGTTCGTACTCAGCATGGCCCTCGATAATAAACCGCCATGGCTGTCTGTACCTCATATCCATGCCGTGGAATTGTGCTACGTGAGTAAGCTCGTGTTCGTAAACTTCTGTTTGAGATAACTCGTTTCTCCCTACACCGTATGACATGGTGATTGTATTGTTGTTTGACTGATCGACACAGGCATACACCGCCGCTCCACACCGATCATTAATTACTGATTGATTAGCATATAATAAATTAACTCGGGATGGTACGGGAAGGCGCTGTGAAAAGTTTCGATGGAGGTCTGGAAGATCATGGAGATGAGAGTATACACCCGCTTTATCCCACCGACTAGATTCTGAGAATTCAACAGAGAACTCATCAACAGTGAAATTCGCTGATGTAGCTATGAGTGTGTAGTTTGCAGTCCGCTCTATTGTCCGATTCCAATACTCATCTCGAAGAGTAGCAGTGACTTTTAGGCTGGTTTTTCCGTGTGTTTCGAACTGGGTCTGCGCAGTACTTCCATTATCCGTTGTGGCAATCACATTAGCTGGGCCGCTTGGGTCCCATGATACATTTTCAATTTCATACCGATCATTATTTGATTCAATTCGGAAATTAACAGTGTCGCCAACAAAAACTGGAAGTGTATCCTGACCCGTCGGGCTTTCAGCTTGCCATGGAATTGTGCTATTATTCGCCGTAGCTTCAATATCAAAAGGTGTGTAAGATTCTTCCGTTACCTGCGTATCATTCCCTCTGTAGCCTTCTGTTGTATTGTAACTGGTCTTATCGGTAGCCTGCTGTGCGGTTGTCGATGGTCCAGCAGCGATAGCAGAACCCGGAAGACTTGCCACCAATAGTAGTACAAGAAATAATACCTGCCATTGGTTGCTCATATATTAGTATATTCACAGAGCAAATTATACGTTTTCCTTAATTTGAGTCGACTGCTTTGTTGAATCCGAGGATGGCGTGGGGATCGCTGTTTAAGAGCTTGTTTGAGGTTGTAGACTTGGTGGTCAACACGAGTTCGCGGAACTCGCGGTACCACGTGCGAGGATGGACAGGGGGACCGAACCGACGCTTGGTGGCCGAGAAGGCGGCCTCGGCCGTCCAGCACTGGCCGTATAGCCCGCTGTCCAACCGTGCGTTGTGCGCGTAATCGTCCACGCAGCGAACAGTCGGTGACGCAGCAACGGCCGGACGCCCGCTGAACGGAGGGCGTCCCGCAGGGATTGGTCGTCATAGCCCTTGTCGCTGCCGAGACTCTCTATTTTTCAGTGTTACGAAGGGCGACTTAACGGCCGGTCTGAGTGTCGTGAGGCCGGTGTACCGAGCAGTGAATATGGAGGATGGCACACGAATCTGTATCGACGAGTACCGTCGTTTTGAGGGAGTGTATGTGACCATACGAGCGATGCTGATAGTGTCTCGATGCCGTTTCGCGGTCGAAGAACGTTACATCGATGGCACCGTGCGAGCCCGCGTCGCAGATGCTCGCGGACTCTCGAAGGAACCCACGCCACACGGACATGGGCACTCTCAAACGACCGATACAGCGTTGAGGGTGCCGGGGAATGCCGTCCGAGTGAGCTGTAACAGATCACGAACACGATCCATTTCACTCGTCCATTCATGATCTCGCGGTACGTCGCGTCCATGTGAACCAAGACAATGGAGCGTGACATGCTTCTAGCCGGGAAATCCGCTACCAGTCGGATCACTTACCGCCGTTGGACTGGCGGCATAGCGCCTTTGAGCCAGCGACGCGGCTTGCTTAACGAAGCGGAAGAGTAGGTTGGTCACATTCGACTCTTCCGCTTCGCTACTACCTTTACAGCGACGCTATCCCGCTGCCTTCTGCGGATTCAACAGAGCAGTTTTTTGTGGTGAATCTCGGCCTCTTTCTCTTCGTCAACAGTATCGCCACAGTCCTGACACACCGCGCCATCTCTTTCCCACACGGACCGACGCGTTTCAGGTTTCATTTTCATCCCCTCTACGCGGATCCTCGACGAGTTCGTAGAGTCCGTCGTACACCTTCTTGGCGTTGCCGTGCTCGACCATCCGTCCGAGCCGATCCCGGACGTACTGGAGGCTGTAACCCGTCTCGTCAGCTCCAAATGGCGCCGTGATACGACCCTCGCGAAGCATATCGATCAGCTCTCGATCCGCTGGCGCGAGGTCGTCCTCGTCAAGCATTCGGATGTTGGTTGTCGTGCTCACGACATAAGCTACGGCATATTGTGACTTATGGCTTTGGCCATAGTCCTTAGGACCTAAGGGTTAAGTGCATAGCAAATAGACTATAGAGTAGGAAGCACCGGGATGCGGTCAGAAGATGGCCGCCGGCGTTGCAGCGCCGACGACCGGTGCTCTCCACTAACGAGAGCATGTCAGCGAACACAACGCGACCCCAAAACGGTACTGATAGCATCGACACGATCACCGGCCTGCGCCCCCTCGACGAGGGCGACCGCATCGTCTTCGGTGACCGCACGCAGCCGGTCGACGTCGTCGACACGGGCGTCCGCACGGTCAGCGACGAGCGCATCAACAAGGAGATCGAGACGCCGGTCGTCCGCGTCCAGGGCGACTGGGACGGCGCCGTCGAGCGGATCCTCGCTCACCGGCTCAACCGCTGGGACGATGGCATCCAGCTGGAGGAGCTCGAGGCGATTGTCGCCTGCGAGGGCACCGACTTAGAGCACGGCGAACTCGTGACCGTCCGGCGCGTCGCCCGCGGCGAGGAGGTGACGGCCGATGTCTGAGCAGGGCGCCATCGACCAGGACTTCGACGACGACCTCGGCCGGCACCTCTCCGCGAGCCCGCGCATCGCTACTGCGCACGGCCGGACGGAGGTGCTCGACTGATGGCCGACAACGACCACGCGAACGCGGCCAACGAGCAGCTGCGGCAGTCCCGCGAGAACGGCACGATCCCTGACTCGCGGCCGGAGTACAGCTCCATCCGGCTCCTCGTCGACGGCGAGAAGCTCACCGCCGACAACCCAATCGACTACCTCGTCATGCTGCTCCTCGAGGGCAAGCGCTACGACGACACCTGGGACGGTGACGAAGAGCAGGTCGCCCGCTAGGCCGTCGCACAGTTGTGTCAGGAGACAGGTTGGGCGCCCGACCTCCGCGACTACGACGCCGGCGACAGGTCGAGCGCGGTGACGATCTCGACTGTCTCGACGCGGCGTTCTACGAGCACGCTGCGGCAGCGGCGGATTCGACGACGTCTGAGGAGCTCGTCGACGGACAGGAGAGCAGTATCGCAGCCATCCTCCGCGAGGGGGTCGAGCAGCACCGCTCCACCGTTCGCGATGACGACATCCCGATGACGGGGGATGACCTCGGCGCGTCGGTCGACCTCGCGAAGGCGATCGAGGACACAACCGTGGACGACGTCCAGGAGGTCGCCGATGAGTGAGCTCCCGATGATCGCGTACACCACAGAGAGTGGTGAGCGCCGGCGCGTCCGCTACGAGCGCGTACCCGGTCGGCCGTGGCAGGCCGAGCGCCATGTCGACCGATGGGACGGCCGGACGTGGGTGCCCTGCGGCGGCGAGTCACTGACTGAACTCGTCATCGAGGGCGAGCACCGCAGCGCAGTGACGGTATCGGAGGGTCCGTAGATCTCGATGCGCTCATTTGCCGATCCTGAAACCGAATTCGAGATCGTGCCGTCGGGGAGTCCGCCATCAGTCGACGGCCTCACGATCACTGAGCCGAAGTTCCTCCGGTGTGCCGAGTGTGGTGCGCAGGTCCGGATCGATGGGCCTGACGGTCATCAGACGACGATCGACAACCTACCCCACGATCGCGACTGTCCGCAGCGCGGCATGACGAGTCGGTACTACGAAGAGCGTTTCGTCCGCTGACTCGTCGGCACCCCATTTTGTGACTGGCTCAGAAGAATATGAGTGGCGACGAGGATCGTCTTACAGGGAGATCTGACCGGTTGAAAATGACAAAAGTATATGTTGTCCCAGGTTAGTTTTCACGTATGCGTGAGAGGTTACTCCAGGTTGGTGTATTGTTGATAACAGTGTCTCTGCTCGGTGCGTCTGTTGGTGTTGTTGGGGCGAGTGCTTATCCCTTGGAGTCGAGTGGTGAACCCGGAGTTGAGACAAACACCACGACGACATCGACCACATCGACCACAGCTATACCGCCTACGGGGGATGCTGATTGGGAACTGTTAATAAATGACACATCGGATACGGACCAGGGTGCGGACTTCGATAAAATATATGTGAATCAAACAGAGACCCAGATCTATTTCAAATTTGAATATTATGAGAATATTTCTGATAAGAATGACATTAATACTGCTGTTTTTATTGACTCTGATCAGGATACGAACACGGGATACAATGGAACAAATACGGTAGGGTCTATCGATTATTATATGGATGGAATCGGAGCAGATTATGTTAGTATCATGGGCCAAGAAGGTCCCGTTGTTGCAGAGTGGAATCGTTCCTTCGGTGGTTGGGAGGGTTTGGAACCACTCGCCTACTCTGATGTTGATTACGAACAAAATACTAGCATCATGGGAATAAATCGGTCAACGGTCGATAATCCTGAGACATACGATGTACTATTTGGTGAAGCTGCTATTTCGTCTGGAGAACAGTTCGATTATGCCCCAAATGTGGGCGATGGCCATTTGACCATCACACAGAACCCACAGGAGCCGCCAACGAACGCAACGGTGTCGCTTGAACCGGACTCGCTACAAGTACCCCCAAACGAGACCACTACTACCAATATTTCGATTGAGAATACTGACCAGATTGGCGCTTACGCCTTCTCCGCGTCACTCGACAATGATTCCTCCGCACAGATCACCGATGTACAACTTGGCGGCGATCCTGGCCAGTCAAGCACCGATATCTCTGAGTCCGGACAGCAAGTAGAGGTCCAAGCAGCACTCGCAGATGTTGACGTAGCGGACGGCGCACCCATCGCGACCTTATCGATCCGAGGTAGCGTTGCGGGCGCGACAAATCTCACAGTCAACGTGAGTGATGCGAGTGATCTGGAGGGGAACCCGTACCCGTTCGATTCTCGTACAACAACGGTACCGGTGACAGTCCAAGCTGGCCCGGGTGACGTGACCGGCAACGGTGATGCAGCGACGGACCCCGACGGCGATGGTATATACGAGGACGTGAATGGGGATGGGTCTGTGACGGTGACTGATGTCCAAGCGCTGTTTGCAGCCGTGAGTGAGGGTTCGATCCAGTCAGATGAGACTGCCTTCGACTACAACGGTGACGGGGCTGTGACGGTGACAGACGTGCAGGCCTTGTTCAGTCAAATAGTGTAACGGGTCCTCGCTGCCAACTCCTTCGACTCAATATCTTGCTACCTACGTATCGTCTCGTACTACTTTGAAGGGCAGCCCGTCAGATAGAATCGGCTGTGATTCGGTGTTGAGTGCTTTGTCGAATCCGATGACTGCGACCGAATCGACGGAATAGCATCCAGTGTTTGCGCAGGTGTCCGCGAAAGATGACTGTCGTTACCAGCTTTTGTTCTTCAAAACCACCAACTCGTTCAAAATCAGTGTGTGAGAATCCATCACAATTGAACTTTGATGGCTGTGTATTCAGCCACGATCTTCGCGCTGTCTGCGGATTCAACAGAGCAACTGAGAGAGACCACGAGTCCGATTCCGAAACTATACGCAACAGCGTGGGAATCCATCGGCAACGAGTGAACGGAAAACTCACCGCTCGAAGAGCGTTGTCTCTCGATCTCAAACCAGTAACGAGAGCGCTTCAAAGAACTCCATCGGCTCTTGAAGTTCACTGCCAGCTAACTCGGTGAGCAACCGATACTCTTCCGAGAACAGGTACCCGTTCATCAAGAGTAATCGCCCACCAAGACCCAGTGAGCCAACAACGACGAGCGCGGTCAACAGCCGAGAGATTCTGAGCAGTTTGAACAGCACTGGCAACGCAAACAGCACGATTAGAACGACCCCAAAGACTCTGAGGAGCATCGAGAGAGCCCGATCCGGGCTTGGCATAGTCAGCTGGTCGCCAGCGAGTAAGACGATCGCTGCAAAAAGGATCAATAGAGTGGTCCACACAAGTGCTGCAAGCACATTTGCGCGGCTCTCATGGATCTGTGATCCCTTTGTGGACACCTCCTCGTCATCATGCACCCACGGATTCTGCATACACAAACTAAATCTAGATATGTTAAATATCGAACTGTTTATTCAGATAGCATCTCCTCTGATAGATAACATTAGATCAAGTTCAGTTCTCCCCCGGAAACTCGGCTCCCATTTTTATCCACTTCTCGTTAGCTGTCAGCAGAGTGATTGTCTGGCCGGAGATCTTCGACGACGAAACGCCCCCGCCGAATCTCCGTCACCGTGAGCAACGGATCCAGCAGCTCATTCAGCTGCTCCATCAGGCACGGACCGACAGCTCGCAAGGCGCGCTCACCACAGGGTCATCAGGTGTTGGGCAGACTGTCCTCGAGGAGCTCGCCCACGAGTACGGCGCCATGTAGGCATAGATCCAGGCCCTCGGGAAGATGATCGGTGACGTGTCCCCTGAGGCGATCTGTGCTGCTGATGGTGAGGTGGCTGGGAACTCACCAAACGATGAGCTCCCGGGACGGTTCCGTGAGACGCTCGATGGTGCGGACTACCTGTTCCTCCTCGATGAGGGTGACGACCCCGTTGGTTCTGGTACGGTGGAAGAGCTCACAGACGTTTCAGATGTCGAGGTCGTCGTGATCTGCCACGAGCTAGAGGATTCACTCACTCGCGCCGAGGCGGACGTGCGACAGTACTTGTATGGCGGGCGTGGCGCTCGAACGAGACCTGGTCGACGAGCTTGCGGACATCCTCAGGGACCGAACTCGTGTCGGGCTCATGTACGAGTGATCACACGCGAGCAGCTCGAGACAATCGCCGACGACGTCCCAGTCTATGACGATGAATGACCACATCGAAACGCCTGTGACCGTGACAGCGATCGACAGTTCTAATCATCTGGCCGAAGAGATATCGCTATTGGTGTGCGACCAGTGCTGGACGATCACCAACGTTTTCGACGACGCCCAGAAGAGTGCCGATGCCTAGTCTCTACCAGCGATTGATTGAGGTTGATGGCATCGATCCACGGACTGCGAAGACAATCGCCAACGAGTTCGACAGCGTTGATGATCTCCAAGATAGCGTGACCGATCTCCCAACTGGGCACACCCCACCCAGGCTCGTCAGCCTCAACGGCTTCGGCCCGTCACGAGCACACCGTATTGCACAACAGATCGACAGGAGTGGCGTACTTGAGGAGACGTTCGATAAATGATCGAGAACATAATCTAGGATGATCGTGGCAGACCGCTCGGTACGTCAACTGCCAGGATGGCTTGAGGTGGGTGCCACGTGATGCCGATCCCCTTGTCAATATTACCATCGACACCGAACGCCGTAGTATGTTGACAGCCACGGAGAACCCGTGGGTGATGATGCGCTTGTTCGCCAATCTGAGACCAAATTCAGCTAATTTCAGGCGCTAATCTCCTTCCCCGAGGAGCTGCTGAAGATGGCGAGTAGCTAGGGATGGCTCAGATTTGTAGAGTCTGAGATGTCGCCGATGGTTAACCGGTTCGCCATTCTGGAGTCGAAATGGCTGTCCATGAAGAGTGCTCGAATGGCTGTATCGGCGGGCTCGATGGCTACCAGACACCGATTGATTTTCTACCGCACTTCGAATGGACCATCACGGGGAGATCTTTGACGGGACACCATGGCGTCTTGAAGCGCAGAATAGTGCGGTCATCTCGCGTGACCCCAAAAGTGGTTTGAGTCGATCGTCGAGAAACGTCCGCAATTAATCCGGCAATCGGACGTCGCCTGAGGATTTGTTAGACTGGACAGTGCCGAATCAACTCCTACGTGAGAGTCCTAGCACTCGTTAAGCGAGGCAGTATTGACAACTAACCAACTCATAACTACAAATCAAACCATTAATGTAGGGTCTGATGTATACCAAACAACTCTCGGTCGTCGTCGTGATCGCCATGCTAACGTTGTCGATTGGAGCCACGGGTGCCCTTGCTGGTGAGGGTCCTGACGGCGGATTCCTGCCAAATGACGACACAGTTGAGCCAGCGTCAAATTCAGATAATGTAGAGACGGCAAATCACCCGACTGGAGACTGGAACCTACTGATCGACGACGATCAAACTAGTGATGAACCTGAATTAGGAGTTGACAAAGTGTACGCACAACACACGCCCGACACGCTCTATTTCAAGACAGAGTTTCACGGCGATTTCAGCGCGCACGATGATATCGATCTCGCTTACTTTCTTGATACTGACCAGAATCGGGCGACCGGTCTGAATAACGATACTGAGGACTGGTATTACATGGCTGACATCGGTGCCGACTATGCTGCCGTTGCCGGACTGGAGGGCGATGGTGTCTGGTCATGGACGGGAACAACTTGGGATGAGAACTCCGAGGCGCTGGCGTATGCTGATTTCGATTATCGTGCAGATACCGTCATTATTGGTATCGATCGAGCGGATATTGATAACCCGGATAGTATCGATATCCTTGTCGCGAACGCAATGACGTCACCGTGGGACTACGCACCGGACCGGAGTGAGGGGTCTGTCACCTACGATTTCTCATCATCTGATGATGACGGAAATGAGAATAGCGCAGGGGCTGTCACCTCACTGTCCCCATCTGAATCGACTGTGCCTGTGGGAAGCACGACTACTGTTGAGGTCGTTGTTAACAACACCGGCGAGATCGCAGTATACGATTTTGATGTTTCACTGAATGATACCTCTTCAGCGGTGATCACAGATATCACTCTCAAAGGGGACCCTGGTGTACAGAATGTCAATATTACTGATAGGTCCTCGGCATCTGCACGAGCGGCTGTTGCAGAGGTGAGTGGAGACGGTGGTGCTGTTATCGCAGAAGTAGAGTTAGGGGCAGCCAGAGCTGGTGTTGCAACGCTTGAAACGACGGTCAATTCCCTTGGTGACGATGAGGGTGTGAAGTACAACATCACCGATCCAACCGCGTCGGCAACAGTGAGATCTCAGACGCCACCAGGGGACATAACTGGTGATGGGAATCCAGCAACCGATCCTGACGGGGATGGAGTGTATGAAGACGTCAACGGGGACGGGTCCGTGAACGCTCTTGACGTCCAAGCTCTGTTTGCGAATCTCAACTCGGACTCTGTCCAAGGGAATATGGCCTTCGATTTTAATGGTGACGGCAGTGTTTCTGTTATTGACGTCCAGTATATGTTTGCTCAGTTGTAGTGGCCACGCTCTTTCTCAGAACACTTTTTGTATCGATCCTCAATTATCACACAGTCTGCGTCGCTTATTGATTCTCCACCTGCAAACGAACACGTTGTCGACGATTCCGCTACGAGGACGGCTGGACAGCGCGTTTCGATGGCGGTCCTCGATGTCCATTTCTCGATGAAACAGCCACCCGATAACCAGATCGGCTGGCAAGTGCTCACCAGAAATCTGGAGCAATTGAACACCGTCGTTGCCAACAAAAGATACGACTGGGATGCGCTTAGACACGAACTCGGGGACGATAGCGTCCGTCCAGTGATCATAGACCGTGAGATCTATCCGCTTGACAAAGCGCACACCGCTCGTCACGACGAAGACACCTACCACCACCGTCCCCACGTTGAGGAATCTGTCACAGCGAAATCCGCTATGATCGTGAAATGCCCGAACTCAGCGGCTTGGTTAATGCGAAACAAGATTTGATTCGGCAACTACTGTGAAGGGCGGGGCTTTCTCCTTGTACTTCCGTGAACTACCCCACCCTACTCAGCCACAGGCGTGGCTTCGTTGAGGGTGGGGCTTCCTGTTTCGACGACGCGCTTTGCAGACACGCGAGTGGTGTCCGTAGGGAGCGCAGTCTCCACAGGCGTTGATTCGGGCCATCCCAGCCCTAGTTCAGCAAAGCCTCTCTGCAAGACGTTCATCGCCGCGTTCGCGTCACGGTCACACTCGAACCCACAACTCGGACACGAGTGCTCCCTGATCCAGATGGGTTTCGCTGTCTCCACACCACACGTCGCACACTCTTTCGTCGTTCCTCTCGCTTCGACTTGCACGACGTGTGTCCCGTACAGCTCACCCTTGTATTCGAGCAAGGTGATGAACTGTCGCCACGCCGCAGCCTGCTTGTTCCGCGCGTTCCCATCGCCTTGAAGCATCTGAGCGACGTTCAGGTCTTCCACGAACACCGCATCGTACTCTGTGACGAGCCATGTCGTGAGCTTGTGCTGGTAGTCCAGCACCTTCTGACGGATATGGCGTTTGACCTTCGCAACCGCTTGGCGCTGGTTTTCGTAGTTGTTTGACCCGTGTTCTTTCCGTGAGAGTTTACGTTGTTCACGGCACAGTCGCTCGTATTCGTCTTCGAGGTCGATCCAGTCTACAGTCGTCCCGTCCGAAGTGTGGATGTAGTTGAGGATGCCGAGGTCAACGCCGACGCTATTGTCTGTATTGAGCGAGTCCACGTCGGGTTTCTCGGGCAGGTCAGCCTCGTCAGTTTCGAGGCCGAACGAGACGAACCAGTCGCCGGTCGTCTCCTTTTTGACTGTGACTTCTTTGATAGCTGCTTCGTCGGGGATCTCGCGGTGGTAGCGGAGTTTGATATCTCCGATTTTGGAGAGCCAGAGCGTCGCGCGTCGACCACTCGTGTTTTTGAGTTCGAAGCCAGACTGCGAATACGTTATACTCTGGAACTCTCTCGGAGACTTCCACGTGAGCTTCCCGACCTTGCGTCCGTTTTGCTTCTGCTCGGAGAGTCCGTCGAGGTTGTGGTAGAACCGAGTGACGGTTCGTTGCAGAGCCTTCGAGTTGACTTCCGAGAAAACAGGGAACTCGTCTTTCCAGTCGGGGAGTCGGGAGTGGTGCTTGTACGCAGAGCCGATGTTGTCGGCGTCCACGTTGTCGTACTCGTACAGGGTGTAGTTGTACGCTTGGCGATGAATGTCGATATGGTAGTCTAGTTCAGCCGCTACCTCTTGTGTCGGGTAGGCATAGTAGCGGTGACTGTACTCCATCGCTGTCTATTGATTATCGATATGTTAACTTAATGGTTTGTACTGGTGTGCGGCGATTCATCCCCTCCCTACTCGCTCCCGTTGGTCACTCCTTGAGGAAGGGGCATTCTCGCCTCACTTCTGGTAATACGCGAGTAAGGTCTCCCCGGTAAGAAGTTAATTGGATTGAAATTTTCACTAATGCCCAAATTATATGTTACCTCCGACGATGACTCAGGTGTATGCACAAGAGACTACACCAAGTTGGTGTATTATTGATAACAGTGTCTCTAATTGGTGCGTCCGTTGGTGTCGTTGGGGCGAGTGCAGACCCCTTAAAATCAAGTGGTGAAACGGGAGTTGAGACAAACACCACGACGACATCGACCGCATCTACAATCGACACGAGCGACTATGACTGGAGTCTGTTGGTAAATGATACGCGAACATCAGAGCTGGATGTCAACCTAGACAAAGTCTATCAATACCAAACAGAGGAGCACATCTACTTCAAATTCAAGTATTACGGAAACGTCTCCGGATCAGACGATATTAATACCGCGATTTTCATCGACTCTGATCAGCGTACAATTACAGGGTACAACGGGACAAATACAGAGGGCGGTATCGATTACTATATCGACGGGATCGGAGCTGATTATGGATTTGTGTACGGTCAATATGGACCCGCATATGCAGAGTGGGATGCGAGTTCCAGTACGTGGGATATCCAGAGTGAAAACTACACGAGTATGGAGCTTGATGCCGAACATAATGAGGGTATCGCAGTAATCGATCGGTCAACGATCGACGACCCTGATGCGTTTGATGTGCTGTTTGCTGAAGCAGCGTCGAGTCAGTACGATTACGCGCCAGATAGGGGTGAAGGTCATATAACGATCGAAAAGAACACGCAAGAATCGTCGACAAACGCGACTGTCTCGCTTGAGCCGGACTCACTACAAGTGTCTCCAAACGAGACTGTTACAGTGAATGTTACTGTTAAGAATACTGACCAGATTGGCGCTTATGCCTTCTCGGCATCACTCGACGATACAACCGCCGCGCAGATCACCGCTGTGCAACTTGGCGGCGATCCTGGCCAGTCAAGCACCGATATTTCTGAGACCGGACAGCAGGCAGAGGTCCAAGCCGCACTCGCAAACGTTGACGCAGCGGACAGCGCACCCATCGCAACCCTGTCGATCCAAGGCGGTGTTCCAAGTCCGACGAATCTCACGATCAACGTGAGTGATGCAAGTGATCTGGAGGGGAACCCGTACTCGTTCGATTCCCGCACAGCAACGGCACCGGTGACAGTCCAAGCTGGCCCGGGTGATGTGACCGGCAACGGTGATGCAGCGACGGACCCCGATGGGGACGGTATATACGAGGACGTGAATGGGGATGGGTCTGTGACGGTGACTGATGTCCAAGCGCTGTTCGCAGCCGTGAGTGACGGGTCAGTACAGTCAGACCAAGCCGCTTTCGACTATAATAATGATGGCTCTGTGACGGTGACAGATGTCCAAGCGTTATTCAGTCAGATAGTGTAAGGAGACTCTCTGGCAACTTTTTAGAGTAGTAATTATGATCGGATGTATGTACTCCCTTGGCGCATAAAATATCTAATATAAACTACTGATGAGAATATAATTGGTTACTTGATCACTCGCGCAGTTTGCATCTCTATTGAATGGTTCCCAGTCTCAACCTAAAATGAACCATCAGTTTGGATCTTCAAAGAGTGCGACACGCAGAGCGACGTTTGGCTTCCCCTCGTCTAGCAACTGATGAACGGCATCTTCTGTACTTTCCGAAACCAAATTATTTGCCAACAGCTTCTGTACAATTTCTTTGGATTCATCCCGATAGCGACTGGTTCTCTCTACAGATTTCGTGCTATCATTCCCCATGGTACTCCCTAAGAGAAGTGGCTATCGATTGATAATAAAAGTTTCCCGCTAATAAATAAGTACTACACGCAGTATCCGCCGTTTTTGGGTTTGAAGTGACGGAATATCTCCGACAGTACTGTTGGAAGGGGGAGGGCATGAGTGTGCCTCTGACATGGTGTACCACGCACACCAATTCAAACATAGGCTTACTATCAAATATTTATACCGATCGAAGCAGAGCACACCGGAACACCAACCGTGGGCCGATCAGTCCATTCCGTACGTCATTAGGGGTATCTCAGTCCAGCAGATTTTTGCTGGAAATTGCATCGGTCAGCCCAGCAACTAGTACGGGGTCGGCCACGTCGTCTTTTGAACTTTTTATGAAATCACCGCGATTCTTATCATCAACGAGATCATCAATACAGGGGTGACGGAGGCACATGCTTGTGTGGCCGATACTGATCATCCTACCACAGATACTTATCAAAGCATTCTAATACTTTGGCCAATTCACGATATTGCGGTTGCTGGTCAAAATAAATAGAATACTGTAAAATTTAACTACCTAACTATATTGATAAATAGTTCACACAGTTACCGCATCACCGCTGGAGCAGAACAAATAGACGCTGGACATCGCTAATTGAAACAGCACCATCCCCGTTGAAATCAAACGCGCTTGGGTTTTTGCGGACCGCGTCATGAGACCGTGCGCTGAATAATGCCTGCACGTCACTGATTGAGGCACGTCCATCACCGTTGATATCCTCGAACGTACCATCACCGTCCGGGTCGGTCGGTGATAGGCCATTTCCGGTGATATCAGGAAGCTGATCGCTAATAGAGATTGTTTGCTTGTTTGTCAGTGACTTTGGTTGATACTGGTATCCTGCTGTCGTACTAATATTTGAGACCGTGACAGTCAGATTCGAAGATCCAGATTGGTTACCGCGAACGGTGATCGTCCCGAGCTTCACCGTGTCGTTTGCGCCGATTGACGCGTTGGTAACTGTGGTAGTTGCCGACGACTGGTTTGTACTGATTGTTGTGTTCGTGTTTGCTGGTGTGCTAACGGTTGTGACGTTTTCAATTGGAATTCGACTTGCGTTCTCTGTCGTAACTGAGAGAGTGTAGTTTGCAATCCCTCTGGTATTATTCACCGTGACGGTGACGTTCGTCGTCTCAGTTTGATTCAGTTTCGAGCGTGCCGGAGAGGGTGTCATTCCTATTGCTGTGATTTTATCGGCACGGTCAGCTGCACGCACTGCATTCGTCGGGCCGTAACCCGCAGCGAGGGTAGGCGATGATGCTCCGCCACTGTGCCGGATGAGTGTTCGCAGCTCCGACCCACGAAGCACTGGATGCTTCGATGTCAGTAAGGCAGCAACGCCCCCGACGTGAGGCGCTGAAGCTGATGTGCCAGCGTATGTGCCGTACACAGAGTTTGTTACTGCAGTGGGGCCAGTGACATCAACTCCAATACGCCCGTCGTTTGTTGGTCCCATCGAGCTATAGTAGGTGGTTTCTGTCTGGTCCCAGTTTGACGCAGCGACGGTCGTTATATTTCGGCCGGCAGCAGGCGCCGTGAGGCTGCTTTCAGGTGTCTGAACGCCAAATGGCCCACCACTGACTACGAACAATTCCAGCGTTTCAGAGCCCGGTGCATCGGCGTTACGGACAGCCACATAATACCGCCCGTCGGTTGGTGCTGTCGAAGAAATAATCTCAACAGGCTCTTCGGCACCTGTTTGACGCCGTGTTGAGCTTGCAACAAGATCGTCTGAGCCAGACGAATTCGCTCGGTAAACTCCCAAATCATAATCAGCCGCTGTCGTCGGCCACCGATCCCACGTCAACGAGATCTGGAGCGGTGTTCCAGCAGTAATCTGATCGCCGCTGTTCAACCAGTTTCCATCACCTGTTTCCGGGAAGTTATGAAATGAATTGTTAGTTGTATCTGAAAACTGTGCTTCGTAGTGGTTCTGCCGTTGATTTCCAGCTGAGTTCACCCAGATCACGTCATGATTTTTGACGGCACTCGTTGCTTCTTCAGAAACAAATCCAGTGCCGTCATTCGGCTGTGCAAAGAAGCTGAGTGACATTACAATTATATCGACCTCTTCTTCGGCCAGCCAGTCGATCGCCGATGCGTATTCGAGTTCGCCCCCAATCGGTGCTAAATACAGTGATGCATGTGGGGCCACATCAGTCACAACTTCGGCAGTGGCGGTTCCATGGGCTGCTTGTCCGGTCGAGTCACCTCGTACTTTTTCGACATTATCAACGATGTGTTCGTCTGTCGGATCAAATCCAGTATCAATAATACCGACACGAACATCCTCTCCTGTAATATTCTGCGCATGGAGTTCATCCGCACCCATCGAGCCAACACCCTCACTTTCAGCACCATGGGCTGCTGAACCGACGGTTGCTGGGGTTCGAATCGCGCTGACCCACGGAAGCTCCCGGAGGGTTGAGATTGCAGTTGCTGGAACTGTGACGCGAAGGTGGGTCTCGTGCCGAGTGAGAATCGAGACATTCTCCGCACGAAGCCGCTCTAGTCGCTCATCTGTAACCGTCTTAATGACGAGAATCCGTTCTACCTCTTTCCCGTCATGGCTCTCTGCGCCAACAGGTTGATCAAACCCAGTCAGTTGCTTGCGCTCGGTGGCAGTTAGCGTGATCTCTGATGTATTTGACGCGGAGATGTTTGCTGGTGGGCTATTTTGTGACTCTGAGATGTGTGAACCAGCGATCGTATTTGTTTGGGCTGATGTTGACACGCTTGGCTCTGTGCTGACTGTGTCTGGTGGGGTCGCGGTTGATACTGTGGGACCAACAGGAAGGGTTGCAATCAAAAGAATGACAAAGAGAATCGCAGCAGCTGAGCGAACACGATGTGTGAGAGCGGGAGTAGCCACGAATTATCTTCTGGATGCATTCCAGATACAAGAATCTATAGGTACTGTGTGGTTGAGACGGACTGCGTAGGTCCCGGATAATATGTACTTAAACCGTACATTTATATTCAGTAGCATCTCTCCCTTGCGACATGAACCGTCGATGGTATGCTACCGTTCTCGCACTGATTTTGCTCATGAGTCTTCCTGGATCTGTGGTTACAGCCGGATTCGCAGCGTCCCCATCTGAGACCACTGAGTCAGTCAGTATTGATACTGCGGCGAGTCCAGAACCACCCGATCCCCAACCAACGAACCACGCGCAAACGTTTACTGTTACTGCAAAGGCTGACGGAAGTACTGTCCCATGGCGAAGCAATCGGTTACCAGGGTTTGTGGGTGACGCAGTCACGCTGCAGGTTGATCCGGTTGACGGATACGAGTTTGTAAACGCATCATGGAAGAAGGATGGTCCTGCGGCTGTCGTGCCAACAGCTGCGAACAACAGCACAGCCAAGGCCACATTCGAGACGCAAGGTGAAACCACGCTACAGATCACCGCTACTGTGCGCAATACTGAGACAAACGAAACTATTGAGCGTACCTCCTCGCCATACACCCTCATTTCGACCCCAACAGATCTCGATGTTGGCGGGTTTTCAGTTAGCTATGCCGAATCACCCGACCGATGGGATAAAGCAGCAGTATCTGCGCATCTTCGTGATCTTCCTCGGCTTCGTCAAAATCTGACACAACGACTTCCGGTACCCTCACAGGTTGATCTGGTGTATACAACTCGTGACGATATTCAACAGCGCTGCTCATCGTTCGCATATGCATGTGTCATCTCATCTAACGACGATGCAACGATGTATATGCCGTATGACGTCGGTAATTATACGCTCGCGACGAGGGCTGATATATATCGTCACGAGTTGACTCACGTGACACAGTTCGAAAAGCTCGACATGGCATACGAGGAGGAATGGGGATTTATTGTTGAGGGCCACGCCGAGTACGAGGAAGCACCCCGGTTCACCCGACGATCACTTGAAGAAAAACCGTCCAAACAAGATCTACTAGAGTTCACAGGTGACGATTACGCTCAATCAGAGCTCTTCGTAAGTGCATTTACCGCGGAATACGGGTATCAGTCATTAGAGGAAATAATCCGGCTCTCACGATACAACACCGTTGATCAGGCCTTCCAGCGGGTTGTCAACGAGTCGTTTGATTCGTTCTACGAGCGATGGCAGCCGACAAACGAGTCGCGTGGACCAAATGCGGTTCGAACAATCTATTCGACGTCGCCAAATACAGACCAGATCCATCACAAACCACGCTTCGTATACAGTGAAAATAATCTTACAGCACTTGGCTTTGGGCCATATGCTAGTGGCGATGGGGTCACCGTCTCGTGGGATACGGACGGTGATAATGACTCAGAGTACACGGGCCAGACAGCGAATTGGACACCGTCTTCACCAGGTGATTACACTATCACCGTGACCTACACGAATGGAAATGCTTCGTTGTCACGCACTCAAACGGTCTCGGTGTCAGAAGTGCCGTTATCCCCAACTGATGTTGATAATGATGGATTATATGAGGACGTCAACGGTGATGGGACTGCTTCAATCACCGACGTGCAGGCCTTGTTTGCAAACAAAGACGACGAGTATATCCAGAATAATCCAGAACAGTTCGATTTCAACGGCGATGGACAATTCAGTGTGGTTGACGTGCAAGCACTCTTCCAACAGGTGAGTTAGATAACCGACTTAGAGTGGTGATACCAGTACTAAATTGTCGATTTTGACGTGCATACTGTTGCGAGGCGAAGGGCTATAATCATGTACTAGATTAAGTATGCCTAACTACGATCTCCGAACTGAAAATTGGAGGGTAATATACATATACCGCCCGGAGGTAGGATTGAAAAGTAATGACACGCACGGCGGCTGATAAATCCGGAGGATGGCTTCATCGGATCGGAATCACACTATTGGTTGTAGCAGTCCTATTTTCAATACCGGTTGGGTTCGTCTCGACAGGTGCCGCTGCAGGCGATACGACGGTGGAACTGACACCGGCCACACAAAGTATTGATGCCGGCACAACATCGACGGTCGATATTAATGTAACAGACGTTGATGGGGGAATTGGGAGCTACCAGTTTACGCTCAACACGTCTGCAACGGAGACTCTGACTATTACTGATGTGGAGTTAGCCGGTTCGCCAGGCCAGTCGGAGGTGAATATTGCAGACGATGGGTCAAGTGTCGAAGTACAAGCCGCACTCGCTGACACTGCAGATTCTGGAACAGTCTCGATTGCGACTGTCACTATTCAGGGTGAAACAGCGGGATCAACTGATTTGACCTTCGCTGATCTCAGCATCGGAGATGAATCCGGGAACTCGTATACGATTACGGAGACTGGAAGTGGGACAGTCGAAGTACAAGAGTCAACCACCATCCAGAATACAACAATTTCGCCAGCGACAGTCGATGAGCAGACGACAACAACACAGTCGCTGTCGTTTGATGCCCTTAAGATGAGCAGCGACGGCAATACAGACACGTTCACTATCACCGCACCGGCCGATGTCGAGCTTGCCGATCCTGAGGTCACTATTACTGATGCTACTGGCGAGACTGTGGCAGTCGAACGTGGTCCTGATCTCGAGGATGCTAATGGAGGAATAAATAATGAGCTGACATTCGCAATTGCGCCCGACAATAGCTATGATACGACGGAACTCGGTGTGGAGGTCACGGCGACTGTGACATACCCAGAGGTGGCATCGAATCAGAGCAGTGAATTTGCTCTCGATATCGCAGACAGTAGCGGTGAAACAGCCACCGACACGGTAGCGGTGACGGTCGAGAATACCGATACTACTGATGGCGGCGACAGCAACCAAACCGTCGCACTCTCACCGGCCGAACAGAACGTCACGGTGAACGAGTCCACAACCGTTGATCTTGAGATCGGCTCCGTCAGTAATGGTGTCGGAGCGTATGATTTCACGCTTACGCTCAACGACAGCACACGGGCGACGATCACAGATGTGTCACTCGGTGGCGACCCAGGACAGAAGGACGTCTCAATCGCCGATGATGGCGGGAATGTGAGTGTGACCGCAGCGCTTGCTGACACTGCAGATACGGGGACAGTCACTCTTGCAACGGTCACGATCACCGGTGGTGATGCCGGGACGGTGAGCATCAACCCAGTCATTAATGACGTTGGTGATGAGTCTGGGAATCCATACACTATCGCTGAAACTAGTGGTGCGACACTTACTGTCGAGGGTGGGCCAGGTGACGTGACGGGTGACGGAAATGCCGCTCAAGATATTGACGGGGATGGATTGTATGAGGATGTAAACGGGGATGGAAAGGCTGGCGCAAGTGACGTCCAGGCGTTCTTTGCGGCACAAGACTCAGAAGCGATTCAGTCGAACCCAGCAGCGTTCGATTTTAATGGCGATGGTACTGTCAGTATCAGCGACATCCAAGCGCTGTTTAGCCAACTCGTCTGAAAGCTCATTCTAACTGAGTTGGCAGGGTTCCACCTGTCAGTTTCGATTGAATCAGCACTCATAACTACTTTTTCGTATGTTTGTTTTGGCGGCTGGTAGATTGAATCCAATCGGGTTGCAGTCTCCTAAATTAACCGAACCACAATTGATATGTGCGTTGCTTAATACTGTGCGTGTGTAATGTCACATCAGTTGGCACGATTGGTGGCAGGAACCCTCGTTATCACCTGCTTACTTGGACTTGGAATCGCTGCCGTCGGTACAGCTGGCGCCTCCGGAACGGCGTCGCTGGCTGCGGCTGATGATCCAGCGTTTGATACTGACTCGGAGTGGGGTCATAATGGATCCATAATTGAGCGAACCTTCGTCAACGTTGAAACGGGTGAAACGTATGAGCTTTCGCCGGATGAGAGCGTTGATGTGCTCCCAGCAGGGGAGTATCTGGAGATCCAGAAGATCCAGACGGACGGAGAGGTAACCGAGCGGGAACGATATGTGACCGTCTCAGACACTGCTGCGACGATTACACCCGCGACACATGAGTCTGATCTCCAGATTTCTATTGTCTCAGAGGGTGAAGAGTTCGACACCTCATTTGCCCCAGGCGAGTCCGTCCCACTGTGGGTCGGTGTCGCTAATGACTCAACGCCGGTCGCAGATCAAGAGCTCACGATCTCCGTTGAGCGCCCGGATGGAACCGTTGAAACGTTCAATCGGACGACGGATGCTAACGGCGCAGTCCAACTCGATTACACCCCTCCGTCAGATGTAGAGGGTGAATACGATGTGAGCGCTGGCCCGGATAGCCAGACGAGTTACGGGTTTGCGAGATTTGTCGTTGGCCCGCAGGTCCAGAGTGTTAATCCACGTATTGGCGATACAACGCCAACCGGCTCTGAAGTCACAAGCTCAATACTCGTGACTGAAGCTGCAGAGCCAGTTGCGAACTCTGAGCGGACGCTTACGATCCGTGCTCCGGATGACTCAACAACCACTCGCACAGTCGTGACTGACGAAGACGGCTATGCGACGTTCAATTGGACGCCTGAACAGTCGGGAACGTATTATATTGAAACTGACTTACCCGGTGAGTCTGGCTTCTTAGATAGTGGTGAGTACGCTGCTGTTAGCCGGATTGATGGCGAGCGCTTCTCGACAAACGCTGATCCCGGCGACGAAGTTACTGTCGCCGGCAATATTATTGGTGCTGCTGGCCCGGGAACGAATGTTGATGTCGAGATCGATGTTGTCAACGCAACCTCGTACGAAGATGAAACGGTTGTTAAGACGGTCTCGACAACTACAGACGACACCGGCACGTTCATCAAACAGATTGAACTTCCAACTGACTCGGATGCTACGGAGTATGACTTCCGGCTCCAAACCGCGACCGGTGACTCCATCGCCTCAAATACGATAAGCGCCGACCTTCGTGACCGCTCTGGCCCTGACACGAGTGATGAACTTGAAATTGACATTTCGGGGAACACTTCGTACGCGCTTCCGGGCGATGATGTTGAGCTGACGATTGAAGCGACTGAGATTAACGCGAGCGGGGCAACCTCCCCGTACGCAAATGAGGAGCTCACGCTCACGCCAACGGTCAGCTACGATCAGCCAGTTGAACAGTTCACTGTAGAAACAAATTCGGATGGTGTTGCTACCGTGACGTACACCGTTCCATCTGAAATTCCAGATGGCAACGAGCTCAGATTCAACGATGTGACTGCGACGTACAACGGCACGATTGATGAGCCGTTCTTCGACATCGGTGTGCAACAGTACGTTCTTGAAGATGAGCGAGAAGACATCGTCGCGGGTGGTGAGAGTACCTATCAGGTAACGGCGACCGATGTCGCAACCGGTGAGCCCGTGTCGGATGTGCCGTTCATGCTGTCGGCGGAACGAGGCGACCGTCGTGCATCCGTGTACGACACCGCGTCCGCGCGCACTAACAGTAGCGGCGTTGCGACGATCACAACGAACACGCCTGCTGACGTGAGTGGCACTGTCTACTACGGAACCTTCGCGCGATACGAGCCTTCATACTCGTTCCCGACGTTCTCTGTGTCGGCGTATGATGCAGCTATAACTGGGCTTGATTCATACGAATACCAGGCGGGTGAGACCCTCACGGTGACGTACGAGGGGCCAACCGACTCAACCGCTGTGTTGGCCGTTCGCTCCTACGATGAGGATGTCCCGTCACCGCTGGTCGTAGAGCAGGTGTCCGCCGGCGAGCAGCTCACGTTCACCATCCCCAGTGATGTGCCGGATGACACGTTCTATTCGATTGAGGCACTTGCTGCAAACCAACAGGGACAGATCGCCGAGCCTGATGACTACTTCAGTGTTAGTTCAGGTGATGGGAATGTGGCACCGACTGCTGAGTTCGCTGTCTCGCCTGACACGCCAGCACCTGGCGAAACAATCACGCTGAATGCGAGCGCCAGCAGCGACTCTGATGGCAGTATCGCCAGCTACGATTGGGACCTTGACGACGATGGTACTATTGATGCGACAGGTGAAACGACGACGGTGGCGTTTGATGAGGCCGGCAGTTATGATGCCACGCTCCGCGTCACTGATGATGACGGTGCGACCGATGTGACCACACAAACGATTGTTGTTGAGGAGTCAACCGCTGGAAACGCAACCGTGTCGATAGTGCCTGACTCAGTTACCGTCGCGCCGAACGGCTCGACGACCGCCGACATCGCTGTGAGCGGCACGGACGATATCGGTGCGTATGCGTTCTCTGCGTCGGTCGATGGCGCTGACACGCAAATCACTGATGTCACGCTTGCAGGGTCGCCGGGCACACAAAACGTTTCGATCAGTACCGATGGGTCGACCGCTGAGGCACAGGCTGCCTTAGCCGAGATTGATGGGGGACAGGATGCGGTGATTGCGTCGGTCACGCTCGCGGGGGCACCGGCCGATAATGGCACCCTCTCGGTGTCCGTGAGTGACGTTGGTGACTTAGAGGGTAACCCCTACGAGATTGATCAGGCAAACGCAACCGCCACGATCAGCACACAGGACCAGATCCCCGACGTGACCGGCGACGGCAACCCGCCGACGGACCCGGACGGGGATGGCCTCTATTCGGATGTTAACGGTGACGGGGAAACAACCGTCTCTGACGTGCAAGCGTTCTTCACGTCGTACAATAGTGACGCCGTTCAGGATAACAGCGCTGCATTTGACTTCAACGGTGACGGCCAAGTCACCGTGAGCGACGTCCAAGCGCTGTTCAGCGACATCGCCTAACCAGAATCGTCCGCAGCTGAGACCGTCTTTTTTCGCACAATTTTGGTTTGTGTATTACGGCGGCGCACCCCTGCTGTCTGTGCATGTAACTAACATGCACGATTGTCAAACAACACAAAGTACTTACCAAGCGTCAGTATACGAAAGCATGCGGACCACGGTGGCTGTCGCTGCCGCCGGGTCACACAATCACACTATGAACGGAAACCAAGTCCGCGCGATTGTCCTCGCGGCTCTGATGGTTTTCTCGGTCTTTGCTGTAGCAGGCACTGCGGCTGCTGCAGGTGACACCGAGGTCTCTCTGACACCATCGAGCCAGACAGTCGATGCCGGAAA
>NZ_AOJH01000102.1 GCF_000337355.1 Halorubrum kocurii JCM 14978 | reverse complement strand
GCCATCAGAGATGTGTATAAGAGACAGGCGCTGACCTGACCACGACCGTCAACGACATCGGTGACGAATCGGGTAACCCCTACAACGTCACCGCAGTTAATGACGCGAGCGTCACCGTCGAGAGTACCGGCGACGGTACTGACGGCGGTGACGGTGACGACGGCAGCGACGACGGCCGGAACGCTGACCTCGAGTTCGCCAACGTTGGCGAGCTCTCGGGTGAGCTCACGTACGCCGGACAGACCGTCGCTGTCGGCGTTGACAACCAGGGTCTCGCAGCTGGCGACAACGTCCAGCTCCGCCGTGCTGACGGCGATGAGTCGACGCCTGTTGCGACGCTGACGGTGCAGGAGGACGCGGACGGACTCTACGTTCAGTTCGACACCTCCAGCCGTGAAACGGCCGATTACTTCCTGCGTGGCGGCGATGTCACGCAGGCGAACAGTGAGTTCGAGCTCGTCCAGCAGCAGGTGACGGCCGAGTTCGATCCGACTGAAGTCGACAACGGCGGCGACAACGCCGTCAGCACGCTGTCAATCGAGTCTGACCTCCGTAACACCTACGAGGTCGAGCTCTCGATTGACGGCTTCGATGAGGAAGACTACACCGCGCTCGCCGAGAACGACGGCACGAGCCTCGCCGGGACGGTTGAGTCCGTTTCGGACGACGGCATCGTCGTCTCCGACGCTGAGGGCGACCACGACATCGACTTCACCGATGTTGACGCCGGCAACGTGTCGGTCGATGTGGCCGTGACTGACACGGACGCTGAAGACAGCGCCACCGTCACCGTCAACGAGATCGGTGAGGGTGACGTCGAATTCGAAAACAGCTTCGTCACTGTCGACCAGGGTGACGTGGCGGACCTCACCATCAACTTCGAGGGTGACCAAGACCAGGCCTTCCTCCGTATCGGCGATGAGGACGAGGTTGGCTACTCCGCGAACGTCTCTGTCGACGCTGATGGCGCCGACAGTGTCACGCTCGGCTTCAACTCGTACGCTGCTGGCACCGACCGCGGTGACCTCGTCACGCTCGAGAGCGAGCACGACGATGATGACGTGAACCCGACGGTCACGCTCGAGAGCCAGAGCAGTACGGGTCTCGATGACATCCTCGCGACGGGTACGTACCCGATGGAGCTCGACGGAACGAGCTTCGAGCAGATTAACGATGATAACTCCGACACCGTCGGCGACCTGGAGATCCAGGAGCGCTCGGTTGACGAGTTCAACGTCTGGACGGCCTCGAGTGAGAGCTTCGAGGATATCGAGGATGCTGACGATATTGCGGCCGCTGCTGAGAACGACACGATTCAGCAGCAGAGCACGATCGCCAACGGTGACGTGATTGTCCACGAGGTTCAGGCGACTGGCCTCGAGGGCGTCATCGACACCGGTGTCGAGACAAGCGGGGACGCCGTGTTCGCTGACGCGGACGGCTTCCTCGGAACGCTGAGCGTTGCTGACAACGAGGGCCTTGACCTCCGGATCCGCCAGACGTCGGCCACCACGGCGCCGAACGCGGACCGGAAGGTTGCAGACCTCGCTGCGATGGAAGACGACATCTCGGTCATCGAGGGTGACGGCGTGTACTACCTCGCCTTCAACTCCGATGACATCGAGCTCCAGAATGACCGCAGCGTCGAGAACGGTGACGCGTTCGACGTGCGTCTCCAGATCAAAGACGAGCGGCTCCTCGACCCCGATGAGGACGAGCTCGAAGACGGCGAGATTAGCGACTTCTACCAGACTGTTGAGACTTCCTTCAGCGTCGAAGAAGCTGAAGGTTCCTTCGACACGCCGGTGGAAGTCGAGGCTGCTGAAGAGCAGACCATCTCCGGCACGACCAACGTCGCGCCCGGCAACACGCTGAACATTCGGGCCCGCTCTGACGACGACGTCACGCCTGGCTTCGTCGTGAGTGCATCCGATATTGAAGTCGCAGCTGACGGCTCGTTCACGGCCGATGAGCTTGACTTCAGTGACGCGTCTGTCGGTAACAACTTCACCGTCACCACGCGCAACAGCCCGTTCGCAGAGGAGGCTGAGGCTGACGGAACGGTTGTTGAGTCGACTGAGGAAGTCACGACCTTCGAGGTCTCGGACCTCGAACCGGCCGAGGCGACCGCCACGGCTGGTGACTCGGTGACCGTCTCCGCGACGATCGAGAACACCGGCAACGCCGAGGGAACCCAGTCTGTCGCGCTCACGCTTGACGGCGACGAGCTCGACAGTCAGGACGTGACGCTCGAGAGTGGTGGCAGCACCACCGTCGAGTTCACGGCAGACACCTCCGGCCTCGACGCTGGTGACTACGAGCACGGCGTCTCCACCGAGGACGACGAGGCGACCGGCACGCTCACCATCGAAGAGGACACCAGCGACGACACTGGTGACGACACCGGTGACGACACCGGCGACGACACCGGCGACGACACTGGTGACGACACCGGCGACGACACCGGCGACGACACTGGTGACGACAGCGGCACGGACGACAGCACGCCCGGCTTCGGCGCGCTCGTCGCCCTCGTCGCGCTCATCGCGGCTGCGCTCCTCGCGACGCGGCGTACCGAGTAACGCAGCAGCGACTCACCACACTCGCTAACCATCGGCCCTCACGGGCCGACCTTTGCGGCACTTCTTTATCAGATTCGACCACCCAGCGACGGCCACGTCGCTCGTCAGCGATTATACTGCTCTCTCAGATCATGACGACGTAGAAAACGATCTCCATGAGGATCATCCTGTTTGCTCTACTATATTTATGATAGAATTCTATTACTTTTCCACACTGGTGGTGGCTAATGCTCGGCTTCTGATGAGGCGATCCGTATTCTACTAGCGAACTACTCTGTATGGTACGGCTCACACACCAGCTCGACGCCCTCCTCGAAGCTAACTTCTGGCTCCCAGCCCGTGGCCTCGTGGAATGTTGAGTAATCGGCCATCGTGTCGTGGACGTAGCCGTCGAAGGGGCACTCGATGTACTCGGGGTCGATGTCGGTGCCGAGCGCGTCGTTGATCATCGCGACCATCTCGTTGAACGTGTACGCCTCTTGGGTGCCGACGTTGTAGACGCCGGTGATCTCGTGGTCGGCGGTTGAGATCGCAGGCGCGGGCGACGTCGGACTCACGAGTCGACGACGGTGTCGCTCGCACCTTCCTCGTTTTCCGTACCTGCTTCGCTCGCAGTATCATCATTAGCCAGTTCGTCCAGCCGCTCCTCGGCGCGGTCGCGGTCCTCAGGGTAGCCCACGTCGATCCGCCAGCCGTCCAGTCGGATCGCGTCGATGGTGCGGCCGGACTGGATGAGGAGATCGATCGCGTCGGGGAGCTCGTACTCGCCGCGGTCGGAGGGCTGTACAAGATGGCAGGCGTGAAAGATGGCAGGGGTGAACGTGTAGAAGCCGGTCATCACGAGGTTCGAGGGTGGGTCGTCGGGCTTCTCGACGACCTCGACGACCTCGCCGTACTCGTTGGTGTCGAGCACCCCGTAGCGCGATGCTTCCTCATAGGGCACTTCCTCGACGAGGAAGGCGGCGTCCGCGCGATCTTCCTTCTGGCGGCTGGCCACGTCACCGAGATTCCCGCGGAAGACGTTGTCGCCGAGCATCAGCATGAAGTCGCCGTCGACGTGGGGTTCCGCTTGGAGGATAGCGTGTGCGAGGCCCAACTGCTCGCGCTGGTGGGCGTAGGTGATCGGCACGTCGCGGTACTCGTCGCCGTAGCGGTCGATGATCTGTTCGGCCTTGTAGCCGACGACGACGATGAGCTCGGTCGCGCCGGCGTCGATCAGGTTGTCGAAGACGTCCTCGATGAGGGGCGTGCCGTTGACCTCGACGAGCACCTTCGGTTTGTCATCCGTGAGCGGTCGGAGGCGTGTTCCTTTGCCCGCGGCGAGTACGACTGCTTGCATGGTACACCGATATATCTACCTCGGTAAATACCTTCATCTAACTCAATCTACAGGGCTACGTGAGTACTGCGATTCTGTTTAATTGAATTTCCGATACCACCTCAGCTGATACCACTCATTCCGATTACCGGGGAACAAACGGGAGATCAACTGGAGAGTTACGATCCACTGCTTCACGGAATTGTGCTGACAGGCCGAATAAGCAAATAAAGTATACCACAGAACCGATACCAACCAATAACAGAACAGTGGCGACGTTGTGACGTAAGATACGATATGAGTTTTCGACCCATAGTCCTCCGGCCACCACCCCTGACATCAGTATAGCAGCAAAACACTGTCTCGCTACTTCTTCAACAGGTGTGTCAAATTCGATGATCGAATTCACATACCAATAAGCAGAAAATAAACTAATTGCAACCGAAACTGCTGTTGCAACAGCAGCACCAACCCAACCAAATAAATAAATAAGAATTGCGTTGAGTGAGAGATTCGCAGCGATAAAAATAATATTTACCCGAAATGCGAGTTCCGGACGGTCGATAGCGTTCAGGGTATTCAGCAGTTGATCCTGATAGCCCATAAAGAGATTTGCCAAAATCAGGAGAGTCAAAATAGTTGCTCCCTTTGGAAATTCGGGGCCGTAGATTCGTAGTACGCGTTCTCCGAGAATTGCTCCGCCAAGAAATCCGGGAATAAGAAAGAGACCTCCGAACGACAGCGACTGTTCAACTATGCGCCCCACAGCCTGTGAGTCACCTTGTGCAGATATCGAACTCATTTCGGGAAATAACGTCGTACTGAGTGCGCCGCTGAACAGGATAAAAAAATGCGCTACGTTCCAAGCCACGGCGTATACACCGACCAACCCGGACGAAACAAAAAATCCGAGAATGACAATGTCAGTGTAACTGAACATGCGAGATTGCAGACTTCCGAGCCAAGAGAACTTCGCGAAGTCAAACAGGTCTTCAAAGTGACTCCGGTTCGGTCGGGAGAACGATGGAACGTTTTGAATGACATAATAAATCCCAATTCCGACCACGAGGAAGTAGCCAATCAGGTGGCCAATGAATAAACTTGCAGTACTTACACCAGCAATAATAAGTGAAACCTGAGCAAGTGCGCGCCCTCCAGTCCGTAACGGTGAAAGGATTCCACTGATGTGGACAAGGTGAAGGCCAGTAAGTAAGGAGTTCACAAGCCCGTTTAGTAATACGACGAATAGGATGAAAACAACATATCCGGTGGCAGGATATCCAACATAGTCTACAATCTGACCACGAAAGAGAACGATCACAGCAGCCGCGAAGATAAACATAAGGAGGATTACGGCAGTCCCCGCCACGACATATTCGCCTTCATCCGAACCCTCAGAGACGCGCTTGGCAATTGCTTTCGAAACACCAACGCGTCCCAGAATAGCAAACCAAGATACGAGACCGATAACAAGATGATAGACACCGAGCGGTTCGGCTCCGAGGATTCTAGCGATGTAAACCGTAGCTAAGGCTCCGAGCAGTGATCCAGAAACTTTTGATAAAAAATAGAGTAACGAAGTTTGGCCCAAACGCATATTGTATATCTATCTAGTTCAAGTCGCTCCAACTATTCTTACTTGTTCATTTGCGATGGTTCTATGTCGTCGGCTACTCCCTGTGACAAAGCACCATCTTAATCTGAATAACCCAGTGCATCAAGTCGTTCTGCTATCTCAGAGTCCCTGAGTGGCACTTCCGATTCGATCGGCTCAGAGGAGGTTACCTTACGTCTGTGAGGCGAATCCACTACCAACCACGGTACCTCCCTGAGTGTGGGTGTATCGAAACCCTCCATGTGTCCCCAAACTCGTGAGGTAAAAGGGAATACTCGTTCACCAAGCATCTCTCCGTGGTCGGAGGTTACGACGGACTTTCCAGGAACCGCCTCCAGAAGTTCCTCTATGTTTTGGAGGGCGATTTCGGTACTCTCGGTGTATGCTTGGCGGATTTCCTCGATCGAAACATCTCCCTGCTTTACCGCCCCCCAAATTTGGATGCCCTCGTCGTGATTCCCGTACCCCTGTAAGTCGAGCCGCTCACGAAGCTTGTCCGCCGTCTCTCCAACGTACGGCCGATGTGGCTGCATGAAATGAACGATGAGCCGCTTGTCCGGGTAGCGTTCATGTGCCTCTATGGCGGCCTCCACCACCTCATCAGGTTGTACGGTCCCGATCCGGTCGTCCCACCGGCTCGCGTGGAGGTGTTCGATGTCGAAGAACGTGCCTTCGGGGATATCCGTCGAAAACGGGTTCGCGGTGACATAAACGGTGTCTTGGAGTTCTCGGCCGACGAAGTTCTCCTCGATGAACTCCCAGCTCTTCTTCCCGCGTGAAACCGCTTTCTGTAACTCCCCATTGAGATCACTCAACTCCTCAAAGTAGTCGTACCGCGCAGCATCAAGGAGAATGAGATTGTCCCAGTCTTCGTCCATCACATCGATACTCACGTCGTCGTACTGTGAATTCGTGTATCTGCCGTACGCTCGGTGGATCGGCCAGCTCACTAAACGAAGGATTTCACGGGCTATCAGACCGGGGTTGTTCAGAGCTCGTCTGAGGTTTTCAAGTGTGTAGTGGTTCTTCATTTACTGTCTGGTCTCGGGTAGTGGATTGATAAAAAAACTCTTTTCATCTACGCTGACATAGGTAGTATTACTCTTATGTTATTGTATTCATCTGTTCTTCTAATGCTGCTGTGTCTACGATGATGTCTGCACCCTCTGATTGACAGTACATTGGGTTGTACTCTATCTCGAGCGTCTTCGAGAGTTTTTCGTAGACCTTGTTCAAACGAGCACCGAAAAGCTCGACAAGCGTACAGTCTTCGGTGAAAATGATATCGGTGAGCCCCGCACCGTGCGGTCCGATGACCATATCTGCGCTGTTGAACAGTCGCACGTTCTCTGCGAGTGATCGGTCCTCGAGGTGATATCGCTCAAATCCATAGGGTTTGAGCACCTCCATCACCTGGTTCTCGTTGACTACCCGTCTTGAAATCGCATTGGAGCGTGAAACGTATATTCTGGAGTCTGAGTCAGCCATTCTTCGCTCGTTTAGAACACTGTTAAGAATAGTTTCGCGTAGCCAGTTAAGTTCTGTTCTTGAACGTTCTGGGTACGGGGATAAAATGAGGTTCTGGACCTCGTAAATCGGTTCCGTCGCAAACGTGACTTGCTCCACCGGCCACCCAAGATGGGTCAAGGTTTCTTTAACGAACGGCGGGGCATTATTGGGAACGAGGACTGTCACGTCAGTACCGGTCTGCTGTTCGAACATCCGGAGATATCGGATCTTTGGGGCCGTCTCTACCATCCAGTGATAGTAGTTCGTCGGGTACCGCGGTATTAATGGCGCGACTGTATCAAGCACTGGGAGATCTTTTGGAGGAGTCTTACGGATCAGTCCTTGAAAGGGAAGGCGACCGAAGAACAATTCTCGAGAGCACATCGCCATTAAGGCCTGTCGAGCGTGGTCGGGCGTGTCTGCGCTTTCCAAAATTACTTCAAACCCCGAAGTCATCGCAAGCCCCGTCTCACCAAGAAGATATCCAGTCTCAATAGCAGAAACGAACACAGAGGGTTCGCTTTTCGCCCCATCACCAACATTGAGGGTTTTCTTAGCCCGGTTCTTGAGCTCGTGTCGCGGTAAAACACGAATAATCCCACGCTCAACCAGTGGATTGAGAAGTCGATGTCCGACTCGTTTTCGAACGAATAGGTCCGCGGCTGTGACGGCTGTGCTGGTGATCCCGTCAGATCGGAGTTTTCTACGTACTTTTTGAGGTGTAAACTCAGCTGGAATAAGAATCATTAAAAAATTCCCGTATATTGCTGTTTTCATTTGTATCCAAGCGCCTCTAGGTGCTCTGTTACTGTTTCCTCAGAAACAGTTCCCTGTTCAACAGGTGGGTCTTCATTAATATCACGTCGCCTCCCGTCGTTGACGACGAACCACGGGATCTTCACCAGCTCCTCTGTGTGGACACCATATGGGTGGCCGTACTTTTTCCGGGTCGGTATCGGTGACAGGCGTTCGCCGACCAGATTTCCGTGATCCGACGTCACCACGGACTTACCATCCACCTCTGAAAGTAAGGGACGAAGTTCGTCGATCACTAGTTCGAGATTTTCCACGTACCCCTTCCAGATGGCTTCGTCGCTGACATCGTTTGCCCTCCCGCGTTCCCAAATGCTCGCGCTTGAATCTATGTCTCGGTCCATCGTCCATCCACCACCTCCGATCTCACGACCAGCATCGCCAATAAAGGGAGCGTGTGGCTGCATAAAGTGGACAATTATCCGTTTGTCGGGAAATTCCGAGATCGCGTCCCGCGCAGCCTCTACAACTGGACCCGGCGGAACCGTCTCCAAGTTATCATCCCACGCATCTAGACAATTAATAACTGCGTGAAATGTTCCGTTATCTAGTCCGAGTTTGGCAATATACGGGTTAGCATTTATATATACTGTGTCATGAAAGGTCGCTCCTGCAAAATTTCGTTCCATGAATTCCTCACTACTGGAACCTAACGAGATACGGGGCTTTAGTATACCTTCCAAGTCCACATACTCAGTAAACATATCGAACCGACAGGCGTCTAAAATAAACAGGTTATCCCAGTCTTCGTCCATCACGTGGGTTCCGCTGCCGTGCTGTAATCGAAAGACGGCGTTGTTGAGCTCAACAGGGAGATATCGGATGGCACTCCTCGCAGTTTCCAGAACCCCGCCTTCGGCGTACACTTCTCGGGCCTTGCGGAGGTGATGGCGCATAGTTCAGGGAACTGGTACAGAGATAATAACGCTGTGGTTCTGCTGGCAAGATTGCTCGCACACCATCCGGAGTCAGACCCTGTATCTGAGCGCTTCTAGTTGATTGTCGACTTTTTGAACCATCTTGGAATTGATGGCTATTTGAAGACGGACTCGTGCGTTTCGGTATCTTTCACGGATTTAAGTACCCATAGAACGTTCCGAATCTTCGGATGTAACGCTCCGATTTTGTACCCCCAACACTCCATACTTGCCAAACGCCTCTCCGTGGTTGACAGTGATCACGACTCTGTTTCAACACCGCCGTGAAACACAAAAATGTTATTTATATCCGAGGGCACGGAGGTTATTTTCTATTGATTCTTCGTCAACAGCAGAAATTTTCTCTGGGGAGTCTTCTGATACCTGTCGGCGTGTCTCGTGTTCCAGTTCAAGCCAAGGAACACGATAACACTCAGGTGTTGGGCTACCATGGCCGGTCTGGGTCATCCCATGGTATCTCTCTCCAAGGTTTTCCCCGTGGTCAGAACTCACTACTGACTTACCATCCAACTTGTCAAGTAGGTCTTGAACTTCAGGTTCAATCATATTGATGGTGTCAACGTACGACTGCTCAAGAGTGCCTTTCGTAATTACACCAGACCGGTACAGCATGAACATTCCCGGAAATACGTCACCGAATTTTGCTCGAAGCTTATCTGAGGTCTCGCCTATATGTGGTGTATGTGGTTTCATATAATGAATAATGAGCCGTTTGTTCGGGAACTCCTCGCTAGCTTCAAATGCAAGCTGTGATACCTGTTTGAAACTTTCTATACCAACTGTTTTCTCGCAGTATTTAATCGAATGGAACGTATCCTGACCAAGCTTTGAATAGCGTTGGTAATATGGATTGGAAGTAACTACAACTGTATCGTGTAATGTCTTATCTTGAAAATTCTTTACAATAAATTCAAGACTCCATGTTCCCTTTGAAACTCTCGTGGATAGATTACCTTTAAAAGATGAGTATTCAGTAAAATAGTCTGCTCGATACGAATCCAAGAGAATTAGATTATCCCAGTCCTGCTCCATCACATCTACCTGGTCTGATGTGGACTGACTAATTAGTAGTCGATAGAGTAGAACATAACACGCATGGAGAGGCATTGCGGGCCCGCCAACTAGGAGTCTTGATTGGATGTATCTAGAGACCCCAATCCTACTGTAAATCGTCCGCTTACCATGTTCAACTGTCCGTAGAACTGCCAATTTTATTCCTCCGAGTTTTAGTAACTTCCAGAATTTTCGTATTTCACTAATCATAGTATGCTGGTGGACCATCCCAGTTGATAAAATCGACGGATAATCTCTGTATTATCAGAACTTCCATTAGTCCAGTTATCATCCATTAGACTATGATAGCATGGTTCCCCTTCAGATTATGTTCGATTTAGTGAAATCTTTAGTGCTGTTTTCCATATGAACAATCTATGTTCAGTGGTCTGATTCAGAGTACATAACTCTGTGTAGAACAACTAAACGAATACTAGAAAATGCTCAAACATGACCTATCGCTGAAGAACATAAAGAAGGGCTTGCGAAGTCCGAAACAAGCGTTTGATAAGACAATTTCGGAACTTGCCTTTCGCCTCCCATTCGCATATACGAACACTCTGACAACGATCGGAACGAATGTCTTCGATCGAGATTGGGACGTACTCATACTGTTAGACACGTGTCGGGTTGACGCTCTCAACGAAGTCTCTCCCGAATATGACTTTCTAACTACTAACGACTCAATCTGGTCGGTCGGTGGGCGATCACCGGAGTGGATCGCAAAGACCTTCACTGAAGATTACAAGTCCGAAATCAAAAATACCGCGTACTTATCTGCGAACGTCTTTTCGGCAGAAATCCTTCAGAACCATCATCATGAATCAGCCTTAAAAAATGATTCGAACTTAGCGTACCGACTCCTCGGTCGAATACCGACAGTAGACGTCTCGTCACTCGGTCGGTTCGAATACCTTTACGAATACGAACCGGTCGGGACAGCTGGGCCACTCGGCCACAAAGATGGTGGAACACCTCCACGATACGTGACGAATCGAGGGATCTCGGTCAACCGTGAGTATGACTTCGACCGACTAATTCTCCACTACCTCCAGCCACATCCCCCCTACGTTGCGAACGCACTCGCAGAAAACCGAGAGTTGGAACGGCACGAGTCCGATTGGTGGGGCTACTTCGGTGAGACTGGTGACTACGAGACAATCTGGCAGACATACCTTGACGAACTGCGATACGTGCTTGACGAGGTAGAGCTTCTCTTGGAGAATATTGACGCCGAGACGGTCGCGATATCGGCGGATCACGGGGAAGCGTTCGGGGAGTACTGGGAGTATGGTCACCATACGGGAAGTATCAACCCGTACGTGCGGAAGGTCCCGTGGGTTGAGACGATGGCTACGGACAAGCAGACACACGAACCGACGACGGAACCACCGACTGCGGGCAACAACGAAGATAACACACCTGAGAGTACCGAGGAGCGCCTCGAAGCGCTCGGCTACAAGATGTGATTCGTATCGGTGATGAGCAAAAAAATGTCGGAAGGGGCGTTGGAGTATACTGGGCTGATCACCCACGATTTAATGAATAATTTATCAAATATTCTGATAAATACACTCCGCCATTGCGTGGAGTCGCGGAAACGGTTCTAAGGCCTTCTCAGTATACTCGACGAATTTCGGGTTACGATGTTGGGGGTAAAAGTCGCCGAAGGGAGTCTTATCACAGTACGAGAGCCAGTGATCAAAAATCTCACCGTTGGCCCGGTAGTGCCAGGGCTTCGGGACACCTGCATAGTGGATGATGCCTGTATCGTCCCAATCGAATGATACTTCGATGTTCTCGTCAGCGTTCTCTTCCCACGAACGAATGAGATTGTACTTCGGTGAGATGATATCGACATCATCGCGCCGATGAAGAACGGCGTTCAATGCTGTTTGGTCCATATAGCTGGGCTTGTGCCTCTGAATAAAGTCCAGACAGGTAGGAGTGACCTCCGTCTCAACCCACCGGTTGAGGTCAACGTACATGACGCCGGCGTTGAAATACTGTCTGTTTAGGCCGACATCGAGTCCGCCGATCCGGTTTTTAACATCGGGCGCTGCCGCGACCGTCACTTCGGAAAGGGAGCGTTCGAAAAGCTCCGTGAGACTGTTCAAAATGAGTGTATCGGCGTCGAGATAGAGGAATTGCTCTGGAGGGTCGGGGAACAACTCTGGGATAAGTAACTTGGCGTACATCGCTTTGGGAAATATCGCGTTTTTCTCCGGTTCCTCAGGGAGAGCGTTGAATCGGTCGAGAGGGATGTTTACATATTCGACGGTAAAATCGTCATGAACTCCCTCAAGCAGATCTACGTTGGCGAAGAACTTGTTGCTGCGATCCTCTTCAGTGAAGATGACCACACGGAAGGTCGAGTCCGGATTATTATCAAGCAGGGAATAGACGGAGACGAAGCACGGAACCCAGTTGTCGCCGCCGACGAGGTACGCTACGGTCTCTCTCATCGTTGAGAGTGATTTCTTAAGTGTACTTAAATTAGCGGGATAGAAACGAGACTTGACTATCGATGGAGAGACTCGTTCCGGTAGACGTAGACGTCGCCGACGTTGTCGACAAGCTCAAACGCGGAGTCTGTGAGTAACTGTACTGACTCGGCCGCAATCCCGTCTATTTCGTGTAGTTCCACGACGAGTAAGGCACATCGGTCCTCTAAGATGTCCATGTCGTGTCGGAAGAGATCAATTTCACCGCCCTCGATGTCCGCCAAACAGACGAAGTCCCTTATCCCATACTTTGAGAGGAGGTCAGTCAACGACACTGCCGGAACTGTTATCTCGCGTTCACCCTGCTCTTTCGTACTACCGCTGACCGTTTTGCCATGGACGTGAAACGTCACCTCCGAGCGGCTAGGTCGGTACGCCGCGTGTTCGATACTGAGATTGGCATCGTTTAGCTCTCGGACCGTGCGGACAACATCGATCATTTCCGGATTCGCCTCGACTGCGACAGTACGGGACTTCTCGTCTAGCCGGTTGAGTGCGTAAACGGTAGAGAACCCTGTCGATGCACCTAAATCGATGAGGTCGTACTGCCCCGTTACGTACTCATCTATCAGTTCCACTTCTTCTGCCTCGTAAAGACCAGTCACGAAAGCGCGACGGATGTGATTGTCAAAGATCGGCATATCCAGCGGAAGAGAGACTCCGTGATAGTCTATCGGTGAGTTCTGTTTTGCTAGTTGTCCGTAGTATCCGTCTTTTATCAAATCTATGACGAAAGTAAGGGATCGGCTTGCGAGTGCTACGGGTCCATGTCTATTTAGAATCTCCCACCCTCGTTTGAGGAACTGTGTGGTCTCTACCATGTTATCGGATGTAAGGTGGACAAACAGTATCAACCAGTGTACGTTGATGCTGGTCAGATTCATCCCCTGCTTGGCCACGATAGATCTGAGACGGGGAACAAAACTGCTTTTCTAACATCAGTCCTTGTACCCGAGATCCCGAAGGTGTTCCGTAATCTCATCCTCGTCGATATCGGCAGCCCCAGTCGGCATCGTCTCAGTAATCTCAGGGCGTGGTCCTGATTCAATGAATAGCCAGGGAACTTCACGAACGACCTCCGCGTACTGGTACTTCGGGTGGCCGAGTTTACCGTCTTCGCCGAGATACTCACCGTGGTCAGCAGTGATGACGATCCTACCGCTAAGACGCGACACCAACGATTCGACGTATTCTAGAACAAGTCGAAGGTTTTCAACATATACCTCCCGGAGTTCCTCGTTGGTTACAAAGCCGCGCTCTGCGGCCTCCTTCAGCGAAACAACGACGTTCTCTTCATCTAGTGAATACTGCTCTACTTTCTCTGGCTGTCGAGACCTGACGATCAGACCGTCTTCTGCCACGCGTTCCCGTATTTCGGCCGCTCGTTCCCCTAAGTACGGAGTATGCGGCTGCATGAAGTGTGCGATGACACGTTTGTCCGGATGACGTTCCACGGCCTCAACGGTCGCGTCGTAGATGGTCTCCGGTTCCATTCGTTCTGAGAACGCGTGCCACCCCACGTACTCATCATTTATTTCCTCACCAGTATACACAAGCTCGTGAAATACACCGTCCCCGATTCGGGCGCCGAATGCGTTCGCGGTGACGTATACCGTGTCGTAGAACGTCTTTCCCTCAAAATTGTGCTCACAAAATTCCTCGCTGTGTGATCCCGCAGAGACAACCCGCTTCAGATCGCCTTCCATCCAATTTATTTCTTCGAAGATATCATACCGGCAGGCATCGAGGATAATTAGGTAATCCCAATCTTGTGCCATTACGTCGATTGCGTCTTGATGGGTGAATTGAAAACCGATTTGGTCGCGAAGCCTACCCACTTCTGCATACAGTTCAGACGGGTTCCGGAGTGCATCTAGGAAACTATCGATATTATACCGTTGTGGAAGCATACGATTAGTGTACCTCTATCGTCTGTTTGCGTATAAGTTGTGATTATCGTTCTACCTTGAAGAAACTCGCAGATGTCGCGTGTCAGATCTAATACAGAGGCTTTAATTTCTGTGATGGAGACCGATACACGTATGATGGACATTTTCGGAGAATTAACCGAACTGACATCGCTAGAACGAGTTGTGCGGGTGCTGCGTGCGATTGTGGGAACGTGTCACGTTTGATTCGGCACCGGGTAACGGTTGAGTTATATTCATGACTGGAAGTAGCTCAAAACACGCTAACGAGATACCGAAATCGGTTGCAGTCGCTCACTGGGGCGAACACGCCAACGGCGGCGGAGACCGACTCGCGTGGGAGCTGTCCCGAGTGTTCGCCGACGCGCCGTTCTACGTAGGGTACCGAGACGCCGATATCGAACCGGAAGACATCGAATCGACGCAACTCATCGGGGGTCGATTCTTTGAGTGGGCGCTGGGGCGCGACGGGATACTCCGGCAATTCGCACACTTGTTAGGCTGGCAATTGGCTGAGCCGATCCGCGAGTACGACGTGCTGGTCACGTCGGGCAACGAACCGCTGTTCTACGTTCCGCCGGACGATCAGGTCTGGGTGGCGTACATCCACCACACCAATCGTCGGCAATCCGATCAGATCGCGGAGGTGGCGTCGTCGCGATTTCGGCCGCTGAAACTCCTGTTGTACTACGCGATGCGGGTCGCGTACGACCACAACACCCACAAACCGGACCGGTTCGTCGTGAACTCAGAGATCGTGAAGCGGCGCGTGGTCAGATACTGGGGTGTCCCCGAAGAGAAGGTGGCCGTCGTATATCCCCCGGTGGCGACCGAGGAGTACTCACCAGACGACGAGTCGACCGGCGACTACTATCTGACGCTTTCCCGACTTGACTGGCACAAAGATATCGACGGCATCGTTCGAGCGTTCAACGAGTCCGGCCACCGACTGGTCGTGGCCGGTGACGGGCCGGAACGCGAGAAACTCGAATCGATCGCCGACGACAACGTCGAGTTCGACGGGTATGTTTCGGAAAAGCGGAAACGAGAGCTGCTCGCAGGGGCGAAAGCGTTCGTGTTCAACGGTCGCGACGAAGACTTTGGGATCGCGCCGGTGGAAGCGCTTGCGGCGGGAACTCCACTGCTCGGTGTCGAGGAGGGAATGACACAGTATCAGGTCGTCTCGGGAAAGAACGGTTACCATCACTCTCGGTCAGGCGCGCCGCGGTCGATCGTCGACTCCGTGACGACGTTCGAGTCACAAGGGGTATCGTGGTCTCCGGATCGGATCGCGAACTTCGCGGATCGCTTCTCTGTGGAGGCATTTCACGAACGAATGCGTGAAGTCGTCACACAGACCGTCGACGAAACAGACGTGGAACCGGACTGGTACGCCGACCTCACGTGAGACTAGTCAGGCGTTCGCCTTCTCTACTAACCCCGGTGTCGCCAACGCATACAGGTACCCCAACCCGACGGCCGCAGTAAACGCCCCGATCGCCCCGAGTTGTGTCACCGCGGCCGTCGACGGTGACCGAACCAACCCCTCCAACCGACGTGGCACCCGATCTGTCAACAACCACTTCAGGTAGTCCCCCTTTGCGTCGGGCGCGTCCGGGTACAGGATATCCATCACGCGTTTGGAGTACCCCTGCCAGAACGACCGGAACACCAGCCACCGGAACTCCCCGCGGTACTCGAACAGCGTGTGATGGACGACAGCGTCCTCTGTGTACACCATTCCCTGTCCGAACTCCTCTAGCAGCCGAATTCCGACGGGCGCTTCGTGCGCCTGTAGATGCTTGTCGCCCTTTCGACCCGTGTTCGGGTCGTACCCGCCGACCTCCCGGAACGCGTCGCGACGGTACGAGATGTTGGACCCGTACGTGTTCCGGATCTCCTCGCCGTCCTCGGCGAATCCCGGCTCGACGCAGCCGACGAGCCAGTAGAACTCCTCGGGGAAGAAGTCGGGCCGCTCGCCCTGCCAGTTGGGGCGCACGTCGCCGCCGACCGCGATCGCGTCCGTCTCCTCGTACACCTCGACGAGTTTCGCGATCCAGTCCTCCTCGGCCACCCCGTCGTCGTCGATGAACGCGACGATCTCGCCCGACGCCAGCTCCGCGCCGCGCGTTCGACTGTACGAGATGCCCTCGTTCTCGTCGTTGTCGGAGATAATGACGTTTTCGCGATCGCCGAAATCCTCGACCGCCCGCTCGTACACCTCGGGGTTGCCGTCGATCACGAGCACGACCTCGACCGGGTCGTACGTCTGCGCGAGCGCGCTCTCGACGGCCTCCGTGAAGACTTCGTAGCGATCCATCGTGTACGTGCAGACGACGACGGAGACCTTCATTGTCGCCGACTTTTCCCCCCGGATCAATAAGGATTCTGAACCCACTGCCGAGCGGTATATAACAAGTCTTATGGAGGTTTTGAGAGTGACATCGTGTAATGAGTCAGCAAACCGACGCCGTCGGGGACGACGAGGGGTCACCCCTCGACGTCCTCAAACGGTGGTACCACGTCCCGCTCCTCCTGGTGGCCGTGGCCTTCATGCTGTGGACCCGCCTCCGATCGTATGGAAACTTCATCCAGAACGGCGAAGTGTACTTCCGCGGTAACGACGCGTGGTACCACTTCCGCGAGACGAGCTACCTTCTCGAGAACTGGCCGAACACCCTTCCCTTCGACGTCTGGACCGGCTTCCCGGTCGGCCGGTCTGCCGGCCAGTTCGGGACGCTGTGGGACCACATCATGGCGGTCAGCATCTGGATCGCCCGGCCGATCATGGGCAGCACCGAGGAGGTCATGCTCATCATGGCGCCCATCGCCGGCTCGCTCGTCGCGATTCCGACCTACTTTATCGCGCGTCGGTTCGTCGACCGGTTCGCCGCGGTCGCCGCCGTGGTCGTCCTCGCGCTCCTGCCGGGTACCTTCTTCAGTTACAGTCTCGTCGGGTTCCCCGACCACAGCGCGGCCGAAGTCCTCTTCCAGAGCCTCGGTGTCCTCGCGTTCCTCGTCGCCTTCGCGGTCGCCGAGCGCGAGGCACCGGTGTGGGAGCTCGTCGTCGACCGCGACTGGGACGCACTCAAGCGTCCGACTGCGTACGCGGCCGCGGCGGGCGTCGCGCTCGGCCTCTACATGTGGACGTGGCAGCCGGGCGTCCTCATGGTCGGGTTCACGGGCGTCTTCCTCGCGATCAAGATCACCAGCGACGTGTATCACGACACGAGTCCCGAGCCGATCGCGTTCGCGGGCGCGGTGTCGATGGGCGTCGCCGGGCTGATGCAGGTGATTCCGCTCGACAATTTCTCCTTCGGCGTTACCAGTTACTCGCTCACGCAGGTCGTGCTCCCGCTCGGTGTCGCGCTCGGCTCCGTCTTCCTCGCGTGGCTCGCCCGTCAGTGGGAGTCGCGCGAACTCGAAGTGGACACGTATCCCCCGGCCGTCGGCGGGCTCATCCTCGCGTCCGCCGGCGTCGTCTGGCTGGCGCTTCCCTCGCTGTGGTCGACGCTCACCAGTAACCTTCTGAACTTCATCGGCTTTAGCGCTCGCGCCACGTTCCAGACGATCGGCGAGGGGCAACCCCCGCTCCAGAACGCCGCCTTCTCTGAGTTCGTCCTCTCGCAGTACGGCTTCGCGTTCTTCCTCGCGCTCGCCGCGATCCTTTATATCCTCGCGCGCCCCCTCTACCGCTCCGATGACACCAACCACACCCTCTACATCCCGGCCGCACTTGCCGTGGTCGGCTCCGTCTACGCAGTCCCCCAGCTCTACGGCGCCATCGACGGCGTCGTCGGCGTGAGCTGGCAGGTGGTCGGGCTCGTCATCGCCGCGGCCTTCCTCGTCGGCGCGACGTTCCTCGTCGAGTACGACGCCGAGGAACTCTACTTTATCGTCTGGGCGGCGTTCATCGGGAGCGCCGCGTTCACCCAGACCCGCTTCAACTACTACCTCGCGGTGATCGTCGCGGTCGGCGCGGCGTACTTCCTGCAGATTGCGCTCGACGCTATCAGCCTCCGGTCGCTTGACAACCTCCGCGACATCGAAGGGTGGCAGGCCATGACGGCCATCGCGCTCGTCGTCGTCCTGATCGTCCCGCTCGTCGCGATGGCGACGCCCGTCTGGGCCGCCGGCGCGAACACCGGCCCCGGCGGCGTCACCCAGTGGGACGGGAGCCTCCAGTGGATGAACGACGAGACGCCCACGCCCGGCGAGCTCGAGGGCGCGGACAACCCCATGGAGCTGTACGGCACCTACGAGCGCCCGGCCGACGGCGACTTCGACTACCCGGAAGGGGCGTACGGCGTGCAGTCGTGGTGGGACTACGGCCACTGGATCACCACTCGCGCGGAGCGCATCCCGAACGCGAATCCGTTCCAACAGAACGCGGGCGAAGCGGCCGACTACCTCCTCGCGCCGACTGAAGAGGAGTCCCGCGAAGTCCTCGCCAGCCAGAGCGACGAGGGCGAGAACACTCGCTACGTGATGGTCGACTGGCAGATGGCCTCGCCGAACTCCAAGTTCGGCGCGCCCGTCACGTTCTACTCGGGCAACGAGACGCGCTCTGATTTCAACCGCGTCCTCTACCAGCAGACCGAGCAGGGCGGGTTCCAGACGGTGATGCAGGTGAACACCCAGCGCTACCACGAGAGCCAGATGATCCGCCTCTACGAACACTACGGCAGCGCGGTCGACCCCGAACCGGTCGTCGTCGACTGGGAGACGCGGACCGCTCAGACGCAGAGCGGCGACCAGGTGGACGTCAGCGTCATCCCGGAGGACCGGACGGCCACGATGAAACAGTTCGACAACATGACTGCGGCCCGGGAGTACGTCGAGGAGGACGGCAGCGCCCAGATCGGCGGCGTCGGCGACCTGCCCTCCGAGCGCGTCGCAGCCCTCGAACACCACCGGCTCGTCCACGCCTCCCAAGCCAAGGGCCAGTCGCCCTCCGCGCTGCAGGTCCGCGTGCTCCAGCAGCTCGTCCCCGAGGGGACCAGCGTCGAGGACATCCTCGGCGAGCCGTTCCTGCAGGCGTTCCAGGACGACTACGTGAAGACGTTCGAACGAGTGCCCGGCGCGACGATCGAAGGATCGGGCGCCCAGCCCGGCGCAGAGGTCGAGGCGACCGTCGAGATGCAGAAGCCCTCCGGCCAGACGTTCGAGTACACGCAGTACGCCGAAGCCGACTCGAACGGCGACTTCGAGCTCACGGTGCCGTACTCCACGACCGGCTACGCCGAGTTCGGCCCCGACAACGGCTACACCAACACCAGCGTCCGCGCGACCGGGGCGTACACCGTCACCACCGAGCGGACGACCGGCGACGACCTGTACACCACCCAGCGCGTCGGGCAGGTCGAGGTGACCGAGGCGCAGGTCGTCGGCGAAGACGACGCCGCGGCGACGGTCGAACTCGAAGAGGAGGTCATCGACTGCCCGAGCGGCGACCCCGACTGTCCGGTCGACGGGAGCGGCTCCGACGGCGGCGACGGCTCAGGCAACGAGAGCGCGACGATCACGCCCGCGAGCCCGGTCGTCGCGGACGCGACGGCGGTCGTCGCAACGCCCCGGGACGGGACGAGCGCGTAACCAGCGATGGCCGGCCTCCGGGAGTGGGCGACGCTGTATCTGAAAGGCGTCGCGATGGGGAGCGCGGACGCGGTCCCCGGCGTCTCCGGCGGCACCATCGCGCTCATCGTCGGCATCTACGAGCGGCTGATCGCGGCCGTCACCGCGATCGACCCCGGACGGATCCAACGGATCCTCACGGGCGTCCGACCAGCCAACATCCCGGACGCCCGCGCCGCGTTCCACGAGATCGACGGCGCCTTCCTCCTCGTGCTCGGCGCGGGCATCGGCTCGGCCGTCGTCGCCGTCTTGAGCGGCGTCAACTACCTCCTTACGACCCGGCCGGTCGCGACGTACGGCTTCTTCTTCGGGCTGATCGCGGCGTCGGCGGGCGTGTTGCTCGGCGGCGTCGCGCTCGACACGCCCCGTCGCAAGGCGGCAGCCGCTGCGGGCTTCCTGCTCGCTTTCCTCGCGTCGGGGTACGCGTCGACCGCGCTCGGCAGCTCGCTGCCGGTCGTCTTCGTCGCCGGCGCGGTCGCGGTCAGCGCGATGGTGCTCCCGGGGATCTCCGGGTCGCTCCTGCTCGTCGTCTTGGGCCAGTACGAGTACATGTCGGGCACCGTGAGCCGAGCGGTCGACGGGCTCGTCGCGTTCCTCACCGGCGACGGGAGCGACGCGCTCCTCGAGACCGTCCCGCCCGTGGTGACGTTCCTCGTCGGCGGCGTCGTCGGCCTGTTCACGGTCGCCCACGCCATCCGCTACGCGCTCGCGCGGGCCCGGGCCGCGACGCTCGCTTTCCTCGTCAGCCTGGTCGTGGGCGCGCTCCGGGCGCCCCTCGTCGAGGTGTCGCTCCGACTCGCCGAGAGCGGGGAGTCGTGGCGCGCCGCCGCGCCGCGGTTCGCGCTCGCGGCGGTCGCCGGCGCGGCGTTCGTCCTCGTGTTGGACCGGTACTCCGCGGCGATCGAGTACTGACTGCGGAGTCAGAGGGAGCGTGAGGCGTCCCGTAACGTGTCCCATCGTGTGAAAGTGTATACGGCGACTGGCCCGGGCTTGGCTCCGGGGTGGGTTCACCGTCGGTAGCGGGTCGGTGAGACGCAACCAACGCGCGTCGAACTCGGTGTAAGCGACGGGTCGGAGAGCAAAACTCCCTCACCCTACTACGCTGGTTCGATCCGGAACCGAGTGATCTGAACCTCCGTGATGTCGTCGTAATCACCAGCGGCACCAACAAGCAACATCCCGTCAACGTGTGCTGCGGTCCCGAGCGCGAAGGCATCGCCGAGCGTAGAGCGTAGCGAGATTTGACGTTGGCTGCTGACGGCCACGTATGTTCGGTATCGACTCGACGGATGCCATTTTCCTCAGGCAGATCGACGACGACAGCAGCACGCTCCTCGCCGTCGATTGCCCGGACAATTTAAACGACTTCGGCGATGTCGATCCTTGATATCCTGGCGCTATCGCAAACACGGACGACAGCGCTATCCAAGCCAATCCGTCGCAGTTCGACATTAATGGCGACGGACAAGCGACAGTCGCTGACGTGCAAGCGCTGTTCGCGGAAGTGACTGCGTCAGTCACTCCGCGATCCGCTTAAATATTTGAATTTCGTTACCGTTCAATCACAACTGTAGCAGCAACAGACATCTTGACATCCTCCCCCGTCTGAAGGCGGAGGAATCCCGAGCGGTGGGAGTTTCAGGTTCGCAACCACGGGTGCCGCCACTTTACGGGAGTCCACATCTAACCCAGCCATCGTGACGGTGGCTGGCTGGCCATGCCAAATGGCCGTTACTCCTATCCTCGGTATCGGTGACTCACATCTGTTGTTTTTGCCAGTAGGGAGTCGCTGACACGTCGATGGACTCGGAGGTATCGTCGGATTTGCTCGACCGACGGGCACGGAGCCGAACCCTTCGAGGATTCGCGTTCACCACGTCGGCGTTTCGGATACTACCTCGTTACGTGGGCGGACAGGCCGTGGTCCGAAAATCGAAGATTTTCGTCATCACGAGAGAGCGCAGCTCTCTCGAACGACCTCCGAAGGACGGTTCGGAATCCGCTCCGTTCCGACCTGACCTTACCGCTGTATGCCAGTTCGTGGAACTTCAAAGTACGGATTAGAAACTCGCACAGGCACGTCGAACGTGGTTTGATTCCGAGTTGTCGGATTCATCCTGCGGCTCAAGCCGCAGGTATTCTCCTTGCTCTCGATATAATTTGTGGTTCCTGACAGAGTGTTTGCTACAACTCGACAAATAGCGCTTGGACGTCAAGCACGGTCGTTTCCCCATCGCCGTTGAAATCGAACGCAGTTGGGTATTGACTTGCCGTGTCCTGATTTGCGAATAACGCTTGGACGTCAGACACAGTAGCGTCCCCATCACCGTTGACGTCTTCATACACACCGTCGCCGTCAGGATCTGTGGCAGGGTTTCCGTTTCCAGTTATATCTCCTGGCCCGGTCTGTTCGCCCCAGATTTCAGTCACTATCGGCTCATCAGCGAACTCGGGTCGGATTGGCGTCCAGAGTTGCTCGTGAATTGACTCCGAAGCAAACGCAGGCCGGTCTGGAGTCCAGAGCTGTTCGTGAACTGGAGTGTCAGCAAACGTTGGTCGATCCGGGGCCCACAGTTGCTCATGGACAAGCGGCGAATCAAACGCCTCTGGATACTCATCTGATTGGGCAGTAACGGACTCTGTGGAGGTAATCCCCACGAGGCCGCTGCCGCCGGCTAATTTAAGAACGGTCCGTCGATGGACGGCAGCGGCAGCTGATTCTTCGCCACATTCTCCGTGGGTATCACTACGCATTTGTATCGTAGTATAGCTGGGTCCGGTCGAACCAGAGCCCGTTTTCTAGGCTGGATAAATCATCGTCAGCATCGGGCCCAACTGCGGCACTATTGCTCCCAAATCCAATCCCACTGCCTGTCGTGGACTCATTTGGGCCGAAACTCGGGTCCGGATCAACGACATCGCCGCCGACATCGCTCCATTCTCCATCCTCATTTGCGTCCTCTTGAACCCAGATACGGAATCCGTTTAGATCGTCTTCATGCCACGTGATTCGGAACGGAATCCAGTTCGGTTCATCATATATTTCTGTTCGGTCAGAGAATGTTTCAAATTCTACTGAATTTATAAGCTGGGTCTGTCCATCTTCTCTCTTATATAGTCTCAACCCCCTCAAATCGTCGAACTGCCCTCCAACAATGAAATAGTGATTGTCAATATCCACAAATCTGACATACATCCCAATATATACGCGACTAGTTCGACGGATTGCTGTTTTAACTCGCCCTTCCGATGCAGCGTTATTATTCTGGGTTTCGAGTGATGGCGAATAAATCGTCGCTTCCGTATTGTCCCGTATGCTCTCTACTCGGAGAGAACCACTGCCTTGGAGGGCGTACTCTGTATCGACGTAATGCGTCTGGTCGAATTCTGCGAAATTCACCCAATTTTCCATACACATATCTCTGAGTATACATTATTAATTATACTCTGTATTATCGGGTAACTTGTGCCTAAGAAATGCTGAGACCGTGTGTCCAGCCGAGTAGCTCCCGGTGCTGATCACTCTGCCAGCTGAACAAGTTTCTCAACTCTCTGCTCACTCTCGAACGCGCCCACACGCTTGGGAGTGAGGCGTACGGATGCGACGCTCACACAGCACAGCGCACGCAGGCGACGGGCGGGATCTCGCTATTGAGCGCGCTCACACAGTCACCTCCGCGTAGCCCTCCGCCTGACAGTGGCCCTCGTTGACCGCCGTCTGCCAGTCGTGTTCTCATTTATGATCCCCTTTGATGATTGAGCGGAAGTCGCTCCCCGACGGGATTGCTGTTATGGCCCAGCCAGCTCCTACGCCACTAACAAGACCGGCGGCGATAGGTGATAACGCCTGTAACGCCAGCAACGCGGCCACCACGAACTTCGACGCCAGAAACAGCGGTGCCCACATCACCAGCGGGGCGGCACCGGCGAGCGCGGCCTGCCAGTCCGGGAGGTGCGCCGTCATCGGGCGCGGTGCGACCGAGCCGCCAAAGATACCAATACGGTGAGCTCCGGCTCGGTAGTACCAGAGTCGAACATCGGCGTCGTGGCCGCAGAATGGGAACGCAGCGTAGTGGTACCCCTCGTGGACTGCAATCCCGGCCGAGACGGCGAGGAAGCCACCAGCGCCGGCTGCGCCGACAAAGAGCCCTAGTTCCGTCCCAGTAATGACGATCGACCCGAGCGACGGCAGCGACAGCGTCGTCAGCGTCGAGAGGGCCGGCTTGAGCGCGCCCCAGATCCCGTCGCGGTAGAGGACTGCTAGTCCCGCGAGACCGGCCGCGTCAACGATGCTCGTTGCCTCTCGCCACGTCGCGTCCGCGTCAACATCGTCGTCGGCGAACCGCTCAGAGAGTTCAAGAGTCCCAGTGTAGACGACTATTCCCGCGAGGACGCCCGCCGCTGCACCAAGGCCGCGAGCTCCGAGTGTACCGACGAGAACCGCCAGCGCAACGGAACGCGCCATCGAGCGACCCGGCGTGACGCACTCTCGCTCGAATGCGACGCGAAGCGTGCCCATCACCCCGTCGCGAGCCTGCGGCGGGAGTCGCCAGAGGAGCCAGTCGATCAGACCACCGTTCCGAACCGTGCCGCAGTCCGGACACTGCGCCCGTTCCGCGAGTCCGTCGGTTTCGTGGTCGAGTTTGTGTCCGTCGTCGGACAGTGCTCGAACATCAGGGAAGCACCCTCTTTAATTACGGCTTGAGTATCACACTCCACAATTTGCCCATCTCGTCCGAGAGCGTGCCCAGCTGGATCGTGAGGTCGGCGCCGGGAATCAGGCCAGTCCACGCTAAGACGAGCAGGAAGCTGAGCAGGCCAGCGATGCGGAGCCACGTGCCGATTCGCGCTGCGAACGCGAGCAGCGAGCGGCCGTGGTAGAGTGCGACGTCGGCGGAGATGGCGGTGCCGATCGAGCCACCGACGCCGACCATCGAGAGCATCTCAGCGAGTGGCATCAGCTGCTCACCTCCTGTTGTGCGCAGGGGGCACCCTCCGCGCCTCGGAGTCGAGTACGCACGCGCCTGTGCTCACCTATTCGCCGCGAGCGAGATTGCCGTAGTCGTACGCGGCCACCAACAGATCGCGATCGGGAGGCCGCCAGAGACAACAGCCAGCGCGGAGCTGTCGGATAGCGTCACGGCCAGCACGAGCGCAACGGCTGCGAAGCTGCCGGCGATCGTGCCGACGAGACACAGGAGCTGCGGTCCGAGTGTCGCGTCAGTTCCCGCAGAAACCGCACTCCAGTCTCTCCAACGCCGCTGCTGTGCCTCGTCGAGTCCGTCGTCGCCGTCGGTGCTGCTTGTCACACCCAGCACGCACCTCCGGCCTCAGACACCAGGGTCATGGTGTGAGTTGAAGTCATAGCGTTGGGTGTCTAAACGTCCGTATTCTGGTGAATCTGCAAAACCTTACCAGTCTATTCAGAACCTATAAATAAGTTATCCAAATAATACAAGCCGATGTGTGAGATTAGGAAGGTTAGCGATACCGGGAGCGGTAGTGGGAGAGTGACGGTCCCGAAAGAGACGCTCCGTGAGATGGGACTCGTTGATGACGACGGCAACATCATCGAGGGACATCTCGTGTTCGAAGAGACCGACGACGGTTCAGCTCGAGTCGAGCCGGTTCAATAGGTTGGCTCGGTTTCTGCTTTTAGAGTGCTACGGCTCTGTTGAAATCCTATGCCGGTGACACATTCTAGCGGTTATGCTGAATACAACGCGCGGGCCGTGTTTAGACGCTGTGTAGAGGCGTTCTCTCCCGGAAGTATGGGTGATTGAAGCGGGAAGAGTTGAGTATGCCCACCCAACTCGCCCGCTTTACCGACCGTTGCGTCGATTTATTTCAAAAAGCTGTCGTTGGTGACCCAGATCCACCACTTGAGACGGGTGAGGGTGGTTATGCAGATTGGGTAATCGTCGCACTTCACTGTCTCAGAGAGTATCTCGATCAGCCGTACCGGCGGTTGCTTGACGTGCTGGCAGAGATGCCAAACATCGTTGGTAAACTCGGTCTTTCGGTTGACGAGCTCCCGAATTTTACCACGGTTTGTACTAGAAAGCAGGATCTCAAGATGCGTATCTGGCGCGTTCTCTTGCGAGCGTCTGCGTCACTCCACAAGTTCGGCGAAGTGCAGGCAATCGACGCAACTGGCTTTCAGCGACACAAAGCCAGTCGGCAGTACGTGATCCGCGTCGGCTACAACTTCGACGATATCAAAACTACGGCACTGGTGGACTGCGATTCGACGGCGGTCATCGACGTACATTTTTCGATGAAACAGCCGCACGACACCCAGATCGGCCGGCAGGTGCTCACCAGAAATTTGGAGCAGCTGAACACCGTCGTCGCCGACAAAGGCTACGACTGGGACGCGCTTCGGCACGAACTCAGAGACGCTGGCGTGCGTCCAGTCATAAAACATCGTGAGTTCTACCCGCTCGACAAAGCGCACAACGCTCGTCACGACGAGGACATCTACCACCGCCGCTCATTCGTCAAGGCGATCTTCTACGCCTTGAAGAGTCGGTTCGGTGAGACGTTACGTGCCAGAACGTGGTTTGGCCAGTTTAGAGAACTCGTTCTAAAGGCCACCGTCAGAAACATAGAACAGGTCGTCAGTCACTCACAACCGTGATATCACGCGTCTAAACAAGCCCCAATCTCTGTATTCAGCAACCTGCACCTGTCAATCTCTGAGTATTTCACAGAGCCGTTATATACCATCAAAGCGTCTAGATGACAGTTTATGGTAAAAATACTGATAATGATTAATGATGGATTTATAAACAGGATCGCCGCGGCGACCAGTCAGGCAGTCAAGGGATTATGAGCAGTTCGGTTAGCAGGCTCGAATCGTGGCCAGACCGTAACGTGGTCCCAAGATGGCTTTACATCTCCGTTTGGGCCCTAGCGATCGCTATTGCGGTCTCTGGAATTATCGGCGTCGGACTCGGTCCGGATACCAGATTAGTTGGGTACGCTCTCCTTGCGATAGGTGGTGGCGTCCTAGCCATATTTTCTCTGTCGACTGAGGTTCGGATGACACTGATGCGTGATACGGAGGAGTGGCTGCCTTTCGCTGTTACTGCCGTCGGTGGATTCTCATTTGTCGTTGGCGTGGCATTCGCGGCAGATGTATTCACGAGCGTCGTCGATGTTCCACTTTCAGTCCGACTAATGGTTCTCGCCACTGCCTTTCAGGCGCTGCTCCTCACTGTCGACATCAGCTTTGTTAGACTTTCTCTTCGGGTGCGCGTTGTAGTGTTGGTATTGAGCCACGGTGCGATATTTGCGGGGTCACTGTTTACGGTTCTGGGTGAACCGATAGTACCGCGAGCAGGGCTATTGCTGTACGCAAGTGGGTTCGCATCGCTGCTGCTTCACACGTTCTGGGCGCGGACACTCTCATCGATGACAGATACAGTCGACGGCAAGCTGGATCGGCAGCGTTGGGAGACTCTGCTGCTCGGTGCAATTGTCGTCGGCATTCTCGGAGCAACCTTGATCGTTCTCAGTGCTCCATCTGGGGCGTTGACGCTCCAATCTCCCGTCAGTCGCTTCTTTGTGACGATCACCGGCACGGCAGCAATCGTCGCGCTTGCGATGATTAGCGCGCCTCAGTCGTCTCCGTCTACACTTCGATGGGTCGCCGGTCCCACCATGGCCGTGACTCTACACGTAATGGTAGTGTTCATTATTGTGAACGGGATCGTGCTGAGCGTCTTTGTCGCGATTCCGTGGTTGTTTGCCCCGGTCTTTGTTGGCTTCATTACTCTCCTCCTCGTTGGCGTAGCGCTCAACTACGCGATGCTTGTCAACGTGTGGCGTCGCGACCGCAAGGACTCCCACAGTGAGCCCACACCAATTCTCGAAGATAGAGAGGTTACAGTGGTTGTCTCGGCAATGAATGACGTTAACGCACTCTCGGCATCTCTGCGGAATAACGTAGCCGCACTCTCACCCCTGCCGTTCCTCTTAGTCCCGGCAGCTAGATCGACGGACGGTACAACTGAACTGATGCGCGCAGTGCAGGACGACTACCCCGACCGGGTCCGAGTCGTTGAGGGGACCGGCGGGTCAAAGGGTGGCGACCTCAACGAAGTTTGGGACCTCGTTGAAACGCCCTACGCTCTAGTTCTCGACGCCGACGAAGTAGTTGGTCTGTCGTTTGTCACTCAGGCTCTGAGAGTGCTGTCAGCTCGGCCGGATGTCGGAATCGTCCAGGGCCGGAAGTCTGCCATGTATCCAGATACTTCGCTACTGTCCTGGTTCACCAGTATGGAACGCCAGCACAGCACTTGGATCGACCAGTCCTTCAGTGATGATATCCTCGCTGCAGCTCACTTCGCCGGATCGGCAGCCGTGATCCGTCGGGAGGTCCTTCCGGCGGTCGATGGATTTAATCCCAAGATGCTCACTGAGGATATTGACCTGACGACCCGGTTATACCTTGAGACGGACTGGGACATCGAGTATGTTCCCGAAATGGTCGCGAAAGAACTCCTTCCCGGGACATGGATGTCACTACTCCAACAGCGCGAGCGGTGGTCTCGAGGATGGGCACAGGTAGCTGCTCGGCGCATCGGCCCCGTGTTCCGTTCGTGGCGCAGTCTCGGAGTCCGTCGGACCTTCGGCCTCTCTTGGCTTCTGTTCCTTGCTGTGAGTGCGCCACTCTTCACGATCTTTCCAGCACTCACGCTTCCAACTATTGTGCTTGAAAACCCACTTGGTTTATCTCCAGCTGTAGCTCTCGGGCTCGCGATGTTCCTCCTTCCCGAGCGCGCGATCTCGTTCCTGTATGCGGTCTTCCGCGACCCGGAAATTCAGATGTCGATGACGCCACGCCGTATTGTCGCAACAGTGGTCTTCGCTTACCTCTGGATTGCCTTCGGCTGGGTCGTCCAATTCCACTCGTTGTACCTCCACTTCTCAGGCGCACCTCAAATCTGGGCGGTGACACAGAAAGAGCAACCAGTCGTAAGATCAGACCTAGAAGGCGAAGAGGTGACTCTATGACTAGTCCAGCAAACTGTTCGTAGCCGCGGATCGATCTTTATACTGTACGCGAATCCCGTATTCGGCTACAAATCACAGCCTGGCAATCCAAACCTCCAACATTGAGGCGTAGTTTCACGCAGATGTCCGTAGGTTCGACTCGTGAAGGCTATATCTCTGCCATCTACTCAGACTCTAGTTACCACTCGCGACATTCGTCTTTCCGGTGCTGGAGAGATCAAAGGCTAGCGGAGTCCATACTCTAAATTCTCAAGTTTCAGTATCCGACAATTGGTGTGGAATCGGATCCGGAGTGCTACTCGTCGACGAGATCTTGTCGCTCGAAGTAGAACTCCTTCCGCGATCCGATTCGGGCCGCCGTCGACGTTGGGATGCCGACCTCCTCGCTGATCTCCGCGTAGGTGTGTCCCTGGTTTCGGAGTCGGATCACACCGAGTACGTCCTCAAAGTCCTCTCCCGGAACCCAGTATTCGCCGTCGTCGTCGAACTCCAGCCCGTACGGAGGCCGGCCGTGATCGTAGCCGTTCTCGATACGCTCCGACGTGGCCCGCTTCGACCTCTCGATCTCTTTTCGCTTTTCGACGTCATCAGTCGTCGCCCGAATCGACTGTTGCACGAGCTCCCAGTCGTCGTTGAGATCGACGGCGCGACCGAGTTCGACGGAGTGGAGCTCGACATCCTCCCGGTCGAGGAGCAGCTGGAGTCGGTGCTTCCGATCGCGAGAGAGCCGCGAGAAGTTCGGGACCACGACCGCGTCCACGTCGCCGCCGTCGACACTGTCGAGCATCGCCTGATACTCTGGCCGGTCCTCGTCGAAACCGGACGAACGTCGACCCTCGTTGTACACTTCGACGAGCTGCATCTCTGCGGCTTCGGCGTAATCTTCGACGTCTCGCTGCTGGCGTTCGAGAGACATGCCGTCCTGAGACAGCCGAATGTATCCAACGGCGCTACTCATCGACGATCGTCACCTCCAGCGTAGATCCCGATTTGACCTTCCACTCAAGTTTTCTCCCGTCGAGATCCATCGCTTCTCCGAGCCCTTTTGGCACCGTCGTTTTGAACTGTCCATTCGCGCCCTGATTGACCGTTGATTTCGGCATGACTGATTAGCCCTACATTTAGACCTATACTTAGTACTAATGTGAGTATCCCAGAAAGGTGGGTTTCTGCATCCGTCTTCAGTTAAGCAAGAAACCGTGTGACTGCGGTGGCTTATCGAGACATCTTTCGGAAGGAATGAGGAAGTCCAGTCTGTGCANCATCCGTCTTCAGTTAAGCAAGAAACCGTGTGACTGCGGTGGCTTATCGAGACATCTTTCGGAAGGAATGAGGAAGTCCAGTCTGTGCACGACAAGGACTCCTCATCTCGGATTATGCGTCGGCTCACTACACTGTTTCCCTCTGAGTTCCTCAAAGAGCACGCCGAGGAACTCGGCGTGGTCGAACGTGACCGAAAGCTTCAGATTCCTGCCTTCGTCTGGACATTCGTGTTCGGCTTCGCCGCAGGCGAAAGCCGAACACTCGCCGGTTTTAGACGCTGTTACAACTCGACTGCCGATGAGACGATCTCACCGAGTGGGTTCTATCAGCGGTTGACTCCGACGCTTGCGGAGTACCTCCGCGACCTCGTCGAGCGCGGTCTCGACGAGGTCGCTGTTCCTGACGCGACAGCTGCTGATATCGACCGGTTCAGAGATGTGATGATCGCTGATGGAACGGTGTTGCGGTTACACGAGTTTCTTTCAGATCAGTTCGAAGCCCGCCATGAGGAGCAGGCTGGAGCGAAGCTCCACCTGCTCCACAATGCCACAAAGCAGACGGTTGAACGGATCGATACTGCTGACGAGAAAGCACACGACAGCACCCTGTTCAAGACAGGGCCATGGCTTGAGAACCGCCTCATGCTGTTCGATCTCGCCTACTTCAAGTACCGCCGGTTTGCGCTGATCGACGAGAACGACGGCTACTTCGTCAGCCGGTTGAAGAAGAACGCGAACCCGATGATCACGTCGGAATTACGGGAATGGCGCGGCCGCGCCATTCCCTTGGAGGGCAAGCAGCTCCGATCTGTTCTCGACGATCTCGACCGGAAGTACATCGATGTAGAGGTCGAAGTCGAGTTCAAACGAGGACCGTACAACGGGACGCAGTCGCTGGATACGAAGCGGTTCCGCGTCGTCGGCGTCCGCGACGAGGACGCCGACGACTACCATCTGTACATGACGAATTTGGTGAGAAAAGAGTTCTTCCCGGCCGATTTAGCGCAGATCTACCGATGTCGGTGGGAAGTTGAGTTGTTGTTCCGTGAGCTGAAGACTCAGTACAACTTGGATGAGTTCGACACGAGCGACGAACACGTGGTGAAGATCTTACTGTACGCAGCACTGCTGTCGCTGCTTGTAAGCCGCGATTTATTGGATCTGGTCACTGAGCAGGCGGATGATGAGCTCGTGTTTCCGACAGAGCGCTGGGCGGCGACCTTTCGGTCGCACGCCCAGCTTTTCCTCCACAAACTGGGTGAGTATCTCGGCTACTCACCACCGCCGCTGCTTGAACGACTGATCGAAGACGCTCAAAAGATCCACAAGCAGCGACCGATCTTACAAGAGACGCTCGCTACCGCTACACAACCGAGGTGTGAGTCTTAACTGAAGACGGATGNTCAAAAGATCCACAAGCAGCGACCGATCTTACAAGAGACGCTCGCTACCGCTACACAACCGAGGTGTGAGTCTTAACTGAAGACGGATGGTGGGTTTCTGGGATAGAGACGGGAAGCGAATCTGGCTTGATCAGACCGACGAGAGCGGGGCAAGATCTCACACACTTCTGGAAGTGTTGAGCCTCAGCAGAACGCAGAACGCATTTTTCAGTCAGCAGTACAGGCGCGGTCCTCAAGCCGGTACTGACTCACTGTCCTGTACGTTGGCATTTTATACAGTAATACCAATAAAGGAGCTGCTAAAATCAGCTCAATTGGAAGAATAGAGCCTGGACATCAGTGATGGTGACGCTACCATCGTCATTAAAGTCGAACTTTTCCGGATTTTGCTGTACAGCGTCAGAATCGAGATTCGCGAATAGAGCTTGAACATCAACGATAGAGTAATCTCCATCACCGTTTACGTCCTCATATAATCCATCGCTATCGGGGTCAGTCACAGGACTAGAAAGTACAGAAGGCGGTGATTCTCTTTCTACTGGTGATTTAACACCGATAAGGGAGTCTTCAGCATCTGAATTGGAATTATAACCCCAAACAATCGCAGTACTGTTTGTCAGCCCAACAGGAGTGCGAAATCCTGTGAACCTTATTGATTCGTCAACAGTTGCTACTTGCTCACCAGTCTTTATATCTCGGAATGAATTTCCAGCAATAAAGTGGTTCTTACTGGTCCCAATAGAATAGTCGTAGGTGTCTTGATTAACATCGTAAGCTAGCCCACCAGTTGTTGTATTATATCCAATTATTCTATCATCTTCTCGATTTCTAATCAGAACCACTTCGTCAGAGTGTACAATTTTCGCTTTGGTACTAGCGTACCTGAAATCAGCGTCATTAGTACGCCTTTGTGATGAGATGTCATAAGAAATCAAGTGAGATGTGAATTCGTCACTCTCTGGGTCGCTTCCTGCGACCACATGTAACGTTTCATCACCGCCGACAGCACCAACCGTCCCGTAGCGCTGTGTCCATACAACTTTTCCGGTAAACGCATTAATAGTCGACACACTGGATTCGTTTCCTACTGTAATGTAATCAGAAGTAAGGACGACTTTTTCAGGCTCACCGTCGATCTCAGGTGCCACAGCTAGCGACCGTGTAACCTCGCCCGTCTTTTTATCGAAGTTTAATATCTGCTCAGAAGGATAATCATCGGTATCAAACAGCAAGAGCCCGTCATCAGTTGGCTTTATTTTGGTACTACTGAGTCTTCTATCATTGAACTCGGCTGACCAGACAAGACCATTTCCATCCTTATCAAAGACTAAAAGACGGTCACTATGATAACGACTACGCCAATCCTCAAGCACAAGATAAACGTAATCTTCGCCAACAACAAGCTGAGTAGGCTCATCGCTTACAGTTGGGAGACTACGACGCCACTTGATCCCGCCTGTTTCGATGTCAACAGCGTATAAGTTGGTTGCATCCCCGTCCGCAATATATATCGTGTCATTCGTTTCATAGACCTGACCCGGTTCTGAAATTTCCCCTTGTTCCCATATCGGCTCGCCAACGCTCTGTGCTGATGCACCACTCGTACAAGCGAGTAAAATAGTTGCTATAACCACGATTCCGAGGCACATTCTGACAGGTTTCATCTCACCGGTATATTTAGATAGTAATATAATAAATCTAACCATACCTCAAAATATGGTCGATCAAAATTTGACATCAATACGATGATTGACCTTCCTTGACCGTCATAGTAACTTCAACATATCAATCGGTAGATATGCAAGTAGTACATTTTCTAGTCCTAAAATAACTGTTCAGACAACCCCCATATTCTGAACAATCAGCTACCTACTGAGAGTTCGTCTAGAACGCTGGTGGCTATGGCCTCACGAGGGCATGCTCTGGTGCTTTAACCCTACAAAGGTCCATCTGAAACCATGTCGATCCGGGTCAGGTGAGCCACAAACCCGCCGCTTCATTCCCATAAGATTCCGCTCGTATCCTCTATGTGAGTATAAATTCATTATTACAGGGTATATCTCCATCCTGTCGGTACCCTTTCTACCAGAATTCAAACTACGGTATTATTAAATAAACATTAAACTCTACAATTGTGTGCGTAGTTACAAATAATGTCTAATCGGAACAACCGGTCTGGCCACTCTCAGACTCCATCGAACCTGTCGAGACGACGCGCACTCCAGCTGGCAGTAGGCGCTGGAGTGGGCTCTACAGTACTGGCAGGTACTGGGACCGGTAGCGGGGCAGCAGCCACCAGCGACCAAACAGCAGTCGTATTTAATGATCAGACGACCCCAGGCGACACGATTGTTCTTGCTGAGTTGAAAACGGCAGAGCCCGTATTGGTGACTGTACGGACCGAAAACGATCAAACGGTATACCGAGGAGAATTTGAATCCGGGATCGACACGACCGAGTACACGCTTGAGTTGACAGAGATCGTTCGGCAAGACGTACAAATGTCTATCTCTCTGTATCCCGATGGCGGCGGAAATTCGCTCGCCCGAGACACTGCGTCAATAACTATCGATGACAGTGTCACGTTTACCGATGGACTCTCAGTAACACGGGTCGATGCAGACCCCGCAGCAGGATTCAACTATCCGTACTTTTTATACGTACCCCGAGTGCGGTCCCAGGAGGCGTCGGGCCCAATACTCGTTGAGCCAAACAATACCGGAACAGCAACCGATAATTTTGACGAGCATCTCGCTGCTGCCCGCGACACCGCACGTGGTGATCATAACGGCGGGAGTGGGCGAGAGATCAGCGGTCGGCTGGGCGTGCCGCTGCTTGTGCCAGCTTTCCCGCGACCAGAATCAGAGCCTGTTGACTGGCGACATTACACTCACCAGCTGGACACGGAGACGATGGCGATTGACGACGGTGACTTGGCCCGGATTGACAAGCAGCTTATCCAGATGGTCAAGGATGCGCGTAGCGTAATTGCTGATCAAGAGTACACAGCTAGTACAGCGGGAATAATACTCAACGGCTTTTCAGCCTCAGGGAACTTCGTCAACCGATTTGCCGCGCTTCATCCTCATGAGGTACTATCTGTGTCGGCGGGAGGAATCAATGGAACCGCGTTTCTTCCGATCACGGAGGCGGAAGGTCACACGCTAAACTACCAGATTGGCGCCGCAAATATTGAGGAACTTACCGGAGAATCGTTCGATATTGAGGCTTTCCGCGACGTCAATCAATTTCTCTACATGGGGGCGCTTGATTTCAACGACACGCTGCCGTACGGTGACGCGTGGAGCGACTCACAGCGGGAAATCGCGCTTGACGTGTACGGACCAAACATGCAGCGCGACCGGATGCCGTACTGTCAGTCCGTCTATGAGGATCAGAACGTCACGGCAGCATTCAAAATATACGAGCGTGAGGGCCACACGCCACGGCCAGCAATTGACGATATTGTAGAGTTCCACCAACGGAGCCTTGCCGATGAGTCCATCGAACAGTTTAATGACGAGTTATCGGCATCGACGGAGGCGACAGATCCAGACGGGGATGGGACGTTTGAGGATATCAACGGCGACGGCGAATTTACAGTCACTGACGTACAAAAGCTGTTTTCGATGTTAACCAGTCAGTGAGAGACATGTTGTGCTTGGATCTAGATCCAGCGTGCGTTGAGCTCCTTAGTGAATCCCTCAACTCCTAGAAACCGCTCTTGGTGAACGGATAGGCCGGGTCGGTTGGCTTCACTGGTGTAGCGCTACCGCAACGCTGCTTCGCTGGCGTTGTCCGCTTCGCGTTCCTTCTGAAGACGCTCGGTTGCCGAGCGCCCCTGGTCGTCAGTTTTGTCTTTCAGAATCCCACGCAGGTCTGTCACCGAGTGGATAGGACGTACAACGATGTCGCCCTCCTCGGTCCGAACGAACTTCACACGGCCGGGCGTGTCGATACCCAACTCCTCGCGGAACTCTTTCGGGATGGTCGCTTGTCCCCGCGACGACACAGAGACCACCTTTTCAGACTCTGTTTCACTCATACTATTTTCTATTATTACTTTTTCTCAGTCATACAAAAGGCTAGCGTCGGTCTGGGTAGCTAGTGACGCAATCCATCTAGGCCGCCGACAACGTTTAGGTAACACAATGGTAATACTCTGGTATGTCCGACGCAGATTCCGGGGGTAACAACGACCCCAACATGACCACGATCACGCTGAAAGTCCCGGAGGCGTTTCTTGACGATCTCGACGCGACGTGGCGTGCGGAGGATTTCCCGTCTCGAAGTGAGTTTATCCGGTGGGCACTCCGAGACGCAGTGAAACATCCGGCCTTTTCGCGGTCTGGCTGGAAGGATATCGCGACGAGCGAACATCAGCTGCGGACCGGCGACGGGGAAACCTACAGCAGCGACGAAATAAAAACACGCCTGAGCGAGGGCGCGGATGGCGGGGAGTGACGACTGGGACTGGGCGTTCAGCGATCCAGCAAAACGCGAGTATGAGAGATTGCAACGCCACGAGCAGGAGCGTATCGTCTCGAAACTCGACGAGATTGTAACGGACCAGTGGCGTGAACCGACCGACTATTTGGAACCGCTCACAGGCGTCCCACATTCGAAGCTCCGGATCGGTGCGTTTCGCCTCGGCTGCGAAGCCGATCACGACGATCGCTTGCTCTGGGTGTATACGATCGAAAAGCGGTCAGGTGCGTACAAGCCCGGTGACGACTGATACTCGGGGTGATCAGACTTAACAGCCGGAGAATTCAAATCACCGCTCAGTGAACCAGTAATTAATGCGAACGCGTCGAAGCCTGTTGGCGGCGGGCGTCGCCGGACTCGCCGGCGTCGCCGGCTGCGCCGCGCTGCCGTCCGGTCGGCGAGACGGTGACCGGGCGGCCCGCGACGACCTCGACGCGGCCGACGTCGACGCGCGGATCGGGTTCGTCGGTGACCTCATGCTCGGGCGCAGCGTCAACGAGCGGTGGGCCGACGACGACCCCGCGGGCGTCTGGGGGTCGACGCTGCCGCGGCTCGGGGATCTCGACGGGCTCGTCGCGAACCTCGAGTGTTGTATCTCCGACCGCGGCACGCAGTGGCCCGACAAGGTGTACTACTTCCGGTCGGACCCGTCGTTCGCGATTCCGGCCTTAGCGGCCGCCGACGCGTCGTTCGTCTCGCTCGCGAACAACCACGTCCTCGACTACGGCGAGCGCGCGCTCCGTGACACCGACACGCACCTGACCGAGGCGGGAATCGCCCACGCCGGCGCCGGCACCGACCGCGAGTCCGCGCTCGAACCCGCGGTGTTCGAGGCCGGCGACCGCACCGTCGCCGCCTTCGGCCTCACCGATCAGTCTCGGGAGTTCGCGGCGGGGGCGTCGACGCCCGGGACCGCCTTCGCGACGCTCGACCCCGGGCGATCCGCGACGCGCTCGCTCGTCGAGGCGGTCCTCGATCGCGCGGCGGCCCACGACCCTGACCTCGTCGTCGCCTCGCTCCACTGGGGGCCGAACTGGGAGACGGAGCCGCGGGCCGTCCACGAGCGGTTCGGCCGGTGGCTGATCGAGCGGGGCGTCGACGTCGTCCACGGCCACAGCGCGCACGTGCTGCAGGGCGTCGAGGTGTATCAGGGACGCCCGATCATCTACGACGCGGGCGACTTCGTCGACGACTACGTCAGCTATCAGGACCGCCAGGGCGTCCGCAACAAGCGGAGCGCGCTCTTCGAACTCGTCGTGCGCGACGGCGACCTCGACGAGCTGGTCGTCGAACCGATCGAAATCGTCGACGAGACGGCGACGCTGGCGGACGGCGAGGTCGCCGAGTGGGTCCGGGAGACGGTCGCCGAGCGCTCCGCGGCGTTCGACACCGCGGTTGAGCGAACGACGGAGGGACTGCGGATCCCGCTCGGCGAGCGGTGACCGGACCGTCCGCGGGCGCCCAATCGACTTCGAACGCACGGGAACCGCGCGGCGTGTCCGGGGTATCGCCTCGGCGACCCCGTCGGCCGCGGTGGTGAACTGAATTTCAGTAAACTGCGCTACAGAAATATCATTCAGATTACTATTATGGGTGTGCGATCCGTTCGAACTGATATGGTAGGATACGCAACCGGTCCGGTGTCGACCCGCAGACGCGACGAAACGACAGCGCCGCCTCCGCGGACGGCGGCCGGGGTCGTCCCGTTCGTCCTGTTGCCCGTCGCGGTCGTCCTGTCCGCGAGCTACCCCGCCACGACGACCGCGGTCGTCGGCGGCGCTGCGCTCGCGAAGCTCCACTGTCGAGCGCGAAAGGCTTGGAAACGGGGCGAAAACACGCCTCTCGGCCATTTGCGGTGGACGACACACGACGCGTGAGCCGCGCGAACCGCTCCGATCCGACCGTCGCGGCACGCTGAGGGTCCCGATCGGCTCGTGGTCCCTGCGACCGGTAGACCAATCAACCTGAGGCGCGATACGATCCGGTACCCTTCCAGACGATGACTGACTTCGATCCCGAGGCCGCGGCGGCGTTCGACGCGCTCGGTCAGGAGGTACGCATCGGTATCCTCGAGGCGCTGGTCCAAGAGCGGGTCGACGACCCCCGGAGCCCGGGGGCGAGCTTCTCCGAGCTCCGGGAGCGAGTTGGTGTCTCCGACTCGGGGCGGTTCAACTACCACCTCGACAGGCTCACCGGGCGGTTCGTTCAGGAGACGGACGCGGGCTACGAACTCAATGCCGCCGGACAAAAGGTCGTCGGCGCGGTTCTGTCCCGGAGCTTCGGCTCCGAGGGGCAGTCGGGGCCCACCGCCCTGAACGCGCCGTGCCGGGCCTGCGGCGAGACGGTCCGCGCCCGCTACGAGGCCGGGAAACTCCTCGTCGAGTGCGACAACGGCCATCTCAACCACAGCGACTACCTCCCGGGGAGCCTCGTCGAGGAGCGACCGCTCCCGGAGGTGACGGCGCTGGCGGCGCTGCTCGGACAACAGGATCTCGACCTGGTGACCCGCGACGTCTGCCCGAGCTGTTACAGGGCGATCGAGTCAGGCGTCGTGTTGGAGGCGGGGGCGCCGGTGCTGGAGGCGCAGTGTCACGACTGCGGGCGCTTCTTCCGTGCACCGATCTCGCTCGCCGTGCTCACGCACCCCGTCCTTCAGGCGTTCTACCTCGAACGGGGGAGAGACGTCCGCGAGGCGTCTCTGTGGTCGCTGCCGTTCCTGACTGACTCGGACCGCGCGCACGTCGACTCCGAGTCCCCGCTCCGGGTCACGGTCGACGCGTCGTACGACGGCGACGCGCTGCGTTTCTCGCTCAACGAGGACGCCTCTGTGATCGAGTACCACGTCGAGCGGATCCGCGCGGAGCGCGATTGACCTCTCCCCGACCGATCCGTGCTGTCTTCCCCACGGCGCCGCGCGTCCACCCGAGTCGCCCCCGCTCCCTGCTGGCGTCCAAACCCTATTGGGTCACTGCGGTCAAGGCCGACCGTGACGAACACCAACCGCGAGTGGCTGCTCGCCGAGCGACCCGAAGGCGAGCCCGATCAGGACTGCTTCGAACTGCGCGAGACGGACGTTCCGTCGCCTGCCCCCGGCGAACTCCTCGTCCGGACGCGATTCCTCTCAGTCGATCCGTACATGCGCGGTCGGATGCGCGACGCCGAGTCGTACGCGGAGCCGTGGGACGTCGGCGACGCGCTCAAGGGCGGGGTCGTCGGCGAAGTGGTCGAGAGCGCGAGCGACGCCTACGAGGCGGGCGACCTCGTGACCGGCGAGGGCCGGTGGGGCGACTACGCGACGCTCGACGCCGACGACGTCGCGCCGGTCGACCCGTCCGTCGCCGATCCGGAGGCGTACCTCGGCGTCCTCGGCATGCCGGGCCGGACCGCCTACTTCGGCCTGCTGGAGGTCGGCGAGCCCAAGCCGGGCGACACCGTCGTCGTCTCCGGCGCGGCGGGCGCGGTCGGGTCGGTCGTCGGTCAGATCGCCAAGCGGAACGGCTGTCGCGTGGTCGGCTTCGCCGGCAGCGACGAGAAAACCGCGTGGCTCACCGACGACCTCGGCTTCGACGCCGCGATCAACTACAAGACCACGGACGACTACCGCGCCGCGCTCGACGAGGCCGCACCCGACGGCGTCGACGTGTACTTCGACAACGTCGGCGGGCCCATCACGGACGCCGTCTTCACCAAGCTGAACCTCGACGCGCGGGTCGCGGTCTGCGGGCAGATCGCCCACTACAACGACGAGGAGGTCCCGACCGGACCGCGGAAGCTCCCCGGGCTGATCCCGGTCCGCGCGCGGGTCCAAGGGCTGCTCGTCGGCGACTTCGCGACCCGGTTCGGCGAGGCGAGCGAGCGGCTCGGACGCTGGGTCGCGACCGGCGACCTCGAACACCGCGAGACGGTCGTCGAGGGGTTAGAGAACGCCCCCGACGCCTTCCTCGGCCTCTTCTCGGGCGACAACATCGGCAAGCAGGTCGTGCGGGTGTCGTCGCCGGACGAATAGCGACCCGCCACGCCGGCCGGTCCCGCCGCCGCACCGCCGCATTTGGGTTTATAACTATACCCTGTAGCGTAGACGCGCCCACATGGCAACTGCAGAACCGGACGGGCTGATCGCCGACGTCTCGTCGTGGAGCTGGATCCACTGGACCGGCGTCTTCCTCTCGCTGGGCGTCGCCGCGATCAACGGGTACGTCGGGTACACGGCGGGCGAACCGCAGTTCTTCGCGATCGCCGGGAGCTTTCTCCTCGGGGTCGGGTTGTACGTGAGCCGGTTCTGGAGACCGATCCTCTACGTGGTCGGAGTCCTCCACGTCGCGATACTGGCCGTGCTCTGGCTCCTCGACGGGATGCGGTTCCTGCTGTTCGGCGTTGCATCCGGCGTCTTGAGCGTCGGACTCGCCGCGATAGCGCTGTTTCTGTTTTTCGAAGACCGTGGGGTCGCCGAGCGCTGACGCCTCGGTGACGACGCCGCCTGTCACCGTCGCAGAACGACGATGAGATACGCCGCGTTGCTGCTCCACCGCCGCTCGAACACCGTCGGGGAGGCGAACAGCACCTCCCACCCGTCCGCCTCGCGGAACCGGGCCCGGATCTCCGCGGGCGTGATGCCGTAGGTGTCGCGTTCCCTGCGACGGGCGTCGCCCAGCACGCAGTAGAGCCCGCCGGTGTCGAGGACGTCGCCGAGCCCCTCGATGAACCGGTCGCGTTCCCGGTCACCCAAGATGTGGAGCATCGCCGAGTCCACGACCGTCCGGAACGAGAGGCCCGCTTCTCCGAGCCTCGCAACCTCCAGCGCGTCCCAGACGAGAAAGTGAGCGGGGATCCGGCGCCACCGCGCCTTTTCGGTGGCCTGTCGGATCGCCGTCGGCGAGAGGTCGATCCCGAGCACGTCGTGGCCGTGACGGGCGAGGAACAGCGAGAGCTCTCCGGTCCCGCACCCGACGTCGAGGACGGGACTCCGAACGAGCCGCGCGTCCAGCAGCCGAACGAACGCCTGTTGCGGCCGGCCGATGTCCCAGTTCGGCACGCCCGCGTACGCCGCGTCGTACACGTGCGCGACCGGCCGTTCCGGGACCCGAACCGGCGCGCTCATGCCAGCCTCCGTGCCGAGTGACGGCGCATGACCACCGGTTCTCGGGGCAGTGACGTAGTCGTTGTCCCGGGACACGCCGAGCGATCCGGACCGCCGTCAGTACCACGCCCGACGACGCTCCTGACGCCCGGCTCGGGAGCCGCGACGCGAGACCGCGATCGGACGCCGGTGTGTCGCGGAGATGCCGACGGGCCACTCGTTCGGGTCGCTACTCCCGGATACTCACCCCTGCGGAGAGTATTAATACGCTACGAGCCTCTCGGACGGCAAGATGAGCGAGGAATCGACGGGAGAGGACGACGGCAACGTCGCCGTCTCGGTCCGAGCGACCGGGGACCGCTCTCTCCCACGGAAGATACTCGAGTTCGATCACGTCTACGAGGCGTTGGCTCACAGACGGCGTCGATACGTCTGTTACTCGCTGCTCGAGGACGCACAGCAGTCACTGACAGAGTTGGCGACGGACGTCGCCGCGTGGGAGAACGACGTTCCCGAAGGGGCGGTCACCCACCGTCAACACGAGCGGGCGTACGTCTCGCTCTATCACACCCACATCCCGAAGTTAGTCGCCCTCGGGGTCGTCAGCTTCGATGCGGCGAGCGAGACGGTCATGCCCGCTGCAAACGCAGAGCAGGTGACGGCGGCGCTGATCGGAGCCGGAGCGGCCTTGGACAGCCAGCAGAACGCGAACGGTGAGACGAATGCCGAAAACTAACAACGGCGGAGCGGGCAGCGGGACCGACAGCGGCGACGACGTGACCCCCGATCGGGACACGCGGTGGCAGCAAGTCGCCAAACGACTGTACGACCCCGACCAAGACGACGCCCTCACGTCGGTGATCGTGTTCGCCATCGCGGACGCCGAGGGCGTCGCGCCGACTGAGGTCGACGCTCCGACGTTGTACAACGTGGTCGACGTCGCCGCGATCGAAGGAGCCCTCTTCGGCGCTCGTCCGGACGGGACCGCTCGCGAAACGACGGGGAGCGTCGAATTCCGCTACGCCGAGTATCTCGTCGAGGTCAACAGCGGCGGATGGGTGCGGGTGTGCGAGCCGACCGACCCCGAACCGCGGTGAATCGCCGCGGCTCGGTGAATCGATCGTCTCGGGCAACCGCCGCGGCCCGGCGAGCCGCCGCGGCTCGGCCAACCGCCGCGGGTCGGCGAATCGATCAGCTCGTCGGATGAGCGCCCCGCAGGCCCGGTGAGCGAACCGGGCGGTGCGCTCGGCACGCATAGTTATAAAGACGGCAAGGCGAATACACCCGCCTTCAGGCGGGTGATGAAGCCGACATGGTGGGAAGCAATCCACTAGCCGAACGTCTGTACCGAGTTTCACATACGGAGATTTAACTGACAGGCCGCTCTATGTGAAGGCAGGAATCGGTCGGAACGGAGCGGATTCCGAACCGTCCTTCGGAGGCGGCCTGTCCGCCCGCGTAACGAGGCAGTATCTGAAAGGGCAGTCGGTGAACGCCACATCCTCGAAGGGTGTGTCTCTGCCGACTGCTCAAAGCACGCGACACGATACCCCCAACTCCGCTGATGCCTGCCGGCGTCCCCGTGGCAAAAACAACATGTGGGACGCCATACACGGTGAAGGATAGGGGTAACGGCCACTTGGCATGGCCAGCAGTCCACCAGTCCGACACTGTGGGACTACCCGTGCCCGAAAGGTCTGGTAGTCAACTGATTGGACTACAAACCTGAAACTCCCACCGCTCGGGATTCCTCCGCGTTTACGCGGAGGAGGATGTCAATAACTATCTGACTCGTAGTGCCCCGTATGAACCAGCAACGCGAGCCGTCTCCACGGAGGACGGTCACGCGACGGCGGGTGATGGCCGCCGCGGGCGCCGCGGTCGCGGCGTCGGTGGCCGGCTGCTCGACGCTTACCGCCGACGAGGCGTCGTACTGGTCCGACAGCCTCCAGGTCGACGTCGCGTACGACGACGCGTTGGCCGCCGCTCGCGAGGCCGGATACGCGGTGGAGGAACCCTTTTACGTGAACTCGACCGAGCCGCTCGGGATCGCTCCGGGCGACATCGCCGACCTCGAGGCGCGATTCGGCGACGACTACCGGGTGTTCGGGTTCTCGCTGTACCACACCGACCGCGTCTTCGCCGAGGTCGGCGTGACGGGCGAGACGCCGTCCGTCTCGCTGTTCGACGAGGCGTCCGTCGCCGGGGAGTTCCCCGTCGAATCGGTCCCGCCGGAGGCGTGGCTCGTCGACCGGCTCACGCTCGCGTTCGACGTCTCGGCGGCGGACGCCCGCGAGCGCGCGGCCGATCTGCGCGAGCAGGCGGCGGAGGGCACCGACATCCCGAGCGTCGAGGTGGCCGCGCCCGTCGACTTCGAGGCCGTCTACGAGGCCGCCCGCGGCGAGCGGACCGACGCCACCGGCTCCCCGACGGGCGGTGACGGCTGGTACACCGAGACCTCGTTCCGCGACGACCGGCGGATCCTGAGCGTGTTCTTCATCGTCCAGAGCGCGAAGATACGGACACGCGACGGGGACCGAACGTACACGCTCAAGCTGGACCGCCTCGGGGGGCTGTACGCGCGGGTCGGACTCCCGGTCGGCGAAGAGATCCCCGAAGAGACGTATCGAGACGTCTTCCGAGAGCTGTTCGACGACATCGGGATCCCTCCCGAGACCGTCGACGAGCTGACCTTCGAGTACTCCCCGTCGGTCTGGTAGGTTGCTCGCCGGTCAAACTGGTGGGTCGCTCGCGCTAATTGTTGGTAAAACTAAACTAGCTCCCGATCACAGGTGTCGGCCATGAGTGGCATCCGCGCGTGGATCGACCGACACCGCCTCGCGAGCTTCGTCGCGATCGCCTACGCGTTCACGTGGACCGTGCAGGGCGTCCTCGCGTATTTGGGGCTGGAAGCGTCGTGGACGCACTCGATACTGATCGGCTTCGGCGGGTTCGGCCCCCCGGTCGGGGCGGCGGTCGTCATCTGGGCCACCGGGGGCAGCCTCCGCAGGTGGGTCGGCCAGATGTTCAAGTGGCGGATCGGCGCGAAGTGGTGGGCGCTCGCGTTGGGCCTGCCCGCGATCATCCTCACGGTCGGGGTTCTCTTGTTCGCCGCCGCCGGCGGGCCGCTCGACCTCTCCGGGTTCGAATCGCCGTTCATCTACCTGTTCGCGATGGCGTGGGGGACCGTGTGGGGCGGCGGGCAGGAGGACCTCGGGTGGCGCGGCTTCATGCTGCCCGTCCTGCAGGACTCCTACAGCGCGCTGACGTCGAGCGCCATCGTCGGCGTCACGTGGGCCACCTGGCACCTCCCGCTGTTTCTGAACGCCACGACCACCCACGGCGGGTGGGCGCGCTCCCAGCAGCTCCTCTGGCTGGTCTCCATCCTCGCCGGGTCCGTCCTCTGGACGTGGATGTACAACAGCACCGGCGGCAGCGTCCTCGCAGTCGCGGTGTTCCACGCCGGCATCAACACGATGGGGATCTACCACCCCGCCGACCCGGCGGCGCTCATCCCGAACGGCGTGCCGGACCCGTGGCTGAACCTGCTGGCCGAAGTCACCGGCGCCGTTCCGCTCGTGCTGGTCGCGCTCGCGCTGCTCGTCGTCTACGGCGGCGACCGCCTCGCGGATCGCGACCCGCCGACCCCCCGAGACGCCGGCCTGCCGCCGTCGGATCGATCGGGCGCCCCGCGTCGGTGAGCCGGAACTGGCCCCGCACAGACGCGACGGCGGCGGCGAGCGACCGCGCACCGTGGCGACTGATCGCATTAGCCTGACGACATTTATCTGCCGGCGCGGTGAACGTCCACCTTGAGGTGGAATCACACGTGAGCTCCGTTCTGATACTCTACGGGACCGGCGAGGGACAGACCGCGAAGATCGCGGACCGGATCGCGACCGTCATCGGCGAGCGCGGCCACGAGACGACCGCGATCGACGTGCGCGACCGCCCGGACTCGGTCGCGCTCGAGGCGTACGACGCCGTCGTCGTGGGCGCGTCGATCCACGTCGGCGAACACCAGTCCGCGGTCCGTGAGTTCGTCGCCGCGAATCGGGACGCCCTCTCGGCGGTGCCGACCGCGTTCTATCAGGTGTCGCTCTCCTCGGCGAACGAGGAGAAGCGCGCCGAGGCCGCGGGGTACGTCGAGTCGTTCATCGCGGAGACCGGGTGGCACCCGGACCGGATCGGCCAGTTCGGCGGCGCGCTCCGGTTCTCCGAGTACGGGTTCCTCAAGCGCCTCATGATGAAACGGATCGCCAAGGACCTGCTCGCCGACGAGCGGGACCCGAGCGGCGACGTCGAGTTCACCGACTGGGACGCCGTCGACGCGTTCGCGGCCGACGTCGCCGCGTTCGTCGAAGGGCGCCTCGGCGTCGCGCCTGACGCCACCGACGGTCCGGGGCCATGACAACCCCGTACTCCCCCCGCCGCCTGACGCGCCCGTACGTGGCGGCGTCGGCGCTCACCCTCCTGCTCGCGGTCGTCGCGGCCGGCGTCGGGCTGTTCGTCCCGGGGTTCTACCGGGACGCCGCGGTCCTCCTCCCGCAGCTGTACGGCCAGGACCTCCTGACGCTCGCCGTGGCCGTGCCCGCGCTCGCCGTCGCCCTCCGGTCCGCGCGCCGCGGGTCGCTCCGCGGGTACGTCGTCTGGCTCGGCGTCACCGGCTATTTCCTTTACACGTACGCCTCCTACGCGCTTCTCACGACGTTCAACGAGCTCTACCTCGTCTACGTGGCGCTGTTCGGCCTGACGCTGTACACGCTCGTCGGCGGCGTCGCTCGCCTCGATCCGACGGCGGTGAAGACCGCGCTCGACGGGCATCCGGTCCGCGGGTACGTCGCCTTCCAAGCGCTCGTCGCCGGGCTCGTGGCGCTGCTGTGGCTCGCCGACGTCGGCCCGGCGAGCCTCGCCGGCACGAGACCCGAGAGCATCGCCGGGACGACGCTTCCCGTGCCCGTCATCCAGTCGCTGGACCTCGCCGTCGTCATCCCGTCGTTCGCGCTCTCTGCGGCCTTCCTCTGGAAGCGGCGGGCGTGGGGCTACGTCTTCACCGGCGTCCTCCTCGTGAAGGGCACCACCCTCGGCCTCGCGGTCCTCGCCATGATCGCCTTCATGCTCCGGAGCGGCCAGCCGGTTCCCGCCCCGCAGATCGCGCTGTTCGCCCTCTTGAGCGTCGCCGGCCTCGCGCTCACGGGCCGATTCTTCAGTGCCATCTCCCCGCGGGCGACGGCGACCAGACCGCGCGCGGACGCCGAGACGCGGCTCCCCGACCCGTGAGGGGGCACGGCCGTCCCGGTCGGAGTCGCCGAGGGCGCCCAGAGGGAGTTCGTTTTATCACGATTCTCCGAGATTGGCGGCTATGAAGACGACTCGGGACGCGACGGGCGACCCTCCGGGCGTCACGTCGGACGCGACGCTCACCCCGCGCCGGTTCGCGGTCCTCTTCGGGGCCGGGATGGCGGGCGTCGCGAGCCTGTACCCGACGGCCCTCGAACAGCTCAGAAACGCGCCGCTTCCGCCGGGAACGTCGCTGCCGGCGCTCGCGGCGGCGTCCCTGATCACGCCGACGATTCTGCTCGCGATCGCCGTCGTCGCGGGGCTCAAGACCGCGCCGCGCCTCGGCCTCCGCTCGTACCTCCTCGACTGGGCGGTCCGCGACGCGCCGGTATTGCCGCGGCTCCGCCGTGACGTCGCGTCCGCGGTCCGGTGGGGCGTGGTCGCCGGCGTCGCCATCCTGGCGGTGCAGTTCGGGTTCGGACTCGTCGTCGAGGGGCTCGCGCCGCGGGCGGGCACCGAGACCGTCGGCGGCGTTCTCGCGACGGTCCCGTTCCGCTTCCTCTACGGCGGGGTCACCGAGGAACTCCTCCTCCGGTGGGGGTTCATGTCGACGGTCGCCTTCGGCCTCTTCGCGGCGATCGACCGGACGCGGGACGCGCCGTCTGACCGCGTCATGTGGGCGGCCGTTCTCCTCTCGGCGGTCGTCTTCGGCGCCGGACACCTCCCAGCCGCGGCGAGGGTTTTCACCCTGACTCCCGGCGTCGTCGCGTACATCGTCGTCGGCAACGCCGTGGGCGGGGTCATCTTCGGCTGGCTGTTCTGGCGGCGCAGTCTCGAAGCCGCGATGCTCTCGCACGCGACCGTTCACGTCGTGTTCGTCGGCGCCTCGATCACCGCCCTCGTCGCCGCGTAGGGCGCGAAAACGCCGCTCCGCCCGGTATCTGCCGTTGCGACGAACGGTTTAATATTTCACGGACCCATTGGTACGTGATGACAAGAAACACGACTTCGGGCCCCTCCGCGACGAGGGACCAGTACGAGTGCCGGGACTGCCTCGACCGCGTTTGGACTGAGGCCGGACTCCAGTCGTGTCCGCAGTGCGGCGGCGACGTGGAGAACCTCTCGAAGCCCCGCGAGTAACTCCGCCGTCGCCCTCCCGACGCCCCGCAACGACTCCGCAATTCTTTTTTCGATCTACACGACATGTATTTAACATCTGAGCACCTATCTCTTGGATGGCTCAAGCAACCCCTCAAGTCCCGATCACGCGGGCGGGCACCGGGCTCGCCCGCCGTACGACGCTCGGCGTCCTCGTCGCGGTCGTCGCCCTGCTCGGCACGCAGGCGGTCGTCGACGCGACCGAGATCGCCGTCGGCGCGACCGGCGCGATGTCGCCGTTCTCGGCGGGAGCGTTGGTCGGATCAGCGATCGTCGCCGGCGCGGGCGCCGCGCTCACGTACGCGGCCGTCGACAGATTCACCGCCCGTCCGGTGCGGAACTTCGTCGCGATCGCGGCGGCGGTCTTCCTCGTCATGCTCGTCCCCGTCGTCGCCGTGGCGCCCGCGATGGGCGTCACGCCGACCGGACAGGGCCTGCTCGTCCTGTATCACCTGCTCGTCGCAGTCCCGCTGACGGCGTTCGTCGTCGGCGCCCTCGGCCGCTGAATCGCCGTTTTTCGCGTAGTCCACCGTTCGCGCGAACTGTCGCTATCCCCGCTAGCGTCGGCGCTACTTGGGCGACGGCGCTGTCTGCTGACGGCGCTACTGGGGCGACGGCGCTGTCTGGGCGACGAGACGGCGAGACGAATACCGTGCCCGCGAGATCAGTATTTAAACGGCGGGCCCGAGCGACCCGAGGGCCGCGGACTCGTCGACGGCCGCCGCCAGCTCCGCGGTGGCCGCGCCGAGGGTTGCGAGCCGCTCTCGGACCGCGTCGTCCGCGATTTCGCCCTCGTCGAAGTCGGCGTCGGTCGCGTACGTCGCGCCCCCGACGGCGTGCGCGCCGAAAAAGGCGAAGGCCGGGCGCAGCACCTGATCGACCGCGAGGAAGTGGTGGTCCGTCGCGCCGGTCGCGACGAGCCCGACCGCCGCGTTCTCGAAGGGGGCGACGTCGCCCTGCCACTGCCCCCGGGGGACCATGTCGAGGAGGTTCTTGAGCGCGCCGGAGTACGACCCGCGGTACACCGGCGTCCCGACGACGTAGGCGTCCGCCTCGACGATCAGGTCTAGCGCCTCGACGGTGTCGCCCGCGTAGCCGTCGATGCCGCGGCCGTCCGCGGTGTCGAGGTCGTACTCGGCGAGGTGGAGCACGTCGGTCTCGACGCCGTGCCGGTCGGCCGCCGCGTCCAGCGCGAGTTCGACCGCGGTCCGCGTCCGGGAGTCGGCGGAGACGCTGCCGACGATCCCGAGCAGGGTCCGGTCCCCCATCTACCGGGCCACCGTCGCGCCGCCGACCGTCTCGATCTCGTCGACCGCGTCGACCGCGTCGGGGTCGAGCGGGTCCGCCTCGTCGATCGCCGGGATGATCGTCTCGCCGAAGCGTTCGAGCTCCGGCTCGAAGTCGAGGAAGCCCGCGAGGACGATGTCGACCCCGATCGCGTCCAGCTTCCGGATCCGCTCGACGATCTGGTCGTCGGTCCCGATGAGGCCGGTCTTGAAGCCGTCGTTGTACTGCACGAGGTCCTCGACGTCGGAGTCGGCCCACATCCCGTCGCCCTCCGCCGACGACTGCCCGGCCTGTGTCACCTGCTCTTTGAACGCGTCGACCGCCTCGTCGGTGGCGTTCTCGATGATCCCCTCCAACGTCGCCTTGGCCTCGGCCTCCGTCTCGCGCTGGATGACGAACGCGTTCGCGGCGAACCGCGGCGGCTCCGTCCCGAACTCGTCGGCGTACGCCTCGACGTCGTCGATGACGGCGCGGATGTCCTGGAGGCTCCCGCCGTTGATGAAGAGGACGTCCGCGTGTCTCGCGGCCATCTCCCGGGCCGCCTGCGAGTTCCCGCCCTGGAACACCTGCGGGTAGGGGTCCTGCACGGGCTTGGGCTCTAACGGTGCGCCCTCGAAGCCGTCGATATCCCTCCCGATCGTGTAGAACCGGCCGTCGTAGGTCGCGCGCTCTTCGGTCCACAGCGCTTTCAGCACCTCGATGAACTCCGACGAGCGGGCGTACCGCTCGTCGTGTTCGAGCCACGGCTGGCCGAATCCGGTGAACTCCCCTTTGAACCAGCCGGAGACGACGTTGATCGAGAACCGCCCGTCGCTGATGCGGTCGGCGGTCGAGATGAAGTTCGCCAGCGGGCCGGGCTCCCACAGCCCGGGGTGGACTGCCCCGATGACGTGCAGCTCGTCGGTCTGCGCGGCGAGCGCGTTGGCGATCGACAGCGCCTCCAGCTGCTTGTCCGCCCCGTAGCTGCCGAAGAACCGCGCCTGCGCCAGCGCGTAGTCGAAGCCGACCGCCTCCGCCGTGCGGGCGAGGTCGAGGTTGTAGTCGTACGTCCAGTCCGTCTCCGTCTCCCAGTCCGACACGACCAGCCCGCCGCTGACGTTCGGCACCCAGTACGCGAATTCGGTGTCCATACCCGCTCGTCGCCCCATATCGGTTTAATCGGGTCCTCCGCGGCCAACGCTGACGGGGGTCCCCGATAGCGGTCGCGTTTGTGCGGGAATCCCGTCGGCGGCAATGATTGACGAGAGCCCGGTCGGGACCGACGGCCGAGACGGGTGTCTGGAACGACGTCGGGACGACGCGAGGAGAGGCATGCGCGGGACCGGATTTGAACCGGCGGACCCCTACGGGATAGCGTCCTAAGCGCCTGAGTGCCTTCGGCACTCTACAGCCCCGTAACACGCTCTCAAAACACCGTCTTCCTCTGTCTACCGGAACAAATGGCCGGCTTACTTATAAAGTTTCACCGGGATAGCGTTAGGCGCTAATCACGTTAGCCAACCGGCTGGACGTGGCTGTCTCTGACAGGGAAATCATTATCATCATACAATTTCATAACAGTTTACATGGGGATATTCAGCCAGGATGATAATGAAATTGTTCTAGAGAATGCCGACCTAGACTGTAGTCCACAGGGAAAATCAGTTACCAAGTCTAACGTAGCAAAAATTGATCAGCACCTTTCGCCAGGCGAGAAGGTCCACTATATCTCATCGGGCTCTAGATACTCTATAAACGGTGAAGAAAAACAGACATTCAACGTACGCATGGTATTAACTGATAAACGCATATTTGTCAAGAGAAAACACAAACTGATTGGAAATGAACAAAACACATTTAATTATAAGGACATTTCATCGGTGAATCTAAAAAGCGGGATGGTTTTCAAAAAATTGGCCTTGGAAATGTCAGCAACAATACACGGAATTGGTATAACGGAGACGCAGGATTCAGATGAGATTCAAGCAATAGTAGATTTTGTTAGAGAAAAATGTGGAGATAGCGGACAAAATAGGCAGAATGCAGATGAGAAATCTGAAGATCCTATAGATAGAATTGAAAAGCTGAGCGAATTAAATGAAAGTGGTGTGATATCTGATGAAGAATTCCAAAATAAAAAAGAGAAACTGATGGACCAGATCTAAAGAACAAACATTATTATAACAACAGATAGAACCAGCAGAATTGCTAGTGCTATTTTTAACTGATCGTCTGCTGTTCCCAAATCACTAGATATGGAGGTAGAATCTATTTCAGTAGGAATGCTTCCATAATAATAATCCGCGCTTTCGGGGTGATCATGCATGCTATACGCGCAGTCTTCACAGATAATATAACCACTAACAGACGGATGTTTTTGATCAGTTGCATCTAAATTGAATTTCAGTTCAAAATCCCAGTTACCCTCCTCCTCGATGCGTTTATTAACCTTACCTTCTCCAAGAATTACTGCATATCCTTTTGATTCAAATGCATCCTTCGGGACTGAACTGTCAAGGGCAACTTCTGTCTCACAAATTGAGCAGTTTTCGGTATCGTATGTGATGGTCTTGGTGACTGCACTCTCATCTTTCATTATTTATATAAGGATTTTGTGCAAGATGGACAGAGGTACTGTTCGGTTAAATCTGGATCTTGCTCATCATCTGTAAACCATTTGATTAAAACTTCTGGCTGCCAGTGGTCTTTGTTCAAACTAACTCGATCCGTTTTATTTACCGACATGTGTTTACCACCACCGATAACAACAGGTACCCCCTCCGGCATATTCTCAATATTATCTTTTTTATCATCAACAAACACATCATCATCACAGAGTGCGCATGCTGCCGTCTCGTATTCAATTGATTGTGAGATTGATGTCGTACGTTCGCTCATGTCATCCATTGCAACTTCAAGCTATTAAAATGTGTTCAGTATCTTACTAATATTGATGATATGTATTCTGTCTTAATATAAAGGAAACAAACCTCTTCGACCGGTACAGCATTAAGTACGGGTCACGCTATCTGACCGCTTGCCGCTAATGTTCGAACTCTTTGGGCAGTTCACTCTCCATCCTGTCGCCGTCAAGAGCTTCGGCTCCGTTACGGAGGAATTGAATAAAGCTGGGAATTTCTCCCTGCCAATCCTCCCGACTGGCGGTCCTTTCTAACGCTGCTGCGAGATCTAAGGCTTCATCAGCAGAGTAGAGCGCAGACTCACCTCGGCAAGCAATCATGATCCCATCCTTCCGAACTGTAGAAGACACCTGTTGTCCGGCTTCCCCGTCGTACCCCCGTCCCAAGAGCGCCGAGAACAACTTCTGGTCCGTTGGCGCAGTTCGAAGCGGGCGTGTTGGATTGTCAACACCGAGAAGGTGCTTGCGGAGACGATGAGCTGTCACCAGATCGTCCTCAGCGACGAACTCAGCAACAAGAGTGTAGACAGCCCGAGCTGGAACCATCATCCTGTCCTCAACTAGATTGATGTCTTCACTTCCATCGATGACGCTTGTTATATTGCCCCGCTCGTCAACTTCCACGCGTGGGAAGTCGTCGATAGTGTGATGCTCGCCAGCACTCTCTGGATGGTTCTTTCGACCAGCTGTCTGACCGAGGTGGATCATCACTCCTTGCTCGCCAGCGAACGTCTGATTACAGTACGGACACAGCCGAGCGTGTTTCTCGTTTTCGCGTTCTTCCGGATAGTCCATCTCAACTTCGCGTGCCCCTACGGTTTCGAGATCTTCGAACGAGACGTCTGGTGGAACCTCGCCTCGTGGTCCGTGACCGTCCCCACTCGAACGATTAACGTGAAGATTCACGCCTCTTGCTAGCGGCGTTGCGTCACACCCTTCGACCGGACAGCGTACGGTGCGCTCGTCGTTCTGGTGATCTGTCATAGATCCACCTCAAAGCGGGCATAGCAAGCGAGTCCTGAAACCCGGAAGGGCGAGGAGTTCTTACGGTCTACAGCAGCAACATGTAGAACTGCACAGACACCGGCTCTAGCAGTTTCGACCACTTGCTGGTAGCCACAGTAGTCTTCGTAATTACCGGCCTTACACCCGCACTCAGCCGGGATGAGAACGTCTCGAATATCTACGATGGTCTCTAGTTCCTCAACGATGCTCTTATCTGCCGGAGAGTTGTGTTCTGTCATGGCTTTCTGGTAACCCGGAAGGCCGCCCGTCCGGTGTTCTAGCACCGGGCGTTTTCCAAGCCGCAACGCCCCGAGGAACGGGCAACCTTCTACCAGTAACTTCGTAGTTATTGGTAATAAGTCTTTTCCACTAACTTCGAAGTCACAGGGACTATACTTTGTACGCTCGTACATACGCGCATGGAGAAAGGACGTGATGATACTGGTCGGTACACGGAGCAGATCTCACTCGATAGCGTGCTCTCTGTCTTCAACCGCGTCGAGGTGCCAGTATTGACTGCCAGCGAAGTTGCGGAGGAGTTGGACTGTTCCCGACCAAGCGCATACAACAAACTCGAAGATCTCGTCGAGCAGGGAGATCTACACAAAAAGAAAGTCGGAGCGCGAGCTGTGGTCTACATTTCCATGGACAAATAGTAGGAACCAGCCTCTCAGGACACCTAATAATTCCATCAAGGACATACAATAACTGATGGCGAAAAAATAGAACCCATCTCGGCCATCTTCCCGCGATCTAAGCGGACAGTTATAGACAGGTCGAACGAACTTTTCAAATACCACTATCCGAAAGATGATTTGAATTCACTTGTGAACTCGTCAAACTCGGATAGCCTACGATTGACTCCTTCATCAGTTGATGTAGACGATCTCCCCGATCCGTTACACGACGGCACAAGATCTCTAACCGTAGATGAAGCCCGAGAGACGTACTTACGAATTGAACGGGCTTCGTGGAAGTCTGACGACCGCACATCGAAGTACACGCGGCATCAAAAGGTCCTCTATCCACGAATCTTGGAATCTGACAGACGATTTCAAGAACAATATGAAGGATTGACGACCGCTAAACTCACTCGTGGTCTTTCTCCATTTGATGAATCTGGTGAACGGTTGACACCGTGGGAGCTTGATGCGATGCTCAATGGGGGAGAAATACGGCGGAGTGTACGGGAAGCAATTAATTATCACCTCTCAGAAAAGAGAGACTTTGATTTTGAGTCGGTAGGAGTTACGAGCGTAACACAGACATCAGGTGCGCCGCGAGAGTATATTTATCTCTGGATTGACGATCCCGACAACAAGGTGTCTGCTGAGTGGCTATCCCCCGCCTTGGACAAGCACATAGATAGATGCGCGAAAGCTTTCGAGGAAGACCATGCGTATCATAAGAACGGAAGTGCTGGTGCCATTACGGTCAGACACTCGCCGCCATTAGCCAGTCACTCTAAGGACGACTTCTGGAAGATTCAGGAGGATAGCGAAGAGCCGAGCTACGCAAATACCGCAGGAGCGAAATTTGTTGCTAGCCAGCTCGTCCATCTTCCTGTCGGGGACTATCACAACAGCAAGCGAAGTAATCCGTCTGATACTCTACTGAATGGAGGTGCGCTTGCTTGGGCCAGTCCGTATCATTGGTTCCGAGCAAGTGGGGGTGTTCCGGATCTACCATAAATGACTATGTGCCAACCACCGGAAATCTACCCCCACTCCGCTCGCCGTAGCGCTCTCCGAGATGACTAATTCAATTTTGGCAATCGACAGAGGGTGTCATCGAATTATTCGCAAGGACCTGATTTCATCTGGGATTCGATGAATCAATTGGCAGGACGAGCATTCGAACAGTCAATTTCAATTGACTGGTTGGATTGTAATATCTACTACTAGGGCACTCCTTCTATTAATTACACGGTATTTGAGGAGAGACTATCCGGAAGATACTATGATATAGTTAGAATTCAATCATATATGACGTACCAGATTAACGAGTCAGAATTTAAAACCACCTTGGAGACGGTTGGTCAAATCGGAAACAATGTTGGACATGAAGTTGTATCTCAGTATCAAGAGGAGACAGACGAATATGATGTGACTAGTTTTCGAACAAGAAGGATATGGGAGGATTTTCTATCGTACGAACTTCACCACTTGTTAGCTCGATTAGGATTCCAAAAAATGCTGGAAAAAGAATATAATATTAGCAGTAGGGTTAGAGGAATTGATGAAAGGATTGATTGGACATCATTTCACAACCCTTGGAATCAACGACTAACGATTAAGACTAATTCGTTAGAGAACCGACTTTCAATAAGAGGCCTCCAACCTCATTATAACTGGGTAACCCTAACTGAGAGACAATATAATCGTCTCCCATCAGACACTCTTGTCAGCGCAGCTAAAGTCTCATTTAGGGACTGGGGGAATCATGCTGATCTGATACAACCTGGTCCGACTAGGATAACGCATATTGTGGGAGATAAGGAGATACAAGAAGATCCAGATTATTTAGGAGAAATAAGAAGAAAATTTGATAAATTTGAAGATATGGGGAAATTTGTAGTATATAAGTTCAATAAGGAAATAGATTGGATGGCAGAGTTTAATTCCCCAATTGAAATTGATATTCTTGGTGTGTCAGACATCGACAAATTCAACAAAAGTGCTAGAAATTCCCCAGATAAATTTAGCGCTGATTACTTTTTACATACAAGTGATTTAACAAAAGTTAGTGAGAATATCGATTAAGCCGGTGATAGATAAACATGCTTCTAAATTTCTGAGATTTATCTCAATGATATTTTGCTTAATGAATATACTATACTGAACGACTTACGGATTAGTAAACAAGGTATGTGAACTGTTCTATGACTCCCCCAATCGAAAAGTAGCCGACGGAGTCGTGTGTCCAAGTTTGACTGTCCGGTAGAGAAATTTTTCGAGGACTAGCACATAGTCATAGGGGTTGTTGACCTAATCGCTGCTATTTATGAATCCATCATTCACTACCCGTACGAAGGAAGTCTGATTCCAATTATGCTATCTTTCATCGATGGAAACTCTCCCTACGGCAAACTGATCCTTCCATTTCCACGATTGGAAGTTACGGCGTTAGACGCTGGAAGGGGTGGCTGCGGAACTGCGACAGCCGCCATTATTTCGAGTCTGACTGGCGAATAATATAGTTATGCTGTGGTAATTACCTGTCGTTCACCAAATATAGTAACAAGAACACGAATACAATATCATATTTGTACTACCATTCTTCAAAATCGATTTAGCTCAAGGTATTATTTCAACTAATATAGGATACATTATATCTAGACATATGATTTCGCATCTGTGTTCACATATCGAACTAAACCCGGCGACCTTCCAGCGTTCAAACGTCTGGTCTGACAGTTATTGTAAAACTGTAGGTTCGGCCATTACCTACCCAAGCTCCTATCCCCCGATCCACGACCTATCGGAGGTTCGGCAAGAGACTACCCGAGGATAGTCTCGTCTCTTTGAATGGGAAGTGCTCGTATAGGGCATAGAGCCACAGACAGAAAAACCTTGGTATTTGATGAGTCTATAGGGAAACGCTATACGTAAGTCGGGTATTTCAGTTCAGAATTAATAGGATTCTCTATAGAGTTTGTTTTCGAGCGATATTCTGGAGTCCTGAACCGGGGGTTTGAGCGGTCCATATCAGCTCGATTGAGCGATTTAATTGACCACCACCGAGTTGAGCTGGCCTCAATTTTTGATTGTGCTTTACGTGCGGCTACACTACGGTCAGTTTCTGCCCATCTCAGATACCCCGGACGTGAAGCTACATATGGGTCGATCTTAGTGGATACATCTGTACAGTTAATTCGGGGGTTATGAAGGATAAATTTATCAGTCGAATATTTGATAACCATGGTTAGAACATCGTCGGGGATTCTGTGCGCGCCAATTAGTAACCCGGCCTACATCCCAGCGGCATTTTTGCCAGAATTTACCCCCAAAAGTGGGCGCGAGGGCGAAAGGTAACGACTAGAATAAGTTGGCTATCGATGTGTGGAAAAGCTGAGGTTCTGTACGGGAGAGTCTATCTGTTCTGGTGGAACGTGCGACTAGCGTACACTTGGTACAGCGGCGTGACTGCGGCGCCTTCCGGGTTGTAATTCGTAGTAATGTGGTTATTCTATCCTCTGAAATGCTTTTGAATGTATTCCTTTGAATCTCTGGAGCTGAGCTGCTTGGTTTCACCTTCTTTTCTAACGTATAGCTCGTCCCCCTCCATCGCTATGGGCTCATCATTTGGCTCTACTTTCACGACACATACAGATCTCTCATCAATAGTGCTGAATTGGAGTTCAGTTTGTTGAGTCGCAAATGTCTCCCCAAGGTGTTCAGCCAACCCATTCTCAAGTTGTTTCTTGAATCCTTCTTGACCTTTTGTGATTGATTTAAAGTCACTTTCTAAGCCCTGAACTACCCCCTCTTTGTCAACGCCGACGATCACGTGGCCTCCTGCGGTATTAGCGAACGCAGCGACGTGTTTTGCGACTCTCTCTTTTGCGAGATCGTCAGACTCTGTATCTGGCAGGAGATGCTCTTCGAATTCGACCGTCTTGCTTCGGCCCTTCTCTATCAGCCCCCGAGTATCTTCCTTTGAGGAGCTAACGAACTGATTGAACAACCAGCTCTGGAACACCTCTGCAAACTCGTCATCATTTGTGGCCTTGTTGAAAAATTTCGTATTCTGGTCAATCATATCCAGCATCTCCTGCCGAGTGACGTTCTCAAACTTCATCTGGGCCTTCTCAGTGCTGTTCTTCTCCACAGTCTCCTTCAACGCGTTATTCTCTTCCAAGCGTTTCTTAAGATGCTTGATGAAGGTCTTGTCCTGTTCATCAACTTCGTAACCAAACTGCTGGTTCAGCATCTCAACGATGTTATCCAACGGAGACTTCTTCTCCTCCGTCCTGGCCGTCCCGTCTTTCGACTTGTGAGTCGGTCCCAAATCACCGTTCGACTTCTCAAGCGACCGATTCTCCTCAGAAGTAACCTCTTTGATGCGGTACTGTTCAAGATCAACGAATTGCTTGACCTCGTTCGGCATCTCCCCACGCTCCACGTCCAGTTTCCTGAACAGGACCCTCGAAAACTGATAGAGCTTGTGCAGTTCTTCGTCCCGGAAGTTCACGACTTTGATGAGAAACGAGTAGAGCTGTATGAAGTCCCGCAACTTCTTGCGGAACTCTTCCTGAGTCTCCTTGTCCTTACTCCTGTACCGTTCTTTGACGGGATCGAGCACAGCGCTCAACTGATCTTGGGTCGTGTCGTCACCGTACCAGAGTTCGGTGAACTCCTCAACTTCGCTGTCTTCGAACAGTCTGAATTCGCGTAGGTCGTCTTCAAGATCGTAAACAAGCTGCGGGTTAGTTCCCTGCTTGACCCTCGTTTTGGTGTAGAAATCCTCGAATGCAGCCTGGATGTCGTCCGGATCGTTCCTGAAGTCAACGACCATCGTATCTTCCTTATTTGGATGGGTTCTGTTAAGCCTAGAGAGGGTCTGGACAGCCCTCACACCTCCAAGCTTCTTGTCGACGTACATCGTGTGCAGAAGAGGCTGATCGAACCCAGTCTGGAACTTGTTTGCGACAATAATGATCCGTGCATTATCCTCGTCGAATCGGTCCTCAATTTTGGTATCGAGGTTCTTGTTGACCTTCTTCTCTGTAAGCTTCTCGCCCTCATATTTGAAATCAGAGAAGGCAGCCAAAGCCTCGAAGTCATAGCCGTTCTCGGAAAGGTACTCGTCAAATGCTCTCTTGTACTTGACCACCTGCTCTCTCGATCCCGTGACGACCATTGCTTTCGCTTTCCCGTCTATCCGGTGCATCACCTCTTCAGCGAAGTGCTCGACGATGATTTCGGTCTTCTTCGAAATAACGAGATCGTGGCTGTCGACAAATGACTTGAGCAGTCTCTTCGCTTTGGACTCCTCAAACTCCGGGTTGTCCTCTATTGTCTTTAGCAGGTTGAAATAGTCCTGATACGTCGTGTAGTTCTGCAAAACGTCGAGAATGAACCCTTCCTCGATGGCCTGCCGCATACTGTACAGACTGAACGGCTCGTACCCGCCGTCTTCGGTCTCCTCGCCAAACATCTCAAGGGTCTTCTCTTTGGGCGTGGCGGTGAAGGCGAACGAGCTGACGTTCGAGAGGACTCCCCTCCCTTCCATATCCTGAGTCAACCGATCCTGGACGGAGATATCTTCACCGTCCTCTCCGCCCTCGGTAGCGGATTCTTCGGAGAGAGCTCTCGTTTGACTATCCTTGAGTTCGCCCGTCTGGGAGGAGTGAGCCTCGTCGATCAGAACGGCAAAATTCCTGTCGGAGAGATCCTGCATCTCCTCGACGATGTAGTCGAACTTGTGGATCGTGGTAACGATGATCTTCTCCCCGCTTTCGAGCGCCTCCTTCAGTTGCTGGGAGTTGTCCTCGACGTTGGCAACGACCCCGTCGACCTGAGAGAACTGCTTCAGATGGTGCTGTAGTTGGTCGTCAAGCACTCTCCGGTCGGAGATAACGATCACTGAGTCGAATATCGGCTCGTTCTGATCGCTATGGAGTTCAGCAAGCTGGTGCCCAAGCCAGGAGATGGTGAAGGTCTTACCACTACCCGCGCTGTGTTGGATGAGGTATCGCTGCCCCGCACCGTTCTGCTCTGCGTCGACGACACTCCGCCTTACCGCCTGGAGCTGGTGGTACCGTGGGAAAACAAGGAACTCGGAGTCTTTCAGGTTCCCCTGATCGTCTCGTTCACGAAATTCGGTTATGAAATTCTGGACGACGTCGAGAACGCTGTCCGGGCTCAGCAGGTACTTCCAGAAGTAGCTTGTCCGGTAGCCAGAGGGATTGGGAGGGTTGCCGGCACCCTCCTTGTATCCCTTGTTGAACGGTAGGAAATAGGTGTCTTGCGCATCAAGCTCGGTGGCCATATACACTTCCTCAGGATCAACGGCGAAGTGAGCGAGGCAACGACCAGGGCTGAATAGCTTGTCTCTCGGATCCCGGTCTGTCCGATACTGATCCTTAGCGTCGATAACGTCCTGCCCAGTAAACTCTCCTTTCAGCTCAGCAGTGAAAATCGGAATGCCGTTCAGGAAGATGACGAGATCGACTTCCAGATTCGATCCCGACTTGTAGGTGAGCCTTGGTATGACCGAGAAGATATTCTTCTGGTAGTTTTCGACCGCCTTCTTGTTGCGGTCTGTAGCGGGTTCGAAGTATGCAAATTGCTGAAACCTCGCTCCACTAAGCCTCAAACCGTTTCGGAGTACGTAGATTGCGCCTTTCCGTTTGATCTGTCTGTCGAGCGTGTTCAGGAATTTGCCCTCGGCACCCTCACCGTGGAAATCCGCCAACTTTTCCCACTCGTCGGGCTGGGTCGCCTTGACAAACGCCAAAACGTCCTCCGGGATCAGGGCGAGTTCTTTGTCGTAATGGCGATTTTCCCGTTCACGGTATCCACCGGGATCAAACTGCTCATATAGCGGTTCTAACTCGCCTTCCTCCCAATTCGTGTCTGAGATAAGATCATTTACAATTTCCTCCTCAAATGCTCTCTCACTGAGCTTATCAGACATTAGATCTCACCTTGCACGTCAATCTGTCCAGTCACGGCCTCAGCGATTAGAGCCCTTCTGTACTCCTTCAAGTATTCTATTCCCTGTTCTACTTTGAATATTAAATTGTCAATTTCACCCGATTCATCTTCTATCTTTTCAACAATATTCTTCTGCTCCTCTTTCGGAGGAACAAAAACACGAATCCCCTTCAGTTTAGAGGCTTTAATTCCCTTTGCAGTTGATCCTGTTTGATTCTTCATTAGCTGTGCTTGGTTAATCTCAGAGAACAAGAAATATTTTAGATGAGTTTTATTAATAATATCTGTGTTAGATTTTAATAGGATAATTCTCTGAGCAAGAGCTACTGGCGTTTCCTGGATTTGGGCTACCTCACCCATCGGCGCTTCAGTCGTGATCAGTATATCACCTGCTTCTGGTTTACCCCTCGTCATCCAATCGTTGTATTCTTTTTCGGATATGTACTCGTGGCTTTCAGAGAAATCTAATTTGCCGTTTTCAATATTTTTCGCTGTAATGAGCGTTATTCCAGTATCACTCTTCTCGGGTGTAGCACCACGATAGTCTACAAAATCGTCTACGATATTTCTTAGACTGATTGTCTGCCAGCCTTGTGGAATCGAACCGAACCAATCAAGCTCAGTATCTTTTGTATTCGAATTATTAGTGTTCCCGGTGACTAGATCATTAATTACTGAAGCACGCTTTTCTTCTAGAAGATCGATTAATTCTCTTTTCTTGGTTATTAATCTATTACTCTTCTTGGTCTCTTCATCAAGGAACTGTGCAATACATTTTTGTTCTTCTAATGGCGGAATTGGAACTCTTTCGTTCAAATACTGATTTATATCCAAGTTTTGGATACCAGTGGTCTGTTTAATCGATTTTAAGTTTATCCTATACTGGTACAAGCATTTGTGAAGATATGCAAGGTAATTTGAATTATAACCAGATCGAACAGGCATCCTGCCAATAAAGTTAGAACAAACCATTTTTTCATCAAGGTTGAAAAGAACAACTCTACCGACAAGTTGCTTATCACCACCTCCTGACTTTTCAATTAATAAGTCGCCATTCTTTAGTATCCTCCCAGTTTTTTTATTTTCTGGTATATCCCTCTCAGTAAGGTTTTCACTATTTATTCTAACTCTATTGTAATCGAAATCAGCCACACGAACACATTTGATGACTTTTTCAACATCTTCTGGGTCAGATCCCCAAATACCATTTATACACTCCTTTATAGTCTCTTTTAGCTTTTTTTCCTCCCAGTGGGCTGGAATCTCATCTAGCCATTCAATACCAGGAGTCGCATAATCCCCATATTTCAAATATTTGTTTTTACTATCGTTGGCGAGCCCACCTTCTATTTTTTTATTGATAGGATCCATCACTCGGTCACCTCTTGAATCATATCAACTACTTGTTGTTTTACTCGTTTAATGTCCTTCTCAATATTTTCGAGAGGTCGTGGGGATTCGTAATTGTAGAAGTAGCGGTTAAAATTGATTTCGTATCCGATCTTCCCAAGCTCGCCGTCATTAGGATCAGTCATATCCTCATTGATCCATGCATTGGGTCGGTAGGGTTGTACCTCCTCTTCGAAGTAGTCCCGTACGTCTTTCTCCAGAGGAATATACTCGTAGTCGCTAAGGTCCGTATCTCGCTCAGGGCGGCCCTTGCTATCTCTTACGATTTCTGCGTCCGGATCCTTCTCACCAAGGGCGTTGAAAATATTACCACGGACGGATTTCTTGAGATCAAGACCTGCCTCTTCTATTGCATCATCTACTATCTCTTCAAACCCTCCTCTATTTTTGTAGAGTCCATCATCTATTCCGTGTAGCATTTTGATAATGGCTTTCTGCTTCTGTTTGCCCTCCTTGCTGCCAGAGAGGTTCTGGAATGCCCTTTCATCTTTGATCTGTTCTATCCGGTCTTCAGAGGCCCTGAAATTCTTGCGAAGTGGGCGTTCGATCCGTACTTTTCTGTATCCAAATTCACGTAGCGAATGAATCTGAGAATTTGCAGTGTTATCTTTTTTCTTATATATTTTGAGGATGTTCTGGATTTGGTCTTCCGTGAGTTCCTTTCGCTTGTCTCCCTTGTTATCATCCATTAGGGTCCAAAACTCTTCGCCAGATGCGTCTATCAATTGAATTTGTTCTTTCCGCTCATCGGGTTTATCATTGGAAAGAACCCAGACGTAGGTAGTAATCTTAGTATTGTAGAAGAGTTCATCTGGAAGACGAATCATCGCTTCAATCCAGTCGTTTTCGATTATCCATCTTCGGATACTACATTCGTTTTTGCTATCAGAGATGTTTGGGTCCGCGGTAAAGAGTGGTGAGCCATTAGAGATAAACGCAACTCTACTTCCGCCCTCGTCTGGGTCCTGCATCTTCGAAAGCATTGTCTGTAGAAAGAGGAACTGGCCATCATCTTTGGCGGGAAGCCCTGCGCCGAATCTTCCTCCCCAGCCTTGCTCGTATTCCTTTTTTACGGCTTCTTTGTCGCTTTTCCAGTCTTTCCCATATGGGGGATTGGCGAGCATGTAGTCGAACTGCTTGTCCGGGAAAGCGTCTTCCGCGAGGGTGGAGCCATCCGAGATGTTGTTTGCTGCTGTGGTGTCTTCCCCCTTGATAAACATGTCTGACTTGGCGATGGCGTGTGTCTGGGGATTGACTTCCTGACCGAACGACCAGACTTCGACGTCGTCGTTGATCTGTTTTATTCGGCCTTCAGTCTCGGTCAGCATCCCACCGGTACCACAGCAGGGGTCGTACACGTGGAGGATCTGGTTTTCCTCGAATGTGTCTCTGTCTGGCTCGATTGCCAACTCTGCCATCAGATGGACGACTTCTCTCGGAGTGAAGTGCTCGCCAGGGTTCTCGTCAAGAGATTCGTTGAATCTGCGAATGAGTTCCTCGAAGATGTCCCCCATCGTGGAGTTGTCGACTCGGTCAGGGTGCAGATCAACTTCTGGCTGTGTGAATCGCTTCACGACTTTGTAGAGGAGATCGTGCTTAGCAAGCTCCTCAATAGTAGATTCGAACCCGAAGTTGTCGAGAATCTCCTGCATCTCCGGAGAGAAAGAGTGAACGTACTCCTTGAGATTCCGCTCGATGTCGCTCGGCTCGTCGAGCAGAGTTTCGAGGGTGTACTCAGAGTAATTATAGAAGGGTGCATCCGCGGCATCTTTCAGGACTTCTTGGAGGGCCTGTTCGTTCAGCTCGCCACCGTATTGTTCGTAGGCTTCCCGCACGTCATCGTTATTGGGTTCGAGAACAGAGTCAAGCCGTCTCAGAACAACAAACGGAAGAATAACTTCTTCGTAATCGCCTCGCTTAAATTTGTCACGAATTAGATCAGCAGTTCCCCAAACGAAGTTCGATATTTCGTTGAAGTCAGACATAGTTATGAATTATTCCTGCACTTCATAAATCCCCTAGTACTTGAGGGCCCATCGGAAATATAGCCACGCTACGCCGGTTTCGTAGGGATGTTAGTTCACCTTGCCCAATCTAAGCAAAGTAGGCGTTTGTACCGTTGCAGGTCAAAGTGATAGACCCCCTTGTCGTCGACTTACGCACGGATCGAGGGACGTCGACGAGATGTCGTTCTGTGGTGACCACAATCTGTACGCAGGTAGGGTTCTCAGCCCATTTTATCAAGTGCCTCTCGTCGATCTTCAACCGGGACGTTATCGTACTTGAGCGTGGTCTTCACCGACTCGTGACGTAACTGAGCCTGTGTTGCGGCAAGGTCCCGTTCTTTGGTCATGTGAGTACCAACTGAATGGCGAATGGAGTACCACGACATCTGGCGATTCTGGTGATTGATTCCAGCTCTATCGCACAGGTCTTTGAGTATCCGACTCAGTTCGTTCGAACCGTAGCGGTTCCCATGCCGAGTGAGCCACAGCTTGTCGGTGTCTTCGTATCTCGGATGGTCTTCTCGCTCGTCTATCCACCGTTCTAACGCGGTTGCTGTTCTGTCGGTGAGACTGACCGTCCAATTCCCCTCGTTCTTCGCCGAATCTTCTCGCGGGATGCGAAGGAGAGAATTTTCCGGTTCACACCAGCTAACCCTAGCGTTCCCAACTTCCACCGGACGAAGACCGGCATCGAGGCTTGTCCAAACGAGAGAGGTGAACTTCCAACTCTCGGGGTCAGCTTCGAGAAGATCGTCTGTCCCGTAGTTAGGCGTGCCGTCCTTCCCGAGTGCAGCCTGTCGGATTTTTCGTCTCTCAGGCTTTGTTAGGAAATCTCTCGGGCCGTTGTTGCCTCCACCTGATTGGAAATTCCAGTTAAACTCCCATTCGTCTCGGTTAAACTTGTGCTGAAGCCACTTCGAATACCGTCCGAGGGAACCGAGGATCTTGCCTTTCGTTGATTCGGTTACATCCCGGAAGGCGACCTCTTCCATGTAGGCCCGAGCATCCTCTTGGTCAGGTGGTGCTTTGTATCCGCCACGGTTCTCCCATACCCACAAGTCGAACCGAGCGCACCGATGACCAGTTTGACACACCGTATATGGGGAGTATCCCTTCGCCTTCTTGGGGTTCTTTCCCATTTTGAGGAGGTAGGTCAAGAAGGGCTTGCGGTACTCGTAGTAGTCTACGGCGGCCTTCCGGGTTAAGAAGTCGCGTTGGCCCTTCCGGACTATTGTAATCGTTCTATTCGGCTCTAGCATATCCGAATCGAAACCGGGACAGCGTTTCAGCGTATTCGGCTTATCGAGGTTTGTTTCGCTCATGCTTGTAGATAGACAAAGCGAAAACGGGAGGTAGAGAATGCGCGGGACCGGATTTGAACCGGCGGACCCCTACGGGATAGCGTCCTAAGCGCTACGCCTTTGGCCTGGCTCGGCAACCCGCGCGCGACCGAGCGTAGGCGAAACCGACTCAAGAACCTGACGAACCGCCGACGGCGACACGCTTTATAAATGCGGTGGCGCGCGCCGCCGAGCGCCCGCAGGGCGCGAGGAGCGCATGCGCGGCTGGAGCGTTCGCGGCCTTCGTCACCGGTCTGCGCGCAACCGTTTATATGCGATCGACTGAACCGCGATCAACAGACAACGATCCGACTTACGAACAGTATTCGCAGTCGCAGTACGCCGCACACACCGGGTTGTCGCAGTCGGCGCCGCGGGCCGAGCAGCGCTCTCGGCCGTGTCGGATCAGGAGGACGTGAAGCGGGTAGATCAGCTCGTCGGGCACCAGGTCGTCGAGCGCGTCGTGCGCGGCCTGATTCGACGCCGACTCCGGCACCAGCCCGAACCGCTTGGAGACCCGCTCGACGTGGGTGTCGACGGCCATCGTCGGCTTCCCGAAGTGGAAGTTCAACACGACGCTGGCGGTCTTCGGGCCCACGCCTTTGATCGCCGTCAGCCACTCTTTCGCGTCGTCGGTCGCAAT
>NZ_AOJH01000101.1:56261-57627 GCF_000337355.1 Halorubrum kocurii JCM 14978 | reverse complement strand
TGTCTCGGCCAGCTCGTCGTGGTCGGCGGCCTCGATCGCCGCGAAGTCGTCGTAGCGGTCGAACAGCGCCGCCGCGGCCCGGCTCGTGTTCGCGTCGGCGACGTTCTGTGACAGGATCGTCGTCACGAGCTGGCGGACCCCCTCGCCGGGCTCGGCGGTCGGGTCGGCGCCGTGCTCGGCGACGCGGTCCACCGGCTCGTACAGCGACACCAGCTCGTCGTGAAGCTCGCGAACCCGCGACTCGGTCCACGCGTGCGTCGACATACCCGACGTACGGGCGGCGCGGACTTGAGAGCGGCGACCGGGGCGAACTGGGGGCGAGCCGGAGGCGCCGAACGCGGACCCGCGCCTCGCGCCGGCCCCCGCGTTCGTCGGGCGATTCCGCCCGCTCGCCGCGCGACCTTTTTACGTCGGTGCGTCCAACTGGGGGCATGTACCGAGCGAGCGATCGCGTCGACAACGCGGCGTGGCTGGACCGGCTCGACGACGCGTGCGCGACGCTCGACCTCGACGAGGAGACGCTGTCGACGGCGACCGATCTGTTCCTGTCGCGCGCTCCCGACGACGATCGGGGAAAGCGCGTCGCCGCGGCCGCCAGCCTCTACGCCGCCGCCCTGATCCGCGGCCAGGAGCGGTCGCAGTCAGCCGTCGCCGACGCGATGGACGTCTCCCGACTCTCCGTTCAGAAGCGCTGGAAGCCGATCTTAGAGGACGCCGGCTTCTCGCCGCCGACGTGGTGAATCGGACGGCTCCGGCCGCGACCGCCCTCACGGCTCGTCGCTCCCCGAGTTACTTCGGCGTCGCCACGACCCCGAGGTGGTCCTCGTGGAACCGGTCGAGCCGCCGCGTCTCCAGGATCTCGTAGGCCTCCCGGAGCCGGTCGAGCGCGCTCTCGAACACCGCCTCCGGGGCCGCCGTCACGTCCTCGCTGCGCGCCTTGATCGCGAGCAGCAGCCGCCCGTCGTCCGCGAGGAACCGCGCGTTCCGCACGGCGACCTCGGCCTGGCCGCGCGTCGCCACGTCCTGCACGATCGCGTCCACGTCGCTCTCGACGACGTGGGCGTAGCGGGTCGGCGTCCGCGCGTCTTTTAAAAGTGGAAACAGCCGATCGCGGGGCTCGGCCGCCTCCACGAGGTCCCGCGCCGGCCGCGGCGCGAACTCGACGGCGTACGTCGGGCCCGCGAAGTCCGCGACGTGGCTGACCGTCGTCCCGCTGGCCGCACCGAGGTACAGCACCGTCTCGCCGCCGGACAGCCCCGTCTGGAACCCGAGCTCGAACATCCCGCCGAGCTTCGAGCGCCCGGGGTCCCACGCGCGCCAGCCGTCCGCGGTCGGCTCGCCGTACACCGGCGGGCCGCGGGTGGCA
>NZ_AOJH01000101.1:0-56252 GCF_000337355.1 Halorubrum kocurii JCM 14978 | reverse complement strand
CGGGCTCGCTCATACGTCGCCCTCCGCGTCGGCGTCGCCGCCGCTCCTGTCGTCGTCCTTCCCTTCCTCCGCACGTGCTCGGATCGTCGCCATCCGCTCGCGGAGCTCCGCGTGGAGCGTCTCGCGGCGCTCGCCCGAGTAGTGGTCCACCCGGGCCGCGAGCGTCAGCTTGCCCGCGAGCGCCCGCGAGGCCGACCCACGGTCCTCGGGACGGGTGTTCCGCACGTACTCGTGCGTGTAGATGATCCCGTGTTTCGGGGAGGGCGCGCGTCCGGAGAGGTGCGCGAACAGGGCGTCCTCCGCGCCGAGCACCTGCACGGTCCCGGAAGGCTTCTTCGCGAGCGACTCCAGCCCGCCCGCGAGCGCGATCAGGCGCGCGGCGAGCTCCGGACCGGCCATCTCGGCGAGGTTCGGCGCCACCGCCGGCGCGATCCGGTCGATCGTCTCGGCGAGCGCGTCGCGCTCCGCGGCGAGGTCGGCCACGCGCGCCGAGAGCGAGACGGCGCGCCGCTCCAGCTCGCCGTCCGGCTCGCGCTCCGCCACGGCGCGGGCGCCCTCGATCCCCGGCTCGGCCTCGTCGAAGAGGCTCCCGGCCCACTCCGCGGCGCGCTCGGCCAGCTCGTTGGCGGTGCGCTCGCAGTCGTCCATCGCGCGCACCGCGTGGACGAGCTGTTTGTCGTCGGCCCGCTCGCGCTCGCGGACCGCCTCGCGGGTCGCCGCGACGGACGCCTCGTGGAGCCGGTCGTAGTAGTCCGCTCGCGAGTCGGCGAAGCCGGACTCGACCGCGAGGTGCGGCCAGTCGCGTGGCGCGTCGGCCTCGCCGTCGGCGATCCGGGCGCGGAGCGCCGACTCGTCGCCCGCGGCCTCGGCGCTGGCGGACGTGCCGCCCGCGAACCAGCCCGCGCTGTCGTCGGTGTCGGTCATTGCCCGTGGCTACTCCGTCCGGTCGTATAGGCGTTCCCGAAACGCCGGCGTCGCGACTGGGAACGAGAGCGGTCGCGAGAAACAGGGACGGCGGGGCGACTACTCGTCGGTCAGTTCGATCGTCGCGCCCGCGTCGTCGGACTCCTCGGCGTCGTCCGCGTCGTCCGAGTCCGACCGGAACTCCGCGAAGACGCCGTCGGCGCCGCTTCGGAGGTCCGCGAGCGTCGCGCCCGCGAGCCCCCCCAGCGCGCCGCCGGTGCTCGCCGCGTTTCGGCTGACTAATCCGCCGACGGCGGCGCCGATCGCCGCCCCGACGGCCGCGTACTTCGCCCGGGACAGCGCGCCCTTAATTCGGGATTTCATACACGTCACTTCGCTGCGAACTCTGAAAAACCTGTCGTCGGTGTGAGGTCGGAAGGAGACGGCGCGATCACTGGAGCCGCTTCGTGGTCTCGACGAGCGGGTGCCGGGCGTAATCGACGATCTCGATGTCGGTGATGTCGTCGAGCCCCTCGTTTTTCGCGGTCTTCGCCATCCCGAGGTCGACCGGCTGGTCGGGGACGATCACGTACGCGTCCATCTCGTCGATCCCGGCCTCGTGGGCCGCCATCACGCGGTGGTGGCCGTCGGCGAGGTGGAGCTCGCCGCCGTTGTCGATGACGACGAGCGGCTCCGCCAGCCCGCGCTCCAGCTCGTACTGTCGGCCCTCGAGCTCGTCGGCGTACACCCGGGCCTGCGTCGGCGTGAGGTCGGTCAGCCGCACCTCGCGGCGCTCCTCGGAGAGCCCGACGTTGTGGATCTGCTCGAGCGTGCGCATCAGCTTGCCCACCTTGCTCGGCGTGGCGCGCTCGATCTGCGAGCGGACCACGTCCGTGTTCGAGATGATGCCGACGAGGTTGTCCGCGTCGTCGACGACCGGGAGCCGCTGGATCCCGGACCGGAGGATGACGCGGGCGGCGTCGGTCACCTTCATGTCCGGGTGCGCCACGATGAGGTCGTCAGACATCACGGTGAAGACGGGGGCCTCCTCGTCGGCGAGCAGGAGGTCGGCGGCCGAGACGAACCCCTCGACGGTCCGCCCCTGCGTGACGGGGAACCCGTTATGGCCGTCGCTGTCGGCCATCCGGCGCGCGACGGCGCCCACCGTCTCGTCGGGGCTCACGGTCTCGACGTCGCGGGTCATGTACTCGCCGACGGTCGGTTTCCCGCTCATCGTCCGGCGTTGGCTCCGACGGATTAAAAAGGGGCGGGAGAGGCGGCACCGGTCGGAAACGGTCGGTCTACTCGTTTTCTGCTGCTCCAGGACTCTCCTCCAACAACCCGGGGAGACGCCACGCGCCGACGTCGCCGGGGAGCGGCACGCCGCGAATGTCCGCTACCATCCGTTCGTCCTCGTTGAATATCGTGAGATTCTCCGCCGCTCTGATCCCTCGACCGCCGGTCGCGGAATGGACGTAGTTCCGGATGTAACTCCCGGTCGCGTCCGTGTTCGAGTGTAAACCGGGGAACCCGTCCGTCCGGTTCGAACACACGTCGCCCTCCGCTTCGAGCACCGCGTCGTCCGTGAGGAATATCTGACCGCGGTCGTCGACCGTGTTGTCACGCATGACGAGTTGGCTCCCCTCCGGAACCGTGTACTGCGCCGTATCGGAGAGCCGGAAGGGGCCGTCGTTGTCCTCGCCGATGACGTCCTCGAACGTCACGGACGCCCCGTCGTGTTCCCCCGTGTTCTGGAACACGACGCCCCGGTTGTTCCGGATCCGGACGCGTCGGTACTCGACGTCGATCGCGCCGACGGACACCTTCGTTCCGGCGTTCCCCTGCGTCCCCTCGATAACGACGTCCTCGGCGATCCCCTTCCCGTTCGAGAAGTCGATCCCGGTCCCGTACGGCCCCTGGGAGTTATCCGCCACGTAACAGTGTTCGAGGCGCGGAGACGGGTCGTGTACGCCGGACCAGCCCGTCGCGACCCCGATACCGTGGGTTCCGCAGTCCCGGCTCGTGACGTGACGACAGGTGACGCCGCCGTACTGGATGTTGATTCCCACCGTCAAGGCGTCCCTGACCTCGACGTTCTCGACGAGCATGTCGCCGGAGCCGGTCGCGGCGTTATCCCGGAACGTCAGACACTCGCCGGGACCGCTGAACTCGCCGACTCCGCGTCTGTTCCCGTCGAGAACGAGATTCCGAAACGTCAGAGAGAAGTCGTCGGGCGAGACGACGCGGAACAGGTTATACGACCTCGACGTCCCGTCGGCGACCCGGATCACCGACCCCTGCCCGTCGCCGACGAGGGTGAGATCGTCCGCGTGTCGCTCGCCGCTGATCTCGATGACGGGCTCCTCACCGGACTGCGCGAGCACGTACGCCTCCTCCGGCTCCGGGAAGTACACCGTCTCGCCGTCGGTCGCGGCGTCGAGCGCGTCTCTGATCGCCTCCGAATCGTCCGTGTCCCCGTCGCCGGACGCCCCGAACTCGCGGACGTTCACGACGCCGTCCCCGCCGACGGTTTGCTGATCGGCTTCGCCGTCGGCTCCCTGATCATCGTCTCCTAATTCCGTCTCGTTCAGGCGGCCACCACATCCTGCGAGTCCGGCAGCTGTAACTGCGCAAAGGAACGCACGGCGTGATGCCATTGCCAGATGAAAGCCACCGCCGGGCTTAGTTAGGACCTTTCAAACGACGCGCGAACGACGGAAGCGGTGGATAACACCGACCGCGCCGTCCGAGGCGAAAACAGGCGGTCACCTCCACGAGGGCGACTGATCACGTCTGCGGCGACGTGACCTCCACGTCACCGGCGACGTGACCTACACGTCGACCGACTCGCTCGCCGTCTCGTTGGAGGTGTCGTTCACCCAGAGACGGACGGTATCGACGTCCCCGCGGACGCGCAACACGTGCGTGTAACTCGCCGTGTCGCCGTTCACGCGGGTGCTCTGCGCCGCGACCGTTCGACCGCCGTACTCCAGCGTCGTAACGACCGCGTCGAGGTCGTTCTCCGCGTCGCTGACCGTCCAGTCGATGTCGAACCGCGTCCACACGGAGTCGCTTTGATCGGTCACGTCGAACTGATCGACCGAGGGCGCGCTGGACGCCTCGGGGGCGGCGAGCGTGTCGAACCGGACGATACCCCCGTCGATGGGCCCGCCGTCACCCTGTGCGACGGCCCGGTGTTCGTATTCGGTACCCGCTTCCAACCCGGAGACGACGCGCGAGAACTCCCCCGGTTCCGAGAGCGTCCGTTCGCCCGCGACGTCCCACCCGTCGGTGCCGGCGGGCCGGTACTCGAACCACACCGTCACCTCGTCCGAGCCGCCGAGCGACGTGAGATCGCCGTTGAGAGTCGCCCCGTCCACGGTCGCCTCGTTCGCCACCAGGGACGTGATCTCCGGTCGGTTGTCGACGATGACGTCGATCGTCGACGCGGCCGTCGATCCAGCGTCGTCGGTGACGCGCGCCTCCAGGGCGACCTCGCCGTCGGCTGTCGCCGTCGAATCCCACTGCCCAACGTAGGTCCCCGTCTCCGCGTCGTAGGTCGTTTCCGACCACGCGCCGTCGCCGACGCGGTATTCGACCGTGAGGCCCTCTTGGGCACCGGTTCCGTCCGCGGCCGAGAGCCGTACGGAAACGGTTCCGCCGACACGTCGACCGCCCGTCGGAGACTGCCAGGCGACAGTCGGCTCACCGCCGGGAGAGAGCTCCGCTGTTTCGCCGCCGACGGCGGCGCTGAACACGTCGGTTTCGACCGGGTCGACGTCGTACGACCCGAGTCCGACCCACCCGTCGGTGTGGTCCGAGTCGGTGTGTTCGACGGTCCACTCGGCCGGCTCGGGCTCCGTCACCGGCCACACCTTCGCTTGCAGTCGGTCGCCCTCGGCGCGGAAGCGCCGGTAGAAGAACGTGTCCTCCTCGGGCGTCCCGAAGCGTTCCATCGTGGTCAGCCTTCCGTCGTCGTTGTATTTGGCGAGACGGAACCCCTCTGCGGGCGACTCGAGTTCGATCCAGTAGCCGGTCTCGTTGCCGTTCCGGACCGACGACCGGAGGTGAACCCGGGCGTGGTACCCGGAGCTCTCGGCCTCGTTGAACGTCGGAACGCGGAACTTATCCAGGACCTCGACGTCCGACGGCTCGCCGACGGCGTCCCACGAGATGGCGTGTCTCCCCGGGTCGGTTCCAGAGTGTTCGTACTGGAGGGCGTGTCCGCCGTCGAACCCGTCGCCCGAGACGACGCCCCACTCGTCGACGCTCGACGCCCACCGCGGCGTCCACTCCTCGAACGAGTCGTTCTCTTCGGTGTCCTCTTGCGTGTCCTCTTCGTCAGGCTCTTCCGCGGGCTCTTCCTCGTCAGTGCTGGTCTCCGCGCTCCACGCGCCGACCTCGTCTGCCGCCGGCACGTCGAGACCGGGCGAGGCCTGTTCGTTGACCGACCCGACGCTGAAGTTCGCCCCACCGAAGTCGTTGGTCGGGCTCCCGTCGACCTCCCACTGATTCAGCGTGTCCAGACTGCCCGCGTTCTCCGAGTTGTGGGCGATGCCGTTGTGGGGAACGGTATCGATATGGATCGTTTGGGCGTCGAAGACGGCGTTTTCGGTCACGTAGATGGTCTCGTTCCGCGTGTCGTTCCGATCGAGATTCTGGAACTCCAGTTCGCCGATGTCCCACGTTCCGACGTGCTCGTCTCTCCCGCCACACCGGAGTCCGCCCGTCGAATCGGTGTCGCGGAAGACGATCTGATCCAGCTCGACGCCCCACGCTCCGCCCCTGTTGACGGAGTCTCTGAACAGCGAGTTCGCGTTTGAGTCCCCGGTGAACGTCCCGTTCCGGACGTACGCGTATCCACCGCCCCCACCGGAGAACTTGTTCCCCGCGTAGGCGGTATCGACGTAGAAGTCCTCGACCAGGATACTCCGGTTCACGCTGATACCGTTCCCGATCGTCGCGTCGCGGGATCCGACGTCGAGCGCTTTGAGGCTCGTGAACTCGTTCACGACGTCGGACTCGTCGTGAGAGGTCGTCGCGGACCCGAGTTGGAACGCGTGCTGATCGTCGGTCGTGTCGACGGTGATCCGGTTCGCTTTGACGGTGTCGACACCTCCCCAGAACCCGAATCCGACTCCCGCCATGTCCTCGAGCAGGATGTCCTCGAAGCGGAAATCGAAGCCCGAGACCGCGTCGTACTGCCCCTCCGCAACCAGATAAATACCCGCGTGGCCTTCGCGGCCGATCCGGGTGTTGACGTCGAGGCTGGTGGATATCTTGAGATTCCGGATCTCTAACGCGAACGGGTCGCCCCTGCAGTCGAACCGGAACATGTTGACGTAGGAGTCGTCTCTCACGTCGTCGAGCTTCAGGTAGCTCCCCGGGCCCTCGCCCGTGATCGTGATATCGCTGACCGTGTCGTCCATGTAGAACGCGTTCCCGCGGCTGTTCTCGCTCATCAGGTAGTGGTCGGTCGTCTCTGGGATGAGGACGGTATCGCCGTCGACCGCCTGATCGATCGCGTCCTGGATCGCCTGCGTATCGTCGGTCGCTCCGTCTCCGACCGCACCGAAATCACGGACGTTTAAGACAGTCATAACCCACCGCTGCTAAAGTTTGTCCAGTAGGTGGGGTCCTCTTCAGCGGAACCGGTCGAAACGGCGCTCGACGCGCCGCCGACGAGAAGCGAGGCGAGAGAGACGCCACCGAGCTTCACGCAGTTCCGTCTGTTAAGTACCCATTTACCGCTTTCTTCGCTTGATTCGTCGTTTGAACGGCCGCTGCGCTCAGCGCCGCTGTTGCGTGCCAGCTTGCGTGCCATGCGAATAGAAGCAGACCAGTAACGGTGATAAGTGTATCGTTACAAACATGTTCATCATTCGATGACTGTTCAACGGGCCAACTGGACCGTCGTCTCACGGGCCCGCCGTATCGCCGGAGCGAGGCGAGCGTTTGCGGGGGCGTTAAGAACCGCATAACACCGTCCTACCGACCTTCCAACCGAGACCCGACCCGCTCAAACCCCAGGGTCCGTTGTCGTTCGCGTCGCGGATTCGCGAAGCGAACTCCGAGTACTGTCAATGAGTGTAATAGACTACGACCGCCGCCGAGAGCGATCGAGGGCGACGAAATCCGTCGCAGTGTGTCGGAGCTACCGAAGAAAGTCGGAACCGGTCGCGACGCGGGCGGTCGCCGTCCGAGATATCGGTGTCATAACTATTCCAATGGGTGGCGTGCGGTTCGTTCATGAAAACGGATCTCAGGGCCTGGCTGCGGTGCCTGTCGAGCGATGCCGAGGAGGGAGGGATACGAGAGTTCGTCGGCGGTGCGTACAACGGGGTCTTCTTCTCGCTCACGTCCCGATACCCGTTCGGGACGAATGTTTACGACCTGGACTGGGATCTGCTGATCGTCCTCGACGCCTGTCGCGTCGACGCCCTGCGGGAGGTCGCCCCGGAGTTCGACTTCATCGAGGACGTCGGGTCGGTCTGGTCGGTCGGGAGCTCGTCGCACGAGTGGCTCTGCAAGACGTTCAACCGGGAGTACGCGGACGAGATCTCGGAGACCGTGTACGTCTCGACGAACCCGAACACGCCACGGGCGTTCAGTGAGGAGGAACGGCCGCCGACCGGGTATCGGATCCCCGTCCAGTGGACCGACTGGGACGTGGTCGACGAGGAGGATTTCAAGCTCCTCCGACAACTGCACCGCCACGACTACGACGAGTTCGCGGACACGTTCCCGCCCGACTTAGTCACGGACCACACGATCCACGCCGCCAGAACCACCGACTTCGAGCGGATGATCGTCCACTACTTCCAGCCGCATCGGCCGCACATCGGGACCGCGTACCCCTCGAAACGCCCCGTGACGGCGGCCGAGGATCGGCCCTGGGATGCGATACGGAACGGAGACGCGACGGAAGAGGACGTCTGGGAGCTCTACCTCGATAACCTCCGGCTCGCGCTCGACTCGGTCGGTCGGCTGCTCGAGAACGTCGACGCCGAGACCGTGGCCATCACCGCGGACCACGGCGAACTGTTCGGCGAGTGGGGGCTCTACGGCCACCCCGAGGGCGTGGTCAACCCGAATCTGAAGAAGGTCCCGTGGGCGCTCACGACCGCGTCCGATGAACGGACGAGCGACCCGACGGTAGACGTCGACCGGCAAAAGGGCGACGTGGACGTCCAAGAGCGGCTCGAAAACCTCGGCTACGTCTAACCTCGGCGACCGAGGAGTCGTCTCGCGTCGACGGGTCAGTCCGCCGTCGACGCGAGCGGGACGCGGTGGGTTACTGCGGGCTCGGACTGGAGGGGCCGGAGACGCCGCCCTCCTTCAGTGCCGAGCCGGTGATCGACTTGAGCCGGGAGACGAGCGAGTCCTTCTCGGCCTCGCCCTCGAGGGCGATGTCGAGGACCTCGCTGATGTGCGAGACGGGGATGACCTCGATCATGTCCTCGTACTCGTCTTCGATCATCACGTCCTGCTCGTTCGCCTGCGGGATGATGACCCGGGTGCAGCCGGCCTTCGCGGCCGCCTCGATCTTGTGGGTGACGCCGCCGACGGGGAGCACGTCGCCCCGCACCGACAGCGAGCCGGTCATCGCGAGGCTCTGGTCGACGCCCACGTCCTCCAGCGCGCTTATGACGGCGGTCGCGACCGTGATGGACGCGGAGTCGCCGTCGACGCCCTGCTGGCCCGCCTGCACGAACTGGATGTGGATGTCCATCTCCGAGATGTTCTCGTCGGAGAACTTCTTGATGATGGCGGAGACGTTCGACACCGACTCCTGGGCCATCTCCTTCAGCTGCCCCGTGGCGATGACTTCACCGGGCCCCTGCGAGGGCGCGACCTCGGCCATCACCGGGAGCATGATCCCGGAGTCCTCGCCCATCACGGCGAGCCCGTTGACGCGGCCGACGACGTAGCCGTCGGAGACCTGCAGCTCGTAGTCCTTCCGGCGCTCGATGAAGTCGTCCGCGAGCTGCTGTTCGATGGAGCGCGAGCGCCCCTTCGCCTGCAGCACGTGGTCGCGGGTGGTCAGGTCGGCGTCCTCGCCGCGGGCGATGTCGCCGGCGACGCGGACGAGCCCGCCGAGGTTCCGGAACAGGAGGGTGAGGTGGCCCTTCCGGCCGGAGCGGCGCTTGGCCTCGAGGATGACCTCCTCGACAGCCTCGGCCGTGAACTCGGGCAGACGGCCGTCCTTCGCGACCTCCTGGGCGATGAACCGGACGTACTTCCGGCGCATCTCCGGGGTGTCCTCGATGGTGTCCTCCATGTACACTTCGTACCCGTACCCCTTGATGCGGCTCCGGAGCGCCGGGTGCATGTTCTCCATCGCGTCGAGGTTCCCCGCCGCGATCATGACGAAGTCGGTCGGGACGGGCTCGGTCTGGACCATCGCGCCCGAGGAGCGCTCGGACTGGCCCGTGATCGAGAACTCGCCCTCCTGGATCGCCGTCATGAGGTGCTGCTGGCTGCGGATGTCGAGCGTGTTGATCTCGTCGATGAACAGCACGCCCTTGTTCGCCTTGTGGATGGCCCCGGCCTCGACGCGGTCGTGGCTGGGCGTCTCCATCCCGCCGGACTGGAACGGGTCGTGCCGGACGTCGCCGAGCAGCGCGCCGGCGTGCGCGCCGGTCGCGTCGCGGAACGGCGCGGTCTTCGTGTCGCCGTTGTTCACCAGCAGGTTCGGGATCATCGCGTCCGAGCCGCGGTTCAGGTAGCGGAAGACGAGGTAGACGACCCCGGCGGCGATGATGCCGACGAGGATCTGACCGACGATGATGAGCGCGTAGCCCAGCACGACGGCGATGATGATCCACATCAACAGCGACCGCATCTGGTTGCGCTTGCGCGCCTCCTCGCGGTGCGCGTCGACGATCTGGTCGCCCTTGCCGGCGGGGACCGTCCGGACCTTCGGCTTGTTGCCGTCGTCCGGGTTGTGGTAGACCAACACGTCTTGCAGCTCCTCTTTGGGGAGCAGCTCGGACATCGCCTTCGCGAGCATCGACTTCCCGGTCCCGGGCGAACCGATCATCATCACGTGGCGGCGCTGCTTGGCCGCCTTGATGATCACGTCGCGGGCGTGCTCCTGCCCGATGACCTGGTCGACGAGCCGGTCGGGGATCTCGAGCTCGGCGGTGGTGTCGATCTTGAGTCCCCCGAGGAGGTCGTCCTCGTCCGGGTCCTCGTCGATCTCGGCACCCTCGACCTCGACGGAGCTGCCGAGCTCGTCGATGCCGCCGCCCTCGTTCGGTTCGGTGACACCCTCGGGGGTGGCGCCGTTCGCTTCCTCGCGGCCCGTCTCGGCGCCGTCCGACTCGGGTCCGTCGACGACGATCCCGTCGTCCCAGCCCTCGTCGGGCTCGGTGGGCTCGTCGACGACCGTCTCCTCCTCGGAGGCCGGGTCGTCGGCGTCGTCGGGCGCGTCGGCGCCCTCGTCCGCCGGCGCGCGCTCGCCGTCGCGGGCGTCCTCGCCGTTCCCCGTCGGGTCCGGGCTCCCGGCGCCGGACTCGTCCGGCTCGTCGGGGTCCTCGGTCGGCGGGTCGTTCGCGTCCTTTTCGTTGCTCATAGAATCGGTTTTCGCTATGAAAAACGAAGGGTCGGCAACTGATATACTTTCTCCCCGCGGACGATCCGTAGGAGATCGGGAAAACGGGCCTGATACCCCTCGAAGCCCCCGATATCTCCGGTCGACAGCTCCCACGAGGTTTATAAACGAGGCTCTCGCTACGTGTATCCATGCGCGGGTTCTACATCGGGCGGTATCAGCCGTTTCACAACGGCCACCGACATATGGTCGAGGAGATCGCGGCCGACGTCGACGAGCTCGTCCTCGGGATCGGCTCGGCCGGCGACTCCCACACCACCCGGAACCCGTTCACGGCCGGCGAGCGCGTGATGATGGTGACGAAGGCCGTCGAGGGGCTCGACGTCACCACCTACGTCGTCCCCATCGAGGACCTCGACCGCAACTCCGTCTGGGTGGGTCACGTACAGAGCATGACCCCCCGGTTCGACGTGGCGTACTCGAACAACCCCCTCGTCGTTCGGCTGTTCGAGGAGGCCGGCGTCGAGGTCCGCGGGTCGCCGATGTTCCGGCGCGACGTGCTGGAGGGAACGGAGCTTCGCGAGCGCATGATCCACGGCCGCGACTGGCAGGAACTGGTCCCCGAGACCGTCGTCGACGTGATCGAGGAGATCGACGGCGTCGAGCGCATCCGTCGGATCGCGGAGACCGACGCCAACGCCGAGCCGCCCTCGGACGCGTAGCCGGGCTGGCCGCGGAGAGTCGCGTCCGCGCTCGTCGCCGACCCGCTCACCGCACCCACGCTCGTCGCCGACGCCTTCACCAACGCCTTCTCACCGCCCCGCTCGCCGCACCACCCGCCTTTTAAGAGTCAGCCGCACCGCTGATCGGGCGTGATCACGCTCACCTCAGACTTCGGTTCGCCGTACCCCGCCGCGATGAAGGGAGTGATCCGGCGCCACACCGACGCCGAGCTGATCGACGTCGCTCACGACCTCCCGCGCGGCGACCCGCGCGCGGCCGCCTTCTGGCTCCGGTTCGTCCTCCCGGAGTTTCCGCCGGCCGTCCACTGCGCGGTTATCGACCCGGGCGTCGGCACCGACCGCGACGCCCTCGTCGTCCGCGCCGGCTCGCACGTGCTGGTCGCTCCCGACAACGGGCTCGCGATGCCGCCGGCCCGAGCGCTCGCGGACGAGGGAGAGATCGAACCGTTCGTCGTCGACGCCGACGAGCCCGCGAGCGAGACGTTCCACGGCCGCGACGTGTTCGCCCCGGTCGCGGCCCGGATCCGAGACGGCCTCGGCGACGATCCGGCGACGGCGACCGCCGAGGGAGTGGCCGAGACGCTCGCCGCCATGGACGACCTCTCACCGGCGGGGGACCCGGTCGACCTCGTCCTCCCGGACCCGACCGTCGAGCGCGACGACGCGGGCGAGCCGGTCGCCGTCGAGGGCGAGGTGCTCGCGGTCGATCGGTTCGGCAACGTGGTCACGAACGTCCCGGGCGAGCTGATCCGCGGCCGCGACTGGGTCCGGATCAACGACGAGCTCACGCCGGTCGCCGAGACGTTCGGCGCGGTGGATAAGGGCGATCGGCTCGTCACCGTCGGGAGCCACGGCTACGTCGAGTGCGACGTGAACGACGGGCGCGGCGACGGCGCGTTCGACCTCCGGCCCGGGGACTCGGTGCGGATCGTCGCCGACAACGTGAGCGTGTAGAATCGAGTTTGTTAATATTGCCGATACCAGACGTCGACGTGACAGTCTGGATCGTATGACTTCCCGACGATATCGAGCGACCCGTCGCCCGTGATGTCGACCGCCTTCGCTTCATGAGTCGCGACGCCGCGATCGATCTCGACGCGCTCGAATCCCTCGTCGGTATTCCGGTAAATGAACATCCGCGGGTCGTCTTTGCCCTCCCGACCCATCTCGGCGACGAGTAAGTCGGGTCGGCCGTCTCCGTCGAAGTCCTCGATCTGGATCGTGTGTGGATTGTACAGGTCGTCGTCGAGTGTCGTCACGGACCAGTCCGGCGGATCGAACACCCCGACACGCCCCCGTCGATCCCCCTGATACGGGAGGTCTCCCTCAGTTACGACTACCTCTATGTCCCCGTCATCGTCGAGGTCCGCGACAGCGACCCGCGTCCACTGCCAGTCATCACCGAGACGTTCGCGGCCCCAGTCGTCCACGGGCCCGTTCCGCCGAAACACGTTCGGCCCGGCGACGAGTTCGGTGGTCCCGTCGCCGTCGAGGTCGGTGACGGCGACCCCTTCGACGTTCAGCCCCTCGGCGATCACGTGTCGGTGACCGTCGGGCCAGGGGGAGACAGAGGGGTCTTCGGGAATATCGTAGTAACAGACCGTCTCGCTCTGTTGTGAGAGGATGACGACTTCCGGTTCGCCGTCGTCATCGATGTCGGCGATCGCCGTGTCGTGGTACTTTCGGAACTCGTCGGTGATCAAGTGACGGGACCAAGTCCGTCGCGGGTTCGACGGGATATCGAACCAGTAGAGATCGGTCCCGCCGTTCTGTCCGATAACGAGTTCGGGCGCCCCGTCGCCGTCGATATCACCGATCGACCCGCCGACCGAGAGGTCGGGGATCCGTGCGACCTCGTGTCGCTCCCAACCGGGGTTCTCGTACCAGAACACGTTGGACTCCAGCCGCTTGATCGCGCTTCCGACGATTGGTAAGTGCCGGAGTATTATCCGCTTGCCGAGTACCTTTACCGGCTTTTTCGCACCCATTCCGCCGACGAGCACGTCTGGCCTCCCATTACCGGTGAGGTCGGGCGTGAGACAGAACCCGAGTCGACCGCATGGAGGGTCATCGTCGATGCGTTCGTGTCGGAACTCCATGCCAGAATTTCGAGTTGTCCGAGTAAGAGTAGGAGTACATTAACGAACCTCATCGCTCGGCCGTGCCACTCAGATCCCACCCCCCGTCACGTCTGTGTCGTCACGCCGGACGACGGCGAAATCGTCCGCCTGACCGTTCAAAAGTCCATAACAATGTCCGTGGTGTGCCTCATCGCTCGCATGACGCCTAAGAACGCTATCGGGCGGTGGCGATGACCAATTCCGACGACGGCCGGATCACGGTGCTAATGTGTCCGGACTACAGGGAATCGAATCCGTATCAGTCCGAACTGATCGATGCGTTAGACTCCCACGATATCGAAGTCTCAGCGGCGAGCGGGGGCTGGGCGTTTCCGCTTCTCGCAGGCGTTCGCCGTCACGGGGTACCAGATGTGCTCCACCTCCACTGGCTTCACCGTTTCGTCATTACCAATCGCCGGTTCCCCGCTGTGGTCGCTGTGCTACTCGGTGTGAGACTCATCTTTGAACTCGTACTGTTACGGGCACTCGGGGTTCGAATCGTCTGGACCGTCCACAATCTCCTCGATCACGAACGGACCGCCCCGCGCAGCGAACTCGTGATCAGACACGCAGTCGCGTGGCTCACTGACAGACTTATCGTCCACTGCGAAGCGGCGGTCACGTTGGTCGCGGAGACGTACCGGCTTCCCGAACGAGTCTCGAACCGTATCCGCGTCGTCGCCCACGGCAACTTCGGGGATGTCTACGGGAACGATGTATCTCAGTCGACGGCCCGCGAGCGGCTTGATCTCTCTCTCGATACCCCCGTCGTCGCCTTCTTCGGACTGATACGCCCCTACAAGAACGTCCCCGGATTGATCGAGGCGTTCAAACGCGTTTCCGGAGATGCCAGGCTCCTCGTCGTCGGGAATCCGTGGAACGAAGAAATAGAAAGTCGCGTGCGCGCGGCCAGTGCCGACGATAATCGGGTACACACGGTCCTCGAATACGTTCCCGAAGACGAGATACAGGTGTATATGCGCGCTACGGACGCGGTGGTACTTCCCTTCGACTCGGTGTTGACCTCCGGCAGCGCAGTGTTGGCGATGACGTTCGGTCGCGCTGTCGTGGCGCCGACAATGGGGTGTCTCCCCGGACTTATCGGATCCGAGGGCGGCTATCTATATGCCCCCGAAACGCCCGGGGGGCTTCAGGTCGCGCTCCGGAAGGCGATCGGCGATCGCGAGCGGCTGCGAGAGATGGGACAGCGGAATGGGAAGGAGGCTGAAAAGTTTGACTGGGACCGAATTGCCGAACGGACGCGGTACGTGTACACTCTGAAAGCAGCGCGAGTGTCTCGGTGAGTGACGTCCAATGGCATGAATCAGCGTCCTCGACTGCGAATCGGGGGGCGGGTGAATGGACCGCCTAACGAAGTCGCTGTTCGTCTAAGCGGCAGTCACAGGTATAGCTAGCGTTGACCTCACGCAACGAGACCGAATCCGGCTTCGACATCGGTTGGTCAAGCGGTCCGTCAGACGAGAGGTCGTCGAGACGGACGGGGTGAGAGAGACGACAGCGACAGAAATGACAGATGATGGATAATTCATCCACGCGAATGCTCTCGTGGGACGTCGTCGCGATTCTCGCCTACACCGCGGCAGTCGTCCCCCTCCAGTGGATCGAGCTCTCGTCTTCGATCCGGATCGTTTTCCTAGCACCAGTGTTGTTGTTTCTACCGGGATTCACCCTTACTACGGTACTGTTTCCGGGAGGACCGACCAAAGACACCCGGGCGACGAACGAGCTGAGTTCGGAGCGTGGAGATGACGGGGTTTCTCGGCTAGACCTCGTTGAGCGTACTGCGGTTTCCGTGGGGGTAAGTGCTGGACTGCTTCCGCTGTTCGCGTTCGGTTTCGACCTTGTGCTGGGGCAGGTTGTCGGTCCGATAATCGCGGTCACAGCCGTCTTTTCGGCTATTATGGCCATTATCGGGAGATATCGTCGGTCGCAATTATTAGAACGTGACCGGTTCGAGGTCCCGGTCAGAGAGTGGTTCGAAAGGAGCGTGACGTCGACGACGGAAGAGTCTACTGGAGCCGCCACGGTCAATATCGTACTCGCGGTCAGCGTGCTGCTGGCCATCGGAGCCGTCGGGGTGGCGTTCGCCATCCCACAGCAAGGTGCAACGTTCACTGATTTCGCGGTCGGGAGCGAGCAGGACGGCGAATTCGTCACCGATGGCTACCCCGAAGACCTTGCAATCGGTGAGACTGCTGAGATGGCGGTTCTCATCGAGAACAGTGAGGGCGAACCAAGAGAGTACTCTGTAGCGGTACGCTTCGAGAGAGTTCAAAACGGAACGGTAACAGCCGTCGAGAATGCCGACGAGTTCGCGGTGACCGTCGAGTCAGGCGAGACAATCATTCAGAACCACAGCGTGACGCGATTGATGACGGGCGAAAACGTCCGATTGCGGTTTTTCCTGTACCGTGGTGAACCGCCGACCGACCCGGGACCTGAAACCGCGTACCGATCGGTTCATGTCTGGATACATACTGATTAAGCGAGTAAGATCTCGTTAGATATCCCGTCTCTCGGACTTCCGTCGTGGAGTAGGAGTGGATTCGGAGTTGTCGTGATGGTTACTCGGCTGGCGGCACAGGGGCGGACGCTTTTCGCATCCGCGGTCACCATGTCGGCGTTTCGGATGTTGTTTCGTTCGCGGCGACGAGGTGGCTCCCGAAGGCTGTTCGGAATGACTTCGCTTTGGACACTTAAATAGAGCGTCGAACGGCAGTTTTGTAGTGTACTATCTGTTCATTTATATAATTAAATATGTAGATATTCACCTTGAGTGTCTATAACGAAGTACATATCATTGTTTGAACGAGGCAGGTCTCGGGTCGGAACACATCCCGCGGAAGACCACGACCGAGACGAACTATGTATTCGAGCGACCAACGAGACGCGTGGCGTCTGTCCGAATTGGTGACCGCCAACAGCGTCCTCCCTATCGGCACGAACGAACGGATCTCCAGCAGACGGAGTCCAAGATGACCGAAACAAGCGTGTGGCTCGATCTGATAAGCCCGTCACATCCGTTCCTTTTTGAGGGGCTACTAGACGATATGGGCGACATCAGATTCCGAACGACCGTCCGAAAGAAGACGGAGACCGCAGATCTCGCCCGCGAGGCAGGATTCGATTTTGACCTGCTGGGTCGTGATTTCGAGAACGTCACCCTACGGACCGCAGCCGTTCCGCTTCGCACCATCCAAGTCACCTTACAGGCGCCCGCTGCAGACGTTTCGTTGTCTGCTCGAAATGCGATGTGTGTGCTGGCATCGCGAGCACGAGGGACCCCGTCGATCCATTTTACTGACAACGATATTACTGCATACGTCGACGCGCCGCTGGTCGAGCGGGCGTTCTGTCGGTTCAGGGCGGCTGCAACTCACCACGTCGTCCCGTCAGCGTTCCAAATCTCGGAGCTGACACGATGGGGGGCAGATTCGGACCGGATACACACGTACAGCGGCTACAAAGAGGATATCTACGTAGCGAGCTTCGATCCTGATGAGTCGTTCACCGAAAGGCTACCCTTCGAGACCTATGTTGTACTCCGTCCCGAGGCGCTGGGTGCGGCCTACGTCGACGAGAAAGAGTCGCTCGTTCCCCAACTGCTGGAGGCGCTCACAGCGGCAGGAGCCAACATCGTGTACCTGCCACGCAGGCCCGGAGATCGTCCGCATGCAGACCCGTATCCGGACGACCGTGTGTACGTCCCCGACGGTGCGCTTGACGGCCTCCAGCTAGCCTGGCATTCCGACGGCGTCCTGACCGGGTCGGGAACGATGGCACGGGAGGCGGCCTGTATGGGGAAGCCTGCGATATCTTTCTTCCCTGGACCACTGCTGTCGGTCGACAGGTCGATGGTGGAGGATGGACTGATCGTTCACTCCCGCGACCCCGGCGAAATTTCCTCGTATCTGATGGCGGTCGGAACAACGGACCGGATGCCGGACCGGGAGCGATGCTTCCAAGTTCGAAAAGAGGTGTCCTCACTCGTGCGGGCGTTGATCGAGAATCCCGAGAACCCAACGCTCGACTCGGATCCGGGATCGGCCGAACGTCCAGATATGAGCCAAGTGAAGTGAGCGGTGTACTCCCACCCACGGTTGTTTTCTCCACGGTATACGGCGAATACTCCCGTAGACCCGTGTCCGACGCGTAATGTTTCCGTAGGACTCGATTGGCCTCGGTGTGAGGCGATCAGAGGAAACTACTTCATAACTTACTGACCCCGATCCAAGACACGGATGAATGGGTCAGGACGCGACGGACAAGGGCGCTGATCGATCGCGAGCAGGATCAGGAGCCAAGACAAACGTGATCGAGGCGGCGACTGCGCCGGAATGGGACGTTCGGGAATCAGCGAACGAGAGCCAGAGTGACACTGATTTCTTCGCAGTTGACGTATCTAACGCGGTTGATACGTCTGAGTGCGACGATTTCGGCGTTCAAGATGGCCCGGTAGTCGCGGGATACGATACGGCAGCCGTCTGTCGAAACGCCCTCGTGTGGGCACGTGAGCGCGACTATGCCGGGTACGACCCGTACGATGGTCTGAACAGTCCGATTCTGTCGGCGCTTTCTCGACACTGGCTGCTCCGGCTGTTGTCGATTCACGGCGTCCAGAAGTTCCCGCTGAATCTCAGACCGTACCTCGGTATCCCCGAGAGACGGAATCCGAAGGGAATTGGCCTGTTCGCCAGCGCGTACCTGAACGAATACGAACGGACGGACGATGTCGCCGCCCTCACCGAGGCGGAACGGCTGCTGGACTGGCTTTCGGACAACCGGTCGCCGGCGTTCGGGCGCTCGTCGTGGGGATACAACTTCGACTGGCAGAACTCGACGAAGTTCTTCCTCCCGGCGACCCATCCGTGCGGAGTCGTGACCGTGTTCTGTGCTCGTCCGTTTCTCCGGCACCACGAGCTGACAGGTTTCGAACCGTCGCTTGAGGTGGCTCACGACGCGGTTACGTTTCTTCTCGAGGACATCGGAACGGAGTCAGTCAACGGGCACGAGGTGCTCACGTACACACCGTACGACTCGTACGTGGCGATCAATGCGAACGCACTCGCGGCAGACCTAATTTGGCGAGTGGGTCGGCGACTCGGCGACGAGAAACTCCTCGACCGCGCACAGGAGCTGTTTGCGTTCGTCATCGACGCCCAGACGGACGTGGGCGGGTGGAACTACTCAGTTCCGGCGTCGGATTCGCACTTGGGGTACGACAACTTCCACACGGGATTTATTCTCGAAAGCCTCAGCCGGTACGCTCACGGGCGGGATGACGGCGACCCGGTCCGAAAGGCGTACGAAAAGGGGATGCAGTTCCACCGCCAAAACCACTTCGAGGCCGACGGAGCGCCGAAGTTCGAGGACGACCAGTCCCGGCCGTATGACGTGCACGCTGCGGCACAGGCACTCGTCACGTTCACATCTCGGGACAATCCGAAAGACGCTGTCCTCGCCAGAAACGTCCTCGAGTGGACACTGAATCGACTGTACGACTCCGAGGGATACTTTTACCGTCGGGTCGGACGGTTTGTAACCGACAAAACTCCGTACATTCGGTGGAACCAGGCATGGATGTGTTTGGCGCTGTCGGCATTCCTAACACACAAATGCGGTGATAATCTCAACCAACAGTAACTTTGGTCGATCACCGCACCGAAAACTGATTCTGGTCTTGAACCTGCCAGCAGACGGCCGGTTGAATTTTCCATCAAACATCCTTTAGAGAGGGTTAGGACGTTGCTAACAATCTCTATCGACCCTCTCGTTCAACCGATGAGCGATCGTCAAGGAGCATCAAGTTCAGGATCGGCCGGCTCCTGGCGCAGGCTGCTCCTTGCGATAGGCTTCATGGCCGTCGCCATCGGCACGATCGTCGCGTGGCAAACGCCAGCGACGGGGTACGAAGTATCGATGTACGCAGCAACTCCGGTGCCGTTTTGGATCGGTGTCTCTATCGGATTCCTCGCCGCAGCGGTGGTCACTTTGGAGTCGTGTCACGACAGACTCGCAGGGTTAGCGGTGGGGCTTGGCTGGTTGACTACCGTCTCAATCGGATCGTTACCGGTTATCCGTAGCTACCGATTTTACGGCCGCGCAGATCCGATGACCCATCTCGGTTGGGCAGCAGAGATGCTGGCCGGGAATATGCGGTTCGGAGACGTGTTCTACCCGGGAGGACACAGCACGACCGTGTTACTGACAGACGCGATTGGTGTACCCGTTGAGCGAGGGATGCTCTTGTTTGCCGCGTTATATTTTGTGTTGTACGCGCTGTTTATTCCCCTGATCGTAAAGGCGCTATTCGATAATAATCGGATGAGCGTAATCGCTGCGTTCTCCGGATTTACCGTGCTGCCGATCAACCAGATCGCGAACGGGCTGTTCTTTCACACGTATTCGATGGCGACATTTTTCTTTCCCGTATTTCTGTACGTGCTGGTGAAACACCTCAAGAGCAGCAGAAGGGGCGACTCGATCGTCCACCGCGTTGGCAGGTGGAACGTCTTGCTCTCGGTGCTAGGGGTCACGCTCATTTTCACGCACCCTCAATTAGCCTTAAACGTCGTTATCCTTCTGGGTACCCTGGTAGTGTTACACGGGTTGCGAAAACGACTCAATCTGTTTCTCACGGACCTTCGACCGGTCTACGGCGTATTCGTTCTTATGACCCTCTGTTGGGTGGCTTGGATTTTCCAATTCGAAATGGTATTCATCGTCGGTGAACGGGTGCTAGTCTCGACGTCAGAGGTAATCCTCGGAACTGGTAGCGCCGGCGAGTCGGTAGAGGCCAGGTACCAATCGGCGCTCTCGGTTGAAGCGACAGTACTCGAACTGTTCGTGAAGCTGTTCTTAGTACCGTCAGTGTACCTCGTGTTAGCGTTCCTGACGGTCGTGTTCTCTCTCTGGAGTCAGTTCACAGATTCTGGTCTGAAAGGCCCATCTACGGACGATGACTCTCTCACTCGGTCAGTTGTCATTTACTTCGGATACGTGGGACTCGTTCTCGGTCCATTCTTTTTGGCGCACTTTTTGGGTCCGGTCTCACACCTGTTCTTCAGGCACTACGGGTTCGCGATGGTGTTCGCCCTCGTCCTCGGGGCCGCTATGATTCACCACATCGGCGAGCTGATCCCGACTGGGGGATGGCGGCAAGCGGCCAGACCTGTCGCTGTCATCCTTCTCGTTGTCGCGCTCGCGCTATCGCTCTCAACCGTTTTTGCTTCTCCCTACATATACAACGGCTCACACCACGTAAGCGATCAGCACATGGACGGATACGAGACCGCAATAGACTACAGGGCCGAGGACATCCAGTGGAACGGAATCCGGAACGGCCCGGGTCGGGAGTTCGACGCGCTGGTCTCGGGAACGGTGCTCTACGACCGCCCTGACGTGAGTACCGGTGAGTCCACATACGGAGAAGAGGATCTCCGACTCCTCCTTTCAGGAGGGACAGCAGAAGCACAATATCTCCCGGTATCACAGGCAGATGTGGACCGAGAGGTGATCGCATATCGGGAGCTGCGGTACTCGGCGGGGTCGTTTGAATCGATCGGTGGTTATCCCGGAGTTCACCACGTACAGGATAACGGCGAGTTCGATTTGTACTACGTGACACCGAGAAGTTCGGGAGACGACCCTGGGCAGGACGAGGCCTAAATGCCGGGTATGAAGCTCGGCGGCGTCGAGGACGGTGTCGTCCACGTCACCCGAGGGCTGGCGGCCGGGAGATGGAGCCGGCGTCGCGGCTTCGAACGAGTGGGGTCGGTACCCGGATCCGACGTAGTCGCACGGTTCTTCGATACTCCCGCAATCGGCCGCCTGCTCAGTCGTATCATCGGATCCGTCACGACGGCGAACCTGTGGCCGATCGGCGGCGGTCGGCTGCTGGCGACCATTGGGAACGAACTGTTTTTCTCGGTCGATCAGGGGCGGTCGTGGAGCCTGGTTCACACGTTACCGGAATCCTCCGGGCCGATGGGTGTTCTTCCAACTGCCGTCTGCCAGCACGAAGACCGTGTCTACCTCGCCGAATATCCGCTCGGCGACGAGACGGCGAGAGTTATTGTCAGTGATGATGGGCGACGATGGTCGACGTACGTGAGCAACTCCGACGTGCGTCACTTCCATGGCCTGTTTCACGATCCCTACACCGGTTCACTCTGGGGAGCGACGGGAGATACGAACGAAGAAAGCACGATCGGACGGTTCATCGATGGCGAGTACCATCCCGTTGGTGGTGGCTGTCAGACCTGGCGGGCCGTCGATCTTGCGTTCACGCCGGATGCAGTGCTCTGGGGAATGGACTGTTCGTATGCTCCTCGAATCGATATCCTTCGGCTCTCGAGAGACGATATTCCCTCCGAGTCGGCCGACCCACTTGTCGACCAACCCACCCCGGAACCGGTTGGTGCGGTCGACGCCCCAGTATTCTACGCCGAAACAATCCAGTCGGATAGAACGACGTGGGTAGTGTTCTCGACGGCATCAACCACAGGAACGGATAGTACCGGTCCAGAAACCAACGGAATCGGGCCGAAACCGGTTCGGGTGATCGCGGCCTCTCGTCAGTCCGGATTCAAGCGATGGCATCAGCTGGTTGCCGTCGAGCGGTCAGCCACGCTCGGGACAGTGATTCCGGCGGTTCCGACCGCGAACGCATACGCGTTTCTGGACACGACGCCCGACGGAGACCTCCTCATCAATCCCTTCAACACGAGACGAAATCATGGAAAAATGATTGTTCGTAGCCCATCGTCGTTCGAAGAGGAACAAAGGCTGTCTATATACGTCGATAAATAATAATCCGTCTATTTATCTATGTTCGAATTGAGCGCATAGATTCGCGACATGTGCTTACTCGCACGAATCAGGGGGTAGACGCGAAATCAATCGTAACTGTCCCGATCGGTCGTAGGATCTGCACGCGGCATCCACCGTACTCAACCGATTGGTTGGATATATAATTCATAACAATATCCCGCTGTCTCCGACGAGGGAGTGTGCCGGGACTATTCGGCGGAGACGAGAATGCGCCACCTCCGAACGAGATGATAGCCGGGACGTACCGCCGGTCGTTCCACGACGAGGAAGTCCTTTGTGCGGATCCGACGCTCGGAATGGTTCACCACGGTGAACGTGATCCGGGCGGATACGAATTGGTTGACGGAGGGGATGTCGTCGGCGTACTGTACGGAGCGCTGTTCGGCACTCCGGAGAGTTTCACGAGGGACCTGATCCAGCGAATTCTCGATAACCCAGAGCGAATTATCCCGATGCTGGATGGGTCATTCGCGCTCGCGTGCCTAGATCGGGACGCGAATCGGTTCGTCCTCGCCACCGACAAGTTGGGAACTCGTTCAGTGTACTATACACGCGATCCACCGTTCGTGTTCGGCTCCGAGTTAAGTTCCGTGCTGACCGCGATCGAGGATCCGACTGTCGACGAACAGTCCGTTTCGGACCTGCTGACGATGATACACATCTGGGGCGACCGAACGCTTCTCGAAGATGTGAAATCACTCAGGCCCGCGACCTACGTCCTCGCAGAGAAGGGGGAACGGAGTGTTCGGCGGTACTGGTCGTTTCTGTTCGACTCTCGTCCGGAGGCCGGCTACGTCGAGGAGACCGCAGGCGCATACGCCGATGCCGTTAGTGCGTCGCTTGAGACCGTTCCTGGGACGCCGGGCGTCTGGTTGTCCGGCGGACTGGACAGTCGGATTCTTGTTGCGGCGCTAGAGCGAGCAGGTACCGAGTATCGAACGTACACGTACGATCGGGCGATGGATCCAAAATTCGATCCGTTCCTCGACGATATCGATATTGCAAACTCCGTCGCCGACACGCTCGGCGTCGAACACGACATCGTCGGATTCACACCCGAGACACTGGCCGAGCGGTTACCGGAACTGATCGAGATCACGGACGGCCAGCTCGGATGGAACACGCTCATCCATCTCTCACACGTCTTCGAGATCGACGCAACGAATCCGATGGTACTGTACGAGGGGCCGCCACTCGTCACAGGTGAAAAGGTCGGGAAGAACCACCTCGGTCGTGCCGATCACCCGGCAGATGTTTTGAGCGAACTCCATACGAGAGTCGATCCGAAGCTAGTGAAAGAAACACTTTCGGGTGATGTAGAACCGAAAGATACGTTCATAAATGAGGTCCGGGCCGTCGATCAAACCGGTAGTGACGAGCAGATCAGAGAGGTAACCCACCTCGTGTACAATTCTCGAAAACACTTCAGCGGTAGCAACAAAGTTGCCCGAGCGAGGGTGGGAACTCGTGTCCCGATCAGCTCGAAGGGGCTTCTCGATCTGGTCGGCGTCTTTCCCCAATCCCTGCGCCGAGGATCGATCCCGCTTACGGGCGGACGTATCCCGCACGTACCCTCTCGGATGAAGTTGGAACTGATGCGGGAACTGGACGGTGCGCTAAACGAGATTCCCTACGGGGCGACACAGCTCCCGCCGTCGTACCCACACGCGGCTCACGGTGCTGGGTTCGTGGTCAAAAACGCCGTCCAACGTCTCCTCTCGGGAAGCACCGTGGGAGAATGGTACCGCGAGAACGACTGCTTCCGGGAGTACCTGGACGAGCTCCTGTACGGGGCCGTCGAGCGTGAGCTGTTCAACGCTGAACCGATCCTCGAGGCGCGACGGGCACATCTTCAAGGCGACGACGATCATATTGTGTATATATCGGCAGTTACAACCGTCGAACTCTTTTACAGACGGATTCTCGGCCAGGAGTCTGCGTGACCTACTGTTGAGTTACTGGAGCGCATTGAGTCGCCGCTTGACCCATCGAGCGGTCCCGAAGGTCACCGGACCACCGCAGGCAACCACCAGGTAGAGATACGCTTTCGAGGAGAAGGGGTCGTATCGCAAGGTACGAAGTAGTAACCTGACTCCTGTGAGGTACCGGCCGGTATCGAGAGCGGCGAATGCCAGCGACTGCGAGAGGGTCGCGACGAAGCGGCGTTCGGCACGCGGGCCACGCGCCGCTCGGATCCGTTCACGATGCCGATCCAACAGGAACGGATACGCGATCTCTCGTCGCTCTTCGAATGTGTCTGTTATCTGATCGTGGGTGCCACGGGTTCGCACGACGATCGGCTCCGGGATCGCCCCAAAGTCACAGTGAAAAGCGAGTCGGAACTGCCACTCCCAGTCCTGCCAGCATGGGAGTCGCTCGTCGGGCGTACCAGCACTGTCAATGACGTCCGAGCGAACCGCGAACCGAGAGAACGAACCGACACGAGTTCCACTCAAGAGGGCATCGAGCGCGTCACTCTCGATCGTCGGTCGGAACTCCCCAATTTTCGTTCCGTTTTCGTTGACCGTTCGAACACCGACCGTTACGACGCCTACCGACGGTCCTCCCGATTCGAACGCGTCGACGTACCTCCGTACGACGCTCGGCCCCCACCGGTCGTCGTCGTCCAGGAACGCGATCACCTCACCGGTCGCCGCTTCGATCCCGGTGTTCCGAGCGGCGTTCGCGCCCATATTTTGCTTGTGACGTATCACTTCGGTACGTCGGAGCCCAGCCGTATCGACCTCGTTCACTGTCGCTTCGATCGGCTCGGGCGAACAGTCGTCGACAACGATCAGTTCGATCGGAGCGTACGTCTGGTCAGCGACGCTACGCACGGCATCACAGAGGAACTTTGGACGTCCGTAGGTTGGAATAACAACGCTGACCGAGTCAACCATTCGGACGCTGATTGGACAGCAACTGATTTAGTTAAGCATCTAATTTGGTATGTACAGTATCCTTTCGACCGTTTCGATCATATTTCCCACCCCGAATCTGTGAATAGGCTGGCAAGCTCAGACCCCAACGAGGGAATCCGCATCGAGATGACCCGGCCGCACAGAACATCCGACATCGGTTCAGCTACGACCGGAAGGAGGGCACTAACGATACGTCGGCTACAAGAGATCGACCTTATGGAGGGAGAGCGCTCGCACCAGGTCGGGCGGCACAAATGACAGAATTCGACACCGACATTCTTCTCGTGGGAACGTTCGGCGGTGGCGGGATTCACCACTACATCGAGAATCTAATGGTACACCTTCCGGACGAGATCGCGACGGAAACGTACGATATGCGATCTGATCCGAACGGGGAGGGTATCAGGTGGCTACTGACTTCGATCGTCATGTCGATTGTCGCTGCGGTCCGTTTTCCGGTTCGGCGGCGACCCGATCTCGTTCACGTTCACTCGTCGTACGCGTTCTCGTTTTACCGAGCGGCGTTCTACGTTTTCGTGGTCGCGTCGCTCTGGCGCCGGCCGATCGTCTTTCACGTCCACGGATCGTCTTTCGATGCGTTTCTCGAGACAGATTCTCGGATCGTTCGTATAGTCCAGTCCGCCGTGTTCAAGCGGTGTGATCGGATTATCGTGCTCTCTGACTACTGGCGACAGGTGTTCGAAAGCCGAGTTCCAGGGCGCAAGATCAGGGTTGTTCCAAACGCAGTCGACCCAAACCGATTCGATCCCGAATATAGTCACGATCCAACGCGAGTGACATTCGTCTCGTCGCTCATACAACGGAAGGGTGTCCGGGAGTTGATCGAGGCTGTGGACGAGCTGGCGTCGGATAGATCGCTCGACTTCGAGCTGGCGATAGCCGGTTCCGGACCCCTGAAGGAGTCAGTTGAGACGCTTACAGCCCGCCACGAACACGCCACGTACCACGGATTCGTCACAGAACGTGAGAAGCGTCGATTGCTCTCGACTGGTGACGTATTTGTTCTTCCGTCCCATGCGGAGGGGTTACCGATCGCAATGTTGGAAGCGATGGCAGGAGGCAACGCAGTCGTCTCGACAACCGTCGGGAGCATCCCGGAAGTAATCGACGACGACGGAGGAACGCTCGTCGATCCGGGTGACTCGGCCGCCCTCGCAGACGCTATCGGTTCACTCGTCGAGAAAGACTCAGCAGCCGAACGAATGGGGCGAAAGAACCGTTCCCTTGTCTGTGATGAATATGCGTGGGCGACAGCTGCAGAACGAATCACGGCAGTCTACGAGGAAGTTACTATTTGATTAGTGGCGGGAGAATAGCCGGACATCGCCCTCCAACGTCTTCCGAAATTGGTCCCACCGAACCCCCGACCCTGCTGGATTTAGTCTAATTCACCGGAACGGCATCTAAAACGCAGGTCAGTTCTTTGGGGTCGCGTTTGTGCTCCTACAGAGATATAAAGAAAGGCCATAGTTAACACGGGACGCGCTTGTCGGAACGAAACAACAGAACCCGCCTCAGAACGGGAGGTCCTCTGGGGCCTCTGAGGAGATCCCCTCGGTGACGACTTGAGCGACGTCTCCGGTAATCAGTTGTCCAGGGGTACTAATTGTCGTGTCTTCAATGGTAACATTCTCACAGTTTCGAACGCGGACTCCATCGACAGCGCCGTCAGATGCGTAAATTACGCTCTTGGTAATGAGCGAATCGTCCCAGTCGTCACTAATCGAGACAATCGCCCCCTGTGGCTGTGAATCTCCCGATAGGTAGATTCCAACGCCGTTGAATGTGATTCCCTGTGGAGGGCTTGCATCCGGTTTTCGGGGATCGACTCGAACTGTTTGAAGCTTTGTCTCATTGATTATTCGGCAGTTCTTGAATACGGCGCCGCCAGGATTAGAGCGTCCGGTGTTCGTCACCCGGATCAACCCCCACCCGCCATCCGAAAGGATCGAACGACACACGATGTCGCAGTTCTCGTAGGTAGGTTGTGAGTAACCGTGGCCAGTGGAGTCGAGCATGATGCCATTGCTCCCGTGCTTCGACCACTCACCGGTGCCAATGGGTCCCGCATTCTCGTGATCGATGACGACGGTCGCACCGGTTACGCTCGAGTCCTTCGACGGGTGGTTCCCGTTGTGAATACGGAGCGAGGAGAGATGACAGTTCTTGAAAAGACCGTTTCGGACCGTCACTACGCCATCGCCGTGTGTATGACGGACGCCGTTCGAGCCGATTTGATGAATCTCGACATCCTCGAGGATGGTCTCACCGACGTGACCCATCGCCCCAGAACGGGTACCGGTTCCATAGAACCGGATCCCGGTCATCGAGTGGACACCAGTTATCGTGTAGTGACCGGAGACGTGTGCTCCGTCTCGGCCGATAATCACTCGTCTAACCGTGTTTACACCGTCGACCGAAAGGCAACCGGGATCGAGAAGTTGGCCCAATTGGGTGGTCTTCTCGGGGAGAAACCCGCGCCATTCGACGTCCTGTATCAGCGATCCGCCTTGCGTGCGGCACCTGACCCCAACGTACTTCTCGTGACTATCGATCGTAAAGTTGTCTAGTAGGACGTCTTTCCCCCCGTTCTGATGAACGAACCAGTAACTGTTCTCGGCATTGGGAAAGTGGAAGACAACATCCCCGTGATTGTCTCCTATTCCCTGAATTCCGAAACGCGAGAGGTTACCGTCGATGACGGCAGATTCCGACACCGTGTACTCTCCCGGAGGAAACCGTATCAGGGTCCCCTGCTGATAGGCGCGCTGGATTGCATCGTCAATAGGGTCCTCCCCTGTCGGATCCATCCCGAGATCCTCGACGGCATTCTGAATTCGATCGAACTCAATCCCGTAGTCTTCCACATCGTCGTCCTCACGGTCCGACTCACCCTCCCGTCTCGGATCGGAAGCCGGCTCCCGACTTCCCGAACCGCCACATCCGGCGAGTAACCCGGAACCGGCGAGTGAAGCCGCCGAAAGATACTGCCGACGGTTCATTTTACATACCATCAGAGGCGGCGCTATCGCCGGGCCGCTTCCTGGCCCATCGTTTCTGATCCGTTATCAAAAATGTACAGCTCGCGTAGTTGAACTGTGATGGAGGCAACACTGATCGGGTAGAACCGAACCTAAGTCATAATTATACAGTGTCTAATAAGACGAACGCTCCGATTACACGAGAACGAGGAGAAAGCCCACGACTTCTGTTGTGGGAGAAGTCACGTTCCAGTTTTGACGCGATATGTCCGACGACCGCAAAGTAGGTCACGCCGATTCCGAGAGGGAGTCGGAACCGAGCATGCGGGATCGTATTCCGAGACGGAGTAACGTCTCAGTTCTCGTTGAACCGGAGGTCCGCGGTACCCCGTATTTCCAAGGATTCGAGATCGCCGCTGAAGCGGTACCCGTCAGTCTCGGTGTCAGCTACGCCCTCGATCGCGTTTCCTTTAATTACGTCGTCAGTTTCGACCGGGCCCAAGTCGGGGGATTTTCGCACGTGGCCCGAGACGCTGAACGCGTATTCTGTCACGTGCCCGACTCCCTCAACCACAATCCAGCTCTGGAGAGTCGGATCCTCTTCCGTCTGAAGCAGGGTCGGTTCGACTTGCTGATCGTCGAGATACACGCCGGCTTCGCCCTCGAATTGGAAGTGGGTGATGTCACCCTCGAACCGGAAGCTGTCGACACCATTTACAACGCTCCCCTCTGCAGAGGATCCTGACATTTCTAACTCCCCATCCAGAGATCCGTTGGGGTCTTTCCTCAACTCCCCGTCGACCGTGAAGTCGTAGGTCGAGGTCGAACCGGAGCCGATGATCGTGAGCCGATTCGGCAGCCCGTAGTCGTCGGGATCGACAACCTCTCCCTCGAGGAGAACGTCTGCCTGTCCCTGTAGCCGCATCGAGACGATGGCTCCGGTGATTCGGTAGGAGTCGCCGCCCCAGCGCGTGCTGTCACCGGTGTAGCCGGCGACGACGCCCTCGACGGTGTAGCTACCGTCGTCGTTCTCGCGGATCGTGTCCGGCGCAGAGACGTCAGGGTTCGAGGGGTAGTCGCCGTCGACGATATGTTCCACCCGGCCGTCGACGGTGAAACTGTACTCGAACGCGTCGGCATCTTCGTCTGCGATGACGCGCAGCGTTCGACTCTCTTGGATGGTGTACTCGTCGGGATCGATTACGTCGCCGTTCACGACGACCTCCGCAGGCCCTGCCTTCGAGAACTCGATGAGTTCTCCGGTGAACCGGTAGGAGTCGCCGCCCCAGCGCGTACTGTCACCGGTGTAGCCGGCGACGACGCCCTCGACGGTGTAGCTACCGTCGTCGTTCTCGCGGATCGTGTCCGGCGCGGACGCATCTGGGTTCGAGGGGTAGTCGCCGTCGACGATATGTTCCACTCGCCCGTCGACGGTGAAACTGTACTCGAACGCGTCGGCATCCTCGTCCGCGATGACGCGGAGAATATTTTCAGATCCGTCGTCACTTGTGGTATCGTCACCAGTTCCGTCACTCGTCTCATCGTCCGACCCGCTGACGAGCCGGGCAGGATCCACAGTTTCGCCGTCGATCGTAACGGCGGCGACACCGTTGAGACTGAACGCAGAGAAGTCACCGGTGAACCGGTAGGAGTCGCCGCCCCAGCGCGTACTGTCACCGGTGTAGCCGGCGACGACGCCCTCGACGGTGTAGCTACCGTCGTCGTTCTCGTGGATCGTGTCCGGCGCGGACGCATCTGGGTTCGAGGGGTAGTCGCCGTCGACAATATGTTCCACTCGCCCGTCGACGGTGAAACTGTACTCGAACGCGTCGGCATCCTCGTCCGCGATGACGCGCAGCAGACTCGGATCCTCCTCGAAGCCACCTTCGTCGTCACCGGTTGAATCAGTGCCCTCGGAGACCGCGTGACTCACGTTGGTGGTCGTAACGTCCGCGTTCTCGAACACGGTTGCTCGACCGGACACGTCGATCGTAGTATCCTCGATCGTGACATCGTCGCAATTCTCGATGAATACTCCGTCGACATCTCCATTGGGAGCGTGAATGACACAGTTCCGGATCACAGACCCATCCCAATCGTCCCGAAGGACGAATGCCGCCTCCCTGTACTGGTCCGACGCCGTGACCGTGATCTCACAGTTCTCGAACAGCCAGTGACGCGGCGCATCCACGTTGTCCTCTCGTTCGTCGATCCAAATGGTTTGCAGTTCGGTATCGTTAGTGATTCGGCAGTTCCGGAAGGCGCCGCCACCCGGACTGGAGGATCCGCTGTTGTTACACCGTATCAATCCCCATCCATCGGTCGGTTCCACATTTCGACAGATGATGTCACAATCCTCGTAGATCGCCTGTGAGTAGCTCTTACTCGTCGAGTCAAGCATCACAGCGTTACATCCGTGCTCGTTCCACTCCCCGTCACCCATCGGGAGATGATCGTCGTGATCGATCACCATAGTCGTCCCGGTGACGGAGGACTGTTTCGTGGGATGATCTCCCGCGTGGATGCGGAGGTGTGCGAGGTGGCAGTTCTTGAAAAATCCACCTCTCACAGTCACGACCCCCGTCGGGTGGGTACTACGGACACCGTTGCTGCTGAGTTGATGCATCTCGATGTCCTCGAGGATGGTTTCGCCCGCATGTCGGTCACCGTGGGCGTCGCTGTGCGGATAAAATCGGATCCCGGTGATACCCGTTCTACCCGTCGCCCAGCTGTGTCCGTGGATGAACGAGCCGTCTCGCCCCATGACCGTTCGCACGACTCGGTTGACACCGTCGGTATCCCGACAGCCCGGATCGAGAAGTTGTCCCGGCCAGCCGTCACGCTCGGGGAGGTACCCGGACCACTCAACGTCACGGATAAGCCCGCCATCGTTTGTACGAATTCTGATCGCTATCAGCTTATCGTCGGTGTCGAGTGTGAAGTTGTCCAGTAGAACGTCCTCCCCTCCGTGCTGATGGACGAACCAGTAGGAGTTGTCTGCGTTTGGGAAGCGGAACGTGACATCCTCATGGCTGTCCCCGGTTCCCCGGATCCCCCACCGGCTCGTTGATCCGGATATCACAGCTTCCGTCTCGATCCTATACTCGCCGGGAGGGAACTCGATGAGTGTCCCGGTCTCGTGAGCATCGTTCAGCGCCCCGTCTATTGAGACGTTACCGGTTGGATCCATTCCGAGGTCATCGACCGCGTCCACGACGCGATCGAACTGGATATCGCCCCGTTCTTCGGCGGCTGAAGTAAGTCCCGATGCACCGAGAACCGCACCTGCCGTCGCCGCACTCAGCTTCACGTAGTCACGTCTGTTCAGTAATCCTCCAGCGACGTCGGAATCGCCGCCATCTTCGTTTGGTTCTTTTCTTTCGCTTGAGCTGTCGCTATCGACGTCTTCGCTTGCCAGCTTGCGTGCCATGCAATTATTAATCAGATCTTAACCTATATAACGGTATTGTTACCGACGTGTTCATTATTATATGAATTTCATATCTACACATGAATTATAGTATGACAGTCTACTACTTTCATGTTTTCAGATCCCGTCCGCGAGGGTTTCAGGGCGAAGGGCTTTGTGAGCAGTAATTGGAGTTAATTTCGTATTAACCCTCGAAATCGGCGCTTCGAGCCGACCGAACAGTCGTTCGCAAAACGAGCCCCGTTGAGCGGCTGCAGGCCCGATAGCACAGCACGTCTTCGACGTGTGTGTTCTGGAGAGAACCCAACGCCCGCCCAAAGCGCCCGATCTGTTACGCACCATCACAAGAAGAATTCAAATCACCTACAGCGATGACGGATGCTAGGTTCGTCTGGGACTTTGTCAAACGAATCTCGTCCGATAGTGGACAGAAATAAACCGTGTCTGACCCGTTATCAGACAGGGGTTCGGTCGTACACAGATGTGTCTAGACCCCTGAGATACGGCGAATATAGTCGACCTTGATCGTTGAGGAGCGCGAGATATATTGTTGGTAATAGGGTTCAACGAGTCCATAACGAAGCCAACACCGAGACTCCGAGCGCATATGAGCAACCCCGACATCTTGTTCGTCATTCTCGACTCGGTTCGTCGGGACCGCGTCTCCGCATACGGGCATGAGCGTAAGACGACCCCGACCCTCGATCGGCTCGCGGAGGAGGCAACGCTGTTCGAAAGCGCGTACACTGCGGCGCCCTGGACGTTACCCTCGCACTGTTCAATGTTCACTGGCCTGCTGCCGAGCGAGCACGGCATCACGAACGGCTTCTCCGACCGGTCGTTGCGGCTCCCGGAGTCGATCGAGACGCTCACAGAGCGGCTTTCGGCCGACGGCTACCGGACGGCCGGGTTTTCAAATAATCCATGGGTCGGCTCGCTGTCCAAGATCGATAGAGGATTCGACGAGTACGTCGAGTGGGATCTCGAGATCGGAGTCGACGGAGACACCGACATCTCGACGATGCGGGACCGACTGTACTCGGCGGCACACGGGCTGCTCGCGCAGGCCGCCCGCCAGCCCGTGTTCCTGCTGAAACGGCCCCTGTTCACCTCGAATCTCGTTAATCGCGCGAGCAGGTGGCTACGAGCGACCGCCCGCGACGAACCGCCGGCGTTCACTTTCCTGAACCTGATGGAGGCACACAGCCCGTACTTTCCTCCGAAAGACGCCTTCCAGGATCTCGACCTCTCGCCGCCGGGACCGATCGAGCCACGGCTGTTGAACACAAAACTCCTGGCGTACGTCCTCGGCCGGAGCGACCTACCGCCGGAGCGACGCGAACGCGTTCTCGAGTTCTACGACGCGAGTCTCCGGTACCAGGACCGAAAGCTCGATCAGTTGCTGTCGGTACTGAAAGAGACCGGAAGGTACGACGACGCGCTCGTGGTGATAACCTCTGATCATGGGAAGAACCTCGGGGACCTCGACCGTGACGGGACGCCGCCACACTCCACACGAGAGGTCAACACCGATGTCCCGCTCATCGTCAAACGACCCGAACAGGACTCCCCGGAGCGAGTGTCAGACCCCGCGAGTCTGACCGGAATCTTCGATCTTGTCACCGATCCTGAACTGCCGCCGAGGGAGGCGTTGTGCAGCGAGGAGGGCACCCTCGTCGAGGACTACGTCCCGCACACCGGACGGACCAGCGAGCCGACCACCCAGTGGCGGATCCTCACCGATAGCGAGCACCGATACGTCAGGGCCGAGGACGGCAGAGACTACCTGTTCGGCCCAGACGGGGAACCGCTCTCAGGAGACCGGGAGCCGCTCCGGAACCGGTTCTCGGAGGCGATGGAGAGTCGAGTAGAGAAACTCTCGGAGCGAGGAAACGAGGCTAAGTCGGATCCGGAAAAGCTCTCGCGAGGCATCGAGTCGCAGTTGGAGGATCTCGGCTACCTGGAGTGAACGACGCTCGATCGAACGCTGACTTCACCACGGATGAGTCGGAACGGATAGACCGTCCCGTTACGAGATTGCGTCTCGGATCCGTTTTGGCACATACTGACCGATTCTGCTCCGGAAACGAGTAATAGCGCCCCGATCATGGTTTAGTCTGAACCAGAGCGGCCCCTCGAGGTCGTGGATCCGGTCCATCTGGGCGTTTGTGAGCTCGAAGTCGAACACGTCGAGATTCTCCCGGAGTCGGTCAGGTCTCACCGTCTTCGGGATCGTGACCACGCCGTCTTGCTGGACGAGCCACCGGATGGCGACCTGGGCAGCCGACTTCCCGTACTGGTCACCGATCTGTGAGAGAGTTTCATCCTCGGCAGCGAGACCCTCAGCAAGCGGGCTGTACGCTGTCAGCAACACGTTGTTCTCGCGACAGAACGAGAGCAGCTCGTCCTGATGGAAGTAGGGATTATACTGGACCTGGTTGGTCGTTATCCGGACTTCGGATGCGTCCATCGCCCGCTGGAGTTGCTCGATCGAGAAGTTGCTCACGCCGATATAGTCGATCTTCCCGGCCTTCACGAGTTCGGAGAGCGCTCCGAACACATCCCCCATATCCCCGCTGGGGTGCCACCAGTGGATCAGGACGAGATCGATCCGATCCATCCCGAGCCGCTGAAGCATTCCCTCGACCGCCTCGATCAGCCGTTCGCGGTCCAAGAACTCGGGATACCCCTTCAGTTTGGTCGTGACGAAGGCGTCGTCTCTGTCGACCGTCGAGACTTCGATCGCGCGGCCGACGGCGGCCTCGTTCTCGTACGCCATCGTCGTGTCGACGTGACGGTAGCCGATCTCGAGTGCCTCCCCGACGGCGTTAAAACACTCGTAACCACCGGTTCGGGAGGTTCCGAGCCCGATGGGCGGTATCACGGTTGAGGCATCATCTGACCCGTCTGCCGATTCGGGTGTCAGCGTCACGCTTTGTTTGTTCGAGATCACACCGACTCGATCGTCGTTTGGTTGGTAACAACTGCTGAGACGAGCAGTGATATCGCGTCAAAGACACGAGATACGCAATCCTGGCAATTATCAGATGCACCTCCGATCGGCACCTGGAATCGTTTCGGCCTCATACTACCGAACAGGCGTGTTCCACGTATTGTTATATCAAACATAATATCTGATGGGATTTGATCGTAGCCGAGCGAGCGACGGGAACACCCGGATGAATTGTACCTAGCAAACGTCGTCAGGCGGAGGCGGACCGTAAACGTGCGCTTGAATCGTGGGACGGTGAATTTGAACGACGATTACGATCCTACCAGCGATGGCCAAACGAGAGCCCACGCGAAAGCCATAGTGGAGACGCACAGTCTCCACGTCGTCAGACCTCGTCTGACGAGACCTCAACGAAGCGAACGGCGATAGCGCGGAACGGAGTTCCCCGGATCATTCGAGCGGCCGTAGACCAGCGAAAAGACACCGTGAACGAGAAGGGTAGTGGCTCACCCGAGACTTCCGACAATCGACCGAATATCACCCTCGATCTGCCACCGCGAGTACCGCGCTAACAAGAAACAGAGCACCGTGTAGACAATTACGCCGGCGGGAATCAAGGCGATGAGTTCGACGAGCGGACTCACCTCGAACATCTTGCGTACCTGCCAGAGGCCGCCGAACATACTGCCGGCAGCGACGACCGGGTAGAACCACTCCCTGGCGAACGCCATCGGGTCTGTCTCGGTGAGCTGTGAGATGAGGTACACGTCGAGCGGCAGCATCGGGAACGCGTACACGCCGACGACGACGAGTGCGACGCCTTCGATACCGAAGCGCTCGGCTGCCGGCCAGATCAGCAGAGCAATACAGACGACTCGGAGGGCACTAACTTTTGCGATAATGTCCGGGCGATCGAGTGCTTTAAACACGGACCCGAAGTTCCGTGTGATGGAGTGGAACAGTCCGTACAGCGCCAGCAACTGCATCGGGCGGATCATCCGCGTCCACTCGGGTCCGAGGACGACCGGAACGAAGCTCGGAGCGACGAGTGCGATACCGAGGGACATCGGAATTGTGACGAACCCCGTAAGTCGCGTCGTCGCGAGTAGCGCCTGACGGAGTTCCGAGGGACTGTCCTGGAGTTTAGAATACGCGGGGAAGCTGACGCTGGCGAAAACCTCCGAAACCTCCGAGGAGGGCGTGTCCGCGATCCGGTACGCGTACTGGTAGAACCCGAGCGCGGTCGCGGAGATGAACCAGCCGACGAAGGCGTCGTCACCCTCCTTATACAGAAAGTAGAGGACCGAGGAGGCCGTGATCCACTTCCCGTAGTCGATCAGTTCTTTCGCGATCGAGATATCGAACGACGGCCAGGGACGGTAATCGTGGACGAGGTACGAGAGTCCGAACCGGAAGACGTCTGCCGACGCGTACGCGAACACGAGCGCCCAGACGGTCGGCGAGACGAGGGCATAGCCGACGCCGACAAAAAACTGGACGAACCCGCCGCTGACATTATAAACGAACTCCTTGTGAAACTCGAGGTCCTTCCGGAAGTAGATGATTCCGGGGTTCCGAAGTCCGAATAGGAGAGGCCCGACCCCGATAACCCGGATCAGCGGCGTCGCGGACGGCTCGTCGAAAACCCCCGCAATGAGAGGGGCGAAGATGAAGAGTACCCCGAATATCACAGCACCCCGAGCGGCCTCGAGACACCAGGCTGTATCCAGGTAGTTATCGACGTTCGCAGACTTGTGTTGGATGAGCGCCGTTTTTAGTCCAATGTTCGAGAAATTTCGCGTCGCGCTCAACGAGATCAGTGCGATCCCGACGAGCCCAAACTGCCGGGGCGCGAGAAGTCGTGCGAGAACGATCAACATCAGGATCTGTAGGAACCGACTCGAGAACTTGATCCCGCCAGCCCAGATCCCGCTCTGGACAGTGCGATCGAGCAATGATCCGCTTGGGATGACTTTCCCTAAGAGGGCACGGAGACGATCCTTCACGGTGTTCTCCCGGTGAGTTCAGAGTGGAAGCTCATAGGTGGCCTGTCGACAGTCTACTCATACGTCGTCTCACTCGAACACGCCGGAGTTCATCAGAACAGGAGAAAGCTAATCACATCATAACAGGACTATGGGGTACGGCTCAGGGTCTGCTGCCCGACACCGTCGATCGGGATGCGGGCCGTGAGGGTTCTAGGCGTCGGCGAGCCGCGTTGTGGGCGTATCTCCGGCGCCCAGAACCTATCGTCGCCACATTCATCCCGAGAGTTCGGGTTGGGGGCTAGCGACGAACGTGCCTCGCCGCACGAAGCGAACACTTCTTACAAAAAAGAGGGAGAAAGTTCGCGATTTCAGTCGTAGTTCACTGACCGCGCAAAGCAGAGCATCGCGTAGGGGCCGTCGTTTTCGAACGACGACTCGTGTTACCGATTCAGCTTTTTTCGTTAGTGTCGGAGCGAAGTTATAAGCGGCATCCAGTCACAACTCGACGCCGGACGGGATCAGGCTCTCGTTGCGGAGGAGGTTCCCCTCGTGGTCGTACACGAGGAAGGTGTCCTTGTCGTAGGTGACGAGTCGCTCGCCGTCGACCTCGATCTCGACCCGGTAGTGCGCGTCCTCGTCGCCCGCCGAGTCGCGCGCGGCGTGGATGAAGGGGAGTACGTCCGTCGCCGTCTCGTTGAGTTCGAGGACGAAGTCCCCGGTGTAGCGGTTCGTCACGCCGACCACGCCCTCCGGGTCGTCGGCGCTCGAGAGCGGCTCTCGAAGCCGGAACGCCACGTCGACGTCGTCGGCGTCGAGGAGATCGCCGTCGGTCTCCGAGAGCCGGTCGCGGAGCAGGCCGTCCGGCCCGTGGAAGTCGATGCGGACCGACGGCGTCGCCTGCCGGTCGGCATCGTCGACGCCCTCGACGGTCAGTTCGAAGTAGTCACGCCGCATTTCCTGACTCGTACTTTGCGGTCGTCCCGTATGAACGTAACGGGCGGATCCCCCGCCGAGCAGCGCGAGGCGCGGGGTCGACGACGGATCTGGGCGACGGATCCGACCCGACGAGGCCCGCCCAGCGCCGGGCCCGATGTCGCCGCTGATAATTGCCGGGGGGATTTTAAACGGCCACGGCGCATACGGCTCCGTAACGACGATGGCGAGTGACGCGCGCGAGGACGACGCCGGGGACCGCATCGAGGCCCTCCGGCGGCGGCTCTCGCGGACGTGGGAGGTGTTGCGGGGCTCCGACATCGACGTCCGACCCTTCAGGCCGGACGCCGACGGCCCGCTCGCCGCCTTCGCGGCCCCCGACGGCGAGCGCGAGGTCGACCGGTACTGGGTGAACGCCCCGTACGCGTACGTCGTGATCACCTACGACGACGCCGAGAGCGAGCACCGGTACTACGCGGTCGAGCCGGAGCTCGACCGGTTCGAGCGCGACCTCCTCGACCGCGTCGTCGACGACATCCGGGACCCGCTCCTCTACCGCGAGGGCACCGGCCGGACCGACGAGGACACCCTCCGGACGGAGCTCAAGGGGCTGTTGGAGGGGTACGGCGTCGACGTCGGGATGGACACGTTCCACGCGCTCGCGTACTACCTCTACCGCGACTTCCGCGGCTACGGGAAGGTCGACCCCCTCCTCAACGACCGCCACATCGAGGACATCTCCTGTGACGGCTACGACCTCCCGATCTTCGTCTACCACGACGACTACACGGACATCGAGACGAACGTCTCGTTCGGGAAGTCCGCGCTCGACAACTACGTGATCCGCCTCGCCCAGCAGTCCGGGCGGCACGTCTCCGTCGGCGACCCGATCGTGGAGACGACGCTGCCGGACGGCTCCCGCGCGGAGCTCGCGCTCGGCGAGGAGGTGACGCCGCGCGGCTCCGCGTTCACCATCCGCCAGTACGCCGAGGACCCGTTCACGCCGATCGACCTCGTGGAGTACGGTACCTTCTCGATCGAGCAGATGGCGTACTTCTGGCTCTGTATCGAGCACAACAAGAGCCTCATCTTCGCGGGCGGCACCGCCTCCGGGAAGACCACCTCGATGAACGCGGTGTCGATGTTCGTCCCGCCGCGCGCGAAGGTGCTCACCATCGAGGACACCCGCGAGCTCTCCCTCTACCACGACAACTGGCTCTCGTCGGTCACCCGGGAGCGCCGCTACGAGGGCGCCGACATCGACATGTACGACCTGCTGCGCTCCGCGCTGCGCCACCGCCCCGAGTACATCGTGGTCGGGGAGGTCCGCGGCGAGGAGGCGATCACCCTGTTCCAAGCGATGAACACGGGTCACACCACCTTCTCGACGATGCACGCGGACTCGATCGAGACGGTGATAAACCGGCTTGAGAACGAGCCGATCAACGTGCCGCGCGCGATGGTCCAGTCGCTCGACATGCTGTCGATCCAGACGCTGACCCGCTCGGGCGACCAGCGCGTCCGACGCGCGAAGACGATCGGCGAGATCGGCGGCATCGACCAGCGCACCGGGGAGCTCGACTACTCGTCGGCGTTCAACTGGGACGCCGAGACCGACGAGTTCAGCCGGAGCGATTCGTCGCTCATGGAGGAGATCGCCGACGAGCGCGGCTGGTCCCGGTCCGAGCTGCTCCGCGAGATCCGGCGCCGCGAGCGCTTCCTCGAACTGCTCCGCGGGCTCGGCGTCACCGACTACCGGGCGTTCACCGCCCTCGTCAACGAGTACTACGCCGACCCCGAGCGCGTGATGGACCGGCTCGAAGAGCGCAGCGACGGCGCGGCCGACGAGCAGAACAACGGCACGGGCGGCGGGCAGAACAACGGCACGGGCGGCGGGCAGAACAACGGCACGGGCGGCGGGCAGAACAACGGCACGGGCGGCGAGCAAAACAACGGCACGGGCGGCGAGCAGAACAACGGCACGACCAAACCCTCGGGACCGGTCGGAGACGCCGGCGACGGATGATCGCGTCCCTCCCCCTCCTCGCCGCGGTCGGGTGTTGCCTGGCGCTGCTGCTGCCCGCGGTCGACGACGGGGCCGACCTGGTCGTCACCCGGGTCGCGCTGTCGCTCTTCGGGGATTACGTCGGCGTGGACGGCCCGCGGCGCCGGCGCCAGCGCGACCTGATGCGCGCGGCCCACATCGCCGGGACCCACCGGACGTACGCCGCCAAGACGCTCCTGTACGCGGGGGTGCTCGGCGTTGCCGGCAGCGTGATCGGCGTGTACGCCGCAGCCGGACTGCTGTCGGCGCTCGAAGTGAGCGAGGCGGCCCTGCGGGAGGCGCTCCCCGCGTCGCTGGGGTTCGTCGCCGGCGTGACCCGACTCACGGAGCTCGGGCTCGCCGAGCTGTTCCTGCTGTTGACGCTGGCGTCGGCGACGCTCGGGTCGGCGCTCGCGGTCGGGATGTACTACGGGCGGTGGGAGCTGCTCGACCAGCGCGCCCACGCCCGGGGCGCGGAGATCGACGCCACCCTCCCGCGCACCGTCGCGTTCATGTACGCGCTCTCGCGGTCGGGGATGCCGTTCCCGCGCGTGATGGACACCCTCGCGGAGAACGAGGCGGTGTACGGCGAGGCGGCGACGGAGCTGTCGGTCGCCGTTCGCGACATGAACGCCTTCGGCACCGACGCGCTGACCGCGCTCCAACGCACCTCCCGGCGCACACCGAGCGACGACCTCGCCGACTTCGCCGAGAACCTCGCGTCAGTACTCGGCACCGGGCAACCGGTCTCGGCGTTCCTCAGCGACCAGTACGAGCTGTACCAGGAGGAGGCCGAGGCGAAACAACAGCGGTACCTCGAGCTGCTCTCGACGTTCGCGGAGGCGTACGTCACCGCCCTAGTGGCCGGCCCGCTGTTTTTCATCACCATCCTCGTCGTGATCGGGCTCGTGCTGGAGGACACCCTTCCCCTGTTGCGCGTCGTGGTCTACCTCGGAGTGCCGCTGGCGACGTTCGGGTTCGTAGTGTACGTCGACAGCGTCACGCAGGGGGTCGGCGGCACCGAAGCCGTCGACCTCTCGGAGGCGATCCAGGGCGGGGTCGAAGCGAGGAGCGCAAACGCCGGGGTCGAGGGGAGCCCGCAGCCCGACGGCGGCGTGGCGAGCGGCTCACCGGTGGGGGACCGCTGGGCGGCGAGCCGCGAGCGCCTCCGCGCGTACGACCGGATCCGAACGCTGCGGCGGTGGGCCGCGTCGCCGGTCGAGAGCGTGCTCGACGCGCCCGGCGCGGTGTTCCTGCTCTCCGTTCCGATCGGGGTCGTCGGCCTCCTCGTGTTCGCCTTCCCCGTCACCCTCGGGTCCCCGACCGAGATGGTCGCGCAGGTCGAGCGGCCGATCGCCGCCGCGACCGCGCTCGTGCTCGCGAGCTACGCCGTCGTCTACGAGGCGCGCAAGCGCCGGGTCCGGCGGATCGAGTCGGCGGTCCCCGACTTCCTCGACCGGCTCGCCAGCGTCAACGAGGCGGGCACCTCCGTGGTCGGGAGCGTCCGCCGCGTCGCGGACTCGAACCTGGAGGCGCTGACCGAGGATCTGCGACGCACCCGCCGCGACATCGACTGGGGCGCCGACGTGGGCACCGCGCTCCGCCGGCTGGAGCGGCGGGTCCGGTCGCCGATGACCTCTCGGGCGGTCGCGCTGATCACGAACGCGATGCGCGCCAGCGGCGACGTCGGGCCGGTCCTCCGAATCGCGGCCGACGAGGCGCGCGCGACGTGGTCGCTCCGCCGGGAGCGCCGACAGGTGATGGTGACGTACCTCATCGTGATCTACATCTCCTTCCTCGTGTTCCTCGGGATCATCGCCTCGCTGTCGGTGTCGTTCATCCCCGCGATCGAGGAGGCGGCGATCTCGGGGGCGGGGGCAGGGGCCGGCGACCTCCCGGGCGCGCCGGGCGGTCCCTCGGGGATCACGGACGGGCTCGGGGACATCGACGCGACCGCCTACGAGCAGCTGTTCTTCCACGCGGCCGCGATACAGGCGGTCTGCTCCGGGCTCGTCGCCGGGCAGCTCGGCGAGGGCTCGGTCCGAGACGGCGTGAAACACGTCGTCGTCCTGCTCGCGTTGACGCTCGCTGCGTTCCTCGTCATCGGCCTGGTGTGAGTCGCGTCCGGGCGGTACCGAAGCCGCGATCGCCCTCGCCCGACGCGGGCCACCGGAGCTAAATCGGTCCGGGCCGACCGCTCGGTATGGACCCTCAGTCCGCCGGCGATCCGCGGTCGACGTACGACCGGATCGCCGCGCACTTCTCGAAGACGAGGGAGTACGCGTGGCCGGAGGTGGAGGCGTTCCTCGACGGCCGCACCGCGACGCGCGCGCTCGACGTCGGCTGCGGCAACGGGCGGCACGCGGAGGCGCTCGCCGAGCGGGCGGACGCGGTCGTCGGCGTCGACCTCAGCCGCGAGCTCCTCCGCGAGGCGGTCGCCCGGGCCCGTGAACGGGGGTATCACGGCACCACGTCGTTCGTCCACGGCGACGCCGCGAGCCTGCCGATCGCGACGGACGCGGTCGGGCTCGCGGTGTACGTCGCGACCATCCATCACCTCCCGTCGCGCGAGGCCCGAACTCGGAGCCTCGACGAGCTGGCCCGCGTCCTCGCGCCGGGCGGGACCGCGCTGGTGAGCGCGTGGAGCACGGCCCACGACCGGTTCGACCGAGCGGAGGGGTTCGACACGACGGTCGACTGGACGCTCCCGGGCGGCGAGACGGTGCCGCGGTACTATCACATCTACTCGCCCGAGGAGTTCGAGGCCGACATCGCTGATAGCTCCCTCGATCCCGTCGATGTCGACGTATCGAGCGGGAACTGCTACGCGACCGTCACCGCCCGCCAGCCTGATTATCACGGGTGATTTCGACGGAGGTGGATTAAAGAGATCCTGACGACCGCGTCGATGTAATGAGTTCCGCTCGCCTGGATCGGCTTTTGCGTCGGCTAGCTCCCGACGTGGTCACTCGAAGCTACCTCGCGAAGTTCGCGGTCGTCGTGTTGGTGGTGATCGCGGCTATCGGCTCAGTGGGGGCGATCACCTACGCGGAGACGACCGATCAGCTCGAGGCCACTGCACAAGAAGACTACACCGCCGTCGCGGAGTTAGACGGGATCACGCTCGACGGGTGGACCAGCGCCCGTCGCTCGATGGTGAGCGACATCGCGGACAACGAGGCGTTCTCGAAGGACCCCGACGTGACGAGCCGGTACCTCAGTTCGCACCAGTCGCGGACGACCGAGGGGGTGATCGCCCTCCATCACGTCGACCGCGAGGCGGGTACCGTGCTCGCGTCGAGTCAAGACGGCTCCGAGGCCGGTGCCGCCGTCACCGGTCAGGAGTGGTTCGACGACAATCTCCTGTACGGCGATCAGGTCTACACCACGCCGACGTACGCGGTCGACGGCCAACAGCGGGTCGCGTACGTCGGCCTGACGCCGATGCGGAATTACGGAAAATCGAGGAGAAAGCCTCGCGCTTTAGCGCGGGGATGAATCCGACAACAGAGACACTAAACACGAGTTTTATAACGATTGACAGTGTATCGTACCGTAAGCACATCAGACGAAAATTGGAGTTGGATTGGGGTCTCCGTCAATAAAAAGCAACCCTGCGTCGGATGTTCTACTCGCTCTTCGCGGGTGAGTCAGGTCGATGGCACGGCCTGTGAGGTGTAAGCAGATACCCAAGCACACCACGCCTCCCTTCGGAGGCCTGACGCACTACTCACAAACCACAGCCGAGACCCCGGTGGTCTCGGTCAGGGTGCCTTCGGGGACACACGACCGGCGTGCTGTCCCACGAAGGAATCCTCGCGCTTCAGCGCGGGGAGGATGTCAACTCGTCATGGAGGTCACCCTGGCCCCGGTCGTGTCGGACTTCCGCCAACCGACCGACGGCGCGTTCACGACGGTCGTGCAGACCGACGGGACGGTCGTCGCCGGCGACCGAGAGGGAGTCACCGGTGAGCAGTACGACGAGGGGATGCGGACCGCCCTGTTCGACGGCGAGCGCCCCGTTGGTCACGTCGGGTCGGCGGCGTTCGAGTTCACCGAGGGGACCGAGTACTTCGTCGCGTACGCGCCGGTCCCGTCCGAGGACTGGTCGGTCGCGGTCCACGTTCCCCTCTCGGAGGCGTACGCGCTCTCCGGGATGATCGGTCGGAACCTCCTGCTCATCGTCGGGGTCGCTGTCGTCGGGCTCGGGCTGCTCGGCGCGACGCTCGGCCGCGGGACCGTCGTCGAGCTCAACCGGCTCGGAAAGCGCGCGCGGGAGCTGGAGGCCGGCAACCTCGACGTGGACCTCGCGTCGAGCCGGCGGGACGAGTTCGGCGACCTCTACGGATCGTTCTCGACCATGCGCGACTCGCTGCGCGAGGAGATCGAAACGGCCGAGACCCAACGGGAGCGTGCGGAGGCGGCGAAGGCCGAAAGCGAGGCGTTCGCGCGGACGCTCGAGGAACGCGCGGCGGCCTTCGGCGCGACGATGGAGGAGTGCGCCGACGGCGACCTCACCGCTCGGCTCGACGCCGAACCCGACGACCCCGAGGCGCTCCGCGAGATCGCCGACGGGTTCAACGACGCGATGGACGAGCTTGAAGCGACGATCGCCGAGGTGGACGCGTTCGCGGCCGAGGTCGCCGAGAAGAGCGAGGCGGTCACCGACGGCACCGACGAGGTCGCCGAGGCGGGCCGCGAGACGAGCGACGCGGTCGACGAGATCTCGGCGGGGGCGGAGCGCCAGAGCCGTCAGCTCGGCGACGTCGCCGGTGAGATGGAGGACATGTCCGCGACCGTCGAAGAGGTGGCCGCCTCCGCTGAGCAGGTGGCGACGACCTCACAGGAGGCGAGCGACCTCACCGAGCGCGGGCGCGAGGCGACCGGGGACGCGGTCGACGAGCTGCACGCGATCGAGGAGCGGTCGGAGTCGGCCGCGGAGACCGTCGAGCGGCTGGAGGCCGAGATGGAGGAGGTCGACGAGATCGTCGAGGCGATCTCGGAGATCGCCGACCAGACGAACCTGCTCGCGCTGAACGCCTCGATCGAGGCCGCCCGGGCGGGCGAGGCCGGCTCCGGGTTCGCGGTCGTCGCCGAGGAGGTGAAGTCGCTCGCGGAGGAGACGCAGGAGTCGGCGGCCGAGGTCGAGGCGCTAATCTCAGGCCTCCGCGAGCGCACCGACGAGAGCGTCGCCGAGATGGCCGCGATCCGCGAGGGCGTCGGCGACGGGGTCGACACCGTCGAGCAGGCCGAGGACGCGCTGGAGGCGGTCGCCGAGCGCGTGACCGAGGCCGACGACGGGGTCCAGGAGATCTCCGGCGCGATGGATGCGCAGGCGTCGTCCGTCAGCGAGGTCACCGGCGCCGTCGACGACCTGGCCGGCGTGAGCCAGCAGACGACCGCGGAGGCGACGACCGTCGCCTCGACGGCCGAGGAGCAGGCCGCGACGCTCCGTGAGGTCTCCGAGCAGGCGCACGACCTGACTGAACGCGCACGCGACCTGCGCCGCATGACCGACGCGTTCGACGTCGACGACACGGAGACGACACAGGGTGGCGACATGAGTGTCGCCGCCGGACGCGAGACCGTGACCGGTTCCGAGGCCGAAGCTGATGGCGAGAGCCCCTCGGAAGTCGAGCACGAACCGGAGTCGGAGGGCTCCGCGTTCACCTTCGGTACGGAGGAAGCAAGCGGCTCGGACTCGTCGGTGAGCGCCGACGGCGGCGTCGCTCGCGAGACTGACGAGGCGGACGAAACAGGCGAAACGGACCTGACAGACGAGACGAACCAGACAGACCAAACGGGAAGACACGACGGGGCGTCCGACAGGAACGCTGAAGAGTAGCCGCGCCGCCTTCCGCGACGGCCGGATCCGTCTCGTGCCGATTCCGAGGGATCGGCGGCCAATCAGCTCGAAACAGGTTTCCGACGCGACCTAGCCGAGCAGTATGGTGAGCCGCGGGTTGTTCTTGACGATGTCGAGCTCTTCGATCCACTGGTCCAGCCCGAGGATGCGACCGGCTCCCGCCGCGCCCAGCGCGAACAGCAGGAACGCGTAGATCAGGTGGAAATCAATGAAGATCGCGTCCGGGAAGGGGTAGGCCGACGCCCAGTAGAACAGCATCATCATCGCTCCGAAGAACGCGCTCAGCCGTACGAACGCCCCGACGAGGAGCGCGATCCCGACGAGCGTCAGCCCGACCTGATTGAGCGGGGTCAGCAACCAGACCCAGTCGGCCATCGCCACCCACACGTCGACCAGCGGGTTCGCCTGGTCGACGTTGAGCAGGAACGGTCTAGCACTCCAGTTCGGGTCGATGACCTTCACGATTCCCGCGTAGAAGAACACCCATCCCATCATCAGCCGCAGCGTGAACAGAGCGTACGCTATCCACGTCTCCGAGTACGTAAACTCGACTTCGCGGCCGAACAGCTTGGCTGATGCATTTTTCGGCGACATACGAGTGTCGTCTGCACCCTACTCAATAAGGTTGATCCTCTCTTTTCAGACCTCAGGAATCCTCCGAAAACTGCGGCGTTCCACCGGCTGGGAATGACTGGCTAGGTTTATTAAATAACGCCGTCGTGGGATTACACATGAGTAAGGACTCAGCGATATCGTCGGACCTCGAAGAGACCCTCCAGGGACACCGACGGGGGAGTGACTCCTCGGGAACGCTGGTCGTCAGCGATCAAGAGGGGTACGTCGGCGACTCGATCACGTTTAAAGGCAGGAACCTTCCGGCCAACGAGCGCTACGAGATCAAGTGGAAGACGAGCGACGGCCGCTGGGGCGTCCTCAAGGCGAACGAGGTTGTTGGCCCGCAGTACCACCCACGGACGGAGACCGTCGCCACCGTCACGACGGACGGGTCGGGCGCGTTCGACGAGGAGTGGACCGTCGCCCAAGACTACGGCGGCGAACACCGGATCGAGGTCGTGGACGGTGAGTCGACGGTCGCCACGGCGACGTTCACGATCCTCCCGCACTTCGAACTCGAGAACACCGAGGCCCCCCTCGGCGACTTCTTCACGATTACCGGCTACGGGATCGGGCCGAACGTGGTCACCAACAACTACCAGGTCGCCTGGGACAACGGCAACGCGGGCTTCATGACTGGCGTGATGAACCGCGGCACCGCGACCGCCCGCGTCCGCGCGGCCGGCCCGCCGGGCAAACACGTCGTGCAGGTGTGGCGCAACTACCGCGGCGTCCCGTACCTCCAGAACAACACCCAGTCGCCGTACGGCCCGGTCGCCGACGGGCGGCAGTCGCAGTGGACCGTCGAGGTCACCGAGCCCGAGGGCGAGCCGCGGACGGCGTGGCTCGACGAGCAGCTCGACGAGAGCCCGATCAGCATTCACTACCCGGAGATCGACGAGGAGACCGACGCGGAGCTGTCGATCTCGCCGTCCTCGGGGCAGCCCGGTACCTCGGCGTTCATCACCGGCGAGAACTTCCCGGCGAACGAGGAGGTCAACCTGATCTGGTACCGCCACGAGGGCCACCGCGTCAAGGGGGTCCCGATCACGCCGGAGCCGAAGCCGGACGTGCTCCCGACGGTCACGACCGACGACGACGGTGCGTTCCAGACGGAGTTCACGATCCCGAGGGCCGAGGGCTCCACCCGGCCGATCACGGCCGCGGTCGGCGGCCGCGAGATCGCGGTCACCGGCTTCATGATGCAGCCCTCGATCGAGACGTTCACGCCGACTAGCGGCCCCGTCGGGACGACGATCGAGATCGAGCTCTCCGGCGTCGGCTGGCCGGTGTACGAGAACGCCCCGTACTTCCTCTACGACAACAAGCCGCTGGGCTACGTCTGCGGCCTGACCGACGACGACGGCGGCGGGACCGTCCGGCTCGAACTGCCGGCCACCGGCGAGCCCGGCTGGCACTTCATCGACGCCGTCCCGATGATCTTCGAGATGCAAGAAGAGGAGCCGGAGTTCGAGCTCCGACCGCACCTGTCGTATCTCGACAACCACCCGATCCGGCCGCTTCCGGCCTACCACATGGCGTTTAAGATCACCGAGGAGTAGTCACGCTCCCGCTGGATATTCGATGAACACCGACCGTCTCTATCAGACGCTCTCGATCGTCACCGCAGTAGTCGCCTGGCAACTCGCTGTCGGCGTCTTTGGAGTGGTAGATCCCGGAGTCTTGCCGCCACCAGCCACCATTTTTCAGCGCACGCTCGAATTACTCGGCGAGCGGTCGTTTCTCAACCACGTTTCGGCGACCATTGAACGGACACTCCTCGCCTCAGTACTGGCGACCGTATTCGGAGTCAGCGTCGGGGTCATCATGGGATGGAACGACACCGCGAAGGCACTACTCGGACCGCTGTTCTCTGCGGTCTATCCGATTCCGGTTATCGCGTTGCTCCCGCTAGTGGTGCTCGTGTTCAGCACCGACAGGAGTGCGCTCGTGTTCACGGCCGCACTCGGCGGCTTTTTTGTCGTGTTGTGGAACGCGATGAACGGTGCCCGGCAGATACGGAATATCTACTTCGACGTGGCGGCTGACAACGGTGCCACGAGTTCAATCACGATCTTTCGGGAGATACTTCTCCCCGGATCTCTACCGGCCATCTTCGTCGGCCTCCGATTGGCGATGAACACGGCACTGCTCATCGTCATCTCGGCGGAATTGCTGGCCGGCGGGCGAGGCCTGGGATATTACCTCTGGGTGTCCTATCAGACGTACTCACTGGGTGACGTCTACGGGACGCTGGTCGTTATCGCCGTCATCGGCGTCGTTATCACGTATGGACTCCGGTGGCTCGGCGAACGACTCATTACTTGGACGCCCGATGAGGATGGTCGGCCCGCAGAAAGTACTCCTCGGTGAATTAACAAAAAAGGCAGAACACAGCGAGGTCCTACTCCGTGACTTCGAACGCGAAGTGGAACGCCGGCACCGGCCGCATCGGATGGTTGTCTAGGTACGAGAGGTGTGCGTTCAGTTCGAACTCCGGCTCCTCTTCTTGCATCCGGAAAATCGTCGGGTAGGCGTCGATGAAGTGCCACCCCGGCTGTCCCGAGGCCTGCAAGATGGTCCGAATCGTCGTCCCTTCCTCCTTGTCGCTGAGCCCGCAGGCATAACCCAGGGGGCCGTTGTCGTAGACGAAAAGCGGTGACATCTCGTACTGGGTCCAGCCCACGCCAGTGAGTTCGATTTCGATTTCGGTTCCGATCGGACCGCTGGTCGGCGAGAACGTCTCGATCGAGGGCTGCATCATAAAGCCGGTCACTGCCACATCACGTCCCCCGACCCGGGCGGTTATCGGTCGCGTCGATCCGATGTCTTTCGGAATCGTCACGTCAACCTGGAAGCGGCCGTCCGCGTCGGTCTCGACGGTCGGCAACACGTCCGGCCACGGCTCTGCAGTAATCGTCGGCAGTGGCGGTTTGTCTGGGCCTTGCGGTTCGTGGCCGCTGTGGTGGTACCAGATGAGGTCGACCTCGGTGTGGGGCTCGAACTCCGTCCCGGTGATAATCGCCTCCGTTCCGGATTGGCCGTACTCCGGCGAGATAGACAGATTGGCTTCTGTCGCCTCGTCTAACTCGGGGTAGTGCGTGCTGAGCGGGCGCTCCTCGGGCATGGGATCGACCCAGGCAGTGTGCGGTTCCGTCTCGGGTTCGGTCACGTCCACAGTCCAGGCCGTCTTGCGCCCGTCCGCGACTTTCCCGTAGGGAGATTGGGTGTTGTTCTGAAGGAACGGCATACCGCGGTATCCCCGCCAAATCTGCAGGATGTGCTCGCCCGGCGGCCCGACGGCGCGGATTTCGGCCGTCGCCGTGCCACGATTCTGGACCCCCGTCAGGAATCCGACAGTGGTGTTGTCCCACGCGACCTGGTAGTTGTTTACCATCACGCCGGGACCCAGTCCGTAGCCCGTGACCACAAATGAGTCGCCGAGTTCTGCACTCGTCCGGTCGAGTTCGAACCACGGCGAGATCTCGAACTCGGCCTGATCGACGGTCGTTCCGCCCTGCGTACAGACCGAGACGGTGTGGAAACTGCCGTAGTCTTCCGGTATCGTCCACTCGTAGTCGAAGCGCCCGTCCGCGTCGGTGGTAACCGTCGCAATCGTTTCTGTCCGCGGGCGAAACTGTGGCCCGACAATTTCGTGTGCCTCGAGAACACCCCAGGACCCTTCGACAGTTCGCCACTCGATGTCGAACTGTTCACCAGTCGGGAAGTTCCGACCGTGGAAGGTGAGCTTCTCACCGACGTACCCACTCTCGTCGCTCAAAACGAGTGTTCCTCGATGGTCAGTCTGTCGGCGGTGTAACTCGTTGTCTTCCGCCTCAGAAGATGTATTTCGCCCCATAATATCAACTCATATTACATTCCTCATTAGTTGTTTTGGAGGTTGCCACTATCTCAGAATCCGATGACCGAGAAAGAGGGCCTCCTTTTAAGAAGTCAAAGAGAGGAACGTGTCACATGCAACGCACGGATCGGCCGTCTGACGACGCAACGGGCCGACGGTCATCGATGTCGAAACAGAACGAGACAAACTACCAGAGCACCGAACGTGACACGGTACCCTCCCGCCGAAAGTTCCTCGGTGCCGCCGGAGCGACGACGGCCGCCGCGCTCGGTGGCTGTCTTGGGTCAACGCTAGGGTCGGGCGGTGTCGACACTGTGACGTTCGGGACGCTTCCCATCGCAACGGTCGTGCCGGTGCTTATCGCCCAAGAAGAGGGATACTTCGAGGATCGGAACATCGAGGTCGAACGCGAGCGAATCAACGGCGTCCCGCTGGCGACGCCGGAGTTGTCGTCGGGCGACATTGACGTCGCAGCCGGGTCGTTCGGAGCCAGCATCGCTAACTCCATCGCACAGGACGTGCCCATCAGAATCGCGGCCGACATGGCACAGCACTACCCGAACGTTCCGGGAGCAGCACGAGTTTGGGCACGAGAGGATATCTACACGGAGGACGCCACCTTTCCGGAGATCGCCGACGCAGTCGACGGGCCGCTGTCGGTTGCACACAACGCCGAAGGCGGCTCACTCGACTACATCCTCGGTCGGGTGCTTGCTGCAAACGACATGAGTTGGTCGGACGTGGAGGTCAGCGAGATACAGTTCTCGAACATGGTGTCGGCGATGATGTCCGGCGACACGGACGTGTGCATCGTGCCGGATCCGCTGGGACTGGCACTAGCGAACAACGCCAACGCCGGGCACGTCCTGTATGGGTCGGCGGTCGCCCCCCGGATGCAGATTGCCGCGTACTTCTTCGGTGGGCCGTTCATCGAGCAGCGAACAGACGTCGCCGTCCGGTGGCTCGAAGGCTATCTTAAGGGCGTCCGGAAGTACTACGAGATGGGATCGTACCCGAACGACGAGGTCGCGACCATTATCAACGACGCGTTCGACATCAATAAGCAAGCGATCAAGTCCTCGGTCCCGGCAATCCCGAACAAGAACGGACGTGTCAACCAAGACGATGTGATGCGCCAACAGGAGTACCACGCCTGCCGGGGGTACATTGACGAAACCGTCGACCGGAGTACACTGTTCGATACCTCCCTGCTGTCTGACGCACTCGACTCGGTCGGGCGCGTCTCCGAGGCGGAAGCGACTCCCTCACCGGATCAGGTCCAACAGTGGGGCGAGAACGCGCCGCAGCAGTACACGCCCATCGGCGAGATATCACAGCTGCCCGACTTCCCGAGCGACACTAGCTGCCAATAGTTGACGCCACTGACTATGGATCGAGACCCACCGAAAGCGTTCAATGGGCAGGAGTCGAAGACCGCAGGGATGGATGAGACCGTCCAGGAGGTGTCTTCGACCGTATCGCCGTGCATCCGCGCACGCGGCGTCGGGAAGACCTACACTACCCGGTCAGACGAGGTCGAGGCTCTGAAAGACGTGGATCTGACGGTCGGCGATCAAGAGTTTTTTTGCCTGCTTGGTCCCTCGGGCTGCGGGAAGTCGACGTTCCTCCGAATCCTTTCGGGACTCGTTTCCGAGTACACCGGTACGGTCGAGATCTCACCGTCGCGCACGGACGGTGGCTCCGTCACGAATATGGTCTTTCAGGAACACGGCATCTTCCCCTGGAAGACCGTCCTCAATAACGTCGCGTTCGGGCTAAAGATGGACGGTGTCGGGAAACAGCGACGCCACGAGAAGGCCCGCACCTACCTGGAAAAAGTTGATCTTGCGGACTTTGCCGACGCCTATCCACATCAGCTATCTGGCGGGATGAAACAGCGCGTCGCCATCGCTCGCGCGTTTGCGAACGACCCCGAAGTTCTTCTGATGGACGAACCGTTCGGCGTGCTGGACGCACAGACGAAACGCAACCTCCAGACGGAACTCCTCTCGCTATGGAGTGAAACCAAAAAGACGGTCGTCTACGTCACACACGACATCGAGGAGGCAATAACGCTGGGTGACCGACTGGCGGTTATGACGGCCAGACCCGGCAGCGTCAAGGAGGTGCTGGACGTCGACCTGCCGCGACCACGAACCCGTGGATCGATACCGACCGACGAGTTCACGACGCTGCGGGAGCGAGTCTGGGAACTGTTGAGCGAAGAAGTCCAGCAGTCCGTCAATCGATGAGCCAGTCCCACCGCCGTCGACACAGTTCGCCCCGGCGGCTCGGGTTCCATATCGCCCCTCTCCTCGCGGTGTTGGTGTGCTGGGAAGTGTTCGCCCGACTAGCGGTCCTCAATCCAACCTTCTTTCCACCGCCGTCGGTCGTCGTGGGCGTAACCGGTCAGTTGCTCATTGAGGGATCCCTATTGTATCACACTTGGGTTAGTCTGCGCCGTATCCTGCTCGCCTTTTTGATAGGTGCCACGAGTGGCATCGCGATCGGCCTCTGGATGGGGTGGTCGCGGCCGATTCGGCTCATCGTGAACCCGTACGTGAGTCTGTTCTACCCTATCCCGAAGATCGCGCTGGTCCCCATCATGTTCACGCTGCTGGGCGTGACCGAGACGGTTCGGGTGTTGGCAATGAGCATCGCCATATTCCTGCTGGTAGCAGTCAACACGATGGGCGGCGTCCAACAGATAGATGACGCCTATATCGATGCAGCACTCGACAACGGTGCCGGGACGCTGGCACTGTACCGCGACGTACTGATTCCCGGGTCGCTCTCGGAGATCTTCGCCGGCCTGAGTCTCGGCCTCGGCGTCGGTTTCAACCTTATCGTTGTCATAGAGATGCTCGCGGCGAAATCGGGACTGGGCTATCTCATCTGGCGATCCTGGCGTCTGTTCACCATTCAGCGGATGTACGCCGCGCTGGTTATGATAACCCTGTTGGGAATCGTTTTCATCTACGGCGTGGACGCACTTGGCGACCGCCTGACTTTCTGGGAAGCCGAGTAGTTACTCGCTGTACTGCTCGCGGAGCTCCGGCGGCAGCGAGTCGACGACCCCGTCGCCGGGGAACCGCTTGATCGACTCGGCGGTGATGTCGGCGTAGTAGCGGTATTTGGTCTTGGTCTCCTCCTCGCCCCAGTCGCTGCCCATGTAGGCCAGCACGTCGGCGTCCGGCGACAGGAGTCGACCGTCCATCCCGCCGGCGGTGACGTAGGCGTTCTCGACCTCCCCGAAGTAGTAGGTGCAGTCCATGAACTCGAACGACTCCATCACCGAACACTCGATGTTACCGGTGGCGTCGGCCAACAGCGGCACGTCGACGTCCCGGCCGGGAACCGTTTCCAGGTCGAGATGCTCGATCTTGTCGATGTCCCGCCCGCTGACCATCCCCGACAGCGTCAGTGCGTCGATCATCCCCGTCGACGGCGCGGCCAGCACGAACTCCCCGCTCTCCTCGATGAGCTCGTAAGTCAGCGTCTTGTGGCTCACTGCGAGCAGATAGCGGAACGGGTTGTACCCCGCGAGCATCCACCACGAGGCGGTCATGAGGTTCGGGCCCCGCTCCTCGCTGTTGGAGACGACCAACGACACCACCTTCGGTTTAAATAGGGCGGTCGAGTCGTACTCGGAGATCTCGTCGAACACGTCGGTGGGATCGGCTGTCATTGGGTGTCTTTTCGATTGCGCACCTATATATGACCTGCAAAAACGCTCTGACGCGGCAGGCGGCGGGTAGAGTCGTGCGAGACGGCTGACCGCTGGCGAGCGGGACCGGAACCGCACCGGGCAGCCCTTACTCGCCTTCGACGACGGTTTTGACGTTCTCGAAGTAGCGCTTGATGTCGCGGTTGACGATCGGTCGGAGGAGCCGCGGGCTCATCGTCCCGACGCCGCCGCTGATCGACACCTCGGCGGAGTAAGCCAGTTCGGCGCCCCCATCGTCGGCCGGTTGGATCTCCATCCCCGCCAGGATGTCGAAGTCGCTGCCCGTCTTCGAATCGAACGCGGTGGCGCTCGTCACCACGGTGTCGGGGGGATTCATCTCGACGAACTCGGCCTCGCCCGATAGCGAGACGGTGAGGTGGCTCACCCCGCGCGTGATCTCGACAGTGTACTTCCGTTCGGAGACGCGCTCGATCGACTCCGCGCCCGGCACGCACTCGGTCAGCGTCACCGGATCCGAGATCGTCGACCAGAGGTCCTCGGGCGTCGTCTCGATGGCCACCGAATCCGAAAACGTCAGCGTCCCGTCGGCGGCCTCGGTGTCGGTCTCACCCGCCGTGTCGGTCTCCGCACTGGCCTCGCCGTGTTCGTCCGTGTCGATCGGCTCCGCGTCCGTTGGTGCGGCGGTGTTCCCGCCGGATGACTGTGTGTCGTTGTGGTTCATTGGCAGTGTGTGCGGTGTAAAAATCGGTCCCGGAACCGCGGCGGCCCTACAGTTCGATGATCGTGAACTGGTTCGAAGCGATGCCGACGTTGTAGTAGTCCGCATCGCCGTTGGTGACGACGACCTCGTAGCCGTAGGTCTCGGGGGCCAGATCCGCGGTGTCGAGGGTCCCGGACCACTGCGGTTCGGAGTCCTCGCCGCCTTCGTTCCACGACATATCGATCGGGTCGAACGCGCCGTCCGTCGACTCGATCGTCACGGAGTCGAGGGTGTCGCTCCCGACGATCTCGCCGCTCGAGCCGTCGTAGACGCCAATGACGAACGTGACGTCCATCTCCTGGGTGAACTGCCGTTCCGGGCCACAGGACTCGACGAAGCCGACCGACTCCTCCGGAGCCTGGTTGTTCCACCACGTCTCGGTGGTGACGACGTAGTTGGTCGGGTTCGAATGCTCGATGACCTCGAAGGAGTCTTCGAGGATACCGACGGTCTGGTAGTTGTCGTCGCCGTTGGATACCTCGACCGTGTACGAATACGAGCCGACCTCTGTGTCCTCCGGAATGACGAACGAGCCGCCCCACTCGTCGGCCGGGTTCTCCTCGTCGTCGCCGGCCCAACCGAGTTCGACATTCTGGAGCCCATCGACGTTGACGACGACGCTTTCGAGGTCCTCGTCGGTGAGCTGGTCACCGGTCTCGGGGTCGAAGATGCCCACGTAGAAGACCGCCTGCATCCCCGGTACGAAGTACCGACTCGCGGAACACGACGAGATGAATCCCGCGCTCTCGGGGACGCCCTCGGAGCCGGCGCCGGTCTCGGCGGTGACAACGTAGTTCCGCGCTTCAGAGGATCCGCCGTCGGACCCGTCGCCGCCGTCGTCGCCGTCGTCGCCCATACAGCCGGCCAGTCCGACGGTCGCCCACGTCGCCGCGCCGGTGGCTAACAGCCGTCGACGCGTCGTGCTCGCCGTTCCCGAATCGCTGGCGCTTGTTTGCTGTGAATCTGTTCTACTAGCTTGCCGTCCATCGGACCCCATGATTCGACTCACTCATCCGGAATATATAAATGGAACCCCGCTTCACTGGAAGTTAATAACCCGTCTTTAGATTTATATGCTGTCCGGAGGATACCAGCTAATATGAATCGAGACCAGCCTTCAGAACGAACCGACAGCACCTCCACCGAGTCGTCGGACGCGACCGATTCGCCGGTGACGCGCCGCCGTCTGGTCGCGGCGAGCGCGGCCACGTGGGCCTCGGTCAGCCTCGCGGGTTGTACGTATATCACTGACCCCGGGGTTGACTCCGATGAGGGGCCGACAGTCACCAACGAGACGACAACGACTGGCAACACGACGAACGGGTCGACGAACGAGTCCGAAGGCGGGTCGACGAACGAGTCCGGAGGCGATTCGGGCGACGACTGCGCCAGTCTCGGGCGGTTCTCGGCCGGGATGGAGGTGGGCCTCCACGTCGGTATCTTCGACCCCGAGACCGGCGACCCACTGGGCGCCGAGGCGATCGACTCGGTCGTCGTCGAGTTCCCCGACGCGGACTACGGCCCGATCGAACTCAACTGGGAGGGCGCACACGAGGCGTGGGACCGCTCGACGTGGGGATCGAAGATCGTCACCGACGAGGACACCGACCCCGGCGACTACGAGTACGAAGTCCACATCAAGGGCGGCGAGGCCACCGATATCGCGACCACGGTCACCAACCAGTTCACCATCGTCTGACCGCTTTTTCCGACAGTTCCGGTCTCGCGTCTCACACCGGTCGACCGCCCTTCGTCGACCGCTTTTGGTTATCCGACGACAGTTCTCGGCGACGAGAACACGGAACGTTTATCAGAACTGTTCGGCCTACGTGTAGACGCGTTCAGTAACGAACGCCCAACGCGCGCCGGTGGTCTAGTGGTAGGACCTGAGCCTTCCAAGCTCATGGCCCGGGTTCAAATCCCGGCCGGCGCATTTCTCGAACGAAGTGAGAGAAATCGCCGAGAGGGATTTGAATCAGAGAGCGAGCGTAGCGAGCGACCGTGGTTCAAATCCC
>NZ_AOJH01000100.1 GCF_000337355.1 Halorubrum kocurii JCM 14978 | reverse complement strand
AGTGAGAGAAATCGCCGAGAGGGATTTGAATCAGAGAGCGAGCGTAGCGAGCGACCGTGGTTCAAATCCCGGCCGGCGCACTCATTTCGTTCGTGCGCCGGCCGACCTCCCGCTCGCTTCGCTCGCGGGAGTCCCGGCCGGCGCATCCTCCCGCACACGACGAACGAGGAGCGACAGCGACGAGAGAGAACCCTCAAGACATTTCGACCTCGAAAACGGGACTTGCGTATGGTCGGGTTGGAGCGCGGTACCGTCGAGTTGGAGCCCTACCAGCCGTCGTGGAGTGACGAGTACGGGGCCGAAGTCACTCGACTGAACGACGCCGTCGGCGATCGGGTACGGCGCTTCGAACACATCGGCAGCACCGCTGTCGAGGGAATGCCCGCCAAGCCGATCGTCGACGTGCTCGCGCTGGTCGACGAGTTCGCGACCGCCACCGACCTCGTCGAACCGCTCGAGGCGCACGGCTACGAACGGCGTCCCGACGAGGTGGACGGACGGGTGTTCCTCGCGAAGGGGCCGCCGGAGAACCGCACGTGCTACCTCTCCATCGCCGAACTCGGGAGCGCGTTCCACGAGGAGAGAGTCGCTTTCAGAGAGGCGCTGCGGGACGACCCTGAACTCGCGGCGCGGTACGCGTCCCTGAAGCGACGACCCGCCGAGCGGTACCCCGAGAACCGCGAGCGGTACACGGCCGAGAAGGAGGCCTTCGTTCGGGTCGTACTCGGTTGACCCGCTCGACACGGGAGGCGGCCTCGCGACCTACAGACTCGCGCCGCCGTCGACCCACACCGTCTCGCCGGTCACGTAGCTCGCGCCCTCGGAGGCGAGATAGAGGTACGCGTCGCGCAGGTCCGACGGGCTGCCGGCGCGGGACGGAAGCCCGCCGGACTCGTCGATCTCGCTCGCCTCGTCGGCCCAGCCCTCCCGGATCTCGGTCGCGATCGGTCCCGGAGCGACCGCGTTTACCCGGATCCCGTGTTCGTCGAGTTCGAGCGCCGCGCTCCGGGTGAGCATCTGGATGCCGCCCTTCGTCGTCGCGTAGTGGGAGTGGTCCCACTCGGCGCGCTCGGCCGTCGTCGACGAGGTGTTCAGGATCGCCCCCTCGACGCCGCGGTCGATCATGTCTCTCGCGGCCAGCTGCGTGCCGAAGAACGCGCCTCTGAGGTTGACGCCGTGAACGAAGTCGAAGTCCTCCGGAGTGACGTCGAGGAACTCGGCGCTACGGTGGACGCCGGCGTTGTTCACCATCACGTCGACCCCGCCGAACTCGCGGGCCGCCTCGATCACCGTCTCGATCTGGCTCGGCTCTGAGACGTCGGTCTCGATGAACGCTGCGGTTCCGCCGTGCGCCTCGATGACCTCGTGGGTGGGCGTCTCGGCGCCGACGTCCTTCGGCGCCGCTCGGACGTCGGCGTTGATCACGGTCGCCCCCGCGTCGCCGAACCCGAGTGCGACCGCGCGGCCGATGCCGCTCGATCCGCCGGTGACCACGACCGTCTCGTCGGCGAAGTCCGCGCTGATAGTTCCCATACCGACGCTCGGAGAGGGCGGATCAAAAAAGGTCGGTGTCGTGGCCCCGCGAGCGAGCAGGGGTCGCGTCCCCGGTCGCGGCGTCGCGTCGCCTCAGTCGTCGTCGGCCGTCGGCGTGTCGGGATCGGCGGTGGCCTCCTCGCGCGGACCGCCGGCGTGCCCCTCGTGTGCGACCGCGGTCGCCATGAGCTCCGGTGGGATGGCGGGCACCTCGTCGGCGCCGACCGGACCGTCGGCCTCGATCTCCTCACTCGAGCGCGGGAACTCGCGGAGCTCCTTGTGCAGCGCGATCCCGGCCTTCGCGCCCTGTCCCAGCGCGACGGGCACCTGGTTGTGACCGGGGGTCACGTCGCCGACCGCGTAGACGCCGTCGACGCTCGTGCGCCCGTGGTCGTCGACGTCGACCTCGCCGCCCTCGGTGAGGTCGCAGCCGAGCCCCTCGGCGAGTGCGGTGTTGTAATCGGAGCCGTACATCGGGAACCCCCCGCGGTACTCGCGGCGGGTGCCGTCCTCGAACTGCATCGCTTCCAGCCAGCCGGAGTCGGGATCGTTCTCGACGCCGGCGATGTCCTCGTGGACGACGTCGACCGGGTGTGCCGCGAGCTGGGCGGCCGTCTCCTCGCTCCACGTCGGCTCCGCGCCGCGGGTGAGGAGGTCAACCTCGTCGGTCATGTTCAGCATGATCATCGCGACGTGGGCGGCCGCCTCGCCGTGCCCCATCACGTACACCGGCTCGTCGACGAACATGTAGGCGTCGCAGTGGAGACACCAGTGGAGCCCGCGCGCGTTCCGCGGGAGCGGCGGGTCCGGACGCTCGTCGGAGAAGCCGGTCGCGAGCACGACGCGCTCCGCCAGGAACTCGGCGTCGTTCGTCGAGAGCCGGAAGCGTCCATCGTCGGTCTCGACCACGTCGGTGACGAAGCCGCGCTCGAAGGTCCCGCCGTACGACTGCACCTGCTCGCGGCCCGTCGCGAGGAGCTCGTTGCCGGAGACCTCCTCGGTGATACCGATCACGTTGTGGGTGTCGGCCATCATCGCCGCGCGCCCGCCGCCGCGGTCGATCAGCACCGTCTCGTGGCCCAGTCGGGCGCCGTACAACGCGGTCGTCAGCCCGGCCGGCCCGCCGCCGACCACTGCGATCTCGTACTCGTCCTCGGACGAACTCATTATTGGGTTATACGCGTTGCGGCGGTTTAAAATGAGTCGTGCTGTGCGCGCGCTGCGGCCAGCCCGTTAGGCGCCGCCTATCCGGTTCGGCTCCGCCGATTCCGCGAGGTCCCGGAAGCTTATTACGGCTCATCGCCTCCGGTGTGGCAGTGCCTTCGCGACTCGCCGCCGCCGTCGCGCTCCTCGTCGTCGGCGCCGCCGCCGACGTCGGCTCGACCTACGTCGCCATCTCGGGCGGCCAGTACGTCGAGGGGTCGCCGGTCGGCGCGGCGCTCATCGCGACGTTCGGGCTCGTCCCCGGAATGCTGGTCACCAAGGCCGCCGGGATGGTCCTCATCGGGATCCCCGTCGCGGTCGCCGGCGGGACCCGACGGCTCGTCGCGACGCTGATGTGCGCCGGCGTCGGCGTCATGTCGATCGCGACCGCGGTGCGGAACGTCCTGTTCGTCACGGGCGTCTGGCCGTGACGCGGTCGGGGGGTCCAGCCCGACGCGCCGTCACTCGCCTTTATAAAGACGTGCCGCGGTTCGCTCGGGGAGGTCGGCGTCGGCGACCGCCTCGCTCACCCGATCGATGTCGTACGCGACGCGCCGCAGGTCGACCTCGTCGGTCCGGGTGTCGAGCAGGGCGTACCCCGCGTCGGGGTCGCCGTCGCGCGGCTGCCCGACGCTGCCGGGGTTGACCACGACGCCGCCCGCGACCGCCCGCGACCCCTGCACGTGGGTGTGTCCGAGCACGATCCCGTCGTGGTCGCCCATGTGTCGGTCGAGGTTCGGGAACTCCTCCGGGTAGACGTAGGCGTCCTCGCGCTCGGCGGCGGGGTGCGAGTGGACGAGGAGGAACCGGTCGCCCGCGAACGTCTCGGCGCGCGGGAGCCCGTCGAGCCACGCGCGCTGGTCGTCGGAGAGGGACTCCTTCGCGTGTTCGAGGCCGGCCTCTGCCATGCGGTTGGCCCGGTACCGCTCGGGCGTCTCGACGGTGCGGTCGTGGTTGCCGCGAACGGTCATCGCGGCGACCTCGCGCACGCGCTCGACGCACTCGGCCGGCCACGGGTTGTACCCGATCACGTCGCCGGCGCAGACGATCCGGTCGACGGCCGGCATGTCGTCGAGGACGGCTTCGAGCGCGGGGAGATTCGCGTGTACGTCCGAGATGAGGCCCACCTTCATCGAGTCGGGGTACGGGAGCGAGGCCCGAATAGGTTCGGCCGATACGCGGTGTCGTACGGGGTGCGTGCGTGAGGGTCGAGTATGCCGATTGGTTATAACTGTGGGTAGCTGACCGCAGATCTAATTAGAAACGATATGCGTCACCGCTCCCTCACTTCACCTTCGTCGACACCGCGATCCCGGATCCGACCGGGAGGATCGCGGTCTCGACGGCGTCGTCGGAGCGCACGGTGCCGACGTACTCGCCGATCCCTCGGGTCTCCCCGTCGACCTCGGGGTCCGGGAGGGGCGCGCCGTCCTCGAAGTGCGCGACGAGGTCGCCGAAGTCGATCGGGCCTCTGGTGACGTTGTCGGCGACGATCACGCCGCCGGTCCGGACCTTGGGGAGGACCGTGCGGTAGGCGTCGGCGTATCGGCCCTTCTGGTGGTCGATGAGGACGACGTCGAAGGGGCCGTCGTAGCGCTCGACCGTCTCCATCGCGTCGCCGACCTCGAACGTGACGCTGTCGGCGTAGCCCCCGTCGGCGGCGAACTGGACCCCGCGTTTCGCCTCGTCCTCGTCGAACTCGGTACAGATCACGGCGTCGGCGCCGCCGCGCAGGAACCACGTCGCGGAGTAGCCGAAGCCGGAACCGAACTCGAAGACCCGCTCGGCGTCGGTCAGGCGGGCGATCAGCCGGAGGACCGCGCCCGCCTCCGGCCCGATGATGGGGAACCCCCAGTCGTCCGCGAGGGCCGCCATCTCCGCCTGCGTCGCGGTGTGCTCGGGCGCCGTCGCGGCGAGGAAGCGCTCGGTGGCGTCGGGGAGAACGTCCATGTTCGGCGTTCGACCGCGCGTCACTTGAAACCGACCGTCGGCGGGGATCCGGGCCGGTCGGGAGGTGGCGATCCCACCGGCGCGGGGGGCGTCGCGAGAGCGCCGAGCCGCCGCCGCCGAAAAGTGTTAAGTCCCGCTCGCGCGACCCGTTTACTAATGTACGATCCTGAGGAACTGGACGCGATCCGGGACGCCAAGGAGTCGTGGGAGTCGGGGACCTACGGCGAGACCGTCGACCGGTTCGGGGAGCGGAAGGAGACGTTCACCACCGACACGGGCGGACAGGAGGTCGACCCCCTGTACACGCCGGCCGACGTCGGCGACCACGACTACCGCGAGGACGCCGGCTATCCGGGCGAGGAGCCGTACACGCGCGGCGTGTACTCGACGATGCACCGCGGGCGGCTCTGGACGATGCGGCAGTACGCGGGGATGGGCACCGCCGCGGAGACCAACGAGCGCTTCAACTACCTCATCGATCAGGGTTCCTCCGGGCTCTCGATGGCGTTCGACCTCCCGACGCAGATGGGGTACGACTCGGACGCCGCGATGGCCGAGGGCGAGGTGGGCCGGTCGGGCGTCGCCATCGACACCTTGGACGACTTCGAGACCGTCTTCGACGGGATCCCCCTCGACGAGGTGTCCACGTCGATGACGATCAACGCCCCCGCCGCCGTCCTCCTCGCGATGTACGTCGCGATGGGCGACAAACAGGGCGTCCCCCGAGAGCAGCTCCGCGGGACGATCCAGAACGACATCATGAAGGAGTACATCGCGCGGAACCTCTACATCTACCCGCCGGAGCCCTCGATGCGGCTCATCACGGACATCTTCGAGTTCTGCGCCGCCGAGACCCCAAGCTTCAACACCATCTCCATCTCCGGGTACCACATCCGCGAGGCGGGGTCGACCGCGGCCCAGGAGGTCGCGTTCACCCTCGGCGACGGGATCGAGTACGTCGAGGCCGCGATCGACGCCGGGCTCGACGTCGACGAGTTCGCCCCGCAGCTCTCCTTCTTCTTCAACGCCCACAACAACATCTTCGAGGAGGCCGCCAAGTTCCGCGCCGCCCGCCGGATGTGGGCGCAGATCATGGAAGAGCGGTTCGACGCGCAGAACCCCAAATCGAAACAGCTCAAGTTCCACACCCAGACCGGCGGATCGACGCTCACCGCCCAGCAGATCGAGAACAACGTCGTCCGGGTGGCGTACCAGGCGCTCGCGGCGGTGCTCGGCGGCACCCAGAGCCTCCACACCAACGGCAAAGACGAGGCGCTCGCGCTCCCCACCGAGCAGTCGGTCCGCACCGCGCTCCGTACCCAGCAGATCCTCGCGCACGAGTCGGGCGCCGCTGACACGATCGACCCGCTGGCGGGCTCGTACTACGTCGAGAACCTCACCGACGGGATCGAGGAGGACGCCTTCGAGATCCTAGAAGAAGTCGACCGCCGCGGCGGGATGTTAGAGGCCGTCAAGAGCCAGTGGGTCCAGCGGCAGATCCAGGACGTCGCCTTCGAGCGCCAGCGCGAGATCGAGGAGGGCGATCGGGTGATCGTCGGCGTCAACGAGTTCGAGGTCGACGAGGAGCCGGAGATGGACCTCGAAGAGGTCGACCCGGAACAGGAGCAGAACCAGCGCGAGCGCCTGAACGAGGTGAAGGCGGACCGCGACGGCGAGGCTGTCGACGACGCGCTCGCGTCGCTTCGCGATGCCGCGCAAGGATCAGAGAACGTGATGCCCCACATCGTCGACGCCGTGAAGGCGTACGCGACGGTGCAGGAGGTCTCGGACGTGCTCCGAGACGAGTTCGGCGAGTACAAGCCGGGGCGATAGGTCGATCGGAACTCGCGTCCCGACGGCGCCGGCCTCAGTTCGCCCCGCGGACGACGTGACCGTACTTCAGCAGCGCGACGAACACCCCGCCGCCGAAGGCGTTGCCGATCGTCGCCAGCACGAGGAACCCGATGTAGTCGGTCAGCGTGATGGCGTCCGAGACGAACAGCCCGAACAGCACCTCGACGTTGCCCGCGATCGAGTGCGGGAGGTGTAAGAGCCCGATCGTTCCGGTGACGATCAACACGAGGAGGATCCGCGCGGTCGTGTCCTGGGCCGCCGTCACGAGCCACGCGAGCAGCCCCATCAGCCACCCGGCGAAGACGCCGCCGATGAACAGCCACGGGAGGTCGTGGTCGACGAGCTTCAGGGCGATCGTCTCGAAGGACTGCGGGTCCACGACGCCGAGCTCCGGCATCAACAGGATCACGAGCAGAGTGAACAACAGCCCGCCGACGAGGTTCCCGACGTACACCAGTCCCCAGAGCCGACCCAACTGTTTGAACGACGCCTGTCCGTCGAGGACCGGAATCACCGCCAGCGTCGTGTGCTCGGTGAACAGCTCCGAGCGGCCGAGGATGACGAACATGAAGCCGATGGAGTAGACGCTCGCCAGCAGCAGTTCGGTCGAGAGATCGCCGAAACTCCCCGGCGAGAGCGTCAGTATCACCGCCATCATCAGCGGCCCGAACCCGATGTCGAGCCCCGCCGACAGCCCCGAGAGCAGCAGTCCCGACCGCTCCCGGTTCATCTCGTGGAGCCCGCTCTCGAGCAGCGAGCCGAGGATGTTCCGTGACGACATCTGCTCCGTCGCCGCGTCGGGTTGTGAGTCGCTCACTGGTCTGGGGGCAGTTCTCCCGGCCCCTACCCAAACCTTTGGATATCGGTGGGGAGCGCGCGGGAGTCGCCTCCCGCTCGATTCTTATAAGTCGGCGGGGTCGGATCCGAGACGTATGCGATTCGACCACGTCGGCGTCGCGACCCGCGACGCCGCCGACCTCGCCGACCTGTTCGACGGCCTGCTCGACGCGCCGATCGCCCACGAGGAGACGTTCGACGGGATGGAGGTCGTCTTCCTCGAGCTCGACGACGGGGGGTACTTCGAACTGCTCGAACCGACCGCGGGCGGCGCGATCGCCGACTACCTCGACCGCGAGGGCCCGGGGATCCACCACGTCGCGCTCGCGACCGACGACGTCTCCGGGGCGCTCGATCGGGCCCGCGACCTCGGGGTCGACCTCGTCGACGAGGAGCCGCGCCCCGGGGCGTGGGGCCACGAGGTCGCCTTCCTGCACCCGCGCTCGACGGGCGGGGTGCTGGTGGAGTTCGTCGAGCACTGACGGCGGGAACCCCTCGCGAGCGCCGGGAAGGCGACTCAGCCGTCCCCGTCGGCCGTCGGGAAGGCGACTCAGTCGCCCCCGTCGACCGCCGGGTCGTGCGTCTCGTACCAGTCGAGGATCTTCTCCAGCCGGTGGATCGCGCGGTCGGGATCCCCGATGTTGTGGTGCTCGTCGGGGTAGACGACCAGCTCGGCGTCGATCCCCTGCTTCCGGGCGGCGACGTACAGCTGCTCCGACTGCGAGGAGGGGCACCGCCAGTCCTCCCCGCCGGCCATCACCAGCAGGGGCGTCTCGATCTCCCCCGCGTCGAGCACCGCGGTCGACGCGTCGTACGCCTCGGGGTCCTCCCACGGGAGCCCGAACTCCGCCTCCAGCCAGACGTGGGTGTCGTCCGTGCCGAACGCCGACCGGAGGTCGTAGATGCCGTGTTCGGGCGCCGCCGCCGCGAAGAGGTCCGGCCGCTGCGTGACGAGGAACCCCTGCGCGATCCCGCCGTACGAGAAGCCGTGGCCGAAGACGCGGTCGGGGTCGACCCACCCGCGGTCGGCCAGTGACTCGACGCCAGCCGCGATGTCGTCGACCTCGGCGGTCCCCCACGCGCCCGTCAGCTCCGCGGTGAACTCGCGGCCGCGGGAGGTCCCGCCACGGTAGTTCGGTCGGAGGACGAGGTACCCGCGGCTCGTCAGCGCAGCGTGGCCGAAGCTGAAAACGGGCTCGTCGTACGACATCGGCCCGCCGTGGATCGCCACCACCAGCGGGTGGTCGCCGTCCGCGGGGTCGACGTCGGGGTCGTGGTAGAGCACGCCGTCGATCGTCCAGCCGTCCGACTCCCACTCGACGCGGCGGGCCGTCGGCATGGCGAACTCGTCGGCGAGCGGCTCGTTGACGCGGGTGAGCCGCCGGAGGGAGTCGGGCTCGGTCGCCGCGTCGTCACCTGCGCGGCCCCCGGCGGTCGCCGCGTCGTCACCTGCGCGGCCCCCGGCGGTCGCCGCGTCGAGGTCGTCGACGGCGACCGCGTACAGGTCGCTCCCGTCCGTCGGGTCCGAGAGGACCGTCACCGCCGTCGACCCGTCGGCGGCGACGTCGAACGCCGCCATGGCGCGGTCGCGGCCCTGCGCCTCGAAGACGCGCTCCACGGTCCCGTCGGTCTCCACGCGGACCAAGCGAGTGCTGCTCTCGTCGGCGATCCGGACGTACAGCGCGCCGTCGACCCACACCGGCCCCCCGCCGCGGGCGACCGTCCGGTCGAGGTCGGCCGTGAGCGAAGTGATTTCCGCTCCGCTCTCACCCACGAGGTACACCTCCGCCGGAGCGGGCGGGTCGTCCGGATCGCTCGCGACCGTCGCGACCCCGTCGCCGTCGGGGCGCCACGCCGGCGCGCCGTGCGTGAGGTCGCCGTCAGTGAGCCGCTCGGCGTCGCCGCCCTCGGGCGAGACGGCGTACAGGTCGCGGACGGTGGTGTCGTCGGGCCGGTCGAGCCGGCAGGACGTGAACGCGATCCGGCCGTCTGCGCCCCACTCGGGCTCCATGCCCGAGACGTCCTGGAACGCGCCGCCGCCGTACGCGTCGTCGAGCCGGCGGGGGTCGCTCTCCGGGTCGCCGAGGTCGACCACGAAGAGGTACGTGGTCACGTCGTCTGTCCACCCGGCGCCGTTCACCTTGTGCTGGAGCCGCGTCGTCTCGATCGGCCCGCCCTCCTCGCGGACCTGGTCCAGGTACTCCGACTCCTCGTCGGTCGGGTCGCGCGACTCGATCACCAGGCGGTCGCCGTCGGGCGACCAGTCGAAGTCGGCGACGCCCTCGTCGCGGTCCGTGACCTGCCGGGCGTCGCCGCCGAGCGCGAGGTCGAACAGCCACACCTGCGGCTTCGGCTCCTCGTCGCCGTTTTCGAGGGAGTCGTCGTCGGCTTCCTCGCTCCCGTCGTCCGCCTCCGAGGCCGTTTCGTCGTCGGTCTCCTCCTCGTCTCGGTCCCGCCAGCCGACCCGTCGGTCGGCGTCGCGCTCGCGGGCGGCCACGAACGCGAGGCGGTCCCCGTCGGGGCCCCACGTCGGCGACGAGGCGCCGGACGCGCTCGTCAACCGGTGCGGGTCGCGGGAGCCGTCGGTCGGGACGACGAACAGCGAGGCGACCGCCTCGTCGGCGGCCTGGTCGTACTCGGTCGCGGTGAAGGCGACGCGGTCGCCGCCGGGTGAGACGGCGACCTCGCCGATCTGGGTCAGGTCGTAGTAGGCGTCGAGCGGCAGTTCCGACATGGACCCACCGAACGGCGGGCGGTGGAAATACGTTCGGGCCGCGGAACCGGACTGCGGGGCGACGACCGATTTAACCCCGCGGCGGGCCGACCGCCGGCCGTGTTCCGCGACCTCTCCCGACCGATCGAGACGGGGATGCCGACGTATCCGGGCGACCCCGACGTGACGCTCGCGCCCGACGCGACCCACGAGACCGACGGCTACGCGACGAGCGAGCTCCGGACCGGGACCCACGCGGGGACCCACGTGGACGCGCCGCGCCACACGCTCTCCGAGGGGGCGACGATAGACCAAGTCGGAGTCGGACGGTTCGCGTTCGACGCGCAGCTCGTCGACTGTCGGCCGCTGGCGCCGCGGGAGGCGATCGGACCCGGGGCGCTGCCCGGCCAGAACGGCCTCGACGCTGACCCCCTCGATCCGGCGGTCGACCTCCTCGTCCTCCGGACCGGGTGGGCGTCGCACTGGGGGAGCGACCGGTACCGCGATCACCCGTACCTGACCGCGGCGGCCGCGGAGCGCTGTCGCGAACTGGGCGTCGGCGTCGGCCTCGACTCGTTCGGGCCGGACCCGACGCCGCCCGGGCCGGCGGCGGAGACCGGACCCGCCCGCGACGACGAGCCCGACGGCACTCCCGCCCACGACGCCCTTTTAAACGACTCGCTGCCGATCGTCGAGAACCTCTGTGAGCTCGACGGCCTTCCCGAGCGGTTCCGGCTGTACGCCTTCCCGCTCCGGCTCCGCGACGGCGACGGGTCGCCGGTGCGGGCGGTCGCGGAGTGGAAGGAGTGAGACGCGGACGTACTCCGGCGCGCGAACCAGACCAAACCCGTTTTAAGCGTCGGCGACGAACCGCGATTCAAGGTCGATATCCATGGAGATGCCACGTCGTTTCAACACGTACTGTCCACACTGTGACTCGCACCACGAGCACGAGGTGGAGAAGGTTCGATCGGGTCGGGCGACCGGAATGAAGCGGGACGCGCGCCAGCGACGCCGCGCGCTCGCGACCATCGGCAACGCCGGCGGGTACTCGAAGGTGCCCGGTGGCGACAAGCCGACGAAGAAGACCCACCTGAAGTACCGCTGCGGCGACTGCGGCAAGGCCCACATGCGCGAGGGATGGCGCGCCGGCCGGCTCACGTTCCAGGAGTAAGCATGGCGGGAAGCTTCCACCGCGTCGCCTGCGGCGACTGCGAGAACGAACAGGTCGTCTTCGGCAAAGCCTCCTCCGTGGTGTCGTGTGCGGTCTGCGGCACGACCCTCGCGACCCCGACCGGCGGGGAGGCCGAGCTCCACGGCGAGATCGTCGAAACCGTTGAGGCGCGGTAACCGCCTCACCACCCCCGTATGAAGTACAGCGGCTGGCCCGAACCCGGCGAGTTGGTTGTCGGCGACGTCGACGAGATCGCCGACTTCGGCGTGTTCGTCGACCTCGACGAGTACGAGGACAAGCGCGGCCTCTGTCACATCAGCGAGGTCGCCTCCGGCTGGATCAAGAACGTCCGCGACCACGTCCGCGAGGGACAGACGGTCGTCGCGAAGGTGCTCGACGTCGACAAGTCGTCGAACCAGATCGATCTGTCGATCAAAGACGTCAACGAACACCAGCGCAAGGACAAGATACAGGCCTGGAAGAACTCGCAGAAGGCCGACAACTGGATGCTGATCGCGCTCGGCGAGGACGTCGACGACGACCGCTACACCGCGGTCGCCAACGCGCTGCTCGTCGAGTACGACTCCCTCTACGACGCCTTCGAGGCGGCCGCGATCAGCGGCGAGGAGGCGCTCGAAGACGTCGACATCGACGCCGACGCCCGCGACGACATCGTCGAGGCCGCCCGTGACAACGTCTCCGTCCCGTACGTCGACGTGACCGGCTACGTCGACCTGGAGTCCGCGGCCCCCGACGGCGTCGACGACGTGCGAGAGGCGCTCTCCGCGGCCGAGGGCAACGGCGAGATCCCTGACGGCGTCGACCTCGAGGTCGGCTACGTCGGCTCGCCCGAGTACCGGATCAAGGTCCGCGCGCCCGACTACAAGACGGCCGAGGACCAGCTGGAGGCCGCCGCGGCCCGCGCCCGCGAGGCCATCGAGGCCGCCGGCGGCGTCGGCGAGTTCCACCGCGACCGCCGCGAAGACGACGAGTAACCGCTCGCAGTCCGCTTTTCACTCACTACCGCCACACCCGTGAAATCCGATATCCGCGTCTGCGCGAACTGGGAGAGCGCCCACGACCGGCCGGTGTACGCGCTCGGCGATCGCTGCCCGGAGTGCGAGGGGCCGACCGAGAACAGCGCGCCGGCGCCGTTCAGCCCCGAGGACCCCTACGGCGAGTATCGCCGCCGAGCGCGGCGGCGGGCGTCGGAGTAGCGCGGTTCCCGCGCCGCGGCCACCGCCTCGGGGACGAGCCCGGCCCGCGCCGCCGGAATAGCCACCCTCTTGTGACCGCCGCTCGGACTGACCCGGTATGGACGACATCGAGATCGACGAGGTCGCGACGCCGGAGCTCGACGACCCGGTGCTCATCGAGGGGCTGCCGGGCGTCGGCCACGTAGGGAAGCTCGCGGCCGAACACCTGTTAGAGGAGTTCGACGGCGAGTTGGTCCGGCGCGTGTACACCACCGAGTTCCCGCCGCAGGTGAACGTCGACGGCGACGGCGTCGCGGAGCTGACCTGCGCTGAGTTCCACGCCGTCGAGACCGACGGCGCCGACCTGCTCGTGTTGACCGGCGACCATCAGGCCGGCTCGAACAAGGGTCACTACACGCTCACCACCACGTTCCTCGACATCGCCGAGGAGTTCGGGGCGACTCGCGCGTACGCGCTCGGCGGCGTCCCGACCGGCGAACTCGTCGAGGAGTACACGGTCCTGGGAGCGGTCTCCGACGGCGACCTCGTCGACGGGCTGGAGGACGCCGGCGTCGAGTTCCGGCCGGACGAGCCGGCCGGCGGCATCGTCGGCGTCTCCGGGCTCGTCCTCGGGCTCGGCGGCCGCCGCGGGCTCGACGCCGCCTGCCTGATGGGCGAGACGAGCGGCTACCTCGTCGACCCGAAGAGCGCGCGGGCGGTGCTCGAGGTGCTCGCGGCGCTGCTCGACTTCTCGATCGGCTACGAGAGCCTCGAGGACCGCGCCGAGGAGATGGAGGAAGTCGTCGGCAAGATCCAGGAGATGCAGGACGGGCCGGCGGTCCCGGACGACGACCTGCGGTACATCGGTTAGGGGCTCGGTTCGGCCGATTTTTAAAAGGAGCGACCGCGCGTTCCGGCAAGGCTAAATCGGACCCGAATAATCGATCGTGTATGACCGACGTACGCGTCGCCGGGGTCGGGCTCACGCACTTCGGGAGCCACCCGGAGCGGACGGGCCGGGACCTCTTCGCGACGGCCGCGCTGCGGGCGTTCGATGACGCCGGCGTCCCGCGCGAGGACGTCGAGGAGCTGAACTACGGCAACTTCATGGGCGCGCTCGCCGAGCACCAGGGCCACCAGGCGCCGCTGATGGCCGAGGCGGCCGGCGTGGACTGCCCGTCGACCCGCTACGAGGAGGCGTGCGCCTCGGCCGGCGTCGCGGTCCGCGAGGCCGTTCGGACCGTCCGCTCCGGCGAGGCCGACGTGGTGGTGGCCGGCGGGATGGAGCGCATGACCAACCTCCCGACCGACGAGGTCACCGAGGGGCTCGCCATCGCCGCCGACGACCTGTTCGAGGTTCGAGCAGGGGTGACGTTCCCCGGCGCGTACGCGCTGATGGCGAACGCCTACTTCGACGCGTACGGCGGGGAGCGGCGCGACCTGGCCCACATCGCGGCGAAGAACCACGCGAACGCGGTCCCCAACGAGTACGCGCAGTACCGGCGGGAGGTGTCCGTCGAGGAGGCGCTCGACGCCCCGCCCGTCGCCGAGCCGCTCCACCTCTACGACGCTTGCCCGATCACCGACGGCGCGAGCGCACTCGTGATCGTCTCCGAGGAGTACGCGACCGAACACGACGTGGACGCCCCCGTTGCGGTGACGGGAACCGGACAGGGGACCGACCGGATGGCGCTCGGGGACCGCGAACACCTCGCACGCACTCCAGCCGCGGACGACGCGGCGGACGCGGCCTACGCCGACGCCGGAGTCGGGCCCGACGACGTCGACGTGGCGGAGGTCCACGACTGCTTCACCATCGCGGAGGTGCTCGCGCTGGAGTCGCTCGACCTCTTCGAGCCCGGCGAGGGGATCGGGGCCGCCCGCAACGGGGTCACGACCGCCGACGGCGCCCTCCCGGTGAACCTCTCCGGGGGACTGAAGGCGAAGGGGCACCCGGTCGGCGCGACCGGCGGCTCGCAGATCGCGGAGCTGACCCGGCTCCTGCGGGGCGATCACCCGAACAGCGACCGCGTCCCCGACGCCGAGGTCGGCGTCGCGCACAACGCCGGCGGGACCGTGGCCAGCGCGGTCGTCCACGTGCTGGAGGTGGCGCAATGAGCGCGCCCGCGAGCAACGCGGGGTACGACGAGTGGCTCGACGCCCTGGCGGCCGGCGAGGGGTTCGCCCTCGCGTGTCCGGACGGGCACGGCTCGCTCCCGCCGCGCCGAGTGTGCCCGGAGTGCGGGTCGACGGCGCTCTCCGAGGAGCCGCTCGCCGAGACGGGGACCGTCGAGACGTACAGCGTCGTCCACGTGGCCGGGCCGCGGTTCGCCGACGACACTCCGTACGTGAACGCCGTCGCCGACTTCGGCCCGGTCCGGCTCACGGGCGTCCTGCGGGGCGCGGAGCCCGACGTCGACGCCGTCGCCGTCGGCGACCGGGTCGCGGTCGGCGTCGAGGAGCGCGCGACCGACGGCGAGCCGCTCGTGGTTTTTCGTCCGGCGGACGGAGAGCAGGCGGTCTCCCGCCCGGCGGACGGAGAGTAGGCGGTCTCCCGCCCGGCGGAGGTCGGCGGGGTGCGTGCGGGAGGCCGCGTCGCTCTTCGCCGCCGTCGATCCCCGCGCTCCGCGCGGTCCAAACGGTTATGCCGGCGTCACGAGTACCCGGATTCAATGGACGACCGCATCCGCGTGCTCCACGTCGACGACGACCCGGACCTCGCGGATGTCACCGCGTCGTTCCTCGAACATGAGGACTCTCGGATCGCGGTCGAGACGGCATCGAACGCCACCGAGGGGCTCGAACGGCTCGCCGACCCCGACACCGACATCGACTGCGTCGTCTCCGACCACGACATGCCGGGACCGAACGGGATCGAGTTCCTTGAGTCGGTCCGCGAGCGCGACCCGGACCTCCCCTTCATCCTCTACACCGGGAAGGGGTCGGAGTCGGTCGCCAGCGAGGCCATCTCCGCGGGCGTGACCGACTACCTCCAGAAGGGCGGCGGCACCGAGCAGTACGAGATTCTGGCGAACCGCGTCGTCGACGCCGTGGAGAAGTGTCGCATCGAGCGCGAGGCGGAGCAGACGCGGACCCACCTCCGGGCGATCTCCGACCACTCGATGGACGCCATCATCACCATCGACGCCGACAACCGGATCCAGTTCGCGAACCCGGCCGTCGAGCGGCTGTTCGGCTACGAGCCCGCAGAGCTGGAAGGGGAGCCGCTGGGGGTGCTGATGCCGGAGGGGGAGCGGAACAAACACCTCGCGGCCCTCGACAGGTACTGCGAAACCGGGGAGCGCTCGATGAACTGGTCGGGCGTCGAGGTCTCGGGGGAGCGACGCGACGGCCGCGAGATCGCCCTCTCGGTCTCGTTCGGGGAGTTCGAGGAGGGCGGCGAGCGACGGTTCGTCGGCGTCCTCCGGGACGTGACGGAGCGCGAGCGACACCGGGCGTTCGTCGAGCGGTCCAGCGACATCGTCACCGCGCTCGACGCCGACGGGCGGTTCCAGTACGCGAGCTCCTCGGTCGAGCGGATCCTCGGTCACGAGCCGGCCGAGCTGGTCGGCGAGTACGCGTTCTCGTACGTCCACCCAGAGGACCGCGAGCGGGTCGTCGAGGCGTTTTCCCGGTCGCTCAGCGACGGCGAACTGAACCCGACGGTCGAATACCGGCTGAAGACCGCAAACGAGGAGTACCTGTGGGTGGAGTCCGTCGGGAGCAACCGGTTCGACGAACGCGGAGTCAGCGGGTTCGTTATTAACACCCGGGATATCTCCGACCGGAAGCGGCGCGAGGAGAAGCTGTCGCGGCTCCGCGAGTGGACGCAGGATCTCAACTACACGCGGACGGTCGCGGAGACGACGCAGCTGGCCGTCGACGCCGCGGACGAGATCATCGGCGCGGGGCTAAGCGGGATTCACCTGTTGAACGATGCGGGCGACGTGCTCGAACCCGTCGCGCTCGCCGAGTCGGTGCCGGCGTTCTTCGACGAACAGCCGGCCTACGATCGGGACGAGCCGGCCGGGACGCGAGCCGCGCTCGCGTGGAGGGCGTATCGGGGCGACGAGCCGATCGACGTCGGCGACCTGTCGTCGTTCGACCCGCTCGACGAGGACACCCCGGCGGAGAGCATCGTCCTCCATCCGATCGGCGACCATGGGCTGTTCGTCGTCTCCTCGTCGAAGCCGCACGCGTTCACCGAGACCGACGTGCTCATCGCCGAGATCCTCGCGAACCACCTCGAGGCCGCGTTGGACCGCGTCGCCCGCGAGACCAGCTTAGAGCGGCTCCACGACGCGACCCGGAGCCTGATCCGGGCCGACTCCCCGGAGGAGATCGCCGAGCGCGTCGTGGACGCCGCCGAGGAGGTGCTCGGGTTCTCCGTGGTCACCGTTCGGCTGCACGACGAGGACGCCGGCGGCCTCGTCCCGGTCGCGGTGTCGGAGGCGGTCGAGGAGGTGCTCCCCGAACGGGGGGTGTTCACCCCCGAGAGCGGGAGCCTCAACTGGGGGGCGTACGAGGCGGGCGCGCCTCGCGTGTACGACGACATCGAAACGGCGGGCGCGGTCGACGCCGGTACGGGGCTCCGGAGCCTGATGATCCTCCCCGTCGGCGACCACGGCACCATCTCCGTCGGCGAGACCGAGCCCGGCGTGTTCGGCGGCACCGACGAGCACCTCGCGCGGATCCTCGCGACCGCGGCCGAGACGGCGCTCAACGCGGCGGCCCGCACCAGCCGCCTGCACGAGCGGAGCGCGGAGCTGGAGCGGCAGAACGACCGGCTGGCGGAGTTCGCTAGCGTCGTCTCCCACGACCTCCGGAACCCGCTGAACGTGGCGCAGGGGCGGGTCCGGCTGGCCCGCGACGACTGCGACAGCGAGCACCTCGACGCGGCCGCGGGCGCCCACGAGCGGATGAACACGCTGATCGGCGACCTGCTCACCCTCGCTCGCGAGGGCGAGCGAGTGAGCGAGACGGAGCCGGTCCGGCTCTCCGCTGTCGTCGAGTCCTGCTGGGAGACGGTCGAGACCGCGGACGCGACGCTGACCGTCGAGGCCGACCTGTGGCTCCGGGCCGACGAGAGCCGACTCAGGCAGCTCGTCGAGAACCTGGTGCGGAACGCGGTCGAACACGGCGGCGCCGACGTGGCGATCACCGCCGGCGCGCTCGGCGACGGCGGGACCGACGGAAACGCGCCGGGGGGCGAGGACGGCGCCGAAGTCGGGTTCTTCCTCGAGGACGACGGACCGGGGATCCCGGAGACCGAACGCGACGAGGTGTTCGAGGCGGGCTACTCGACATCGCGCGAGGGGACCGGCTTCGGCCTGCGGATCGTCGAGCAGGTGGCGGCGGCCCACGGCTGGACGGTTCGGGTCACGGAGGGGCCAAACGGGGGCGCGCGGTTCGAAGTGACGGGCGTGGTACGGGCGGACCGGTGAGCGGTGCGACCTCCGCGCGGGCACCGCCGGTCAGAACGTGGCGCCGTCCTGCTGTTCCGCTTCGAGTCGCTGACACCCGGTAACTAACGAGTCGGGGAGGTCGTCCGCCGCCGAGTGGAGCGCGTCGAAGACCGCCGACACTTCGTCGAAGCGCGGACCGCGGGAGGCGACCAGGGGGTCAGCGTCCCACGTGACGAAGCCCATCTCCGCTAACATCGGGAGGTGGGTGTGGTAGAGCTGCAGACGAAGGGCTTCCGGATCGGACGGACGGGCGGACGGCGCGGCGCTCTCGGGTAAGGGGACCGAGCGATCCGGCGGGGCGTCCGACAGCGACGCGAGGAGCTGGCGCCGCGGCTCCGCCGAGAGCGATTTGAACACCGCGTCCCAGTTGTCGCTGACCTGCTCACCGTCGTCATACAGGGCGTCTGTCATTTGGATCACCGGTAGTTCAGTCTCAGTGATACATAAACCTATCTAGAGTGACATTAAGAGTTACAAAATAATCGAGACAATCACGGTGAAATGACAACCGTTCGTCCGTGAACGTTCCGCTTCCGTGTACCGACCGCGCCCGTCTCTGTGGAGTCCGTGAAAGCGGATCTCCACGGGGCCGGCATCTCGGGCTCGCGCGACCTACTCGCGGACGAGCAGCTCGATCTCGTGGCCGTCCTGGTCCTTCGTGAACGCGTAGTTGTGGTCGCAGGACTCGGGGTCGCGGTAGTCCGGCGCCTCGCGGACCATCAGCTGCTCCCACGCCTCGTCGAGGTCGTCGACGCGGACGCAGAGGTGCCCCCAGCCGTCGCCCATCGTGTACTCGCGGCCGTCGTAGTTGTAGGTGAGCTCCAGCTTCATCGCCTCCTTCGGGGCGTCCTCGGGGGCCATGAAGTAGTTCGCGAAGCTGTCGGCCTCCCAGCGACCGCGAGCCTCGGCGTGCTCGAACTTACGGGTCCAGTAGCCGAGCGCCTCGTCGGCGTCCTCGACGCGGATCATCGTGTGGTCGATGCTCCACTTCGCGCCGTAGTCGCGCTTGACGATCTCGATTTCGTGGCCGTCGGGGTCTTTCACGAACGCGTAGCGGTTCCCGCACGACTCGGGGTCGCGGTAGTCGTCGACGCCCTCCTCCATCAGCTGATCGTACGACTCCTGCAGGGCGTCCTCGGGGACGCGCACGGCGATGTGGCCCCACGCGTCGCCGATCTCGTAGGTGCGGTCGCCGTGGTTGTAGGTGAGCTCCAGGGTCGCGCCGTCCTCGTGCATCCCCTCGGGACCGAGGTAGACGTTGGTGAACGTGTCGGCCTCCCAGCGGCCCTTCTCCTCGTAGTTCAGGTGTGTCTGATACCAGTCGAGGCTCTCCGCTAAGTCCTCGACGCGGATCATCACGTGATCGAAGGTTCCGTCCATACGCGATCCCTCGGCCGCTCGCCTCAAAAGCGTACTGAAGGGGTGCGGGGCTGGCCGCGACCCGCTCGTCGCGCGACGCGAGCGAGCCGAACGGCGTTCGCATTTTCTGCAACTACTCACAGGTTAATTGATAGAATTGCACTTTGAGACGTAAATGCCGAGCGGCGCCGAGGACGGCGTCGCTCGGCGCACCGATGCAAGACACACGAGACCCGCCGTCGGCCACGACCGACGGCAGCGACGAGTCGTATCGCGCTGCACCAACGCTCGACGCGGAAGCGGTCCCCGGACCGGGTGCCGTCGGTACCGGAACGGCCGATTCGGGCGGACCGACCGCGACCGAACCCGCTCCGGCTGCGACCACCNCCGGCCGCGACCACCGCAACCGAACCGAACGAGTCAGCCGACATGGCCGACACAGCCGACGCTTCCGGCCGCGTGCGATCCCTCATCGGGTTCGCCTCCGGCTCCCCGTTCGTGGCGGCGATCGCCGCGGTCGAGACGGTCATCGCGACCGTCTTGCTCGGCGTGCCGCTCTCGCCCGCGCCGGCCGTGGTCGGGTTCGTCGCCTTCGCGGTGTACACGGTCGATCACGTCGCCGACGCGGCGGCGGACGCCCGGTCGACCCCCGAACGCGCGCGCCTGGCCCGGCGGTACGCCGACCAGTTGATGATCGCCGCCGCGGTCGCCTACGGGCTCGCCGTGGCGCTGTCGACCCTCGCCGGACCGCTCGCGCTCGGCGCCGCGCTGCTCCCCGGGGCGTTCTGGATCGCGTACGCCTCGGACTGGCTCCCGAACGCCGGGCGGACCGTCCGCTCGCTCGCGCCCGACGACGGCCTCGCGGCCGCGCCGCGCGTCCCGCGGCTGAAGGACGTCCCGGTCGTCAGTTCCCTCGTCGTCGCCGCGGGATGGGCGCTCGCGGTCACGCTCCTCCCGCTGGCGTTCGCCGACGCGGTGTCGCCGACCCCGGCCGTCGCGGTCGCGTTCGCGTACTTCCTCCTGCGGTCGTTCGTCGACACCGAACTCCCGAACGTGCGGGACGTGGCGGCCGACACCGCGGCGGGAGTCACGACGCTCCCGATCGCCCTCGGCGTTGCCGGCACCCGCCGCGTGCTGTACGGAGTCGACCTCGCGACGGCGGCGACGCTGACGGCGGCGACGGCGACCGGGGTCCTCGCGCCGGGGATCGCGGCGGCGCTCGGCGTCGGGATCGCGGCGTCGCTCGCCGTCACCGCGCTCGCCGGGCGCGTCGATGACGACGCGGTACTGGGCGTCGCCCCCGACTGCAGCTACCTCGTCGTCGCGGCCGCGCTCCTGCTCGTCGCGGCGTGACCGACCGGCGGAGCCGACGAGTCTGACGGACGACCGGGGCGGTCGGCTGTCGGCGCCCGCCGGCAGTCCCGCTATTTTCGCCCCTGTCACCGCTGATGGCTCCGCCGCGACGGCGGAAATGTCTGACCGACGGAGCAAATGATTTATACCTTGATTGATTGCAATTAACTGTGATCGGGCTGAGCCCGCTGTCGGTCGCGCTACTCACTGCGGTCGTCACGGGTACGGCCGCGGCGATCCTCGCGTGGCGGGAGCGGCCGGAGGCGGGGGCGACGTGGTTGACGGTGCTGCTCGTCGGGCAGGTGTGGTGGACGACGTTCCTCGTCTTCGAACTGGAGGCGCCGACGCTCGCGGCGAAGTCGCTCTGGTACGACGTGCAGTGGGCCGGCGTGGTGATCATTCCCGTCGGCTGGCTGCTGTTCGCGCTGGAGTACACCGGACGAGAGCGGTACGTGACGCCGCGGTTCGTGGCAGCGCTCTTCGTCGCGCCCGCCGTCACGGTGGCCGTCGTCGCGCTCGGCGACCCGTGGGGGCTCGTCGTCGCCGACCGCGAGGTCGCGTCGACCGCGGTCGGGTCGTTCCTCCGCGTCGACACGGGGCCCTGGTACTACGCCATCGCGGGGTACACGTACCTGCTCGGGCTGTTCGGATCGGTCCCGATCCTCCAGCTCGTCCGCGACGACGCGCGGCCCTTCCGGGGGCAGAGCGCCGCGCTGATCGTCGGGACTGCGGCGCCGTGGGCCAGCAGCGTCCTCTATCTCACCGGGACCTCCCCAGTCGCCGGACTGGACCCCACGCCGCTCGCGTTCGCGGTGTCTGGTGTCGCGTACCTGCTCGCGCTCTCCCGGTTTCGGCTGCTCACGCTCGCGCCGGCGCCGCGTCGTCGCGCGCGACAGCTGGTGTTCGAGAACCTCCACGACCCGGCGTTCGTGGTCGGGACCGAGGGGCACGTGATCGACCTGAACCAGAGCGCCGCGGACACGTTCGGGATCGACCGGCGGGGCGCGGTCGGGGAGGAGGCCGGCGCGGTGGTCCCGCGGTACGACGACGTCTCGCCCGAGGACCCGGACCGGGCCCCGCTCTCGATCGTGGGGCCGCGGGGGCGCCACCCCTACGAGGTCACCGTCCGGTGTGTCTCCGACGGCCACGGGCGACCGACCGGCGAGGTGATCGTGTTCCACGACGTGGGCGAGTACCTCGGTCAGCAGCAGCGGCTGAACGTGCTCAACCGCGTGTTCAGACACGACGTGCGGACGGAGACGAACCTGATCCACGGGTACGCCGACCGGCTCCGCGAGGATCCGACCGACGAGCACGCGCTGGCGGTGGTCAAACGGAGCGCGTCCCGCATCCTCGATCTGAGCGAGCGCACCCGGACCGCGAGCGAGCTGTTCGATCCGATGTCCGAGGCGTCGCCCCCGGTCGCGATCGAGTCGCTCGTCGGGGAGGTGGCCGGGGAGCTTCGCGCCGAGTTCCCCGACGCGACCGTCTCCGTCGAGGGGGACGTGCCGGCGGTCCGGGTGCCGGCGGTGTTGCGGGTGGTCGCGGAGAGCCTGTGTTCGAACGCGGTTCGCCACAACGACAGCGAACCGCCCGCCGTGTGGCTCAGCGCCGCGGCCGAGGACGGGTGGGTCGAGCTCTCGGTGGCCGACAACGGCCCCGGGATCGCCGCCGCGGAGCGCGAGGTCCTGAAGCGCGGCACGGAGACGCCGCTGGAACACGGCAGCGGACTGGGGCTGTGGATCGTGAAGTGGGGCGTCGATCAGGTCGGCGGGAGCGTCTCGTTCGGGAGTCGGGAGCCGCGGGGAACGATCGTCACCGTTTCGGTGCCGATCAGGGCCGACGAGGGCGGGAGAGACGACGGAGGCGGGGGCGGGAGAGACGATAGAGACGGAGGCGGGAGAGACGGAGGCGGGAGAGACGGGGAGGAGAGTCAGGGAGAGGGAGCGACGGAGGCGCCGGCGGCGAGGGAACGGGTCGCGGTGAGAACACAGGTCGGTAGGCACTTGTCCGCCGCTGGTCACACCGAACCATGGACACCTATCTCCCGTACGCCCTGCTCGCGATGGGCGCGTACGCGCTGGTCTCGCCGCTGATGCGTGTCGCGACCACCGGCCCCGACGCGATCCCGAGCGACGTCGCGGTCGTCGTCTCGAACTGTCTCCTCATCCTCATGGCCGTCGGCGTGCTCGCGTACACCGGACAGGGGTTCGCCGAGCACCTCACCTCGCCGAAGATCGTCCACGTGCTCGCGGCCGGCGTCTTCCTCGGGATCGGCATCCTGGCGCTGTACCGCGCCCTGGCGCTCGGCCCGGTGAGCGTCGTAACGCCCATCTTCGCGATGTTCCTCGTGTTTTCCTCGGTGATCGGGTTCCTCCTCCTCGGCGAGTCGTTCACCGCGCGGAAGGCGGTGGGTATCGCGTTCGCCGCGGCGTCGGTGTACCTCGTGTCGGGCGCCTGAGTCGGCGCGGCGTCGACGGCGCGTGAGGGCCCGCCGATCCGGAAACGCCCGCCGCGTGACGAAATCCCTTTATCACCCACCGAAAAAGGGGCGTATCCGTAGTGGCCCGCCTCCCGAACCCCTTCCGTGCGCTAATCTTATACATCGGCTTCGCCCTCGCGAGAGCCGGGGTGATCGACCGGCACCGCGTGGTCCGGACCACGGACCTCGCGTGGCCGCGGATCGTCACGGGGATCGCGCGGATGTCGAAGAACGCGGTCGACGTGGCGATGGTGGGGGTCGCCGTCGGCACCAGCGCGGTCGCCGGCGTCGGCTTCGCCGGCCCCTACTGGGGGCTCGCGTTCGCGCTCGGCGGGGGCGTCGCCGGCGGCACCATCGCCCTCGTCTCCCAGCGCTTCGGCGCGGAGGCGTACGGGGAACTGGGCGACGCCGTCCGGGCGAGCGTTCTCCTCGCGATCCTCATCACGATCCCCGTGTCGGCCGTCTTCTGGACGTTCTCGACGCGCTTTATCGACGTGTTGAGCAGCAACGAGGCCGCGATCGCGTTCGGCGCAGACTACCTCCGGATCGTCGGGCTCGGCGTCCCCTTCGCCGCGCTCAACCTCGTCGGGAGCCGGGTGCTCGTCGGCTGTGACGACGCCTACACCGCGATGCAGGTCCGGGCGGGCGGCGCGGTGGCGAACATCGTCCTGAGCGCCGCGTTCATCTTCGGGCTGGGCTGGGGCGTCGAGGGCGCCGCGCTCGGCACGGTCCTCTCGAACGTCCTCGCCGTCGCCGCGTTCACGGTCGGGCTCGTGCGGGGCCGGGTCCCCGGGATCGGCGAGTTCCCGATCTCGATCAGCCCGTTCGGTTCGTACGTGAACCCGGACATGCTGCGCGACCTCGTGGAGATCGGCGTGCCTGTCGGGGCGCGCAACCTCGTGTGGACCGCCGCGGAGTTCCCGATGCTCGCCATCCTCGACGTGTTCGGCGAGAACACCGTCGCCGCGTTCGTCATCGCCCGCCGCATCTACGGGATCATGAACGCCCCCGGCTGGGGCTTCGGGCTCGCCTCCTCGAGTCTGGTCGGACAGGAACTCGGCGGCGAGGACCCCGCGGAGGCGGAGGCGTACGCCCGCGACATCATCCGCTTCTCCGTGGTGACGTACATGGTCTTCGCGGCGGTGACGGCGGTCTTCGCGACCGACATCGTGACGCTGTTCGCCGAGACGCCGGAGAGCCCCGAGATCCCGATCGCCGTGAACTTCGTGTATGCGGCGTGCGTCGCGGTCGTCTTCCAGGGGATCTCCGGCGGCGCGGCGGGGCCGCTCGATGCGGCCGGCGACACGAAGATCCCCTTCGCGAGCCAGTTCCTCGGGATGTTCTGCGTGTCGATCCCGCTGGCGTACGTCGGGGCCCGCGAGGCGACGCCGGCGATCGACGTGCCCGGGCTCGCCGTGACGATCCCCGAGGTCGCGCTCCCCGCGATCGGGCTGTGGGGGGTGTACCTCGCGTTCCTCGCGGAGACGACGATCCCCGCCGCGATCAACTACTGGCGGTTCCGCTCCGGGAAGTGGAAGAAGATAAGCGAGGCGTACCGGCCCAATGCGCCGGCCGACGACTGAGCGTCGGCGAAGTCGGTCCACGGCAACCGGACGAGTTAGTCCGGCAGCTACCCGGGTAACGTCCGCATAGCAATACCGCTAGGGCCGAGTATTCACGTATCCATGAACTTCGAGCGCCTCACAGCGGTCGGCGTCGCCGCCCTCGCTACGGTCTTCCTCGTCGCCGTTCTCGCGGCCGGCGGCGCGGCCGGAACCGACGTGACGCTCACCGTGTCCGTCGTCGATCAGGACGGCGATCCGACCGGCAACGTCGAGGTGATCGCGACGTGGGAGGCGGAGGACGACGAGACGCGTACGGCCACCGGAACGACGGCGAGTAACGGAAAGGTGTTCCTCGACGTCCCGGAGAACGCGACCGTCGACCTCGACATCGACGACGACACGTACATCAGGAACCGACCGCTCACGGTCGAGGGGGCGAGCGAGTCGGACGTCGAGCTCGCGGTCTCGCGCAGCGGGACCGCGACCGTCTCGGTCGTCGACACGGAGGACCGGCCGCAGGCGGACGCGCGAGTGCAGATCCGCGACGGGAGCCGTACCGTGGACAGCGGCCGAACGGACGATTCGGGGGCGTTCGCGTCGAGTCGGCTCGAGCGCGGGACGTACACTGTTCGGGTCGTGAAACCCGGGTTCTTCGAAGCCACACAGGAGGTGACGGTGAGCAGAGAGGCGGACGCGAGCGTCGAGATCGAACGGGGCACCGTGGTGCTCGACCTCCGCGTCTTCGACGACCACTTCGACCCCCCCGAGGAGATCGAGACGGGAGCGATCCGGGTGGAGTCGTCCGTGTACAACGCGGAGGTGACCATCACCGAGGGCGACGTCTCGCTGAACGTCCCCGTCAACGTCGACTACTCCGTCGACGTCGTCAAAGACGGGTACGACGCTGGGGCCGAGAGGATCTCCGTCGGGGAGTCGGCCGTCAGCGCGAACGTGACGGCACAGCGGACGTCGACGCTCTCGGTGACACCGGGGAACGAACGGGTTCTCGTCGGCGAGACGACCCGAGTGACCGTGCGGAACGCCTACGACGAGCCCGTCGAGGGAGCGACGGTGGAGGTCGACGGAACCGAGGTCGGCGAGACCGACGACGGCGGCGAGCTCGCAGTGGCCATCGACGCGGCCGGCGAGCGGGAGGTCGTCGCGACCGACGGCGACGTCACGTCCGAGCCAGTCGTGATCGTGGGCGTCGACGAGGACGGCGACGCGAACGAGACCGACGACGCGAACGGGACGAACGACTCCGACGAGACGGACGACGCCGGCGAGACGGACGACGGCTCGCCCGGGTTCGGCGTCGCGGCCGCGATCGCGGCGCTGCTCGGAGCCGCCGCAGTCGGCGTGAAACGCGTGAGAGGGGCCGCATGACGCCGGTCGAGCCGCTCTTCACCACGCCTCTCGCAGCACGCCCTCGATCGTCTCCGGGGCCGCGTCGAGCCCCGCCGGAGCCCGGCCCATCGACCAGTCGTCGGCGATGTACTCGGCGATTGCGGGGAAGTCGTCCTCCGCGACCGCGTCTAACTCCCGGAGCCGCGAGGGGACCGGGAGGGAGTCGCGGACGGCGGCGACCGCCGCGACCACGTCCTCGGCGACCGCGTCGTCGTCGCGACCCGCGGTGGCGACGCCGAGCCCGTTCGCGAGGGCCCGCCGGCTCCCGTCCACCTCGTCGAAGAGGTACGCGAGGGCGTGCGGCGCGATCGCCGCGTGGACGGCCCCCTGCTGGACGTCGTACCGGCGGGCGAAGCCGTGTCCGAACGCGTGGATCACCGACAGCTTCCGGTCGAGCTGGACGAGCAGCGCGCCCACCACCGCGCGGTCGGTCGCCGCCGGGTCGCCGGGTCGGTCGCCGGCGACGCGGGGGAGCGCGTCACGCAGGAGCCGCGTCCCGTGAATCGCGGTCGCGTCGCTCACCGGCGAGGCGTCGGCCGCGTACGGCGTCTCGATGCCCTTGTCGAACCCGTTCATCGCCGAGCCAGCCAACACCTGTCGCGGGGTCGTCTCGAACAGCGCCGGGTCCGCGAGGTCGATCGCCGGCATCGCGCCCGCGCCGCTGACGGTCACCGGCTGACCGGTGGGCGACGCGTCCGCGTCGAGCACCTCCAGCGAGCCGCCCGCGGAGACGTCGGCGCCCGCGAACGTCGTCGGGACTGCGACGACGGGGACGGCGGGGTCCGTCCCGGGCGCGAGGTCGCCGAGCGCGTCCGGTCCGGCCTCGGCGTCCGCCCGGAGGTCGGCGAGGTCGCGCCCGTCCACGTCGAGCAGCGTCGCCTGTCGCGCGACGTCGAGGCTGCTCCCGCCGCCGACCGCGACGAGGGCGTCCGCGTCGACCTCCGCTCGCCGGTCGAGCAGGTCGAACGCCGTCTCGACGCGCTTCCCCGGGGTCGTCCCGTCGAAGACCCCGGCGAGCCGGTCGCCGAGCCCCTCGCGTATCGGGTCCATCAGGTCGTCGTTGGCGCCGACGTTCGAGCCGCAGACGACGAGGGCGTCGCCGAGCCCGCGCTCGTCGAGGGCGTCGCCGAGCTCGGTGGCGCGGCCGCGCCCGTACCGGATCTCGCAGCCCCGATAGCCGTGTTCGAAGGAGTCCGCGATCGGTAACATCGACCGGCGGTACGCCCGGCAGCCGCTTGTAGCTGTGGGGCCGGGGGGCGGCTTGTAGCTGTGGGGCCGGGGGGGGGGGCGGCTTGTGCCGGTGGGGCCGGGCGGCACGCCTCCTCGGCGGACCATCCCGCGAGCCCAAAGAGCCAACCCGCTCCGGGACGCACGCTCCGACGACCACGCGTCGCCCACCCATGCGCTCCTTTCCACCCCTTCCAGACATCCGCGGCTCGCCGACACCCGACGACCTCCTGGACGGCCACCTCTGGCTGCTCGAGCTGATCGACGGGACGGGGCTCCGGTTCCGGATGGACGAGTCGGGGCTCCTCCGCTTCGGCGGTCCCGAGACGACGTACGCGGACGCGGACGCGGTCCCGCTGGCGCTCCGGCCCGCCGTCAGGCGCGTTCGCGAGCGGTTCGACCGCGAGGCCCTCCGAGACGCGGTCGAGGACCCCGCGGACGTGGTCTTCTTCGGCGTCGCCACCCGCCACCGCGGGACCGACTACGAGTGGGACCGGCTCCCGGCGTTTCTCGGGACCGACGTGTGGGTCGGGTCGGGGGAGAGATCGGGAGAGGGGTCGTTTCGGCCGCCAGACGCCGTCGCGGCCGTCTTCGACGGGGTCGGCCTCGAGCCGGTCACCGCCGTCGAGCGCGAGGTGAACGCCCGCGATTTCGACCCGGAGACGTACGAGGTCCCCGACTCGGCGTGGCGCGACGGGCCGGCCGCCGGGGTCGTCGTGCGCAACAAGCGCGGGGGTCGCGGGAAGCTGCTCGCGGAGGGGGCGGCGGCGGACGAGAACGAGGGCGCTCGGGGGGACGCACGCGCTCGGGAGGCGGGGAGCGCTCAGAGGACCGAGAGCGCCCCCGGAGGCGACTCCGCCGCTCCGCCGCTCGACGACCCCGAGGCTGTCGCCGCGGCGTACGCCACCGACGACCGGTTCGAGCGCGCCGTCGCCGACCTCGACCGGCGGACGGGGGGCGCGACGGTCGACGCGGTCGCGGACCGGGTCGTCGAGGCGATCGCGAGGGAGACGCCCGTTCGATTCGGCGACGGGGGCGCCAGCGCGGACCCGGAGGGAGTCCGCGCCGCGCTCATCGAACGGGCGCGGACCGCTCTCGAAGGGCGGTAGACGGACGGTAGACGGACGGTAGACAGCCGACCTCGCCTCACGCCGACCGCGATTTGCCCCGACCTCGCGTCCCGCCGATCTCACATTCTTATTAGCGAGTGCCGCTCGTACGCCCGCGCGCGTGCGCCGGCTTTATAACCCGGCATCGACTAGCTCAGGTAAGTTCTATGCCAGAGCAGAGTGAATACGGAGCCGGCCAGATCCAGGTCCTCGAAGGCCTGCAGGCCGTCCGTAAACGTCCGGCGATGTATATCGGGTCCACGGACGGTCGGGGGCTCCATCATCTCGTCTACGAGGTCGTCGACAACTCCATCGACGAGGCGCTCGCGGGGTACTGCGACGACATCACCGTCACGGTGCACGACGACAACTCGGTCAGCGTCAGCGACGACGGTCGGGGGATTCCGGTCGACACCCACGAGAAGTACGACCGCCCGGCGCTCGAAGTGATCATGACCGTCCTCCACGCCGGTGGGAAGTTCGACTCCAAGTCCTACCAGGTCTCGGGGGGGCTCCACGGGGTCGGGGTCAGCGTCGTCAACGCCCTCTCCGAGCGGCTGGAGGTCGAAGTGAAACGCGACGGCGGGGTCTACCGCCACGAGTTCGCCCGCGGCGAGCCCGCCGAGGACGGCTTCGAACGCGTGCGAGACCTCGACGCCGACGAGGAGACGGGGACGTACATCCGCTTCTGGCCCGACGAGGAGATCTTCGAGACGACCGACTTCGAGTTCTCGACGCTCGCCAACCGCCTGCGCGAGCTGGCGTTCCTCAACTCCGGCGTCTCCGTCTCGCTCGTCGACGAGCGAGACGAGGAGTCCGCCGCCGACGCCGGCGACGAGGAGACGTTCCGCTACGAGGGCGGCATCCGCGAGTTCGTCGGCTACCTCAACGAGACGCGGACGCCGATCCACGAGGAGGTCATCTACTTCGAGGACGAGCAGGACGACATCCACGTCGAGGTCGCGATGCAGGCGACTGAGGAGCTGCAGGGCTCCGTCCACGCGTTCGCGAACAACATCAACACCCGCGAGGGCGGCACCCACCTCACCGGCTTCAAGACCGCCCTGACGCGCACCGTCAACGACTACGCCAACGAGCACGGGCTCGTCGACGACCTCGAGGCGAACCTCAAGGGCGAGGACGTGCGCGAGGGACTCACGGCGGTCATCTCAGTGAAACACCCCGACCCGCAGTTCGAGGGACAGACGAAGACGAAGCTCGGCAACAGCGAGGTCCGCGGCATCGTCGAGTCCGCGACCCACGAGAAGCTCGGCACCTTCTTCGAGGAGAACCCCGACACCGCCCGGAAGGTCGTCCACAAGGCCGCGGAGGCAGCCAGAGCGCGCAAGGCCGCGAAGAAGGCCGAGGAGCTGACGCGGCGCAAGTCCGCGCTGGAGTCGACGGCGCTGCCCGGAAAGCTCGCCGACTGCCAGACCCGCGACCCCACCGAGGCGGAGCTGTTCGTCGTCGAGGGCGACTCCGCGGGCGGCTCGGCCAAGCAGGGCCGCAACCGCGAGAACCAGGCGATCCTCCCGCTCAAGGGGAAGATCCTCAACGTGGAGAAACACCGGCTCGACCGCATCCTCGAGAACGACGAGATCCGCGCGCTGATCACCGCGATCGGCGCGGGGATCGGCGAGGAGTTCGACATCGACGACGTCCGGTACAACAAGATCATTATCATGACCGACGCCGACGTCGACGGCGCCCACATCCGGACGCTCCTGTTGACCCTCCTGTACCGTCACATGAAGCCGCTTCTCGAGGCGGGCTACGTGTACGCGGCCCAGCCGCCCCTCTACCGCGTCCGGTACCGCGGGGAGACGTACGACGCGATGACGGAGGCGGAGCGGGACCGGATCGTCGCGGAGGAGTGCGACGGGAGCCCGGACCAGGTCCAGCGGTTCAAGGGGCTCGGCGAGATGAACCCCGACCAGCTGTGGGACACGACGATGGACCCCGAGAACCGTCGGCTCAAGCGGATCAACGTCGACGACGCCGCCGCCGCCGACCGGATGTTCAACGTGCTGATGGGTGACGCCGTCGAGCCGCGCAAGCAGTTCATCAAGGAGCACGCCACCGAGGCGGAGTGGGTGGACATATGAGCTCGGACGTCCCCGACGTCGACGCCGGCGACGTCCGCGCCGCGCAGGTGACGAACGCCCGCATCGAAGACGAGATGGAGCAGTCGTACATCGACTACGCGATGTCGGTGATCGCGGGCCGCGCGCTCCCCGACGTCCGCGACGGGCTCAAACCCGTCCACCGGCGCATCCTCTACGCGATGCACGAGGCGGGCGTCACCAGCAACTCCTCGCACCGGAAGTCCTCTTCCGTCGTCGGAGAGACGATGGGCGACTACCACCCGCACGGCGACAGCGCAATCTACGACTCGCTCGCGCGGATGGCCCAGGACTTCTCGATGCGGTACCCGCTCGTGGACGGGCAGGGGAACTTCGGCTCCGTCGACGGCGACCCGCCGGCCGCGATGCGGTACACGGAGGCCAGGATGGCTCCGATGGCCGAGGAGCTGCTGGCCGACATCGAGCGCGACACCGTCGACTTCACGTCGAACTACGACGACCGGCTGGAGGAGCCGGAGGTACTCCCGTCCGCGTTCCCGAACCTGCTCGTCAACGGCTCGTCGGGGATCGCAGTCGGGATGTCGACGAACATCCCGCCGCACAACCTCGGCGAGGTGATCGACGCCACCGTCGAGCTGATCGAGACCCCCGACTGCACCGTCGAGGACCTGATGGAACACGTCAAGGGGCCCGACTTCCCGACCGGCGCGAACATCGTCGGCCGGAACGCGGTCCACAAGGCGTACAAGACGGGCCGGGGCCGGCTCCGCGTCCGCGCCGAGTTCGAGGTCGACGAGGAGGAGGGGCGGATCGTCATCTCGGAGCTCCCCTTCCAGCAGAACAAGTCCCGGCTCGTCGAGCGCATCGCCGAGGACGTCAACGACGGGTCGATCGAGGGGATCCGCGACCTCCGCGACGAGTCCGACCGCGACGGGATCCGGGTCGTCGTCGAGCTCAAGCGCGACGCGATGGCCGAGGTCGTCAAGAACCAGCTGTTGGAGAGCCACCTCGAGCGCACCTTCGGCGTCATCAACCTCGCCTTGGTCGACGGCTCGCCGCAGGTGCTGAATCTGAAGGAGACGCTCGAACACTACGTCGAACACCGGCGCGACGTGGTCCGGCGGCGCTCCGAACACGAGCTGTCGGAGCGCGAGGACCGCGCGCACATCCTCGAGGGGCGTCTGAAGGCGCTCGAACAGGTCGACGACGTGGTCGAGACCATTCAGAACTCCGACGACCGCGACGCCGCGAAGGCAGCGCTGGAGGCAGAGTTCGAGTTCAGCGAGGCGCAGGCCGAACACATCGTCCGGATGCAGCTCGGCTCGCTCACCTCGATGGAGACCCAGGAGATCGAGTCCGAGTACGAGGACGTGACCGCCCGGATCGAGCGGCTGGAGACGATCCTCGCCGACCCCGACGAGCTCGATCAGGTGATCGTCACGGAGCTCCGGGAGATCAAAGACGAGTACGACGACGAGCGCCGCACGAGCTTCATCGAGGACGTCGGCGACGTGACCCACGAGGATCTCATCCCGGAGGAGGAGTGCGTCGTCGTGATGAGCGAGGACGACTACATCAAGCGGATGCCGCTGGACACGTTCCGCGCGCAGAATCGCGGCGGGAAGGGGATCATCGGCACCGACCTGAAGGAGGGCGACCGGGTCTCCTCCGTGTTCGCCGCTAACTCCCACGACTACCTGCTCGTCTTCACCAACCGCGGGCAGATCTACGAGCTGAAGACGTACGAGATCCCGGAGATGTCCCGGACCGCGCGCGGGAAGTCCGCGGTCAACCTCCTCGATCTCGGCGACGGCGAGGAGATCGAGGCGGTCGTCAACACCGAGGACCTCGACGACGAGGAGTTCCTCACGATGGTGACCCGCGACGGGTACATCAAGCGGACCGCGGTCGACGAGTTCGGGAACATCCGGTCGACGGGGATCCGCGCGATCCGGCTGGAGGACGGCGACGAGCTCGTCGACGTCGAGGTGACCGACGGCGACACCGACATCGTCATCGGGAGCCGCAACGGGATGGCGATCCGGTTCGACGAGTCGGAGGCGCGCGCGATGGGGCGCACGGCCCGCGGCGTTATCGGCATCGATCTCCGCGAGGGCGACGCGGTCGCCGGCGTGGCCGCCATCGACGACGAGTACCACAACTGGGTCCTCAGCGTGACCGAGAACGGCTACGGGAAGCGCTCCGATCTGGACGAGTACCGCCAGCAGTCCCGCAACGGGAAGGGGCTGATCGACATCAAGACCGGCGACCGAAACGGCGAGGCGGTCGCCATCGAGGCGGTCACCTACGGCGACCACCTGCTCGCGATGAGCGACGACGGCCAGATCATGCGGACCCGCGTCGAGGAGATCTCGACGGTAAGCCGCAACACGAAGGGCGTCATCGTGATGAACCTCGATCCGGACGACGCGGTCGCCTCCGTCGACATCGTCCCCGAGTCGGCGTACGCCGAGGGGGACGACGGCGACGAGAAGGTCGCCGCGGACGAGGAGGTCGCCGCGGACGAGAAGGTCGCCGCGGACGAGGAGGTCGCCGCGCACGAGACCGATACCGACGGCGACGCCCCGGCCGACCTCGAGTAGACGCGCCGGGCTGACCGACCGCGCCGGCCGAAGCCGAGGCTCTCCGCGCGCCCGACTGTTTTTAAATACCCGCGTCGCACCGGACGCTCGCGTGTCCGGGGTTCAAGTCACGCCCCGGCGACGGGCCTCCATGCGTAGACGGGAACTCCTCGCGGCGACGGCCGCGACCGCGACGGCGGGAGCGCTCACGGGCTGTCTCGGGGTCGGCGAAACAGACCCCGGCCGCCTGGACCTCACGGTCCGAAACGACGGCGACGAGGCGGTCGACGTGGACGTCGTCGAGGGCGACGACGGGACGACGTACGAGGAGGAGTCCGACCGCATCGCTCCCGGGGTCGCCCGCGCGTTCGAGGCGACGGTCGGCGGGACCGGTCGCCACGAGGTCGTCGTGACGGGCGCCGACTGGGAGGGGCGAATCGCGTGGGACGCCGGGGTCTGCGACCTGTACGACGGGACGGTCGCCGTCGACGGCGAGAGCGTCTCGGTCGCCGGCGAGTGCGCCGACCCGCGGTAGCAGAACGTTCAGGAAAATTACTTACGGTTACCGCGAAAACGGCCGGACGAGATGGACGAGTACGAGGGGATAGAGGAGATCGTACACGAGCCGAGCGCGGCGTTCGCCGAGTCGACGAACGTCGCCGCGTTCATGCGCGAGTACGGGATCGACGACTACGAGGAGCTGATCGAACGCACCACGAGCGAGGTCGCGGACGAGCCGGCCTCCGGCGTCGACTGGTTCTGGGACGAGATCGTCGACTACCTCGACATCGAGTTTTATACCGAGTACGACGCGGTTCGCGACAGCGCGGAGCGGAGCTCCGCTGGCAACCGGACGCAGTCCGGTGGCGACAGCGACGGCCCGCAGTTCTCCGACTGGTATCCCGGCGGCGAGATCAACGTCGCGCACAACGTCGTCGACCGGCACGCCGCGGTCGACTCGCCGAACCGCAACCGGGTCGCGCTGATCTGGGAGGGTGAGCCCGGCGACGTCCGCGAGGTCACCTTCCACGAGCTGGCCCGACAGACCAACCGCGTCGCCAACTACCTGGAGTCGGTCGGCGTCGAGACCGGGGACACCGTGGGGCTGTACATGCCGATGGTGCCGGAGGTGGTCTCGATCCTCTACGGCTGCCTGAAGGTCGGCGCGATCGCGGTGCCGATCTTCTCCGGCTTCGGGACCGAGGCGACGGCGACCCGGATCGCGGACGCCGAACCCGCCGTCCTCTTCACGGGGGACGGGTTCTACCGCCGCGGGAGCGAGGTCCGACTGAAGGCGACCGCCGACGCGGCGATCGAGGAAGCGGGCCACGTCGAGCACGCGGTCGTCTACGACCGGCTGGGGGCGACGCCCGCGGGCGCCGACGACGCCGCGAGCGGGACCGACACCGAGCCGGTCCAGTGGACCCCCGACCGCGACGTGACGTGGACCGAGGCGATCGCCTCGCAGCCGGTCGGCTACGAGACGAAGCGACTCCCGAGCGATCAGGAGTCCATGCTCCTGTACTCGTCCGGGACGACCGGCGAGCCGAAGGGGATCGTCCACACCCACGCCGGCGTCCTCACGCAGTGCGCCAAGGAGATCCACTTCGGCTTCGATCAGCAGCCCGCGGACCGGTTCTTCTGGGTTTCCGACATCGGCTGGATGATGGGGCCGTGGACGCTGATCGGCAACCACGCGTTCGGCGGGACCGTGGTGATGTACGAGGGCGCGCCCGACCACCCGGAGCCGGACCGGTTCTGGGAGCTGATCGAGCGGCACTCGATCACCCAGTTCGGTATCTCGCCGACCGCGATCCGCGCGCTCCGCAAGCACGGGGACCAGTGGGTCGAGGGCCACGACCTCTCCTCGCTCCGCATCCTGGGTTCGACCGGCGAGCCGTGGGACCCCGAGTCGTGGCGGTGGTTCTACGACGCGGTCGGCGGCGGCGACTGCCCGATAATCAACATCTCCGGCGGCACGGAGATCTGCGGCTGCTTTTTGATGCCGATGCCGAATCAACCCCTCAAACCGTGCACGCTCGGCGGACCGGGGCTCGGGATGGCCGTCGACATCGTCGACGAGACCGGCGAGTCGGTCAGGGAGTCGGGAGACCGAGGGTACCTCGTCGCGCGAGACTCCTGCCCGTCGATGACGAAGTCGCTGTGGTCCGGCGACGAGCGCTACCTGGAGGAGTACTGGTCGACGTGGGAGGACCTCTGGGACCACGGGGACTTCGCCCAGGAGGACGCGGACGGGTTCTGGTTCCTCCACGGCCGCGCCGACGACGCCCTGAACGTCGCCGGCCGGAAGGTGGGCCCGGCCGAGATCGAGGGCGTGCTCATCGACCACGACGCCGTCAATCAGGCGGCCGCGGTCGGCGTCCCCGACGACACCACCGGCACCGCGGTGGTCGCGTACGTCGTGCTCGAGCCCGGCGTCGACCCGAGCGACGACCTCCGCGAGGAGCTTCGGACGCTGGTCGGCGAGGAGCACGGGAAACCGTTCCGGCCGCGCGAGCTGCTGTTCGTCGACGCCTTCCCGAAGACGCAGTCGGGGAAGATCATCCGGCGGGCGATCGAGTCCGTTTATAAAGGAGAGGACCCGGGCGACCTCTCGTCGATGGAGAACCCGGAATCGCTGGCGGACCTCCGCGATCCCGCCTGAGAGACGAGGTCGTCGTCGGAGCGTGCGCTCGGCGGCGGGCGTCGTTTACGCGTTAGCCTCTTCGACCTACGCGTTAGCCTCTTCGACCGCCGCTTCGAGGGCGTCGTAGTCGGGCTCTTGCCCCGCGTGCTCGGCGAGCCACCGGTACGTGACGACGCCGTCGCCGTCGATCACGAAGACGGCCCGTTGTGCGACCGTATCGACGCCGTAGCGATCGAACGACTCGACGACGTCGTACGCCTCGATCGCGCGGTGGGCCGGGTCGGCGACGAGCGCGAACGGGAGGTCGTACTGCGATCGGTACGCGACGAGCGCGTGCGGGAGGTCGGTGCTCACGCCGAACAGCGTGCAGTCGTCGCGGTCGAACCCGTCTCGGAGCGCCTCCATCTCGTCCGTGCAGGTGTTCGAGAAGGCGGCCGGGAAGAACGCGAGCACGACCGGCTCGTCGCCGAGGTGGGCCGACAGGTCGAACGGTTCGATCTCGTCGGTCACGAGCGAGGCGGTGAAGGTCGGGGCGTCGTCGCCGACGTCGGTCATACCGATCGGTCGCGGCGGCGGGGTATCATCGTTTCGCCGTCGGCAGCCGGTCCGGATTCGAGACGAATCGGCTCGAACACCGAACCTCCGCGATCGAGGGGTTCGGGAGCGCTCGGGCGGTATTTGTGAGTCATTTACTGAGGCAAAAAGACTATAGTCGCCAGAGAGCTACGGTCGTGTAGAGATGGTAAGTGCGATTCCACTGATCGGCGGCATTCCGGCGGGCCCGGAGCTCCTCATCATCCTGCTCGTGTTGGTCCTGCTGTTCGGGGCGAACAAGATCCCGAAGCTTGCTCGATCGACCGGCCAGGCGATGGGCGAGTTCAAGAAGGGGCGTGAACAGGTCGAGGACGAACTGAAACAGATGCAGGACGAGGACGACGACTCGGCGGTCCAGGCCGACTCGACGATCGACGACGAGGACGCGGACCTCGAGACCGAGACCGAGACCGAGAAAGAGACCAGCGCGTAATCGGCTCCGCGGCGCCGACCGATCCCCGTATCGACGTTTTCTCCACCCGCTTCGGGCGCGTGGCCTAGCGGACAGGGCGAGAGGTTCCTAACCTCTCGATCGCGGGTTCGAATCCCGTCGCGCCCGCTATCTGCGAACGACGTGAGCAGTAGCGGCACAAGCGGGATTCGAAGCAGGGAACGGAGCGAGCGCAGCGAGCGAAGTGACTGAGGTTCGAATCCCGTCGCGCCCGCTCCTTCGCTACCCCTCAGTCACTGGCGCGACTGACTCCACACTCGTTCACTCCGTTCGATCGCGTGGCTCCCGCCGCGCCCGCTATCTGCGAACGACGTGAGCAGTAGCGGCACAAGCGGGATTCGTTTTTAACTGTCGTCGCCAAGCCGCCGGAACGACCGACTCGCGAGCCACACCGATCCGACACCGATCGCGAGCGTCGCACCCGCCAGCGGGAGGCCGGGCTCGTACAGGAGCGGCGGATGGTAACCGGCGCCGTAGTCGAGGGCCACGTTCCCGACGACGAGCGCGGACGCGAGACCGAGCGCGCCGCGAGTGGTCCGGCCGAACGCGGGAAACAGGAGCGCGAGGCCGACGAACAGCAGGTGCGTCCCGAGCACGCCCCAGTAGTAGATCCAGGCGTCGGGGGCCGCGACGTACTCGCCGAACGCGAGGTTCAGCGAGACGAGCGGCCAGAGCCCGAACTGGACCAGCCAGACGAACGCGACGGTCTGGAGGTACGCGAGCCCGCGCGAGGTCGGGGCGTCGGTCACGCGCTCGCCGCGGCGGACCGTGGGGACGAGAGTTACCAGCGCCACCCCGCCGAGCGCGACCGCGACGGCCGAGTCCGCGTACAGCGGCCACAGCGGCACCGGCACCTCGCCGGCGGTGGGCGCGTAGTACCCGATCCCGACGGCGAGCATGAAGGCGGTGAACCCGAGCACGACGGCGAGGCTCCGCGAGGTGCCGAGCAGCTCCTCGGCGATCACGTCGCGGACGCGTCGTCGAACGGGCGCCCGTCGGAGCCGACCGAGCGATCGGAGCCCGCCGGAGGCGTCTGATCGTGTCACGTCGGCCGTTTCGGCCGCGGCGACGTAAATACCCACTCTCCGCTCGATCGGATCGCTCCCGCCGTGGGTCCGAGCGCTGTGCCATCGGATCCGTTTCGGCGTCCCGCGCTACTCCGACGGGCGCGTCGACAGCCGACGCGAACCGCGCTCCGCACTGAGCCAGGCGTATATAAAAACGACTGACAGATCGTGTTCCGCCTAGATCGCTCCAAATACGCATTACAGGCCCCGGTACTAGGATTATCAGTCTCGGTGTTTTGCGAGACACCTTTTTCAACGGTCGAATCATGGACGCACGTATGGCAACCGAGGACGCCGAGCGTTCGCCCCTCTCGCCCGACGAGACGGCGGACCCGCCGGCGTCCGATACCCCGGTCGCGGTGGGGCGGTACTCGTGGCGCTCGTTCCTCCGCGACCGCGGCCGCGACGACGCCGCGGCCGACCTGTACGCCGACATCGGCGAGGAGCCGGTCGTCCCCGCGACCGCCGTCGACGCGCACGTCGAGGATGGCGTCGAGAAGGTGGTCCGCGCCGCCGGCGTCGACGAGCCGCACGAGGCCGACGGCGACACCGCGGTCCCGGGACACGGCACGCCGGAGGCGGGCACGCTCGTAATCGGCCCGGACGACGTCGTCCTCAGCGGCGCGGCCGTCGTCCCCGCCGGGACCTCGACCGCGGCGGCGGCTCCCGATTCCGGAGCTGAACCGGTCGGCGAGGAGGGCGATGAGGCCGTCGGCGACGAGGGAAGCGAAGAGGACGACGAGGAGGCCGAAGGTGACTCTGACGACGAGGGCGACGAGGACGAAGCGGACGGCGACGACGAGGACGAAGAGGACTCTGACGACGAACCGGCGGAACCGGCCGACGGGTCGACCGAAAGCGATCGCGCGGAGGCGGACGAGCCCGCGGATCGCCCCGGAATCGCGGTCGACGGCGCGGGCGTCCCCGGGGTCGTGGTCGCCGCGGGCGCCGACGTCGAGGCGGTGCCGCGGCGCGCGCCGGCCGACGAGGAGTGGGACCGGATCGACGTCGACCCGAGGGAGTTCCTCGGGTTCGACCCGTCGGAGACGGGCTACCGCGTCGGAGCGGCTACGGCGGTCGGAGACGTCCTCTGGGACCTGTGTTCGGCCCGATACAATCTCTACGAGGTGCCGGTCCTCAAGGGGTATTACACGTGGGACGACTACCGCGACGAGTACTTCCTCGACGAGGACGGGAACCCGCCGACCGAGGTGAACGAGGAGGGTGAAGAGGAGCCGCTGGAGTTCACGCACGACGACAAGGTCGAGGCGCTGGGGTTCGACCCCGACCGGACCGAGGAGCTGCTGGGTGCGGGCGGGTGCGCCGCGGCCGACCTCGCGGAGCTGGTCGACGAGCGCACAGTCGACGTGAACCCCGAGATCGACGAGGACGCGTTCTTCTCGACCGAGGAGGGACACACCACGCTCGCGAACCGGTACGACCTGGAGAAGGCGGTGCCGATGCCGAAGAAGCGCCACTTCCGCGAGATCGAGCGGTACTGGGTGAACAAGCCGTACGCGTTCGTGATCGTGTTTCGGTCGAGGAAGGAGAACGAGGTGAAGTACTACGCGGTCCAGCCGTATCGGACGGAGATCGAGACCGACCTCGTCGAGTTCCTCACCGGGAAGCTCCGGACCTCGATCAAGTACGCCGACGAGTCGATCGCGGGCGGGGACGAGGCGTTCCGCGAGAGCGTGATCGTCGACGAGACGCTGACGCTGCTCGACCGGTACGACCTCTACGAGGGCGCGGACGACGACCGGGGGGCCGTCGACGACCTCGTGGACGACCTCGCAGACCGCTTCGGCTTCGACCTCACCGCGGGCATCGCCGGTCGGATCACCGAGTCGCTCGGGTACGAGCCGCCGGCGGAGCCGAGTCCGTCTCCCAAGAAGGTGCTCGCTCGACCCGAGCCCGCGGTGCTCGCGGAGGACTCGGAGACCCTCTCCGAGCATCAGGTCGAGAAGCTGCTGTACTACCTCAAGCGCGACTTCATCGGCTACGAGCGGATCGACCCGATCAAGTACGACATCAACGTCGAGGACATCTCCTGTGACGGGTACAACTCGCCCGTCTTCGTCTACCACTCCGACTACGAGCAGATCATCACCAACGTCTACCACGAGACCGACGAGCTCGACGACTTCGTCGTGAAGCTCGCGCAGCGCTCCGGGAAGGGGATCTCGAAGCGGCGCCCGCAGGTGGACGCGACCCTTCCGGACGGCTCCCGCGCCCAGCTCACGCTCGGCCGCGAGGTGTCGGACCACGGGACCAACTACACTATCCGGCAGTTCAACGACGTGCCGTTCACCCCGATCGACCTGATCAACTGGAAGACGTTCTCGCTCGACGAGATGGCCTTCCTCTGGCTCTCGATCGAGAACCACAAGAGCCTGATCTTCGCGGGCGGCACCGCCTCCGGGAAGACGACGAGCCTGAACGCCGTCTCCCTCTTCATCCCCTCGAACGCGAAGATCGTCTCCATCGAGGACACCCGCGAGGTGGAGCTCCCCCAGCGCAACTGGATCGCCTCCGTCACCCGCCCCTCCTTCTCCGACGACGACAAGGGCGACATCGACGAGTTCGACCTGCTGGAGGCCGCGCTCCGCCAGCGACCCGACTACATCGTGATGGGCGAGATCCGGGGCGAGGAGGGCCGCACGGCCTTCCAAGTGATGTCGACGGGCCACACCACCTACACGACGTTCCACGCCGACACGGTCGGCGAGGTGCTCAAGCGGTTCACCACCGACCCGATCAACGTCTCGAAAACGATGTTCACGGCGCTCGATCTGGTCTCGGTCCAGACGTCGACGCGGGTGCAGGGGAAGAAGGTGCGCCGGAACAAGTCGCTGACCGAGATCAACCACTACGACGCAGAGAACGACGAGATCAACGTCCAAGACGTGTTCCAGTGGCAGGCAGAGACGGACGAGTTCCTCCAGATGGGCGACTCGAACACGCTCGAGGACATCATGTTCGACCGCGGGTGGAGCCGCGCGACGCTCGACGAGGAGCTGCGGAAGCGCCGGGTCGTGTTGGCGTACCTCATCGACCGCGGGCTCAACAGCTACGCGCAGGTGGCGGCGACGTTCCAGGCGTTCATCAACGACCCGGAGACGGTCCTCGCGCTGATGGCGAACGAGGAACTGGAGCGCTCGCTGGAGGACCTCCGCGAGATGGAGTCGGTGCTCATCAACGTCGACCGCGACAAGGAAGAGATGGTCCCGCGTCCCGATCCCGACGAAGCGGGACGCGAGGAGGTCGAGCGGATCCTCGCGGAGGCGGAGGACCTGTTCGCGGAGTACCGCGGTCGGATGCCCGACTCCGTCGCCGACGCCCTCCTCGACGTCGCGCCCGTCCGCGACGTGGAGGCGGAGCCGGGTGCCGACCGCGAGGCGCTCGCGCGGGCGGCCGACGAGGCCGCGGCGCTCGACGAGGCCGTCGCGCCCGGCGAGGACGGAACGCTCGGCGAGGACGACACCGCCGACGCGACGCCGCCGAACCCGGAGTTCGGAGCCGCTCCGACGGCGGAGAGCGCCTTCGCGAACGGGAGCGACGCCGAGCGCGGAGAGCGCGCGGGCGGCTCGGCAGACGCGGGCGAAGCGGACGCGACGGACGACGTGGATGACGTCGGCGAGGCGGGCGGGACGGGCGGGACGGACGCGGCGGACGACACCGACGAATCGGACGCGACGGACGACGCGGACGGGATCGACTTCGACGAGCCGTTCGACGAGGGGATCGACGTCCTCGACCCGGACTCCGACCCGGCGCCGGACCGGGACCCGGAGTTGGGCCCGGAGGCGGCCGACCCCGGACTCGAAGCGAACGTCGACGGTGGGGCGATCGGACCCGAAACCGGAGACGACGTCGGGGGCACCGGGGACGCCGCCAACGGCGACGAGGGTGAGGACCGCGACGGCGGCGAGGACGAGGACCGCGACGGCGGCGAGGGTGAGGACCGCGACGGCGGCGAGGACGAGGACCGCGACGGCGGCGAGGACGAGGACCGCGACGGCGGCGAGGACGGGAACGCCGACGGCACCGAGGATGCGGACCGCGACGGCGACGAGGATGCGGACCGCGACGGCGACGAGGATGCGGACCGCGACGGCGACGAGGACGGCAACGCCGACGGCACCGAAGATGCGGACCGCGACGGCGACGAGGACCGCGACGGCGAGGAGACCGACGACATCGACGACTGGGGATTCGGGACCGTCGAGTCCCCGGAGGAGCGGTAGTCCCATGGCCCGAACGGGGTGGGGCTCGTGAGCCTCGACGCGAGCGTCGGCGACGGCTCCGTCGACGGGGACGTCCTCGCGGAGCTGTTCTACCCGGTCTTCGAGCTGCTCTTCGACGCCGACGGCGACTTCGTGGGGGACGTGGAGCGCAAGCTGGCGGAGGCGCGCATGCCGGACCAGGTGGAGATGTACGTCTCCCGGGCGCTCGGCGTCGGTCTGCTCGTCGGCGGCGCCCTCTGGGCGCTCGGGACGCTGACCGGTTACGGCGTGTTCTCGCTCGGGCTGATCGAGCCGGACGCGCTCTCGCTCGGCGTGCCAGCGCCGACGCCGGCGATTCAGGAGTTCCTGCGGTCGCTGGTCGTCCCCACCGCGGTCCTCGTCAGCGGGCTGGTGTTCGGGTCGATCGGGTTCGCGATCGGCTTCGGCGGCGTGGTCGCGGTTCCCTACTCGCGGGCGTCGGCGCGGGAGCGGGAGATCAACCTCCTGCTCGCGGACTCGGTGTCGTTCATGTACGCGCTCTCCGTCGGGGGGCTCAACCAGCTGGAGATCCTGCGCGCGATGGCGACGGCAGAGGACACCTACGGCGAGGTGTCCCAGGAGTTCCAGAGCATCGTCAACGAGACGGAGTACTTCGGTACCGACTACCGGAACGCGATCCGCCAGCAGTCGCTCGAAACGCCCTCCGACGAGCTCTCGCAGTTCCTCGCCGACATGCTCTCGATCGTCAACTCCGGCGGCGACATGGAGAGCTTCCTGAAGGACAAAAAGGAGAAACACCTCCGCACGTCGAAACAGGAGCGCGAGATGACCCTCGAAACGCTGGAGCTGTTCGGCGAGATGTACATGACGCTGTCGCTGTTCCCCCTGCTTCTCATCATCATCCTCGTCATCATGGGGATGATGGGCGAGTCGGACGAGCGCCTGCTGTACGCGACCGTGTACGCCCTCATCCCGCTGACCGGCGCGGGCTTCCTAGTGCTCGTCTCCACGGTGAAGCAGGACGAGCCCGGCGACGGATACCTCCACCCCGACGGCGGGAGCGAGCGGCTCCAGCAGACCAGCCGAGAGGGGCTGCTCCACTTCGGACTGATCGAGGCGTTCGTCGGTCGATTCGGCGTCTTCGACCGGATCCGGGACCGCGAAGGGACGTACAAGACCAAGCAGATCGTCTCCGCGCCGCACCTGTTCTTACGCGACAACCCGCTGTACACGCTCGCGTTGACGGTGCCGGCCGCGCTCGTCATCGTCGCCGTCACGGTCGCCTCGGGGAACGCGCCGACGACATTCGACGGCTGGGTGGACCGCCCGGTGTGGTCGACGTTCGTCTGGGTGTACGTCCCGGCGTACCTCGTGCTCGCGCCGCTCGCCGTGTTCCACGAGTGGAGCCAGCGGTCCAAGCGGGCGATCACCGGGAAGCTCTCCGAGAGCCTCCGGAAGCTCTCCTCCGCGAACGACACCGGACAGACGCTGCTCGAATCGGTGGAGACGGTCTCCGAGACGTCGACCGGGAAGCTCGCCGAGGAGTTCGAGGTGGTCCACGCAAAGGTGAACTACGGGATGAGCCTGCGGGACGCTCTGGTGGAGTTCAACAATAAGTACGCGGTCCCGCGGCTCGCGCGGACGGTGAAGCTCATCTCGGAGGCGCAGGAGGCGTCGTCACAGATCACGGACGTGTTGACCACCGCGGCGCAGGCCTCGGAGAACCAGGACGACATCGAGCGCGAGCGGATCTCCCGCACCCGGATGCAGGTGGCGATCATCGTGATGACGTACGTCACCCTGCTCGGCGTGATGGCGATCCTCCAGACCCAGTTCATCGACGTGATGGGCGGGCTCTCCTCGCAGGCGGACAGCGGGGCGGCCGGGGGCGCGGGCGGCGCCGGCTTCGGCGGGGGCGGCGGGGTGGACCCGGACGTGCTCTCGCTGTTGTTCTTCCACGCCGTGACGCTGCAGGCGATCCTCTCCGGGTTCATCAGCGGGTACATCCGGAACGCCGACATCGTCTCCGGCGTCAAGTTCGCCGTGGTCCTGATGACGCTCGCGCTGGGGGTGTGGATCTATGTGGGATGAGAACACCCGCGCGCAGACCCCGATCGACTTCGCGGTCGGCGCGGGCGTGTTCCTGCTGACGCTCGCGTTCGTGATCGCCTTCGTTCCGACGCTCTTCGACCCGTTCTCGGCGGCGGCCACCGCCTCGCCGGTGGTGAGCGACCGGGTCGCGGCCGGCGTCGCCGGCGACCTGCTCGCGGCGTCGCCGGCGGAGCCCGGCGTGCTGTCGCCGGCCTGTACCGTCGCCTTCCTCGACGGGAACGCGACGCTCGGGACCGAGGCCGACTGTCACCCGGCCGTTGCCGCGAGCCCGGCGGCCACCTTCGGAGTCGACGGCGACGTGCAAGTGGTGATCCACGACCTCGATCGGCGGGACCCGAGCACGAACGCGTCGACCCTCACGATCGCGACGCGACACGGCCGGTTCGAGGTCGAGCCCGATCGAGCCACCGCGGACCCGAGCGACGCTGTCGGTGAGGACGTCACCGTCTCGCAGCGACTCGTCACGATCGGCGGGACGCAGTACCGGCTCACGGTGCGGGTGTGGTGACCATGGGGTCGACAGACGACCGCGCGCAGGCGCACACCCTGGAGGCGTTCGCGGCGGCGATCCTGCTCGTCGCGGGGCTCACGTTCGCCCTGCAGGCGACCGCGGTGACCCCCCTGTCCGCCAGCACGTCGAACCAGCACATCGAGAACCAGCAGCGGGCGGTCGCGGGCGACCTGCTGGCGACGAGCGCCGAGAACGGCGACCTGCAGGCGGCGATCCTGCGCTGGAACCCGGAGAACGAGACGTTCGCGTCGAGCCCGCCGGAGGTGGACGGCGAAGGCTACGCGCGGGCCGCGGGGCCGAACGGGTTCGACGGCGCGCTCGGCGGGTTCGGCGAGGCGCTGAATCGGACGTTCATCGACAGGCAGATCGCCGTCAACGTGGAGCTCCGCCACTACAACACGACGGCCCGGACGGAGCGGCGGACGACGTCGCTGATCGACATGGGAACGCCGAGCGACAACGCCGTGACCGCGACGCGGACGGTCGCGCTCGCGAACGACACGAACCTGACCGCGCCGGGCTACGAGAGTTCGACGCTGGGAGGGCTGGCCGACGGAACGGACTCGGGAGAGTTCTACGCGGCCGACACCGGGTCCGGTCGGCTGTTCGCCTACGTGGAGGTGCGCATCGTCGTATGGCGGATGTGAGCGTCGGCCCGCCGGACCGGGACCGCCTCTTCGGCGCCGACGGCGCCCGCGGCGCCGACCGCGCCCAGCTCCTGCTCGTCGCGGGGCTGGTGATGGCCGTCTCGCTGGTGACGCTCGTGGTGCTATTGAACGCGACCATCTACAGCGAGAACGTCGCGACCCGCGGGATCGAGTCGGCCGACGGCGAGGCGCTGGAGGTCAGGGCGACCGCCGTCGACGGGACCGGTGAGCTGATCGACGCGACCAACCGCGCGGCCCCGGACAGCCACGACGACGCCGCCGCGGAGGTTCGGGACGGCGTCACCGACCTCGACGGCGAACTCTCCCGCTCGTACGCGGAGCGGGGCGGCGTGGCGCGCGTCGAACTGTCGTCGGTCCGAAACGGGAGCCGAATTACGGGGACAATTGCCGGGAACGGCTCGGTCGATCCGAACGCGGCGACCCTCGCCACCGACGTTAGCCGGACGCGCGGCTTCGCGCTCGATGTCGACCCTGGCTCGCTCAACGAGACCGACTCGGCCGGCGCCGTCGACGACGCGTTCCACGTCGACCTCGATAACTCGACCGGTGGAAGCCACCAGCTGTACGTGTACACCAACGAGACCGACGGAAACGTCACCGTTGCGGTCGGCGAGGACGGGAGCGTTCCGACGGCCCGGTGTGCGGTGCCGCCGGACGGACGCGACCGGGTCACCGTCGATCTGACCGGCCAGCGGCTGGGTGACCGCCCCTGTCCGGGGATCTGGCCGACGGCGCTCGCCCCGCCCGACGACGCCTACAACGTCACCCTCGCGAACGCGGACGCCGCCGACGGGGAGGTGACCGCGACCGTGCGACCTGTCTCGGAAGACGCCGTTACCTCCAATCCGGATCTCACGGCGACGCCGGCGGTGTACGAGGCCACGATCGCCCTCCGCTACCGGACTGCGGAGCTCCGGTTCGAGACCGCCGTTCGGGTCGCCCCGGGTGAGCCCGATGCGTGAGCGTCCCGACTCGGGGGCGGCGCGCCTCCGCCGCGACGAGCGCGGCGTGAGCGTCACCGTCGGGTACGTGTTGACGCTCGCCATCGGAGCGATACTGCTCTCCGGCGTGGTCATCGGCGTCGGCGGCGTCGTTGACTCGCAGACGGACCGGACCGTGCAGAGCGACCTCGCGGTCCTCGGGCAGACCGCGGCCGCGAACGTCGAGAGCGCCGACCGGCTCGCCCGCGCCGCGGAGACCGACCGACCGGACGGGGTCGGCGCGGCGAACGCCACCGTCTCGGTCGCCGTCGACCTCCCGACGCGGGTGGCGGGCGTCCCCTACCGTATCGCGGTCGACGACGACGCCGTGACGCTGCGGACGGAGCGCCCGGAAGCGACGCTCGAAATCCCTCACGCGGCACGAGCGGACGTCACGCC
>NZ_AOJH01000099.1 GCF_000337355.1 Halorubrum kocurii JCM 14978 | reverse complement strand
CCATCAGAGATGTGTATAAGAGACAGGTGTTCGCGGTCGGCATCACGGGCATCGAGGACCGACAGGAGGCCGAGCGCGTCGCGAACGTCGAGCGCGCCTTCGACGTGTTCGACGACAACCTCCGAGACGTCCAGCGGTACGGCGACCCGAGCCGCTCGACGGAGATCCGGCTCAGCGGCGGGTCGCTCTCGGTCGCCGAGACGACCACGGTGGAGCTGCGGAACGCCTCTGACGGGGTGGTCAGGGGGTTCGAGTTCCGCTCGCTGACCTACGCGAACGACGACACGACGATCGCGTACGAGGGCGGGGCGTGGTTCCGAAGCGACGGCGGCGCGGCGGTGATGCGCTCGGAGCCGCGCTTCGTCGCGGCCGACGGGCGGACGACGCTCCCGATCGTCCGGCTCTACCCGCTCGGGCCGGAGACCGTCGAGCGGGACGGTACCGTGCAGGTCGCGGTGGAGCGGACCTCCCGGCCGAGGCTCGTGCAGATCGCCGACGGCGACGTCGACGACGGCCCCTTCGACCTCCGGATCGAGTCGCCGTACGCCGACGCGTGGCGCCGGTACTTCGAGCGCACCGAGGGGTTCTCCGTGGACGAGGACGCGACCGACACCGCCAACGGCACCGTCGTCGCGGACCTGGATCACGGCGACGAGGTGTTCGTCCCCGACGCCGCCGTCAACGTCCGCCTCCAGCGCTGACCGGCGGTCGGGGTTCCGAACGCACCACTGAAGCCCGCGGCGCCCCACCTTCGGGGTATGACCGAGGAGCTGTACCTCGCAGACGACACGGTGACGACGTTCGAGGCGACCGTCGAGCGCGCGCTCGACGACCGGGTCGCCCTCGACCGGACGCACTTCTACCCCACAGGTGGCGGCCAGCCAAACGACACGGGGACGCTCCGGATCGCGGACGACGGTGACGCCGCGGACGACGGTGACGCCGCGGACGACGCCGCCTCTCGTCGCTGGCGCGTCGTCGACGTACAGAAGAAAGACACCGTGTACCACACCCTCGAACCGGCGGACTCAACCGGGGACGCCGAGGCGGTTCCCGAACCCGGGACGGCGGTCGTCGGGGAGATCGACGCGGCGCGGCGCCGCGCTCACTCCCGGTACCACACCGCACAGCACCTGCTCTCGGCGCTCCTCCTGGACGAGTTCGGCGCGGAGACGACGGGGAACCAGCTCTACGACGACCACGCGCACCTCGACGCGGCCTACGAGCGGTTCGACGAGGGGGACCTCGCGCGGATCGAAGCGCGGCTCAACGAGCTCGTGGCCGACGAGCGACCCGTGCGGAGCTACGCGATGGACCGCGAGGCGGCCGAGGCGACGCTGGACACCGACCGCACCCGGATCGACCTGCTCCCCGACTCGATCGCGGAGCTCCGGATCGTCGAGATCGGCGTGGTCGGGGGGACGGCTATCGACGGCGACGAGGAGCCCTACGACCGCACCGCCTGCGCGGGGACGCACGTCGGCAACACGGCTGAGATCGGGGAGATCGTCGTCACCGGTCGGGAGACGAAGGGCGGCGACGAGGAGCGCGTCCGGTTCGCGCTCGCCGAACACGTCGACGACGGGGAGTGAGGGGCAAAGCCGAGCGGAGACGACGGGGAGTGAGCGGGACCGCGAGGGCGACGCCCCGGCGCCAGCGATCCCGCCGTTTATATACGATCCGCGGCTGGTTCCGCCATGAAGTTCTGCGACGAATGCGGCTCGATGATGATGTCCGGCGAGGGCGAGGACCACTGGGTGTGTAGCTCCGAGGACTGCGACAACGAGCTCGGCCGCGAGGACGACGACGACGAGTGGACCACCGAATCGCAGGTCGAGTCCGAGGTCATCGACGTGAGCGACGCGGAGGACAAGGGGCTCCCGAAGACGACCGCCCACTGCCCGGAGTGCGGGAACGACCGCGCGTACTGGTACATGCAGCAGATCCGGTCGGCCGACGAGTCCGAGACCCGCTTCTTCGTCTGCACCGAGTGCGAGCACAAGTGGCGCGAAGACGACCACTGAGGCGGCCCGCACCCGCCGACCCCCTCCCCTGTCCGCGTCCCTTTTAATTACCTCGGCGGAGAACGCCGCCCATGGACCCGCCCGTCGTTCCCCGCGAGCGCCTCGACGGCTGGCGGCGCGTCGACGAGGTCACGGAGCGGGCGTTCGCCGCCGGTCCCGTCTCCGTCGACGCGAGCACGGTGCGGTACGAGCGCGACGCGAGCGAGCCGCCGCGCCCCTTCTGCTTCGCGAGTCGGCTGGAGATCCGGCCGCCGAGCGCGCCGAACCCCGCACTCACAGCGCTCGTCGAGCGGCAGGCGCGGTCGGGGTTCCGCGACCGCCTCGCCGAGCGCGACGTCGAGGGCGTGGAACACCGCGGTGACCGGGGGATCTCGGTCGACGACCCGAGCGCGTCGCGGGCGACGCTCTCGACGTTCCGCGGCGTCGCGCGCGTCGGCGACGGCCGCGGCGTCCCGGTCGAGGCGCTGCTCGCGGTCTGGGCGACCGACGAGTACCTGCTCGGCGGCGGGGCGTACCCGCTCGAGGAGGCGTCGTACCCGTCCGGAGGAACCCCAGGGGACGCGCGTCGAGAGCTGCTGGGGATCGTGCGGGGGATCGCGTCGCCCGACGACGCGGAGGAGGCCTGACCCACCTCGACGCGCTAACAGGGCACCGCGCCCGCGCTCGAGTCGATCGGCGACCCGCCGTCGCGGTACTCCGCGTCGCCGATCGAGCCGTCGAACATCGGGAGCCGCAGCTCGTAGGCGTACAACACGTCGAACGCCGCGAACGGGTCGACGCCGTTCGCGACGGCCTCGCGCGCGGTCAGCCTGACGCCGGCGCCGAGCGTCACGATCGGCTCGCCGGAGAGGGTCCCGGCGGCCTCGAGCCCGAACTCGTTGCCGGCGGCGGGGTCGGTCAGCACGGAGAGGTGGACGAGCGCCTCGATCGCCGGCCCCTCGTCGCCGACCGAGATCGGGTACCCCTCGCCCGCGAAACACCGCGTCGGCGGATCGACGCGGTCGGCCGCGGCGTCGTCGCCCGCGGCCGCGTCGCCGCCGCTCTGCGTCGCCGCCGCGCCGCCGGCGAGCGCCCCGCCGGCGACGGTCGCCGAGAGGAGCAGCACCGCGACGGAACAGACGACGAGGGGAGCGAGCGCGGCCCGCGAGCGACGGGTCATCGACCGGGGGTACGGCCGGCCGGGTAAAAACGGCGCGGGGTCGGTTATCCGGTCTGATACTCGGGGGGCGGTCGCGTCGGCGCCCGTCGAGCGACGATCCTTCGGGGGTCAGTCCCCGCCGAGGAGCCCGTCGACGACCATCTCCGCGGAGGCGACGTTCGTCGCGAGGGGGACGTCCTTCACGTCGCAGACGCGCAGGAGAGCGGAGATGTCGGGCTCGTGGGCCTGCGCGGTGAGAGGGTCCCGCAGGAAGACGACGCCGTGAATCTCGTCGTCGGCGATCATACCCCCGATCTGGAGGTCGCCCCCGTACGGCCCGGAGGCCTGCCGGTTCACCGCAAGCCCCGTCTCGTCGGCGATGCGTTTGCCCGTGGTCCCGGTGGTGACGAGGTCGCACTCGCCGAGCGCGTCGGCGTGGGCGGTGACGAACTCGACCATCTCGTCTTTCAGCTCGTCGTGAGCGATAAGCGCGATGCGCATGGGCCAAGGGTCTCCGCGCCGACGCTTAAAAACTCGCGTCGGCGCAACGCGTCGGCGCAACGCGTCGATCGCCCCGGTGCGGTCCCGGCCGGCGGCCTCACCGTCGCGATCTCACTTAAACCGGAACGTCTCCAGGTTCTTCGGCGCGAACGTCCGCATGTTGTAGTCGTGGTACAGCGCCGACGAGAGGTCCTGCACGGAGCGCTCGTCGCCGTGCACGCACAGGACCTTTTCGGGGCGCGGGTTCATCGTCTTCACGAAGTTCTCCAATCCCTGTCTGTCGGCGTGGCCGGAGAAGCCGTCGACGACTTCGGTCCCCATTTCGAGGGTGAGCGTGTCGCCGCGGCCGCCGCCGCCCCAGCCGTCGACCGGGATCTCGTCCCAGCCGTTCTGGATGCGGCGACCGAGCGTCCCCTGCGCCTGGTACCCGACGAAGACGAGGTTCGACTTCGGGTCGGAGCCGATGTGGCGGAGCCACGACATGATCGGCCCGCCCTCGATCATCCCGGAGGTGGAGATGATGATGCACTCGTCGCCGTCCGCCACGTCCTGCCGCTCGTCCTCGCCGCCGTCGATGTGGTTGAACTGCTCGGCGAGGAACGGGTTCTCGTCGTCGTGGAAGATCCGGTCGCGGAGGTCGTCCCGGAGGTACTCGGGGTACGTAGTGTGGATCGCGGTCGCCTCCCAGATCATCCCGTCGAGGTGGACGGGCATCTCCGGGATATCACCGTTGCGCATCGCCTCCTCTAAGACGAGCATAATCTCCTGTGACCGCCCCACGGCGAACGCGGGGATGACGACCTTCCCGCCCTCCTCGTACGTCTCGTTGATGACTCGCTTGAGCGCCTCCTCGGAGTCGGCCTGGTCGGTCTGGTAGTCGTCGCGGCCGCCGTAGGTGGACTCCAAGACGAGCGTCTCGACCCGCGGGAAGTCGTTGACGGCGCCGTTGAACAGGCGGGTGTCCTCGTAGTGGATGTCCCCGGAGAAGGCGACGTTGTAGAGGCCGTCGCCGATGTGGAAGTGGGTGACTGCGCTGCCGAGGATGTGGCCCGCGTTGTGGAACGTGAGCTTCACGTCCGGCGCGATGTCGGTGACGTCGCCGTACTCCAGCGGGATGGTGTGTTTGATCGCGTCGCGGACCTGCGACGACTCGTAGGGGGGCGTGCGCCCGTCCTTCGCGGCGACGTCGAGGTAGTCGAGGGTGAGCAGTCCCATCAGGTCGCGCGTCGGCTCGGTCGTGTAGATCGGGCCGTCGTAGCCGTATTTAAAGAGGAGCGGGATGAGCGCCGAGTGGTCGAGGTGGGCGTGGGTGAGCACGACCGCGTCGAGGGTGGCCGCGCCGGCCCCGAGCGCCTCGGGGACCTGCAGGTACGGGACCTCGCCCTCCGCGCCGGGCTTGTCGCCGCAGTCGATCAGAACGCGCGTCTCGGGCGTCGAGAGGATGAACGCGGCGCGACCGACCTCGCGGCAGCAGCCGAGCGTCGTGATCCGGACCCACTCGTCGTCGGACATCTCCTCGCGGTGGATCTGTCGGCCGACGCGTTCGAGGATGTCGCGTCGTTCCTCGCGTTCGTTCTTCAGGAAGCCGCGCACGTTCGAGACGGTGGAGGACTCGATCGGGGGGGTCCGAACGACCTCGGGGGTCCAGCCGACCTCTTGGGTGATCTCCCGGAGCGTCGAGCCGCGGCGGCCGATCACCATCCCGGGCTTCTCGGCCTCGATGACGACCTCGCCGGTGTCCTCGTGGAAGTCGAGGTCGGTCACGCCGGCCTCCTCCGGGATCACCGACCGGACCGCGTCCTCGGCGCGCGCCGGCGGGGCGAGCGCGCTCGGGTCCGGACGGACGGTGATCCGCTTCCGGAGCTTGGAGGCGAGCCGTCGGATGAGGTCGCCGTCGCCGGCGAACTCCTTGGGGTCGCGGGTGTACACGACCAGCTCCGGCCCCTCGTATTTGACGTCGGTGACCGTGATGTCGTTCGGAATCTCCTGTTCGATCTCTGATTTCAGGGTATCGAGTTGCTTATCGACTTGACTCATATCTCACTGCGGGTCGTCGGGACCGCCGTCGTCGTCGAGTCGCGTGCCGAAATCGCGACTCGGCGCCGAACGGTCGACCGTGACGGAGTAGGCATAGTGGTAGTACTGTCCGTAGGTGGTACCGTGCGGGAACAGCCAGCGAAAACCCGCTTAGCTGATGATTAGCCCGGTCGTTATAAAACCCTTCGCAAATGGCAAACCCCCGGCCCGCGAACGGCGGGCACATGCACATCACGCCCGAGACGGTCAGCGACGAGCGCGCCTGGGTCCGCGACCGCGCCCCGGTCGTCGTCCCCCTCGTCAACGAGACCCGCGAGCGGCTCGGTCGGCTCTTCGAGACCGACGTCGACCCCGTCACTCCCGCGGCGTACCGGCGCGAGGTCGACGCGGTGTTCGCCGACGGCGAGGTCGCGGTCAACGTCGCCGCCTGCGTGGCCCTGCTCCGCGACCTCGACGTGGCGGACGACTACCCGGGGTTCGTCGTCGACGAAGTCCTCGGCCGCGAACTGGCCGCGACGGTCGCCGGGGGGCGGCCCCTCTCTCTGCTCGCGCAGGCGACGTTCCACTTCGTCGACGTCCGCGTGGGTGAGGACGCGACCGCTGACGGCGCTGGGACGGCCGGCGCCGACGACCTCGACGCCGCGCTCGCGGCGGGGTTCCAGACGCGGCTCCCGGGGTGGGACTGGCGAGAACGCGAGAGCCCGTTCGCGGTGGACCCCGGCGGCGACGCCGACGGTTCGGGCGACGCCTGAGACGGCGGCGGTCCCCGCGGCCCGTCAGACGCTCTTCGTTTCCAACGTCTCGTTTCCGGCGTCGTCGACGGCGGTGAGCCGGATCTCGGCGACGGACGTCCGCCGGCTTTCGAGGTCGTCGGCGTCCGACGCGCTGCCCCCGCTCACGCTCGTGGAGACGGTGTCGACGACGCTCCCGTCCCCGGTGAGCTGCTCGGTCGTGACGGTCGCGAGGTCGCCGTCGGCGTCCGAGACGGTCCACTCGACCGTGTGACGCGACCAGTTGGGATTGCTGTCGTCGGTGACGGCGAACTCGTCCACGGCGGGCGCGCTGTCGCCGTCGCCGCTCTCTTCGCTCTCCGTGACGCTCGCGGCGTCCGTCGTCGACGCACCCTCGGTGTCGGTCACAACCAGCTCGACGGTGTAGTCGTTCCCGCTCCCGTCGTCGCCGGCGGCGACCAGCCGCGTCGCGTCGCTCGCCGCGTCGCCGCTCACGCCGACCGAAGTCTGCTCTTCGGTCTCACCGGCCGTGTCGTCCGTCAGCGTCAGGTCGACGGCGTCCAGGTTCCCGTCCGCGTCGGAGACCGCCCACGACGCGTCGAACTCGGCGTCCCCGTCGTCGGTCTCGACCTCGGAGACGCCGAGGTCGTCGACCGTCGGGGCATCGTTCCCGTCGTCGCCGCCGCCGAGCGCGTCCGCGACGTTGAGCCGCCCGGACCCCTGTTCGTTCTCGGCGAGGCCGACGTCGTCGGCCGCGTCGAGGAGGGCGGTCCGGACCGCGTCCCGGTCCGTCGTGCCGTCGGCGATAACCTGCGCGGCCGCCCCGGAGACGTGCGGACAGGCCATCGACGTGCCCGAGAACTCGGCGTAGTCGTCGCGGGGGACCGTCGAGAGCGTGTCGACGCCCGGCGCGGCGAGCTCGACCTCCGGGCCCGTCGAGGAGAAGTCGGCGAGGGCGTCGGTCTCGTCCGTGGCGGACACGGCGATGACCCGGTCGTCCCGGGCCGGGAAGCCGACGCAGTCGGTACAGGGGCCGCTGTTGCCGGCGGCGGCGACCATCACCACCCCCCGGTCGGCGGCGTACCCGAGCGCGTCGCCGACCACCGATGAGTCGGTGTCCGCGCCGAGGCTCATGCTCTGTACGTCGTGGCCCTGGTCGGCGGACCACTCGATGCCGGCCGCGATGTCGTCGAACGAGCCGGAACCGTCGCACGCGAGCACCTTCACGGCGTGGAGCGTCGCCTCCGGCGCGACTCCGAGCACGCCCGCCCCGTCGTCGGCGGCCGCCGCCGTGCCCGCGCAGTGGGTCCCGTGGTCGTTGTCGTCGTCCCACTCGGCGAGGCACTCGCCGATGTCGTTGCCCCCGCCGCCGCCGGGACCGCCCCCGCCGCAGTTCGTCGTGCAGGCCGCGTCGGTGGCGGCCCAGCCCTCTCCGAGGTTCGCTTGGAGGGTCTCGTGTTGCGCGTCGATCCCCGTGTCGATCACCGCGACGTCGACCCCCGCGCCCGTGTCGCCGTCGTCGATGGCGAGGTCGGCGTCGGTGGTCTCGATCCCGTACGGCGTCGTCTGCTCGAACGCCTCCATCGTCCCGTTCTCCTCGACGTACCGGACGTTGGGGTTGTTCTCGAGGTTCTCGGCCGCCGCCGGCGCGACCCGGATCGTCAGCGCGTCGAAGGCGAACTCGCGTTTCACCTCGGCCGCCGCGCGCTTCGCGGCCGACCGGCCGGCGTCGTTCCGAACGCCGACGTTCACCTCGACGAGGTCCGCCGCGGACGCGCCGCCGACGGCCCCCAGCGTGCCGAACAGGCCGACGGTCGTCGCCATCAGCTCGCGTCTATCGAGTTGAATGTCATCGAGTGACATGGATTTCTACTTCAAGCGTGTGGACTTAATTCTTTGGTGAAGATACTAAGGAATACGCTCCACTGAACGAAAATAGTCGCATACCGGCGGCTACCGGACGCGTGAGCGAATGGAGAGAAGCGGTCGTCGGAGGGCCTACGACGTGAGTTTCCGGACGAACCCGTACCCGGCGTCGAGGATCGCGTCGGGGAGGTACCGCGCGAGCACACCGATCCGGGCGGCGGTGCCCGGCTGGACGCGGGCGGGCGGCTGCGTCGCGCTCGCGGCGTTGACGATCGCGTCGGCGACGACCTCGGGCTCGACCGCGCCGGGGCCGTCGCCGCCGATCAGCTGCGTGTCTTCGATGACCCCGTAGAGCTCCTCGTAGGCGCCGGAGGGGTCGAGCCCGCCGTCGCCGGCATCCGGCTCGCCCTCGCCGCGTCCCGCCTCCCGCTCCGCGCGCTCCGAGAAGTTCGTTCGCACGGGGCCGGGCTCGACGACCACCACGTCGATTCCGAACTCCGCGACCTCGTTGCGGAGCGCGTCCGACAGCGCCTCGACCGCGAACTTCGAGCCGCTGTACACGCCGCCGCCGGGAAAGGACACCCGGCCGGCGACCGACGAGACGTTGATAACAGTCCCGTCGCCCTCGCGGCGCATCCCGGGGAGGACGGCCTTGACGAGTCGATGCGGGCCGTACACGTTCACGTCGAACTGCTCGTGGACCTTCGCCGTCGGCACGTCCTCGACCGGACCGAACTGACCGTAGCCGGCGTTGTTGATCAGCGCGTCGATCGCGCCCTCCTCGTCCAGGACGCGGTCGACGACGCGGTCGACGTCGGACTGGTCCGTGACGTCGAGCGTCGCCAGTTCGCAGCCCGCCTCGCCGAGCGTCTCGATGTCCGCGGGGTTCCGCGCGGTCGCGTACACGGTCCACCCCTCGTCGAGGAACGCGCGCGCCGCGGCGCGTCCGATGCCCGAGGAACAGCCGGTGATGAGTACCGTCTTCTGCACGCGTCGTCGGTCGGCCCCCGACGGCATAACTCTCCCGACCGGCGGCGGAACAGCGGACCGGGAACGACTCCGCGTGGCGCGCGCTTCCGAGTGGCCGTCCCCGGCGGCAAGAGGGTTGGAGGCCGTCGCCGCAGACTCGGCGATCGCCGAGAGAACGTCACCAGCGACACCGCTCGGTCGCTCGTAAGAAGCGATTACTCAGCCGAATACTCCGTCCATCTTTTCCGTCGAAGACTCGACGTACATCTTGTCGTCCGAGTCTCGCAGGTCGATTTCCGCTCGGAGTTCGGCATACCGCTCCGTCAGTGCGGTGTATCCCGGACTGGCCTCCATTTCCGCGAGGGACAACTTCGACTCGAGCGTCGCCATCTTTGAGACGATGGCGACGATCTCTTGGACCGTCTCGTCGTAGGTGGCACGAACGAGCATCCGCGAGACGGCGGTCTGCATCTCGTCGCGGGAGACCGGTTTGACGAGGTACTCGTCGAACGGGAGGTCGAGTATGTCCGGACCGGGGGAGACCGCAGTTACCATGACGACTCGGCAGTCGATCCCGCGTTCTCGAATCGCCTCCAACACCTCGTCACCGGAGAGTCCCGGCATCCGCCGATCAAGCAACACGACAGAAACGTCCGGACTCAGCTTCTCTAGCGCTTCCGTCCCGGAGTACGCCGTCAAAATCGTGTGCTCTTCGGGTGAACTACCCTGACCTACCGCGCTCGGGGCTACCCGCCCCTCGCTTGTTGAGGACAGGGATTCCTGTTTCTGCGTCGGAGCTTGTATCCGACGTGGACACAGCGGCTCTAGACTCCGCAGGCGGCTTCCCTTTACGGGTGGTTCGGAGTGTCCCACTCCTACCGGATGGACACTCAGCCACAACCGAGGGTGCGCGCTTCTTGTCGCGCTTGAACACCGCCGGAAGCGTGGTGAGCATCGTACTACTGACATCGACCGCAGGGGTAGTAAGGCCATGCCGTGCAGTGAAACTAAAACGATGACGGCGCTGTATCCCCGCCCTACTCGCTCACTTCGTTCGCTCCTTGAGGACGGAGGATTAGCGCCTATAGTCAGCTAAAAATTCGGAGTAGAGATCAGCTTCGTTGGGCTGATCGTCGACGATCAGTACCGTCTCGCATTTGTCCGCGTCCACCGATTCACCCATACTGTTACACCATCCCCGTGCGGGAACAAGCTTTACTAGAATATAAAACTTAAATTTAACAGATATATTAATTTATTATCTATTTGTGTTTCTCTCACGGCGGTTGAGGCTGGTGATACTCCTCCTCGAACGACTACCCAGTGAGAGTCACGCACCAATCGATATCAACTTCTCGCGGCCTCAAAACAAAATCGGGCAGAAAGTCTACTGACCGCCCGGAGTCGGGTTACTCCTCGTCGGCGGCGTCGCCGTCGGCGTCCGTCTCGTCTTCCTCGTCCTCGTCAGCCGCGAGCAGGTCGCGCTCGTCGAGGATCGTCTCGATCTCGTCGGTCGTCAGCTCCGCGTACTCCTCGTCGTCGACGGTGATCGTGGCGACGCCGACGCCGTCGGGCGACAGCTCGCCGTCGTTCGGCTGCGCGAGCGTGTCGAGTGCGAGCGCGACCGCCTCGTCGGTCGAGAGGCCCTCCTCGTACTCCGCTTCGAGGTAGTCGCGGAGGTCGCTCCGGTCGGAGCCGATCGAGAGCGCCTGCCACTCGTAGGGGGTCCCCGACGGGTCCGTCTCGAACAGGCGCGGCTCGCCGTTCTCGATCCCGCCGACGATCAGCGCGACGCCGAAGGGGCGCGCGCCGCCGACCTGCGTGTACTGCTGGATGTGGTCGGTGATGTTCTTCGTCAGGGTCTCGATGCCGATCGCCTCGCCGTAGCGCAGGCGGTTCACCTGCGCCTGCCGGCGCGCGAAGTCGATGAGCTGGCGGGCGTCGGCGACGTGGCCCGCGCTCGCGACGCCGACGTGGTCGTCGGCCTTGTGAAGCTTCTCGATGCTCTCCGGCTCCATCAGCGGGGACCGGGCGCGCTTGTCCGCCGCGAGGACGACGCCGTCCTCGGCGCGGACGCCGACGCTCGCGGTCCCGCGTTTCACCGCCTCCCGGGCGTACTCGACCTGATAGAGCCTGCCGTCGGGAGAGAAGATGGTGATTCCTCGGTCGTACGCCTGCTGTTGGGATTGTCCCTGCATGATATCACTCAGTGTCGAACGCCGCCGCGCCGACGTATCCCGATCCGGTCCACACGTCGCGCGCGTCGCCGCGCACGACAGCGGACCGCTCGGCGTCCTCGAACGCGACGTCTCGCTGTGTTGAAGGTCCGCTCGCGCGACCCATATATCTTTCCTCACAGGCACGTACCGTCCCCGAGATACCGCGAACGCGGATCCCGACGGGGCCCCCGTCGACGTCGCTCACGCACGCGATCGCCGCACGCGCGTCGTCGACGTGGCCATGGCGAGCCCGGACGATCGCCTCGCCCTCCCCGTCCCCGTGGGAGAAGGCCAGAAGCGTGAGGTCGGCGTCGGCGCTGCCGGCGTCGCCGAGGAGGTTGCCCGCGGCGTACCACAGCGCGCGCTGGAACCCTCGCCGCCCGATCTCGGCGTCGGGCCACGTCTCGATCCCGACCGCGAGGTACCGCCAGCGCGGGCGGAGGTGTTTGGGGAGGTGTTTCACGGAGCGGTCACCCGGAGTGCACGACTTCGCCCCGGTCGCCGAGACGCTCGGCAACGATCACGGCGACCTGGTCGTGGACGCGCTCGACCGCGGTCACCGCGAACCCCTCGGCCGTGAACAGCTCGACGAGGGTGCCGACGGTCGCCGGATCGTCGACCTCGGGGCCGTAGAAGGGCGCGTCGGGGTCCGGGTTCTCGAAGAAGGCCACGTCGCCGAGGACGATCCGGCTGGCGCCGGTGGCGGCCATCTCGCGGATCGCCTCGCGCTTCTCGTCGTCGGCGAGGTGGTGGAGCGCGAAGTTCGAGGTGACGACGTCGATCCGTTGGTCCGAGTCGACCTCGGGGTCGCGGAACTCGCCGTACGCGAACTCGACGTTCGCGATCCCGCGCTCGTCGGCCTTGCGGCGGCCCTCCTCCATCATCCCCTCGCTGATGTCGCGGGCGAGCACGCGCTCGGCGTCCGGCGCGAGCGCGAGCGCGATGGCGCCCGTCCCGGCGCCCAGATCGAGGACCACGTCGTCGGCGCTCGGGGCGGCGTGGTCGACGACGAGGCTCGCGCAGGCGTGGTACTCGTCGCTCTTCGAGTCGTCGTACTCGGGGGCCTTCTCGGAGAAGCGTGCGGCGTGCTCCTCAACCGTCTTCTTCATACCTCCCCCGTCGGACCCCCGGCTCTATGAAGGCCTCGGAGCGACGGTCGCGGTTGCGGCCCGCGATCTCGCCCCACGCCCGAAGCCCCTCCTCGATCCACTCGGCGTCGAACCCGACCGCCTCGGCGGCGGCGACGACCTCGCGCGGCGCCCGGAGTTGGAGGTGCGACCGCGGGTTCGCGCTGACCACGTGGGGCGCGTCGTAGTAGGTCACGATCTCGCGGAGCTTCCGCAGCTCCGCCAGCGCGCGGACCCGCTTCCCCCCGGTCGCGCGGAACAGCGGACCGAGGTCGAACTCGACGTGGACCCCGTTGTCCCGGGCGGCCTTCGCGAGGACGTGGTTGAAGTCGCCCGGACCGCCCATCGGGCGGACCAGCACGTCGACGCGGGGCTCCTCGACCGCGAACCGGTTGAGGCCGTCGTCGCCCCCGACGAGGCAGACGACCGTGCGGCTCGACCGGTAGTTGCCCACCGCGCCCGAGGCGCCGGTGGCGTCGTCGGCGTCGATCTCGACCGCGTCGACGACGTCGATCCCGGACGCCTCGCGGATCGCGGTCGCCTCGTCCGACGGCTCGCCGCGCTCCCCGGCGGGATCGAGCGCGTCCCGCGTCCGGACGACGACTCCGTCGTAGCCGTAGCGCGCCGCGGTGGCGGCGTGACGGGCGGCGGTCGCGTCGCCGTCGGGGCGGGCGTGGACGGCCTCGTACATGCCCGCCCGTTTCGGCCCCGGGGGTATCGTCGTTGCGCTTTCGCCGGGGCGCCCCGTCCGCCTGTCTCAGGCGTCCGCGACGACGAACGACGCTCCGCTGACGGGGCATCCCTCGGTGCGCTCCCGGAGGAGGCGAGCGCATAGGGCCCTACCTGCCGACCGACTGGGTGATCGCGAAGACGAAAATCGCCACGAAGAACGGGCCGATGAACGCCTCGCTGGCAACGACCACGCCGAGTCCCGGCGTCGACACCTCCGGGATCCCCAACACGAGCGCGTTGAACGACTGGAAGCTGAACGCGAGCGGCGCGAGCGGCCCTCGATACGTCAGTTGAACGCCTAGCAATGCGTAAACGACCGCGTAGGCGACGACCACCGCAACGGACGCGAAGACGACGCGTCCCGGTCGCTCCCCGTATCCGCACGTGTACCGAAGCACCTGGTTGCTGAGCCACTTCCGCGCGAACCGAACCCGGGACGCGCCACCGGCACCGTCGCGCTTCGAGGCGGCCGTGCCGAAGGCCCGTTTGCGGTGGGACCGGCCGCGATTCAACAGTTCCCGGAAGTGAAACTCGCGCGCCGCGGCGTTTTCGCCCACCTGGATCGCCCCGTTTTTCGCTCGGAGATACGTGTTCTCGCGCTCGAACGGCGTCGAGTCGTCTTCCCCGTAGAGCCGCCACTCCAGCCGATCGAACAGCGACCGATACGCTCCGAAGTCGAACCCCTCGAAGACCGCGTTCTCGAACCGGAAGCTCTCGAGGTCGGGGTCGGTGACCTCGATCCCCTCAAGCCGGACGTCTCCGAGCACGCTCCCGCCGAAGTCGAACGCGAGGTGATCGGTGATCTCGATCGTCCCTGAGATGGAGTCGACGTTCCGGAGATCGACGGTGATCGGTTCCCCAGAGACCGATTCCAGTTCGCGCAGCTCGATGTCCCCGGCGAGGTCGACGTCGAAGACGGAGACCCGCGACTCCGCGGTCGTCTCAGCCAACTGGAGATCGCCACCGCAGCGCGCCGACGAGAGGACCAGACAGGTCTCCGGGATCTCTCCGTCCCGGTACGGTAGCTCCGAGTCCACCAGTGACGGGTCGTCGACGAAGTTCGTCCCGACCGCGACGGGCGCGCCGAGGGCTGCGGCGGTGAACTTCGCGTCGGCGCGGAACTTCGTCGAGGAGAACAGGCCGCCGCAGTCGAACGTCGCGCCGTAGAAGTTCGCCACAGAGTCGAACCGCGTGTTCATGAAGTCGGCCGCGTCGCGAAAGACGACACCGACGCCGAACAGTCCCTTCTCGAACACCGCGGCCCTGAAACAGGCCTCACGGCGGAAGGTCGCACCGCCGAGGTCGGCCCACCGCCTGAACGTCGTCAGGTTGAACGCGACCGGGCCGCGGAACTCGGCGTCGGTGAAGCTCGCGCTCGCAGTGAAGGTCCCGTCTTCGAACACGACCCGCGACTCGAAAACGGAACCGTCGAACCGGACGACGTTCGCGAACCGACAGCTGTGGCACTCGACCGGTCCGAGTATCCACGACTCGCGGAAGTCGATCGGGTGGGTGGTCTCGCCGTCGACGACAGCGTATTCGAGACCGATTCCCGGACAGACCGCGCCGAAAATCCTGTTTTCGTCCGTCTCACTAGACTCGACGGTCTCCACGACGGCTTCCCCGATCCGGTCGGCCGAGATCCCTCGCTCGGCGAGCGACCGGACCGGCTGGTGAAAGACGCAGTAGTCGGTGTCCGCGTGTCGGTCGTGCGGGCATCGCCACGCCTGCCCGTCGACGTCGTCGAACCGCTCCCCAGCGACATCGTGCGTATACGCACACGATGTCGCTCTGCTCATGACTGGCGCTCACGCGGACGGGTGGAAAATCTTCGGATCGTCGCCCGTCCGACCCCGATCGCTTTTGTCCGCCCGTCGGAACACTCGCGTATGCCTGCCGACCTGGAGGAGAAGACTGACCGCTACGAGCGGATGCTCGCCGACGCGCTGGCGGTCGCGGAGCCGCGCCCGCCCGTCCACACGCCGCTCGGCGAGGGCGCCGCCGACGTGCTGGAGATGGCCGAGTCGTACCTGGAGGACGGGCGGCACTTCCGCGACGACGGCGACCCGGTCAACGCGCTCGCGTCGTACTCGTACGGCTACGGCTGGCTCGACGCCGGCGTCCGAATGGGGCTGTTCGCCGTCCCAGACGACACCGAGCTGTTCACGACGTGAGCGCGTCGGCGACGCGGGGCGGCGGACGACGCGCCGCCCGTTGCGACTCCGTATAAACCTCGCGGCGCCCCTCGTCGCTTCCGGGCGCGGTCGCCTTTTACGTCGAGGGCGTCAACAGTCAGCCACGCATGACAAGCGCGCTATTCATCGTGAGCGAGGAAGGGTACTGGGCCGAGGAGTGCATCGAGCCGCTGACGACGCTCGAAGCCGAGGGCGTCGACGTGACGGTCGCGACGCCGTCCGGGTCGCCGCCGGTCGTCGACGAGCGGTCGCTCGACCCGGAGGCCGCGGGGGGCGAAGAGCGAGTCGCCGAGCTCCGCGCGGTCGACGAGGAGCACCCGAAGCTCAACGACCCCGAGCCGATCGCGACCGTCGCGGCCGACGACTACGACGCGGTCGTGTTCCCCGGCGGCCACAGCACCGTCTGGGACGTGAACCAGGACCGACACGCCCGCCAGCTGCTGCTCGACGCGGTCGCCGGCGAGGAGGGCGTCGCGCTCGTCGTCTGCCACGCGGTCGGGATCCTCGCCTTCACCCGCGAGGCCGACGGGACCCCCCTCGTGGAGGGGCGCTCCGTCACCGGCTTCCCGAACGCGTGGGAGGAGGACATCGTCGACGACGACGACGTGATGCCGGACGGCCGGAAGCTCTCGTACTGGGTCGAAGACGAGGTCGTCCTCGCGGGCGCCGACTGGGACGCCGAGCTCGACGCCGACACGAGCGTCACGGTCGACGGCGACCTGATCACCGCGCGCGGTCCGGGGTCGTCGGCCGACGCGGCGGCGACGCTGCTCGAGGAGCTGTAGGCGGTAAACCGCTCCTACCGGATCACGAACGCCGGCTCGTCGATCCGCTCGCTCTTGCACTCCGGGCACCGCGAGGGCTCGTTGATCGGGTCGTCGAAGCCGTCGAAGCCGCAGTCGCGGCACGCGGGCGGCGCGACCAGTAGCTCCGCGTCGCCGTCGACCGACCGCGAGACGTGCTCGACGTGGTCGTACACGACGTGCGTCGGCAGCGACAGCGTCTCGCCGAGGTCGCTCGCGGTCGCCGGCCCCTCGCGGAGGGTGTCGGCGATGCGCTGACGGGTCGTTTCCATGGACAGGGTTCGGTGGCAGTATATAAAACGTCGACGGCGAGCCCGCGCCTCCCCTTGCGGCACCCGACTCAGGCGAGCCACAGCAGGCGGACGTTGCTCGCGGTGAGATAGGTGCCGACGAGCGTCAGGAGGACCGGCGGGAAGTAGTAGAGGAGGCCGTCGCCCTCGCGGGCGCCCTGGACGCTTATCCAGAGCATGATCAGGTAGACGGCGATCTTCAGCGCGACCAGCCCGCCGAGTCCGAACGAGTCGATCGCGAACGCGACCACCGGGTTCGCCTCCGCGATCGTCGGGACGTACTCCAGGAAGGCGATCGTCGAGACGATGTCGCCGACGCCGTACGTCGCCGTCGCGGCGATCCACAGCCAGTAGAACTCCTGCGGCCGGCGGCTGTACGCGGGGCGCCGCCGCCGTCGATCGCGGGACCGGGACACGACTCGACGTGTCGCGGCGGCGACCTGAATCTGCCGGTTCGACGTGTCCGGCAGACCGCGTCTGTTCGTCGGGCCGGCTCTCGTCGGGGAGTCCGACCGCGTCGCTTGCGGATGAGAGTCCGACCGCGTCGCTTCCGGATCGTTCAATGGCGCCCGGGCGGAGGGATCCGTATGGGCACGCCACTGCAGCCGCGGGAGGAGCAGGTCGAGGAGGTCCTCGACCGACTCTACGAGGAGTACCCCGATTCGACCATCTCGCTGAACTACTCGAACCGGCTGGAGCTTCTCATCGCCGTGATCCTCTCCGCGCAGTGTACCGACGAGCGCGTGAACAAGGTGTGTGCCGACCTCTTCGAGACGTACGAGACGCCCGAGGAGTACGCGAACGCGCCCCAAGAGGAGCTCGCGGAGGCGATCAACTCGATCACCTACTACAACAACAAGGCGAAGTACATCCGGTCGGCCTGCGCCGACATCGCCGAGGAGTACGACGGCGAGGTGCCCGACACGATGTCGGAGCTGACCGATCTGGCGGGCGTCGGCCGTAAGACCGCCAACGTCGTGCTGCAGCACGGTCACGACGTCGTCGAGGGGATCGTCGTCGACACCCACGTCCAGCGGCTCACGCGCCGGCTCGGAATCACCGACGAGGAGAGCCCGACGAAGATCGAACGGGACCTCCTCGACGTGGTCCCGGAGGAGGACTGGCAGCAGTTCACGCACCTGATGATCGACCACGGCCGCGCGACGTGCACCGCGATCAATCCGGACTGCGGCGACTGCGTGCTCGCCGACGTGTGTCCCTCCGAGAAGGGCGACGCCGACGTTGACTTGGCGAGCGGCGAAGCGTGGTGAGCGGGGCGAAACGGGGATATTCCGGTCCGTCCGGTCACCGGACGTGGCGACGCGTCCGAGACGGATATTTAAAAACCCAAACGACGCGGGGAGTTCGCCGGTCCGTTCCGCGATAAAGAGAACTCGCTTCCGAGTTTATGTGTTCCCTCGGCGTATTCGCAGGTGAGGAGAGACACAATGTCCACGAAAACCACAAACGAGTTCGGTGGAGAGATCGGCGGCGTCACGCTCCTGGGGAAGGCCCACTCACTGTCGGCGCTGTTCATCGTCCTGCTCCGGGCGACCATGGGCGGGATGATCCTGTTCGCCGGCCTCGGGAAGGTTTCGGAGTGGCCGTTCGACGCGGCGGGGTACCTCGCGAACATCGACCCCGCAAGCCCGGTCAGCGGGCTGTACGCCGCGATGGCGTCCAACGCGGCGCTGATGGAGTTCGTCAACGTCTTCGTCCCGGCCACGCAGCTGCTCATCGGCGCGGCGCTCATCGCGGGGGCGTTCGTCCGGCTGGCCGCGCTCGGCGGCGCGATGCAGATGATGCTGTTCTACCTCGGCGGGTGGAGCGGCGACGCGCTCGCGCTGTTCGACTCGACGCTGGTGTACGCGGTCGTGTTCCTCACGGTCGCCGCGTTCGGCGCGGGCCGCGTCCTCGGACTGGACGCGTACATCGAGGCTATCGAGGTCGGCGGCGAGACGCTGACCGAGAGGTTCCCGGCCCTGCGCTACGTCCTCGGGTGAACGAAGGGGGCGTCGAGTGAAGGGAATCGGGCGCGCGACCGCGCGCCGCCGACTCGTTTTCCGATCGATTCGCGGTTTCGCTGACCTATTCTCTGAGACCGGTTCGTCGAGGGACGCTCCGGTTCGGCTCTACCGAAGTCGTCACCGACCGCCGACGTCGAACGCGGGCACCGCGTCACCCGTTGGTGACAGTGATCTCGAACGCTTCGCGAACGCTCCGTTCGGAGTCGTCGTCCGGGAAGACCGCGACTCCGTACTGATACTCGCCGGGTTCCGCGGTCTCCGGGACGGCGATCGGTGCCTCGACGGTCACGTCGGTGCGTCGCGCCCAGAACCACCGGGGCGGAGTCCTCCCCCGAGTCCGGCGGCGGGGAGACGCTCCGCTCCGAGGCGGCCGTCCCGATGGTGATTCCCTCGGGCGGCGGTCGGAAGGCGAAGCCGCCGATATCGGTCGCCCGGACCGTGACGGTCGCTTCTTCGCCGGGCGAGAGCGTCAGCGCGTCGCCGTCGACCGTCGGATTCCATTCGCCGGCGCCGGCGCATCCAGCCAGCGGGACCGCGCCGACGGAGAGGAGCCCCGCGACGAGCCGGCGTCGATTCATGCCAAGTACCCGCACTCAACGTAACAAGTATCTTGTGGGGAGGTCTGTCGGGAAATACCTCGGATTCTCGGTCGTTTCGCGGCTCGGTCCCTGTGAATTCGAATTCGACGCTTCGAAGCGCCAGCCGCTCGGCTGGACGATTGTCTTCTCGTTTATCAGCCGCTGACCGACACGGATACCGCCGAAGCCCCGGCCGCGAGGCTGCCCCTTCGAATCCCACCCCGCACCCCACGCCTCCCCAGCCTCGTCAGTCGGCCTCCGCTTCGCTCCGGCCGACTGACTCCCTCGCGCGCGCTCCTCGCGCCCTTCACCGGGCGCTCGGAGGCGCGCGCCACCGTCGGAAGTCTGGTCCTCATCGGTCGCGCTTCCGCCTTCCAATCCTTATAAGAACGCGCGACCGGTACGAAGCGGTAATGGATCTCGGTTCGCGGGACGCGTTCGCCAGCATGGGAACGCTAGGCATCGAAGAGGAGTTCTATATCGCGGATGCCGACGGACGCCCGACGTCCGGGACCGACGACCTCGTGTACGGCCGCGACCCGCCGAGCGAGGTGCCCGAGGGGTTCGATCACGAGCTGTTCCAGTGTACCATCGAGGCGCAGACGCCGCGGATCGAAGACCCCGCCAACGCCGCGGACGCCCTCGCGACGGTGCGGGAGGCGCTCGTCGACCACGCCGCCGCCGACGGGTATCGGATCGCGGCCGCCGGGCTCCACCCGGCCGCGAAGTGGCGGGAGCTCGACCACGTCGAGAAGCCGCGGTACCAGGCGCAGCTGGACCGGATACAGTACCCGCAACACCGCAACACGACTGCGGGGCTCCACGTCCACGTCGGCGTCGACGACGCGGACAAGGCGGTGCAGATTGCGAACCGGCTCCGGTGGCACTCGCCCGTGCTGCTCGCGCTGTCGGCGAACTCGCCGTTCTGGAACGGCTTCGACACCGGGCTCGCCTCGGCCCGCGCGAAGGTGTTCGAGAACCTCCCGAACACCGGGATCCCCTCCGCGTTCGACGACTTCGACGCCTTCCAGCGCTACGAGCGCCGGATGGTCGAGCAGGGCTCCATCGACGACCGCGGCGAGCTCTGGTTCGACGTGCGCCCGCACACCGGCCACGGCACGGTCGAGGTCCGCGCGCCGGACGCCCAGCGCGACCCGGCGGTCACCCTCGCGCTGGCCGAGTACGTCCACGCCCTCGTGGTCGACTACGCCGAGCGCTACGCGGACGGCGAGTCCCCGCCGAGCCTGCGCCGCGAGCTGTTAGACGAGAACAAGTGGCGCGCGATCCGCCACGGGCACGACGCCTCCTTCATCACCCGCGACGGCGAGGACACGGCGCCGCTCGGCGAGGTGGTCGACGACGAGTGCGACCGCCTCGGGATCGACGGGATCCGGGACGTGTACGCGGCCGAGAGCGGGAGCCAGCGCCAGCGGCGGCTCCGCGAGGAGGACGGGCTCGACGCGCTCTGTGACGACCTCGTCCTGTCGCCGTAGCCCCGAGCCCGTTCCGTCGGAACCGAAACGACGAGAAACGCTTTTGGGCGCGCGGACCGCAGTTTCCTGTATGACAACGGACGATTCTGTCGACGACTCCGACGAGGACCTCGCTGACGACCCCGATTTCGATTCCAACGACGACTCGCCGACCGAGCGGACCCGCGAGGAGCTGCGGAAGACCAAGGAGCGGCTCGGCGAGAGCGCGGACAAGGCCGTCAAGGGGTTCGACGACAACGTCGTCGACCTCCTCTCGTGGCTGCTCGACACCGAGACCCGCGCGCGGATCTACGTCTACCTCCGCGACAACCCGAACAGCACCAGCGACGAGGTCGCCGACGGCACCGGGCTCTACCCGAGCACGGTCCGCGAGGCCCTCGCGGAGCTCCACGACGAGGGCACCGTCGAACGAGACAAGCGCGAGGCGAGCGGCGCCGGCAACAACCCCTACGAGTACGAGGCGATCGCGCCGAGCGAGCTGGTACAGGGCGTCGTCGGCGACGTGCAGCGAGAGCTCAACGCCGTGTTCAACCTCGACCGACGGCTCGGCGGCGAGTCGCCCGACGGCGACTCGGAGCCGGTCCACATCTCGGTCGACGACGACGACGAGGGCAACGACGGGGACGGGGACGAGGACGACGAGAGCGACGCCGACGCCGATGCCAGCGAAGGCGAGGACGAAGGCGAGACGGCGGGCGACAAATAGGTCGCGCTCGGTCGCTCCCGCTTCGAGACGTTTTAAGTCCCGTCCGCGCAACCGATGTGCATGAACGTCGCGCTGGGTGGTACGTTCGATCCCGTTCACGACGGCCACCGGAAGCTGTTCGAACGGGCGTTCGAGCTGGGTGACGTGACCGTCGGGCTCACGTCGGACGAGCTCGCGCCGAAGACCCGACACGTCGAGCGGTACGTCCGCCCGTACGACCGCCGGAAGCGCGACCTCGAGGCCGAGCTGACCGACCTCGCCGACGAGCACGGTCACGAGTTCGAGATCCGCGAGCTGACGGACCCGACCGGCATCGCCGTCGAACCGGAGTTCGACGCGCTGATCGTCTCCCCGGAGACGAGGGCGGGTGGAGAACGGATCAACGAGATCCGCCGCGAGCGCGGCCACGGACCCCTCGAACTCGTCGTGGTCGACCACGTCCCCGCCGAGGACGGCGAGCGCATCTCCTCGACTCGTATCGTCGCCGGCGAGATCGACGAACACGGCAACCTCACCCCCGGCCGGGAAGGCCGGGGCGCGACCCGTCCGGAATGACGGCGGACACTGACGACTCCGGGCGGTTCGCTCGCGTCGCCCTCGGCGAGACGGGGTTCGAGCGCGCCGCCGTCTGGAGCGCGGTCGGCTTCGCCGTCTCGTACGTCGCCTTCGACGCGGTCGGGATCGCGGCCGACGCGGCGGCCTCGCTGGGCGGGTTCGCCGTTCCGCAGGCGCTCGCCGCCCCTGTCGCCGGGGGCCTGGCCGCCCTGACCGCGGTCGGCGTCGTCGCCTTCGCCGCGGTTGGCGGAGGCGTGCTCCCCACGGTTCTCCTCGCGTACGGGCCCCTCGCGGCGGCCCTCCTGCGGACCGTCGGCCCGGAGCCGTACGCGATCCCGCTCGCCGACCCGGTCCCCTTCCTCGTCGCCGTGGGCGAGCCGCTCGGCGCCGCCCTCGCGGCCGCGGTCGCCATCGGCGTCGCCGGCTACGCGGTCGGGCGCGTCGTCGCCGGAATCGGCAACAAGACTCCCGAAAGCGACTCGGAGGCGACCGCCGACGACTGACGCGCTCCGTCAGTCGCCGTCGAGCGTCCCGTTGAGTACCTTCGCGGCGACGAGGATCGGGTCCCACACCGGCGAGAAGGGGGGCGCGTACGCGAGGTCCAGCCGCTCGACTTCCGGGACGGTCATGTCGGCCTCCAGCGCGGTCGCGAGCGTGTCGATCCGGATCGCCGCGCGGTCGGGGCCGGCGATGCTCCCGCCGATGAGCCGACCCGTGTCGCGGTCGGCGACGAGGGTCACGTCGGTCGGCGCCGCGCCGGGGTAGTAGCCCGACCGGGAGCCGGCGGTCACGGTCTCGCGGACCGGGTCGAAGCCGGCCTCGCGGGCCGCCTCGTCCTCGACGAGGCCGACGCGGCCGGCCTCCATGTCGAACGCCTTCACGACCGCAGTGCCCGCGATCTCGCCGACCGGCGAGGGGTCGCCGGCGATCGTGGCGCCGATCGCCCGGCCGGCCCGGTTCGCCGTGAGTCCGAGCGGCATCCACGCCTCCTCGCCGGTGACGGCGTGGATCGCGGTCGCGCAGTCCCCGGCCGCGTACACGTCGGAGAGGGTCGTCCGGCCGTACTCGTCCGTGCGAATCGCGCCGCCCGCGCCGGTCTCGACGCCCGTCCCGTCGAGGAGTTCGGTGTTCGGGCGGATCCCGACGCCGACGATCGCCATGTCGACGGGGAGGGTCTCGGGGCCGTCCGCGCCGTCGAAGGCGATCCCCTCGATCCGGCCGTCGCCGGTGAGGTCCTCGACGGGGGCGTTCGTGCGGACCGTCACCCCGCGCTCGACGAGCTCGGCCTCGACGCGCTCGCCGACGGCCTCGCCGAAGTCCGAGAGGACGTGCCCGGAGCGGTGGAACAGGTGGACGTCGAGCCCGCGGCCGGACAGCGCCTCGGCCATCTCGACGCCGACGTAGCCGCCGCCGACGATCGCCGCGGTCTCGGGGGCCGCCATCGCGGCGTTCCGGTCGACTCGCTCGCGGTCGACCGCGCTCACGTCGGCGCGGTCGGGGTCGTATTCGTCCGGCTCGGCGATGTACGCGTCGATCGCGGCCGCGGCGTCCATGTCGTGGAGGGTGAAGGCCCCGTCCAGCCCGCGCACGTCGAACGGGCCGACCGACGCGCGACCGCCCGTGGCGACGAGCAGGTCGTCGTAGGCCTGCTCGACGGTGTCTCCGTCGGTCGTCTCGACGGCGACGGTCTTCGCATCGGGGTCGACGGAGACGACCTCGTGGCCTCGCCGGAGGTCGATGCCGCGCTCGTCGACCTCGCTGGGCGACAGCGAGAGGAGGTTCGACATGCGCTCGATGCGCCCCTCGATGAAGTACGGCATCCCGCAGTAGGCGTACGATATCCACTGCCCCTTCTCGAAGACGACGACGTCGCGGTCGGGCGCCTCGCGGCGGAACTTGCTGGCCGCGCTCAGCCCTGCCGCGTCGGCACCGACGACGACGAACGGGTCGCTCATGGGCGACTCGACGGCGGGCGGTGGTAAAAAGGCACGCCGGCGGTGCGGGCGGGGCGCCGGCTCCGCCAGCCGGCGGTTACGTCTCGTCGTCGTCGTCGTCGGAAGTGTCGTCTTCGTCGTCGTCGTCGGAAGTGTCGTCTTCGTCGTCGTCGTCGCCGCTCTCGTCGTCTCCGTCGTCCGCCAGCCGCCCCAGCGTCTCCCGGGCGTTCTCGACGGCCGCCTCCTTATTCGCCGGGTACGCCTCGACCTTCGCGCGGACGGTGATCCCGGGGCCGAGCCGGACGTCGCCGCGGAACGCGGCCTGCTTGTCGACGCGGAGGAACAGCGCGCAGTTGTCGTCGACCCGCTGGTCGAGCTCGTCGATCACGCGGTCGACCTCGTCGAGCCCGGAGAGCCGGTCGAGGACGTGTCGCATCCCGTCGGCGTTCTCGATGCGGGCCGAAAGCACGACGATCCGGTCGCCGTGGTGGCCGACGTTCTCGACGCGGTCCAGCTCGGCGTCCTCGGGGAGGAACGTTCGAAGGGCGTCCGCGACCCGCTTCTCGTCCTCGGTGGCGTACGCGAACGCACGGAGGTCGACGTAGTGGAACGGGACTTTTGCCATGCGGGTCGGAAAAACGGGGGAGTTACTCCTCGCTCTCGACGGCGTCGAGAGCGTCCTCGGGGACGCCGGTCTCCTGGCCGTCCTCGAAGCTGACCGTGTAGGTCGCGTCGCCGAACATCGTCTCCATGACCTGCGTGATCGTGCCCGACTCGCCGTCGTACTCGCTGTGCTTGTCGTGGAGCACGACCTCGTCTTCCTTCTCGAAGCTCATGCTCAGACGTTCCGCTGGCACGCTTAAAAGCGCCCGGATTCGCGGCGATCGGCGGCGAGCGTCCGCCGCGTCCGCGCCCGTCACCACGCCGCCAGCAGCGCCGCCCCGAGCGACACCGTCAGGACGACGGCGACGACCACGGAGACGACCGCGCTGTCGAGCGCGAGCGCGACGGCGACCCCTCCGGCGAGCGCGAGGAACGCGGCGACCGCGCCGGGCACGCCGCCCCGTTCGATCAGCCGGTCGATCGCCTTCGCCGCGCGCTGGGACGGCGTGACCTCCGGCGGGCGCTCCGGCGGCTTGGTGAACGCCTCGTCGACGGCGACCTTCTCGGGGACTGGGTCCTCGGGGGGGTCGACCCGGACGTTGACGTACCGGGTCTCGGAGCCGTAGCCGGTGACGATTTTGAGCTTCCCCCGGACCGGCTCCGCCGCGTCCGCGACGGAGACGTGGACGTGTTTCGTTGCCTCGTCGTCGACGAAGTGGTTCGTTTCGGCCAGCGAAACGACCCGGTCGAGGTCGTCGTCGAAGTGCAGATGGACGTGCGTGGAACGGCCCTCGTTCTCGAGCGCGACGGCGAACGGGCCGGTCGTCTCGAACCGGTCGGGCGCCCGGATCGAGTGGACCGCGTCCCCGTTCAGTTCGACGGAGAGTGTCGACACGTACGGGTCGACGCACTCACACTAAAAAAAGATGCAGTACGAGACGAGGGAGCGGTCCGCGCCTACGCCGCCGCCTCGTCGCGCATGTCCGGCGGGAGGAGGTTCGGGATGCCGTCCTCTATCGGGTAGGTCTCGCCGCACTCGGTGCACGTGAGCGTCCCCGCGAGGATCTCGTCGTCGTCTCGCTCGTCGACGTCGAGGTCCAGGTCGGCCTTGTCGAGCGGGCAGCAGACGACGTCCATCAGGGATTCCTTCATGCCGCGTCGTTCGCGCGGGCCGTTAAAAAAGCGTGCGGGTTGGCGGGCCACAGAGGGGATCGCCTCCGGAGGGTTCGGGGGCCGCTCCTCGATGGCAACGACTTTGCCGGTCCGTCACCCCCGGCGAGGTATGGGGATCCCGTCGGAACGGATCGACCGGCTGCTCGCGCTCGCCCGCGAGGCCGTCGTCGACGACGAGTACGACCGCGCGCGAGAGTACGTCGGGCTCGCGCGCCGGATCGCCGAGCGGAACCGCTGCGGCGTCCCCGCCGAGTTCTCCCGGAAGACCTGCGGCGACTGCGGCGTCTACCTCCGGCCGGGGAAGACGAGCCGCGTCCGGCTCCGCCCCGGCCGGGTCGTCGTCCGGTGCCGCGAGTGCGGATCGACCGCGCGGTACCCGTTCGACTGACCGAGCCCGCCCTCCCGCAGCGCTCCCGGGCCGCGAAAGCGTCAGCGTTTATGACTCGCCGCGCGTTCTCGCGACAATGAGCGTTCCCTGCGTCGCGGTCGAGCGCGAGCGTGGCGAGGCGGTCCGCGAGCGGCTCGCCGACGCCGACGCCCTCGACGGCGACCACGAGATCGCGGTCGACGGCGACACGATCTACATCCCCGTCACTGACTCCGAGGCGGTCCCCGTCGACCTCGCCCCGACGATCGTCGAGCGCGACGCCGCGGAGCGCGACCGCCCGCGGACCCCGGCCGCGATCCTCGGGTACGAGCCCTCGCTGGAGCGGCTCGGCGACATCGTCATCATCGACGAGGACGACGACGAGCGCGCCCGCGAGATCGCCGAGGCGGTGATGGCCTCCGACGTGCCCTGCGAGACGGTGCTCAACAGGGCCTCCCCGATCGAGGGCGAGCTGCGCGTCCGCCGCTGGGACGTGCTGGCGGGCGACGGCACCGAGACAGTCCACCGCGAGTACGGCCACGAGTTCGCGTTGGACGTCGCCGAGGTGTACTTCTCCCCGCGGCTCGCCACCGAGCGCCACCGGGTGATCGAGCAGGTCGCCCCCGAGGAGACGGTCGTCGACATGTTCGCCGGGGTCGGTCCCTACGCGGTCCCGATGGCCGGCCGCGGCGCTGACGTGGTCGCCTGTGACCTCAACGAGCGCGCGGTCGAGTACCTCCGCGAGAACGCCGAACGCAACGGCGTCGGCGACCGCGTGACCGCGATCGCGGGCGACGTGCGGGAGGTCGCCGACGAGTACGCCGGGGTCGCCGACCGGCTCGTGATGAACCTCCCGCACTCCGCCGACGAGTTCCTCGACACGGCCGTTCGGCTGGCGGGCGACGACTGCGTCGTCCACTACTACGACATCCAACACGAGGACGACCCGTTCGGCCCCGGCGCGCGGGCGATCCGCGCGGCCGCCGGCGATACGTACGACGCGACCGTCGAGACGGAGCGCGTCGTCCGCTCGTACGCGCCCCACGAGTACAACGTCTGTCTGGACGTCAGGCTCACGCGGGCTTGAACCGCGCTCGAGCCGGGTCGCACCCGAGCCGAGCCGGTCCGCGTTCACGCCGAGTCGCGCCCGAGCCGAGCCGATTTGGGGTCTCCCGCCACCCGTCCCTGCGGCGGTTCGCGATTCGGAGTCCTGGGGGAGGCTCACCGCCGTGGTTTCGATCGTGTGACACTTTTATATTGCTGTGTGACGTACGATTATTCATGAGTGACAGCGTAGACCCCGAGGAGCGCATCGACGAGACGACGACGTGGCCCGACCTCGCCATCGGACTCTACGACAGGCTGACGGGACGGAACGCGGAGATCGTCTACGAGTTCGAGGACATGAGCGTCGACGTGCCGAGCGGTACCGGGGAGGACGTCGAACACGCCAGCTGGCGGCTCGACGGCACCGTTCGGGTCACGACCCGTGAACAGGACTGACGCGAGGGCACCGCTCTCGGTCACCACGGAGGACCTGACGCTCACCGCTGCCGGCGTCGAGCTCCCGGTCCGCTCGACGGGCGATCGCCTGTTCATCGAGGCGGCAACGGTTCGCGACGCGGTCCGGGTCGCGCGGAGCCTGCCGGAGGACGCCGACGCCCGCGGCCCGGCCGCGCTGTTGACCGCGACGGACCTCACCGCCGAGATACGGGTCCGAGGGCGAACGGTCGCCGTCCTCGGCGCCGACGCCCGGCCGGGACTGCTCTCCCGCGAGCTCGGCGTCGCGCCGGCGGAGGCGCGGCTCGCGGGGGCCGTGGGTGCCGCGGTGAGCGGACTTTCCGCGGCCGCGCGGGCCCCGATGCGGCTCTTCGAGTAAGGGAGTCGTCGGGCGTTCCGGCGGCCGGCGCCTCGTTTCGAACGTGAGTTCCCCCAGCGCTCGCTGGCGGGAAAAGTGGTACGCGTCGACGGCGTGACCGCCGTCCCACCCGGAGAACGCCGGCGGGTCGGGACGGCTGCAGGCCCGTCACATGACAAGAGTCCACGGCCGCGAGACGGTCGAGACCAGAGGCGATTTCGCGCTTGGCACGTCAGAGACGTGGATCACACGTCGGCCGTGTCGGATCGCTGATAGGGTGACTGTCGCGCCGGGTCGCGGTGGGGGTCGCGACCGGCGGGACGAGCGACGCCCGGCACGGGCTCCGACCGGGCAGACACCGTCGGGGGAGTCGATCCCCGCCATCGCGGCACACGATCGGTGTTGTCACGCTTTGATTGAGGTCCAAACACGTATATATGCTTTTTCCTTATATTCTTGTGACTATCTGCAATTCAACTCACTGATTCGAACGGGACGGCGAATATTTCGAAACGAACTCCAACACTTGTTCGCTCTCGATAGTCGAGTGGAACCGGTCGGCGTCGGGGGATCTCGTAGACCGTGTCGTCGCGGTTTCGGAACCCTTATTTTTCCGTTCGGGAATGGTATGATGCGTGCCGGAGTAGCTCAGCTGGCAGAGCGATTCCTTCGTAAGGAATAGGTCGAGGGTTCAAATCCCTCCTCCGGCTCTTCTGACGGACCACCGTGAAGTGGAAGAGAGGAGTCACGGGAGCGATCTCGAGTCGGTAGAGACGCCAGACGGAGCCGCTGGAACGCCCGGACTTCTCCGTCGAACTCGCTCGTCGTGCCAGAGTTTACCGACGGAATCGATCGTTCGTGCATAGAACGCCGCACTTCTGATTATAGTCTGTAAAGAATATTAGGGCACCAGCTAATACTCTTGGTAGCATATCACACAATATGCGACCAGAATCAGGGGCGAACGGACAAGAACTGTACGAATGTTTCGAATGCGGTGCGCGCTCCGAATCGGGCGGCACCTGTGAGTGCGGCGGCGAACTCCAGCACCTCGGTCGGTCGCGAGACCTCTGAGGCCCGGCGGCGAGGTCACTCTTCGGCGGCGTCGCCCTCGTCGCCGTCCGCGTCGTCGTTCTCCGGGGCCGAGTCGTAGTCGGGGAGCGAGAGGACGTTCTCGCGCCCGAGCCGGAACCCGTCGAGGTCGCCGTCGTCGCGGAGCCCCGTCACGACCTGACTCGTCTTGGCCGCGGTCCAGTCCAGCTCCTCGGCGACCCGCTTCTGTTTCATCCGCCCGCCGTTGGCCTCGACGAGCCGGAGCACCTGCTCTTCGTTGCTCAACAGGTCGGTGTCGACCGGCGGCGCCGAGTCGGCGCCCTCGTCGGCCCCGTTCTCGCCCCCGCCGGCGTCGCCCCCGCTCCCGGCGCCGTCGCCCCCGCCGGCGTCGCTGGCGGTGCCGGCCGCGGAGCCGCCAGACGGGTCGCTCTCGTCGGCGTCGCTCGCGGCCGCGGTGGCCGCCGCGCTCCCCGAATCCCCCGCTTCGTCTGTCGCCCCGTCGACGGTCGCATCCGGCGCGTCCGACGGCGGGCTCGGAGCCGACTTCCCCCACGGCCGACGGCGGTAGCCGATCACGGCGACGACCGCCGCGAGAAGTCCGATCGCGACGAAGAGGACCGGCCCGGCGGCGCGGCCCGCCGGCTCGATCACCACGCGCGGCTGCCCCTCCGTGAAGTCGTCCGGCCCCTGCCAGACGACCGCGCTGTCGCGGGTCTCGGTCGGCGACGGGGAGGCGTCGCCGAGCTGATAGCCGTCGCCCCACGAGACGATGAGCGACGTGGTCTCGTCGAGGAACAGCCCGTCGATCGCGTCGCCGACGAGGAGCCGGTCCCCGTCGACGGCCGCGAAGTTGCTCCACTCGAACCGGTAGGTGAGGACGCCGTACGACTGCGGGAGCTCGCGCTGCTCGGCCGTGACGGTCGTGTTCGTGACGGCCATCTCGCGCCCGGTCGCGTTCTCGGCGACGGCCGCCGTCGACGACATCCGGTCGCTGAACCGCCCCGTGTAAGCCCCCGGATCCGACTCCACGTCCGCCTTGAGCTCTTCGAACGCTTGCTCCTCGTCGTCGCTCGCGAGGCGGATCCGGTACTGGGTCTCCCAGACCGCGTCGCCGTCCGGCTCGACAGTGACCTCGATCAGGATGTCATCGGGATCGACGTCCATCTGTTCGAACCCGCCGGCCGGGACACCGGCACCGCTCTGAGCGGCCCCGACCGACGCGAGGCCGACACCGACGACGAGCGCGGCGACGACGGTCAAGAGGAGCACCGTTCGCTGCACGGACGGGGAGTTACGAGGCTCGGATAAATCGCTTCCTATCACGGTCGGCGTGTCGACGCCGTCCGCGCGGAGCCCGTCGCGCGCACGAGCGAGCCGTCGTTCGGGCCCCGAAGCGCCCGGCCGCGGTCCGGCCTACCCATCGATCCCGGAGACGGCCCGGCGGAGGGCGTCGGTGCCGTCCGCCCACGAGCCCGTCAGGCGGTCGGTGAGGGTCTCGACCTGGGCGACGGCGCTGGCGGCGGCGGACCCGCTCCCGGATCCCCGGTCACCGGCGTCGTCGCGGGGACCGGCTTCGCCCCCGGGCGACGACTCGTTCGGTCCGGCCCCGTCGGTCCCGCGGTCGGTCGCGTCGCCGCCGGTGCTCGCGTTCGTCCCAGTTCCGTCGGAGGCGTCGTTCGTCCCGCCGTCGCCGGTACTCGCGTTCGTCTCGGCGCCGTCGCCGCTACCGCCGCTGGGGGCGGCGTCGTTTCCGGGCATCCTGTTTCCGTCCTCACCGGACGCCGCGTCCGCTCCGGGGACCGGTTCGCTCGCGTTCCTCATCGGCCCGCTGCCGTTCCCGGAGGCGCCGTCACCGTCCGACGGTCCGCCGGCCCCCGGTCCGGTCGCGTTGCCGGTCCCGTTCCCGGCTCCGGGCGCGCCAGCCGGTGGTCCACGCCGGTTCGAGGCGAGCGGCTGACCCACGCCGTTACCCGCGACGCCGCGGGCGATAGCCGACACCTCCGGGCCGCTCGCCCCGTTCGCCCGCTCGCGAACCGCGTCGAGCCGCTCGCCGTCGAGGCCTTGCGCCCGGCGAACCGGGTCCGGGAGGTCGCGGGCGACGGCGGCGCTCCGGTTCGCCTCGCGCTTCACGGTCTCGGCGCGGGCCCCCGTCTCCGCCATACGGGCGGCGAACTCGCCCTGTGTGAGCTCCCCGGCGTCGCGAAGCTCGCGGAGTTCGCGCTGTCGGCGTTCGATCTCGGAGAGCCGCTGTTCGGTCCGATTGAGGCGCTCGGCGACCAGCGCCGCCCGCT
>NZ_AOJH01000098.1 GCF_000337355.1 Halorubrum kocurii JCM 14978 | reverse complement strand
TGAGTCCACGAGCACTAACAGACCGAAGCCACAGTCATACGGCACTGACACCACAGTTCGTATGAGTTCAGGCGGTAACTGGATCGCACATATACACGGTCGGCCGATCATTCGATCGGAACCACCGACACAGGCGTCTCTCCACGAGTTTCGTGGACGAGTCTCGGTTCGAGTCCGAGAGTCGGCGTAAAGGCGGCCAGAGCGGTGGGGAAACACCCGTACCCATTCCGAACACGGAAGTTAAGCCC
>NZ_AOJH01000097.1 GCF_000337355.1 Halorubrum kocurii JCM 14978 | reverse complement strand
GTACTGGAGTGAGCGATCCTCTGGGAACCGCGGTTCGCCGCCTGCCCATTCATACGGGAGCATACTCCCACACACAGCCCACGGACGCGATGTCCGTGGGCTGTGTTCATGTATCGCGAGCGGAAGTGCCGGGAGGCACGCGCGACCGAGTTTCAGGTTGTGAAATTCTCAATATTGAGTCGTACCCCCATAAGTTTATCCGCTTTGTCGATGAAGGGAACGTAAAGATGCCCGTTCCGACGCAGTCTCGTCGCGAATTCGCGGTGCGTGTGTCCGATCGCGGACGACCACCGATCCGTGACGGCCCTGTGCCGGACCGTGTTATTTCTGTGTTATTCGGAACGGGAATTGAGGAGTGGCGACGTGGCTGGCGTCGGACCGCTGGGACGGTACCGGAACGGGAGGCGGTCGTTTCGGCAAGCGACCACACCCGAGGTGCCGCGACGACGACCCAAGTCGTGCCGGATCAGCGGCTCGCGTATACCGTCCTCGGTGCGCCGGCCGGGATTGAGCGGATCCTCGATGCGGTTGCGGAACACTTAGTCGACGCACGCGGGTTCGGACCTGCCGTGATTATCGATGATGTCGAACCGCTGTTGGCCGACCGCGGTCGAGATGCGGTGAGTGCGCTCGTCGACGGGTTGCGAGCTCGACTCGATGGGTATCGAAGTACCGTCGTGATCGGCTGCTCGTTTACAGAGCAGACGGCGCCAATCGTCGCATCGCTGTTCGATCCCGTCGACGACGTCGATCGGATCGATCACTCGGTCGCCGCAGTTCTCAACGGACTTCGACGGGATGACCCAACGACATATGGCTACGTTCGCCGTCACTGGGCGGAAGCACGCGATGGTATCGAGCGGTGCGAGCGGAACTATCCGCAGGCGAGGCAGATTCATGCCGCGCTTTCCGAGCCGGAGACGACGCCGCGAACGCTTGGGACGGCCCTGTCGGGACTAGTCACACTCGATGTCTTGGATACGTGGAGCGAGACCGTCGGGCCGACGCGGTACGATCTCACCGCGTATCGGCCTGCGCGTATGTGGGCCGTCGGGGCGACGGTTGCGGTCGGCGAAGACAACGAGATGAGCAGCGAGTGACGAAGGCGGCGGTCGCTTCACCCGACGGTCTCTTGCTCGTCGTCTTCAGCGCCGGGTGCCGGAGGGGCGAGGTCGTGTGAGACTACGGTTCCGTCGGGCTCGAGCGTCACCGTCCCGAGTGTCGCTGTTTCACCGGTTCGATAGCGATCGGCAATGGACTCGAACACCGACTGACGATCGAGTCGCTCCCAGACCGTCTCGGCGACGAGTGACTGGAACGCTTCCGGGTCGGTCCAGCCGGAGTCGACGTCTGACGGGACGCCCACAACGAACTGGAACTCCTCCTCCGTGAGATGGATCCCGACCCCGAACGTGTCTGCACACATGGCATGGCGTTCGTTCTCCGTTTGCAAATGGCCATCGGAAGCGTCGGTGCGACCCGGTCGGCGGCTCCGACGCATGGCCGAGCTGGTTCCGGCTCGCTTCAGGAGATCCCGAAACCGGTAACGGAAAGCGATTGGAACCGAAGGCACGAACGGATGTCGACCGATCCGCGCGTCCCGCCGACGGTCGGGCTTGTGGTCGCGGTGACTGCCGTGAGCGGCGGGGCGATTCTTGTCCGCCTCAGCGACGCGCCGAGCACTGTCGCCGCGTTCTATCGAGTCCTCTTTACGACGCTACCGCTGGTCCCGATTGCACTCTGGCGCTATCGGACACACCTCGCCGGAATCACCCGCAGAGACCTGGGGTTCGCGACGCTTTCGGGGGTGGCGCTCGCGCTGCACTTCGCTGCGTGGTTCGAGAGTCTCGCGTGGACGAGCGTCGCCGCGAGCGTGACGCTCGTCCAAGCGCAGCCGGTGTTCGTCGCGCTCGGTGCATGGGTCCTGTTGCGCGAGCGCGTGACGGCCCGGATGGCCGCTGGTATTGCGATCGCCGTCGCCGGGATGGCGGCGATGTCGCTCGGCGACCTTCTCGGTGGCGTGCTCGTGGGGCCGCGACCGATCTACGGGAACGGCCTGGCGCTTTTCGGGGCCGTGATGGCCGCCGGGTACGTGCTCGCCGGACGGTCGCTCCGTCAGCGGGTCGCGCTGGTTCCGTACGTCGTGGTCGTCTACGGGGTCTGCACGCTCTCGCTTCTCGGTATCGTCCTCGTTGAGGGCCACGGGCTGACCGGGTATCCGCCGAGCGAGTGGGCGATCTTCGTCGGTCTCGCCGTCGGACCGGGGCTGCTGGGACACACCGTGGTCAACTGGGCGCTCGCGCATCTCGAGTCGAGCGTCGTCTCCGTGTCCCTACTTGGCGAACCGGTCGGGGCGACAGTTCTCGCCTTCGTGTTCCTCGCGGAGGCCCCCACGACGTTCACGCTCGTCGGTGGGGCCGTCGTGCTCGCCGGAATCACACTCACTGCGACCGAGAGCGACCCCTGACCGCCCCAGATCGCGTCTCTCGAAGGCGTCGCGACGTCTGTCGCCCGCCGACGCGGAAACGACGTTCTCGAAGCCGATATTTACAGGTGAAAGTTCAAATGCGATTGGTGATGATATTGCCGTATGAACCGGCGGTCCGCCGTGACGTACGTCGGCGACGACCCGGACGTGCGGGCGCGTGTGTCACGCGCGGTCGATGCGGCGTGGGGCGGCTCTCTGACGCCGAACGTTCGAGCGATTGCGACCGATGCACTGGTGGGGACGGCTGAGGACGCCGATCTGCGGTCGCTTGGCGACGCCTGCGGTATCGTCACGACCACCGAGGAGGCAGCGAGGGCGGCGGTCGCCGATCGCCTCGCGGCGACGCCGAAAAGCGTCCCGGTCATCGTCGTTCTCAAGGCGGCGACGACGGACGCGTTCCGCACCGCACTCCGGGCCGGCGCCGCCGATGTCGTCATCGGGCCGTCATCGGAGGAACCGGTCTCTGACCCCGAGGCCGACCCGCTCGTCGAGCGACTGCTCAACGCGGTGGAGGCGGAACGAGTTCGGTTCGGGCCGGACGACGCCGCCCGGCTCCGGGAAGTCCTGTTGGACTCCGGGTCGACGCTGATGAGCACGCGGTCGGACGAGGTCGATACGAAGATCAGGTGGACAATAGAGAACGTCGGCGAGCACGCCGAGCTCGACAGGATCGTCTGTTACCTTCGGCACGCTGAGACGTTCGAACCGACGTACAGTTGGTGTCCGGACGGGTGCGATACCGCACCGCAGCCGCTCGAGGGATTTCCCGACGCTGAACGCCTTTCGACGTTCGAAAACGTTGTTTGCCCGTCGGTCCCGACTGCATCGACAGAGGCTTCTCAGGAGGAGAACGATGGCACGCACGAGGGGACGGGCGATCGACCGGCGACCGTCCACGTTCCGCTCGTTGCTGACTGGGACCTGGTCGGCGTGATGGCCTTCGAAACCGACGCTCGCCGGGTGTGGACCGACGAGGAGGTGGACCTCTATCGAACGTTCGCGGACTTGATCGCGTACACGATCGGGCGTAACGACCGTCGACTGGAACTCCGCCGGCAAACGGAGCAGCTCGAGCAGTTCAGCGCCGTCGTTTCACACGACCTCAGGAACCCGCTCAACGTGCTCTCTGGGTACATGGAACTGGTCGAGAGCGAAGTCTCACGGTCGACGTACGAGCCGATGGACCGGGCGGTGACCCGGATGGAGTCGCTTATTGACAACCTCCTGATGCTGGCGAAACGCGGGGAGGCGATCGGGGAGACCGAGCCGACGTCGGTGGCCGGTATTGCCGAGAAGGCCTGGCAAACGGTCCGCGCGCCCGACGCGACGTTGACGATCGCCGACGATATCGGTCGGGTACACGCAGATTCGACCCGACTTCGACAGGCCTTCGAGAACCTCTTCAGGAACGCCGTCGACCACGGCGGCCCGGGCGTCACCATTGAGGTCGGATCCCGAACCGGCGAAGGCGGAGACGGGGTATACATCGCCGACGACGGACCGGGCGTTCCGCCCGAGGTACGCGAGTCGCTGTTCGACCCCGGGTTCTCGACCGCTGACAGCTCGGGTATCGGACTCGCGATCGTCGCCCGGATCGTCGACGCCCACGGCTGGGAGATAGATGTCCAGAACGACGACGGCGCGGTGTTCGAGGTCTCTTTCGAGGCCGAACGGATCACGAAGCCGGCGTGAGTCCCCGCTGAGCCGTTCGGCGCCCCCTTCCGCCACCGAGCTACGGCTCGAACTGAGCGGTCGTTCGGCGGTGTCGGTCTCGGAACATTCCCTCGAACCCGACCTTCGCGAACGGGCCGGCCGCGTCTCCGAGCGGGCCGAACGGGAGGCGGTACACGACGGTGTCGACGAGTAACGTCTCTTCGCCGTCGGCGTAGAACGCGTGTGTGTGCTCCCACCGACGGAAAGGGCCGCCGGACATCTCGTCGACGAAGTGGGCCCGATCGCCGAGATCTGACCCCCCGTCGGGATATCGCTCGGTGATCCGAGAGGTCCACCGCTGTCGCGGTCCGACGTCGAACGGCCGCATCGACATCGCTATTTCGGACCCTTCGACGAGCACATCCGGGTCCGGCTCCCCGTCCGGGCCTTCGACACCGCCGATCTGGAGGTTCATCCAATCGGGCGTGAGCTTGCGGAGCCCGTCGATCGTCGAGTGAAACGCCCACACTTCGTCGATGGGGGCCGGTACGCGGGTCGTTCGTCGATACGTCGGCATACCGTGCGTACGGGGCGAACGGAGAAAAACCCCTCTTCGGCGGTCATCTGCGCAATACGGACAGAGGGGATCCACCCGACCGAAACCCGCATACGGCCGCGGCGCCAGCAGATCGATAATGGAGCGAGGCGCACTCGACATCGCGGATCTGGCCGGGCCGTTCGATCTCCAGGCGACCGTCGAGAGCGGACAGAGCTACCTCTGGAACCGCGCCGACGGTGGGACCTACGAGGACCTCCACGCCCACGGCGGCGACGCGTGGTACGAGACGGTCGTCGATCCGATACCCGGGGTGACCGAAGAGCGGGTTCCAGTGCGGGTGCGACAGGAGGGCGGCGTCCACGACGGAACCCTTCAGTGGGAGTCGTCGGTGGATGCGGTCCCCCTCCTCACACACCTGTTTCGCCTCGACGACGATCTCGATACGATCCTCGGAGCGACCCCCGATCTCCCGCTTCTCGAGCGGGCGTACGGAGCCTACGAGGGGATGCGTCTCACGCGCGACCCCGTCTTCCCATGTCTGATTTCGTTCATCTGCTCGGCGCAGATGCGCGTCGCGCGGATCCACGGAATGCAGCGTCGGCTACGGGAGACGTACGGCGACACCCTCACGCTCGGTGGTGAGGAGTACAGCGTGTTCCCGACGCCGGACCAGCTCGCGTCTCGGACGGAGGGCGAACTCCGCGACCTCTCGCTGGGGTATCGCGCCCCCTACGTGCAGCGGACCGCGGAGATGGTCGCGTCTGGCGAGGCGCATCCTCGAGAGGCGGCAGCCCTTCCGTACGAGGAGGCGCGCGAGTCGATGACGCGATTCGTCGGCGTCGGCGACAAGGTCGCGGACTGCGTCCTGCTGTTCTCGCTTGGGTTCCTCGAGGCGGTCCCGCTCGACACCTGGATCCGGACGACGGTCGAGGAGTACTACCCAGACTGCGAGCGCGGGAACTACGTCGACACGTCGCGGGCGATCCGAGAGCGGTTCGGTGGGGAGTACGCCGGCTACGCGCAGACGTACGTGTTTTATTACCTCCGTGCAGGCGGCGAGTAGCCCGCTGCGGGCCGCTCTCCTGAGACGGCGTCCTTTGGGCGACCTGTCGGCCGAACTTTCATGCCGGTCGGCGTGGTACAGGGGTGCGTGATGGACTGCCGAGTCGTCGTCGAGGCCGCCGTTCCGGTGTACGACGTGGAGACCGCCGACGAAGCGGTCCGGATCGCTATCTCGAAGACCGGTGAGATGCTCAATCCGGACCTCAACTACGTCGAGATCGAGACCGGTACCCGCACGTCGCCCGGCGGCGAAGAGCTTCCGCCGGCGTTCATCGCCGCCGACGAGGCCCTCGTTGCGCTACGTCTCCAGATGGACGTGTTCAACGTGGACCGCGAGGAGCACGCGAGCCGCGTCGCACGCAAGGAGATCGGTCAGCGCCTCCGGAACATCCCGCTGAAGGTGCTCCAGGTTGAGGAGATGGAGAGAGAATCTGCGGAGCGATCGACGGCGGAAGACTCGGACGACGGCGACGTGAGCTCCGACGACGCGACCGACGCCTGAGACCAACGCGTCCCGTCTTTGCAGACATCGTCCGCGACGATTCGGGCGCCCGCGCTACGTCCGTTCGGCGCCGATCCGTCCTGATCGGAGCCCTCTCGACGCTAACGTGGTCACTGGAAACGTAGCGATCTGCCGGCAGGCGGCGAGGAAGATTCAGTCTGCGGTCGGGGCCAGCGGCTCCGACTCGGACTCGTCCATCGGCTCGGTGATTCCTTCGGTCAGCTTGAAAACAGCGGCTTTGTGGTCGGTCTTCGATTTATGAATCGATGTCGGTTTGACGCCGAGTTCCTCATACGCGTCGAGGTCAATGTCTTCGTCCCAGAATTCGCACTGTTTTCGTACTTCGGCGAGGAGGCCGTGAAGGTGGATGAGCTCCTGCTTCTTCATGAGTACCAGTCCTTTGCTACCGGAGGTTTATATTATTATCCTGAGCCACGTTATCATGATTTCTCTCGGTTTCCGCGTTTCGGAGGCAGAGACGCGTCTTTTCGCGTTATCGATCGGGAAGGTTCTCGGAGTCGCCGGTAGTCCGCCGACCGGCGAACGGTAAAAAACTCCGCACGTCGAAACGGTTCGTTCGGGGGCCTTCCCGATCGCGACGCCGTCGTCAGCGCTCGACCGACGACTGAACGAACCGCCCGTGAGCTACTGGAACTGCTTAACAGCCTCGAGGTCACGCTCGGTCCGCATGAACTCCGTCAATCGCCGCGTCGCGTGACAGTCGGGACAACTGAAGTTCGAACGGAGGCTCTGCAGGTCCGCGGGGTTGTCCTGCCACTCCTTGGTGCACTCCGGACAGACGAGTCTGACGAACGCATCCACCATGGAGCGACCTTACACGTGGCCGGGTTAAAAACGTACGTGGCGATTGGGACTGCCCTCTCACGCACAACAGAACCGGTGAGACGCCTCGGTTGCGACGGATCAGGCGGTTAATCCCTCACTCGCGTTGAGGAGCTCTTTGTACCGGTTCCGGATGGTGACCTCGGAGATGTCGGCGACCGCGGACACCTGACTCTGCGTCACCTTCTCGTTCGAGAGGAGCGCGGCCGCGTACACCGCGGAGGCGGCGAGACCGACCGGCGACTTGCCGCTGGTGATCCCGGCCTGTTTGGCACCGTCGAGGAGATCGCGCGCGAGACGCTGCGTCTCCTCCGAGAGATCGAGCCGCGAGACGAACCGAGGCACGTAGCTCCCGGGGTCGGCGGGCTGGATCTCCAGTTTGAGCTCCCGGATCACGTACCGGTACGTCCGAGTGAGCTCCATCTTGTCGACTCGGGACACGGCGGTGAACTCGTCGAGGCTCCGGGGGTTTCCGGCCTGCCGGGCGGCGGCGTACAGCGCCGCGGTCGCGACGCCCTCGATGGAGCGGCCGGGGAGCAGGTTCTCGCTCAGCGCGCGGCGGTAGATAACGGAGGCGGTCTCGCGGACGTTGTCCGGGAGCCCGAGCGCCGAGGCCATCCGGTCGATCTCGCCGAGCGCCTGCTTGAGGTTTCGGTCTTTCGAGTCGCGGGTCCGGAACCGCTCGTTCCAGGTGCGGAGCCGTTGCATCCGCTGGCGCTGGCGGGTGGACAGCGACTTGCCGTAGGCGTCTTTGTCCTGCCAGCCGATGTTCGTCGAGAGCCCCTTGTCGTGCATCATGTTCNGTAGGCGTCTTTGTCCTGCCAGCCGATGTTCGTCGAGAGCCCCTTGTCGTGCATCATGTTCGTCGTCGGGGCGCCCACGCGGGACTTGCTGTCGCGCTCGCTGGAGTCGAACGCGCGCCACTCCGGCCCGCGGTCGATTCCGTCCTGCTCGACGACGAGCCCGCAGTCGGTACAGACGGTCTCGCCGTGCTCCGTGTCGCTGATGAGGTTCCCCTCACACTCCGGGCAAGTGGTGGTCCGCTCGCTCGCCGACTCCGTCTCGTCCGTGGTCGACTCGGTCGCCTCCGTGGTTCGGTCCCGCTCCGTTTCGCCGTCGTACCCGCGTATGTGTGTCTCAGTCATGGTGTTCTCACCGATCGAACTCCCGACAAAAATACTGGCGCCGGGCTCGCCGATTCGTTAACCCTTAGTAAGTGTTGAGGGTATATAAATCTATCTCTCAGTATCTCACTGATGAGAAGTGAACGCGCCCGCGACCCCGGTATTCGCGCGTGTGGCGACCAGAGGGTCTCGCACCGCTCCGTCGAAGCGGCGTCAGGCGTCACCTGGAAATATATAAATCATGACGTATACGTCGGCCCGCACCGCCGCCGGTTCCGGAGAACGGTTCGGTGTCGCGGAACGAGCGGCGTCGACGCGGCGACGCCGATACGGGTCCGACTACCAGTCAGTCCCACGTGATCCACACGAGAAAGAGGAGGCCGGCGGTCTGGAGCACGTGCAGCGCCATCATGCCGCGCCACGCGATCGGCGGGACCGCCTCGGAGGCGAACCACGCGGACAGCGTCGGGTCGACAAGGTAAATGTACAGCGCGAACGCGTTCTCTCCGAGCAGAAAGACCCCGAACATCGCGAGTCCGAGGGCGTGTTTCGAGCGGAACTGCGCGTAGTTCCGCCCCCACACCCAGACGAGCGCGAGAAGCAGGGCGACGTTCACCCCCGCCGAGATCCGCGCTACGTCGAACCAGAGACTCATCGTACTCCTGCTATCGGCGGGGGGATATAACCGCTTTCCCAAATTCGTTCCCAATACGGTTCGGGCGCCACGGAGCCGGATCCCTCCGTTCGCCCCGTCAATCGGCGTCTGTCTGATCGATGATCGTTTCGATGGTGTCCCAGTGCTGGCGCGCCCGGGGTGTCGGTAGGTAGACGGCGCCGTACTCGTCGCCACTGCGCTGGACGACGTCGTTGTCCATCAGAACGTCGAGGTGGTGTCGGACGGTTTTGTAGTCCAGATCGAGGTCCTCGGCGAGCTGGTTCGCGTTTCGCGGGCGGTCGTCGAGCGCCCGCAACAGCCGGACGCGGTTGGATCCCCCCCGCGTTCCGGTTAGCACGTACCAGAGTGCCGCTTCCATCGTGTTTTGATCGTCGGCGCGCCACCTAACTCCACCGCTCCCGGAGGCGATCCCGGACGGAACTCGCGGCCCGTTACCGACTCCGGCTCACCGGGAACGCCGCTCGGTCCGAGTGCTCGGTGACCCGGCCGAGGCTCCGTTCGGACGGTCGGTTCCTCACGTCGGCCGATCGGGTGCTTCCTGCTCCACCGGCGTCTCGGCGAGCGACTCGCGAGAGGCCGCGCTCCTCGCCCGGTCGGGCTACTCGGTCGCAGCCCGCGCCACCGCGCCCGCGAGGACTTCGGTCGCCGCGGCGCAGTCCGCCCAGTCGGTCCACTCGCGCGGGCTGTGCGAGATCCCGTCGCGAGAGGGGGCGAACAGCAGCGACGAGTCGGTCACCGCCGCCACTCGCATCGCGTCGTGCGCGGCGCCGGAGTGGAGGTCGACCGCGGTCACCCCCGCCGCCTCGGCCGCGGCGTGCGCCGCGTCGCGGAGTCGGTCGCTCATCGGGGTCGGGGCCACGTCGAAGGGTCGTTCGAACGTCGCCTCGACGCCGCGCTCGCGCTCCAGCCTGGCGAGCGAGTCGCGCGCGGCGGCGACGATCGTCTCCATCGACTCCGCGGTCACGTCCCGCACGTCAACGCCGGCCTCCACGCGCCCGGGAACGACGTTGGTCGCGTTCGGCGAGACGGACAGCGAGCCCACCGTCCCGACCGCTGAGTCGCTCGATTCGTCGACTACCTCGTTCGCGGCGGCCTCCACGTCGAGCACGAACTCGCTCGCGGCCGCGAGCGCGTCGGTCCGGTCCTCCATCGCCGTCGCGCCCGCGTGGTTCGCCTCGCCCGCGATCGTCGCCTCGCAGTGGGTGATTCCGGTGATCGTTGTCACGACGCCGGCGTCGGCGCCCGCCTCCTCCAACACGGTGTCCTGCTCGACGTGAAGCTCGTAGAACGCCGCCCACGATGACGGGTCGATCCGGTCGCCGCCGCGGTAGCCGATCCGCTCCAAGGCCTCCCCCAGCGTCTCCCCAGCGTCGTTTTCGAGCGCGAGCGCCTCGTCGGAGTCGGTAACGCCGGTCGCGACGGCCGATCCGAGCAGCCCGTCGCCGAACGTCGCGCCCTCCTCCTCGGTGAAGCTCGCGACGGCGACCGGCCGCGCCGGCTCGACGCCCGCGTCCTGCATCGCGCGCACCGCCTCGAGCGCCGCGTACACCCCGAGCGGCCCGTCGAAGATCCCGCCCTCGGGGACGCTGTCGAGGTGGCTCCCGCTCGCGACGGGTGCCGCGTCCGGATCCGCGGAATCCGGGGCCCACGTCCCGACGAGGTTGCCGACCGCGTCGACGGCGACGTCGAGGCCGGCGTCCGCGAGCCGCTCGACCAGTCGATCCCGCGCCGCCCGGTTCGCCTCGCTCCCTGTCCGATTCGTCCGGCCGAGCTTCTCGGGGTCGTCGTACCTCACCCGCCCGAACGCCGCGTTGGCCTCCAGGTCCGCGCGGAGCCGCTCGGCGTCGACTGGTAGGTCCATGCCCGGATCGGGGGTCGACGCCTCAAAACGGTTCGTGGTCGGGTCGCGCGAGGCGCCCTAACTAACCAAAGACACTTGCCTTTCCTCCGAGTCGTCGGGCATGATGTCCCCGATACTTCAGGGAGGCGGAGCCGGCGTGCTCGTCCTCCTGTTCGGCCTCCTGATGCTGCTCGTACAGCTCGCAATCATCGTCTGGATCTACTCCGACGCGCAACAGCGGAGCGATCAACCCGCGTTCCTGTGGGCGATCGTCGCCTTCCTCGCACCGCTTCTGGGGCTGGTGTTGTACCTGATCATCGGCCGGAACCAGTACTGAAACGCGATTCAGTCGACGTTCCGTCCTCCGGTGCGACGCGGCCTGAAACAGTCCCTTGCGGAGTCCGCCGTCTGATCGATAGCGAGAGCAGACGTAGCAGGTCGTCGGTATTGAGGTGGTATCGAGGTAATATTGGGAATAGTATTGAGGTGGTATCGAGGTAATATTGGGAATAGTATCGAGGTGGTATCGAGATGGCATTTAAATAATCCCGACCGACGGCGACGAGTCTTTTAAACACCTTTCAGAACCGTCGTCGCCCCGATCGTCTCGGCGACCACCCACGCGATAAACAGGAGGTACGCGATCAGCAGGACCGACGACTCCCGCTCGGTGAGCGACAGGTCCGTCCGGAGCGTCGCGAACAGCAGCACGGTCGCGACGGTGAGGACGCCGAGCATCGGGACGGCGGTCGAGAAGTTCACGTCGACGCTCCCGACGATCAACACGCCGACCGGGATGGCAACGAGCAGGTCGAACGTGTTCGACCCTAGCACGTTCCCCAGGCTCGTTCCGCCCCGTCCCTCGCGGGCCGTCCGGACGCTCACGAGCGCGTCCGGGAGGCTCGTCGCCGCCGCGACGATCGTGATGCCGGCGAGGAACTCCGGGATCCCGAACGTCGACCCGAGCGACTCGACCGACCCGACCAGCCGCTTGACGGCGACGCCGATGACGAGCAGCCCGGCCGCGAGCTTCCCCCACTCGCGCCGGATCTCGACGCCCTCCCGGATTCGATCGATCGCCGCGTCGTCGACGTCTTGGTACTGGATGAACAGGTAGAGCCCGTACAGCGCGAGCGGGATCGCCGCGACGGGCCGGGTCAGCTCCCCCACGATCGGGTCCGACGAGACGGGGTAGTAGATGACCGCGAGCGAGAAGGTGACGACCAGCGCCGACACCGCGATCATGTAGAACTGCGCCTCCTTGTACACGATCGCCCGGCTGGACTCGAGGTCGCCGGCCGCCCCGAACCCGGAGAGTCCGGGGATGACGAGGACGTTGAAGATGGCGGATCCGACGAGCGCGCCCACGCCCATGTCGAAGACGCCGGTGGCCGCGGTGACGACCACGCTCGCGAACTCCGGGAAGCTCGACCCGACGGCGACGACGATCGACCCCTGGACGACTGCCGGTAGCCCGTAGTACCCCGAGAGCGTCTCTGCGGCTTCCTCTAACCAGCCGCTACCGACCCAGATGGCGCCGGTCGCGACGGCGATCACCGCGACGTGAACGACAGGGGCGTCCGGGAGGATCCCCCCGAGCATCGACCTACCTGATGTGCCGCCCGGCGAGCTCCCACAGCCGGTCCGCGATCGCGTCGTCGAGGGCCTCGCGCCGGACGCGCCACTCCCAGTTGCCGTCGAGGGTGCCCGGCTCGTTGAACCGCGACTCGCTCCCGAGACCGAGCAGGTCCTGTACCGTCGTCATCGCCAGCACGGCCTCCGAGGCCCACACCTCGTCGATGATCTCCCACTCGGTCGGGCGGTCGCCCTCGGCGCCGACGTTGTACCGGAAGCAGTCGCGCTGGCGCTCCGGGAGGTTCTCGAAGTAGCCGACCCACGTGTTCGTGTCGTGGGTCGAGGTGTAGCCGACGACCCCCTCGGGGTAGTGCATCGGCTGGTACTCGTTGCCCTCCGCGCACCAGTCGGCGTACTGCGGTACGCGCATCCCGGGGAAGCCGAACTCCGCCATCAGCTCGTCCATCGCCGGCTCTTCGAACCCGAGGTCCTCGGCGATGAACGGCGCCTGCCCAAGCTCGCGCTCGACGGTCTCGAACAGGTCGCGTCCCGGGCCCTCGGCCCACTCGCCGGCGGCCGGGTCGTCGCGGTCGGCCGGGATCGCCCAGTACTTCACGAACCCGAGGAAGTGGTCGAGCCGCGCCACGTCGGCGAGGTCGAACAGCCGTCGGAACCGGGCGATCCACCAGTCGTACTCTCGCTCGGCGAGCCGCTCCCAGTCGTAGACGGGGTTCCCCCAGCGCTGGCCGCTGTCGCCGGCGTTCGGCGGGACCCCCGCCACGGCCGCGGGGCGGTTCTCGTCGTCGAGCCGGAACGCCTCGGGGTTCGCCCACACGTCTGCGGAGTCGAGCGCGACGTAGATGGGGACGTCCCCGACGATCGACACGCCCTCGTCGTCCGCGACCGCCCGGAGCTCGCGCCACTGCCGGTCGAAGGTCCACTGAACGAACTCCCGAAACCGGACCTCCGTCGCGTGTCGCTCGCGGGCCGCGGCGAGCGCTTCTGGCTCCCGCGTCCGGAGCGGGTCGGGCCAGTCGACCCACGTGTCCTCGTCTCTCGCGTCCGAGACGGCCCTGAACAGCGCGTAGTCGTCGAGCCACGGCTCGCGCTCGCGGAAGGCGTCGAACTCGGGCGCCGCCTCGCCCGCCCCGGCCTCGTCGAACCGCTCGAACGCGGTCCGCAACAGCGGCTGTTTGTACTCGCGGACCGCCTCGTAGTCGACCCGGTCGTCCGGGAAGTCGGGGACGGGTTCGAGGTCCGACTCGTCGAGCCACCCGTCGTCGACGAGCCCGTCCAGGTCGATCAGGAGGGGGTTGCCGGCGAACGCGGAGGGAGACTGGTACGGTGACTCCCCGGCCGCGTCCATCGTCGGCCCGAGCGGACAGACCTGCCAGTGGCCGACGTCGGCGTCGCCGAGAAACGAGAGGAACTCTTCCGCGCCGTCGCCAAGGTCGCCGATGCCGTGTCTCCCCGGGAGCGAGGTGACGTGACAGAACACGCCGCCGGAGCGATCGAGTCGCATGCGTCAACCTGCAACCCCCACCGACTCAAGCGTTGCGTCCGTGCGACATCTCGAGCGTCGCGTCCGCGCGCCCGGCTCAGTCGTCGCCGGGCCCCGCGCGCCACACGACCGCGTCCGCGGTCTCCAACCTGACGGGCCCGGCGTCGTCGCCGACTTCGGCGTCCGTGTCGGGTCCCGCGAGCGCGACGGTCCAGTCGGTCGCCTCGGGCCGATCGCTCTCGACTCCGAGGTCGTCGAGGACGCCGGCCGGTGACGCCTCCACGGGCGTCCCCTCGACGTTGCAGGCGACCAGCAGCGCCTCACCCCCGTCGGGGTCGCGCCTGAGCGCCTGATACACCACGGTCCCCTCGGTCGGGTGCCGGTAGCCGAACGCCTCGCCGCGCGCCTCGTCGACGTCGGCTCGGAGCCACGGCCGCGCCTGCCGGAACTCGCGGACGCGACGGTCGAAGGCGGTGCGCGCGTCGCCCTGCTCGTCCTCCCACCGGTCCAAGACGAGGTACTCCGCCACGTCGGCGCTCCACGCGAAGGAGATCTCCCGGAGGTCGGCTGCCGCGACGTCGCCGTCGGCGGTCGCGCCGCCGGTCGACAGCGGCGTCCCCTGCACGGATAGTAGCTCCGCGATCAGGTCGAGGTCGTAGTCGGTCGCGTCGACGAGGGCCGCGAGGGTCGTGACGAACCCCTTGAGCTCCGAGCGCGTCTCGAACCCGAGCTCTTTCAGCCGCGGGAACGCGTCGCCGTCGGCGAACGACCCCTCCGGGACGTGCCAGTCGATCCACGGCGCCTCCTCGGCGACGACCTTCACGTTCCACGTCGGGTCGGTGTCCCGGACGAACCCCCAGGGCGCGCGGTAGTTCGCGTGCAGGAAGTCCATCGGGACGCCCGGCATCGCGACGTGGAACCAGACGAGCGCCGCGGGGCTGTCGTACGCCTCGCGGATCGTCTCGGGCGGCGAGTCGGCGAGGTACGGGTTGATCAGCGCCCCGCCCCAGTCGTCGGTCACCTCGACCTGCGACCCGCGGCGCAGCGTGTCGTGGTTCGCGACGCCGGTGATCCACTGACTCCCCATCTCGCCGACCTCGCGCATCCGCCACCACTTCGTCGCCCAGAACGTCAGGAGCGCGGGCTTGTTGTGCGCGAACGTCACGGGCGACCACTGGAACGCGTGTGGATGCTGGTCGATCAGCGTCCGGTACGTCGACGCGAGCTCCCAGTCCTCCCGGGGCCACGGTCGCCCGTCCTCGTAGATCATCCACGGTCGGTACTCGCTCCCGGCGACCTCGTGTGTCACCCGGTCCATCTCGGCGAGGAACGCGTCGTCGTGGACCTGTTCGCCGGTCTCCTCGTCGTGGTACGTGAAGTCCTGCGCCCCGTCGATCCGGATCCCGTCCGCCCCGAAGTTCGCCTTCCGACGCTGCAGTTCGAGGAGGACCGCCCGAACGACGGGCTGGCGGTAGTCCAGGTGGAGCCCGTACATCCCCGGCCCCTCGAAGAAGGGGTCCGGGAGCAGCCCCGCGGCGCCCTCGTCCGCGTGCCCGAGCGCGACGTCGAAGACGACCCGGACGGGGTCCGGCATCGCGTGGCAGGCGGCGATGAAGTCGACCAACTCGTCGGGCCGCCCCGTCTCCAGTATCGCGGGGTTCGCGGCCGAAAAGGCGCTCACGACGACGTCGTACCCCCAGTTCGTCTGGTCCGGCCGCTCGACGCCGACGGTCACGCGTTCCACGTCGCGTTCGCGGTCGAGGGCCCCGTCCGGCGTCTCGCTGTCGACCCCGCCGGGCCGCCAGTACCACTGCCGGCCGTACGCCTGCGTGAGCGGCTCGACCGGCATCAGCTGGACCGCGTCGTAGCCGGCGTAGTTCCGTTCGTGGGGCGCGAGCGGCTCGTCGTTGCGGAGCTTCTCGCCGATCGCCCCGAACCGCTCTGCGAGCGCTCTGAGCGACCCCCGCTCGGTCGACGTGCCGGGATGGATCTCCAGCATGCTCGTCGCGGGGTCGACTCGCGGGAGGCCGTCGTCCTCGGTCGTCGGGAGCGCCTCGTCGTCACCGCCGAACGAGGCGAAGTGGTCGCGGTCGTCCCGAGTGGCGTCGAGACGCGGCCAGTCGTACGCCTCCGCGGGGGCGAACGCGCCGAACGGGACCGAGTGGGCGAGCGGGTCGCGGACCGTTTCCCACTCGTCGTCGCCGCCCGGCGTCCGGTAGGTCAGCTGATACAGCGCGCCGAGCCGGTCGCGGGTCCCGACCGGGATCCCCTCGACGGCGACCCAGTGGAACTCGTCGTCGCGCGCGACGGGGACCCGGTCGACGCGGAACTCGACGTCCCGTAGACCGTCGTGGCCCGGGTCGACGGTCTCCTTTGCCCCGTCACCCTCGTCCGAAACGGGCGTGAACAGCTCGAGCCGGACGTCGTCTAGGGGGACGCCTCGCTCGATCAGGTCCGGGGTCCAGAAGCCGAACGCGACCCCGTCCGGCGGGTCGGTCGCGGGGTCGGCCCCATCCGGTCGGATCGGGTGCGAGCCGAGCCGCTCGGCGATCGCTCGGGCGGCGCCGAACCGGTCGTCGGCCGCCTCGCGGTCGCGACGGGACCGCTCGACGAGGGCGTCGGTCTGGTCTCGGAGCCGGCTCGGCGTCTCAGCCCCGATCATCGGTCTCGCGCGCGGACGACGGCGACGTCAGCCACCCGGATCCGCTCCGTTCCCTTGCCGTCCGCGACGACGCACGGCTCGCCCGTCACGAGGTCCGTCTCGTCGTGATCGGCCTCGACGGCGACGCTCGCGGTCTCCGGCGCGAAGTTGAGGGCGACGATCAGCGACTCCTCGCCGTCGCTCCTGCGGAACGCCACCACGTCGTCGGGGTGGATGTTCCCGCTGGCGACGATCGGCCGCTCGGAGAGGTCGCCGCTGGCGACGTGGTAGTCGACGCGTTCGAGATCGCCCTCGGGGCCGAGCGCCGGGTGGTCGGCGCGGGTCGCGAGCAGGCGCTCGTAGCGCTCATGGACCTCGTCTCGGGCGTGCTCCCACGCGATCGCGTCGCGGCGACCGCGCTGGCCGATCTCCTGGCCGGCGTACACCATCGGCACGCCGGGCAAGGTGAACGTCGCGGCGCCGGCGGCGGCCGCGGCGGCGTCCCCGCACTCGACCCGGTAGCGCGTCTCGTCGTGGTTCTCGATGTACTGGAGGAAGCCGGCGTGGTCCGGGAAGCCGATCTCCGCGCGCCGGTCGATAGCGTCCAGCAGCGACGCGGCGGGCTCGGCGCCGCGGCCCACCTGTCGGAGCTGGAAGTACAGCGTCGCGTCGAAGTGGACGTCGAACATCCCCTCGTGGAAGTCGGGGATGTACGGGATCGTCTCGTCCATCAGCAGGAACTCGCGGTCCGTCGCCTTCACCCGGTCGCGGAGCTCGCGCCAGAACGAGTCCGGGACAGCCCACGCCATGTCGCAGCGGAACCCGTCGACGAGCGGCGCCCACTCGTCGACCACGTCGAGGAGGAACCGACGCACGTCGAGGTTCGCGTGGTTCAGGTTCGCGATCAGCTCCCAGTCGAAGTACGTCCCCGGCTCGCCGGACTCCTGCCACTCGAACCGGTCGCGGAACGGGGAGTCCGGGTTCTGATACGCGTCCCGGAACCACTCGTGGTCGCGCGCAGTGTGGTTGGCGACGAAGTCGAACAGCACCCGCATCCCGTGGTCGTGCGCCGTCTCGACGAGCGCCTCGTAGTCGTCGCGGTCGCCGAGGTCCTCGGCCACGTCGAAGAAGTCGACGATGTTGTAGCCGTGGGGCTTCCCGTCGTGCTGGAGGACCGGCGTGAGCCACAGCGTGTCGACGCCGAGCGCGGCGATCCGCGGAATCCGGTCCGCGATCGCCGAGAACGACTCGCCCTCCTCGGCGTCGGCGAACGTTCGGACGAACACCTCGTAGACGGTCGCGTCCGTCGTCCACTCCGGCGGCTGGTTGAGTCGGACGGTCTCGAAGACGGCGCCGTCGGCGCCGGCCGGGGCCGTCAGGGCCGGGTCCGTGGGCTCGTCCTCGTCCGCGCCCGTGAGGTCGCCGCGGTCGGTGCGCTCGACGGCGACCGCGTCGGCGACGCTCACCCGCTGCTCGCGGCCCGGCTCGCGGGCGATCGCGACGGCGTGAACGCGCAGTCGGTCCGGCACGGCGTCTGCCGGGATCCGAAGCGCGCGGCCGTCGTCGACCGTCTGAAGCACGTCTCGGGGGTTCCGTCGCCCCTCCGCGACCGCCTCTTCGACATCCCGGTCGTCGACGACGAAGGTGACCGCAAGCGCCGACGCGTCGAGGGCGGACTCTGGATTCGGGGTCGGCGTCGCCCGAACGACGATCTCTGCGCTCTCGCCTCCTTCGTCTCCCTCTTCGACGGTCGCGTCGAGCCGGATCCGCGGGCGGCCGACGCCCTCGCGGGCGCGCTCGGCGCCGTAGTCGATCTCGGCGTGACCGACGTCCCGGTCGCGGATCGCTGTCCCGCTACCGCCGGCGACGTCGACCCCATCGTAGCTCGCCGCGAACGCGCGAACCGTCAACAAGTGGTCGCCGTCGGGGGCGTCGAGGCCGAGCCGGTATCGGCCGGGAGCGTCCGGTGTGAACGTCGTGACGGGCGTCTCGCCGACGGTCGCCTCGCTGTCCGGCGGCGCGTCGGCGACCCGCCAGTGGTACTCCGCGTCGGGGTCGGGGTCCCGCGGTGCCAACTGCGTCGTCTCACCGGTCGAGAGGAACCGAGGGGGTCCGGGATGATGCATGCGGCAACCATCGACGGCCGGGGTCTTTGTTATTGCTCTTCGATCATTCCCGGTCGGCCCGAACGGTCGCCTCGTTCGTCAAGGCTTTTAACTCGGGAATCGGACTTCGACTATGCGACTGCGAACCGCTCTCACGGAGCACGAACGTCGGCGCGGCGAGCGCTATCCGGCGGAGCGTCCCACGACCGCCGGCGCGTTCACGGGCGACGACGGCCGTCTGGTCCACGTCGGGCCCGACGGTAGCGTCCACGACTGTTCGTACTCCCTGTCGGGAGTCGGGGGAGCCGACCGGCTCCGGATGGGCATCACGGCCGGACGCGGCGTCCGCTGGTTCGACGAGCTCACGACGACGCGTCAGCATTACGACGACGACACTCCGCTCGTCGAGACCGAGTACGACGCCGGGCGATACACGATCCACCAGTACGACCTAGTCGTGGGCGACACCCACCTCACGCACGTCGAGCTGCGCGGGGCGCCGCCGGCCGACGCGGAGCTGGTGGCCGCCTGCGCGTTCTCCCCGGACATGGTCGAGGGGCGCGTCGGCAACCTGGTCCACAAGGAGGCCGGGCCGGACGACGGGAGCGTCGTCGAGGTGTACCACCGGACCGAACACGACTTCCTCACGGCCTCGACGGGCCTCTCCGCGGCGCACGGCCAGCGGCTCCGTACGATCACGGAGCTGCTCGGCGAGGACGAGAACGGCTTCCCCCACCGCGGGGAGATCGACCAGCGAGAGGACTCGCGGCTCACTCCCGACGTCGTCGTCCGCGCCCCGTTCGAGCGCGACGGCCGGACCGAGCGGGTGACGCTGGCGAGCCGGGCGGTCGTCGACCGGCGGGAGACGCGAGAGACGGGCGACGACGCGATGGACGCGCTCTCTGACGGTCCGGACCGCCGGCGCCGGATTGAGGAGATATCGCGGATCGCGACCGCCTACCCCGACGCGAGCGACCTCCGCGAGGCCGCCGCGGGTCGCGGACCGACCGTCCCGGAGGACATCCCGCGGCGCGGCGTGATCGCGAGCGACCTCCGCGCGCTCGACCTGTTGACCGCCGAGTCCGGCGCGCGCATCGCGGCCCCCGAGTTCGACCCCTTCTACTCCACCTCTGGCGGGTACGGCTACACCTGGTTCCGCGACGAGGCGGAGACCGCGACGGCGCTTCTGAACGCGAGCGAGGAGCTCGACCTCGACGCCGACGAGGAGCTCCTGGCGACCGCGTCGTTCTTCTGCCGCACGCAGGACGCCGACGGCTCGTGGCCGCACCGCGTCTGGGCGGACTCCGGGAAGGTCGCCCCCGGCTGGGCGAACGCTCGCATCGAGGGCGAGAACGGGAGCGCCGGGCCGAACGACCAGCTCGACCAGCCGGCGGCCGTGGTCGCGTTCCTCGCCCGGCTCCGCCGGACGACCGACCTGCCGGAGGAGTGGCGAGAGCGGATCGACGCGACGATAGCCGACGCCGTCGCCTTCCTCCGGGAGACGACCGAGGCCGACGGGCTCCCCCGCCGGTGCCAGAACTGCTGGGAGAACGCGCTCGGCCGGTTCACGCACACCGGGGCGTCGTATCTCCGGGCGTTCGCCGCGGTCGCCCGCGCGCCCGTCGACGACGAGACGCGCGTCGCGGCGGCCGCGGCGGCCGACGACGCGCTCGCCGGCCTCGACGAACGCTGGAACCCGGACACCGAGCGGTTCCCGCAACGCGCGAGCGAGGAGAGCCGTGACGAGCGCGCGGACGCCAGCACGTTCGCGCTCGCGAGCGCGGTCGTCGAGTACGCCGCGCTGCGCGACGAGCGCGAGGGAGTCGACGGCGCGGTCACGGACGGCTCCGGCGCAACGGTCGCCGCGACCGACTTCGAGGCGTTCCTCGACCACGTACGGACCCACGTGCTGAACTCGATCGAGGCGCTCCGCCGCGAGACGGCGGACGTCGAAGGCCTCGTCAGGTTCATCGGCGACGACTGGCGCACGGCCGAGCAGGGTGCAGCGAAGGTGTGGTCGATCTCGACCCTTTGGGGCGCGACGGCGGCCGCCTCGCTCGCCGGGCTCGTCCGAGAGCGGGACGGTGACGCGACGCGACTGTTCGACGCCGCCCGACAGCTGTACGCGCTCTGCGAGCCCGACGGCCCCTTCGTCAACGACGCCGGGCTCTTCGCGGAGCAGGTGTTCGACGACGGTGACCTCGACAGCGCGACGCCGATCGGCTGGTCGCACGCGCTGCGCATCGACGCCACGGTAACGCTCGCGAAGTACGGCGCGCTCCCGGTCCCGCACGACACGCCGACCGGTCCGGACGAGGCCCCGCACTGGACGACCGGCCGGAAGTTCGGCGTCGGTACCCCGGCCGACCACCAGAGCGAGGACCCTGTTCCGGTGTGGTTCACCCTGACGGAGGGGGCGCTCACCGAGGCGCGGTTCCCCCGGATCGACGTGATGAACGTCCGGACCTTCGACTTCCTCGTCGCGGACCCCGAGACGGGCCACACCGTCCGGACGTTCGACGAGACGAGCCACGTCAGCACGACGGAGACGGTGGAGCGGACGACGGAACCGACTGCCGACGACGCGCTGGCGTACACGCAGACGATCCGGGAGACCGGCGACGGCCACGGCCACGAGTGGACGCTCACCGTCGAGTACGCCGTCGACACCGACGGCGACGCGATCCTCGCGGACGTCGAGTTCGAAGGGGGCCGCGAGTACGACGTGTACGCCCTCGTCGACACGACGGTCACGAACGTCGGGACCGACGACCGCGGCGAGCGCGTGGCCGACGCCGACGGGTACCACCTGACCGCGCGCAACGACGACGCGGCCGACGGCCACACCGGCAAGCTCGTCGACGACGACGGCGACTCCTTCGAGGTCGCGCTCGCGCTCGCGAGCGAGAGTCGGTTCGAGTGGGCGAGCACGCTGCTGGCCGGCGGTCACGAGGCCGAGGGCCTGTTTAGCGACGGCGAGCGCGGCCCGGGTCTAACGGAGGCCAACGGCAACATCATGCTCGCCGGCCTCGTCGGGAGCGGGACGGCTGTCTCGGAGACGCTCGCGCTCGGCTTCGCCGAGGAGGCGGACGCCGACTCCGCGCTCGCCGAAGCGAAAAGCGCCCTCTCGCGCGGGTACGTCGACGTCGCCGACTCGTACGTCGAGACGTGGCGCACGTGGCTCGCCGACCGGGAGTTCCCCGCGTCGGTGACCGGCGACGCGGACCTAGAGACCCAGTACCGGTTCGCGCTGATGACGCTCGCTGCCGTGGAGGACAAGCGGCACGACGGCGCGGGGATCGCCAGCCCGTCGGTGCCGTGGGGCGAGACTGAGTACGCCGCGGAGGACCGCGGCTACGGCTACAACTTCGTCTGGTCGCGAGACCTCTATCAGGTGTTCACCGCGCTCATCGAGGTGGGCGAGGTCGAGCGCGGCGCCGACGCGCTCGCGTACCTGTACAACACTCAGCAGGACGACGACGGCTTCCTCCCGCAGAACACCTACATCGACGGGCGCACCCGGTGGGGCGGCGAACAGATGGACAACATCGCGTTCCCGTCGGTGATGGCGTGGCAGCTGTACGAGCACGGGGTGTCGCCCGCGGACGCCGACTACACCTACGATCAGGTCCGTCGCTCGCTCGGATACATCGCGGCCAACGGCCCGGAGACGGCACAGGAGCGCTGGGAGGAGGAGGCCGGCTTCTCGCCGTCGAGCATCGCGGCCGAGATCGCCGGGCTCGTCTGCGGCGCCGCGCTCGCGGTCGCCGAGGCCGACCGGATCGAGGCGGGCGACGCCTCCGCCGAGGAGTCCCCCGGTTCGCTCCGGGCCGACGCCCTCGCGTGGCTCGCGCTCGCGGACGACTGGACCGCCCGCGTCGAGGAGTGGTGCGCCACGTCGACCGGCACCGAGCGACACAGCGAGACGCCGTACTACGTGCGGGTCACGGCCGACGGGGACCCGGAGTCCGGGCGCCCCCGGACGATCGCCAACGACGGCCCCACCTACGACGAGCGGGAGATCGTCGACGGCGGCTTCCTCGAACTGGTCCGGCTCGGCGTGAAGCCCGCCGACGACGACGCGGTCCGCAACTCCGTGTCGGTCGTCGACGACTCGATCCGCGTCGACACCCCGTACGGCCCCGGGTGGTACCGATACGTGGGCGACGCGTACGGCGAGATCGCGCGCGGCGATCCCGGCGGTCCGTGGGCCGGGACCGGCGACGGACGCGGCCGGCTCTGGCCGATCTTCACCGGCGAGCGCGGCGAGTACGAGCTGCGCGCCCGCGCCGACGGCCCCGACGGCTTCGGCGGCACCGACGAGGACGCGCTCGAACCCGACGCCCTCCTGGAGACGATGGCCGGGTTCGGGAACTCCGGGCGGATGCTCCCCGAGCAGGTGTGGGACCGCGAGCACCCGACCGATTACGGCTGGGAGTTCGGCGAAGGCACCGGGGGGGCGACGCCGCTCGCGTGGTCGATGGCCGGGTTCATCCGGCTCGCACACGGCGTCGAGGCGGGCGAACCGGTCGAGACGCCGACGGTCGTCCGCGACCGCTACGTCGAGCGCGACCGCTCGGACGCGCCGGATCTGACGGCGCTCGACACGCTCGTCGACGGCGACGTCGTCGTCGCCGGCAAGACCACCGCTGACGTGGTCGCGATCTACACGCCCAACGGGGCCGCGCTGGCGACGCCGAAAGACGGCGAGTACGAGTTCACCCTCGACTCCGAACTCGACGCGAGGACGGTGGTCGTCGCCGCCGCGAACCTCGACGCGGACCGGGACGTGACCGACGCCGACGCGGTCCTCGGCGACTTCGCGGGCGCCGGCACGGCGGTTGAGCGGATTCGGCTGTAGCGCGGCGGCTCCTCAGTTCAAGAACACCTTTTTCAGAAGACCGGTCCCGTCCGAGAAGACCGGTCCCGTTCGAGAAGACCGGTCCCGTCCGAGAAGACCGGTCACCCGAGCACGGCGACGTCGACTTCGACGGTCTCTCCGTCTCCCCCGCGACCGCCGGCGCCGAGCTCGACGTCGCCGACGACCGACTCCCGGACCGTCTCACGCCACGAGGCGACGGCCTCGGCGTGTCGCTCGCGGCGGGTCTCGATGTCGGCGTCCAAGTGCTCGGCCGTCGTCTCGTCGACCTCCGGATACGGGGGCACGTCCGAGACGAGGTCGCGCGGGTCGACGTGGATCGGGGCGGGGTCGGCCTCGCCCCCGTCTGGCCCCGCTCTGTCACCCGCCGGTGGCGTCGAGACCGTTCCCGGACCGAGGCTGTGCAGTCGGGCGCGCATCCGCCCGGAAAAAGGCGGGGTCACCCGGAGGACGACCTCGCGGTCGCTCCGCAGAGACGCCTCCAGCGCGGTCGCTACGTCGTCGCGGTGGACGGCGATCGACCGGATCCGACCGGGCGCCCCGGTCGCCGGCGGGTCGCCGTCAGTCATCGCTCGCCGACCACTCGGCGTCCGAGAGCGTTCGCTGGACGGCCTCCTCGCCGACCGCGCCGGCGAGGTGTTCGAACCCGGCGCGCACGCCGCGATCGGTCGCGTTCGCCACCAGCCGCGAGACGATGAACTCCGGCGTCGACTTCCCGACGGTGCCGAACCGCGGCTGGTAGTCGACCCGGAGGTCCAGGTCGCTCGTGAGCCCCTCGGCGAAGATGCCGTCGATCCGAGCGGGGTCCGGGAGCGGGCTGAGGTCGTCGGCGAGGTGCGTGACGTACACGCCGAGCGCCCCGCGGTCCACGGTGAGCGTGACGAGCCCGTTTAAGAGGTCTGCCGCCCGCCCCGGCTCCGTGATCGCCTCGAACTCGTCGACGAGCATCAGCGTCCGACCGTCAGCGACCAACGGCGGGACGACCGACTTCAGCGTCGACTCCAGCACGCCGGCGTTGAACGAGGCGTGCCGCCGGTGAAACACGATCCGGTCGAACGCGCCGACCTCCGCCTCCTCGGCGGGCACCGGGAGCCCCATCGACGCCAGCAGCGCCACCGCGCACAGCGTCTCCAAGAGCGTGGTCTTCCCGCCGGAGTTCGCCCCCGTGAGCACGCTCACGCGGTCGCCCGTGGGGGGCGACTCGGCGTTCGCGACGCCGGGCTCGCCCGCGAGCGCGTGCGATCCGATCGCGTACGACACCGGCTGGACCTCGCCGTCGATGAACGGGTTCCGGGCGTTCCGGACCGCGATCCCGTCGTCGACGAGCGTCGGCCGAGTCAGGTCGAACGCGACCGCGAACCGCGCGAGCGACAGCAGGAACGCGGCGTCGGAGACGGCCGCGACCGCGCCGGCGACGGTGCCGGTCGCCTCCGCCGCGTCGTCGTCACCGTCGCTCTCACCCCCGGTCGCGTCCCGCATCCCGCCGATCCGCTCGCGGATGTCGGCGGCGACGGTCGCCTCGCGCTCCGCGACCGCCGCCTCCAGTTCCGCCGCCAGATCGCGGAGCGTGGCGGAGACGAAGTCCGCGGCGTCGAGCGCGTCGTCCGGCGCGACCGAGCGCACCGTGGCCGGCTCGACGCCCGTCTCGCGCGCGACGTGGTCGATCGTCGCCGCCTCCAGCGCCTCGAAGTCGCGCAGGGAGCCGTCTCGCACCGCGTCGAGCACGTCGAACGCGGAGTTCGCTAACTCCGCCGCCGCGTCGCGCTGACCGCGCAGGCGATCGAGCTCGTCGTCGGCGCCGCGCGCGACCTCGATGTCCCCGTCGCCCCCGGACCCCGCCGGGTCGATCGCGCCCCGCACGTCGGCGAGTGCGTCGGCGGCGTCGCGCAGGGCGTCGCCGTCCAGCGCCCCGATGGGTTCGAAGGGCGCGCCCGTGAGCCCGGCCTCGCGCAGCGCGACGGCCGTCTCGACGGCCGCCAGGTCCGACCCTCCGGCCGCGTCGTACTCGTCGAACGCCTCGATCACCCGCTCGCGGTCGCCATCGCCGAGCCCCTCCCACGCGTCGCGGGCGGCGACCACGTCGTCGAGCCGAGACTCGACCGCGTCCCGGTCGGTGAGCGGGGTGAGCACTCGGATCCGGTCGGCGGCGTGGGCGGTCAGAGCGTGCCCAGCCGCCAGCCCGAGGAGGTCGTCGTACACCGATCGGGTGTCCCCCGTCGCGAGGACGTCCATGCCGGCCTCGCCGTTGGCGCGGCGGAGGATCCGCGTCGCCCGGCCCCGGTGGAGCCCGGCGTCGACGAGCGCCCGGACGTCGGCCGCCTCGATCGCCTCGATCGCCCGTTCGGTCCCGAGCGACTCCGCGAGCCGCTCGCTCGTCTTCGGGCCGATCCCCCAGTAGTCCTCGAGTCGCATACGCCGACGTGTCGGCGCGGCGCCTTGGCGTTTTCGTCGAAGCCGGCCGAGCGAGGGGCGGGCCGGTCTCCGGGGCCTCCGCCGCCAACGTCAAAGCCCGCCGGTTGCTACGGCGTCTCATGGCGACGGAACTCGCGGACGGTGTGTGGCGGTTCGAGCTGCGCGGCGTCAGCGCCTACCTCGTCGACGACGACGTGCCGACGCTGGTCGACGCGGGAACGCCGTGGGACGAAGCGTCGATCCGGGAGGGATTCGCCGACGCCGGCGTCGACGTCGCGGACGTCGGTCGAGTGCTGCTCACCCACTACGATCTCGACCACGTGGGGACACTGGCGGCGCTGACGCCGGAGCTCGACGCCACTATTTATACCGGCGCGTTCGACGCGGCGATCCTCCGGGGCGAGCGGTCGCCCCCGTGGCGAAATCACAAGGGCGCGCTCCAGCGGCTCGGGGGGCTGTTCACGACGCTCCCGGACCTGGAGATCAACGCGGTCGCCGACGGGGAGCGACTGGGCTCGTTCACCGCGTATCACACGCCCGGTCACACGCCGGGCCACGTCGCGTACGTGAGCGAGGACCTGCGCGTCGCGCTGCTCGGCGACCTCGTCTCGGAATCCGACGGCGAACTCGCCCCCTCGGAGTGGCTCATCAGCTACGACACGGACTGCGTGCTGGACAGCATCCGAGACCTCGCCGAGCGCGCCCCGCCGTTCGAAGTGGCCTGCGTCGGCCACGGCGAGCCCATCGCGTCCGGCGGCGGCGCGGCGCTCGAGGCGCTGTCGCGGCGGATATAAAAACGATCGAACTGCGCGGCCGGTCTACCGGGACTGCCGATAGATCAGGTTCCGCTGGATGTCGTTCGCGCCCTCGTAGATCACCGGGATGCGCACGTCGCGGTAGACGCGGGCGATCCGGCGGTCGGTGAGGATCGAGCGGCCGCCGTGGAGCTTCATGCCCTTCTCGGCGCAGTCGGTGGCGACCTCGGTGGACTTGGTCTTCGCCAGCGCGGCCCAGTACCCCGCGTCCTCGTTGTTCGCGACCTTCTCGCAGGCCCGCCAGTTGAGGGCGCGCGCAGACTCGAAGCCGATCCGCATGTCGGAGAGGGTGTGTTGGACCGCCTGGAACTCGTTGACGGTGCGGCCGAAGGCGTTGCGCCCGTGGACGAACTCCTCGGCCTCCTCGATGGCCGCGGCGGCGAGGCCGAGGCCGTGGCCGCCGACGACGACGCGGCCGTGGTTGAAGAAGTCCGCGAGGACGTAGAAGCCGCCGCCCTCGCTGCCGACGACGTTCTCCTCTGGCACGAAGCAGTCCTCGAAGACGATGTGGCCCTGCTTCGACGCCCGCATCCCCATCTTCTCCGGGATGTGTTCCGCCTCGTAGCCGTCCGAGTCGGTCTCGACGATGAACAGCGTGTAGTTGGAGTAGCGGTCCTCACCGTCTCCCGTCTTGGCGTAGACCGTGAGCCAGTCGGCCTCGACCGCGTTGCCCACCCAGTACTTCTCGCCGGTGAGCTCGTAACCCCCTTCGACCTTCTCGGCCGTCGTCGTCATCCCCGCGAGGTCGGAGCCAGTCTCGGGCTCGGAGACCGCCAGCCCGGAGATCTGATCGTTCTCCGCGACCGGCCGGAGGTACTCCTCCTTCTGCTCGTCGGTCCCGTACTGCTCGACCATCTCGGCGCCGAAGCTCGCAAGCTGGAGCGTGAGCGCGATGCCGGCGTCGGCGCGGTAGAACTCCTCTGCCATCGCGAGCACCTGCGCGAGGTCGTACCCCTTTCCGCCGTACTCCTCGCCGATGTCCTGGGCGACGAGGCCGGCGTCCATCCCCGCCTCCAGTATCTCCCACGGGTACTCGCCGGAGTCGTAGTACGCCTCGGCGTTCGGGGCGATGTACTCGTCGGCGAACTCGCGGGCCTCCTGTTTCACGTCCCTCGCGTGCTCCGGAACGACGCTGTCGTCGAGCAGATCCATGTCAATGGGTGTGGTCTCCCCAGTCAAAACGTTCGTGGAACAACGAAGAACGCCGGGCCAGTTTAATCGCTCCGTGCGCTCGCGGCGTCGTCACCGTCGTCGATCGGTTCGCCGGTGTCGCCGTCGTCGTTGGTGTTGGCCTCGCCGTCGTCGACGGCGTCGCGGTCCGCGTCTCTGGCTTCACCGTTTCCGCGTCCGTCTCCACCGTCTTCCTCATCCGCTCCGTCCGATTCGGCCGCTTCGTCCGGCTCATCCGCTCCGTCCGATTCGGCCGCTTCGTCCGGCTCATCCGCTCCGTCCGATTCGGTCGCATCGGACGGCTCGGTCGGCTCAGCGGGTTCGAACCCGGCCGCCTCTAGGTCGGCGTCGCCCCGCGGGTCGTGTCCGCGCTCGCGGAGGATCCGGCGCACCGCCTCCCGGTCGACGGTCCCAGACACGGTTCGGGGGAGCTCGTCGACGTACGCGACGGTCTTCGGGATCTTGAACCCCGCGAGTCGGTCTCTGGCGAACGAGACGAGCTGGTTCTCGTCAACGAGCGGCACCGCGTCGCCCTCGTCCGATTCGTCCCCTTCCGTGTCCTCACGGTTCGAGTCGCTTCGGTCAGCGTCTCCGTTGTCCGGTTCCGCGTCGTCCGCGTTCCCACGCCCGCGCTCGTCGGCCGCCGACTCGTCGCCCTCCGTCACTTCGTCGCCCTCCGTCCCTTTGTCGTCTGCTCCCGCCGCGGTCGTCCCTGTGTCCCGCAACCGGTCCCCGACCGCGAGCAGCACGGAGACGCGCTCGCCCCACACGTCGTCGTCGAGGCCGACCATGGCGGCGTCCTCGACCGGCGGGAACTCCCGAAGCACGTCGACCACCTCGCCGGGCTCGACGTTCTCCCCGCCGGTGACGATGCGGTCGTCGAGGCGGTTGAGCACGTAGAGGTACCCGTCCTCGTCGAACCGACCCACGTCGCCGGTGTGGAGGCCGTGGAGTCCGAACGCCGACCGATCGAGCACCGCCGCCGACTCGTCTCCGCCTTCGGGACCGCCCGCGCCGCCGTTCTCCCCGCCCGCGCCGCCGTCGCTCTCCTCGTCCCCGTCGTCGCTCTCTCCGCCCGCGCCGCCGTCGCTCTCCTCGTCCCCGTCGTCGCTCTC
>NZ_AOJH01000096.1 GCF_000337355.1 Halorubrum kocurii JCM 14978 | reverse complement strand
GTCGCTCTCCTCGTCCCCGTCGTCGCTCTCTCCGCCCGCGCCGCCGTCGCTCTCCTCGTCCCCGTCGTCCGCGTCGGCGCACGGGGGCTCGGATTGCTCCTGCGGTCCGGGGATATACCCGGGGGTCACCGTCGGGCCGTCGATGACGATCTCGCCGGCCTCCCCGTCCTCGACGGGGCTCCCGTCCTCGTCGACGATCGTCACGTCGGTGCCGAACAGCGAGCGGCCGACGGTGCCGAGCCTGTCACTCGTCTGCCGGGGCGTCCCGGTCGCTATCTGGGAGGCCGCCTCGGTCATCCCGTAGGTCGGGTACACCGGGATCGAGTAGTCGCGGCAGTGTTCGAGCAGCTCGTCCGAGGCGGGCGCCCCGCCGAGCAGCACCACGCGCAGCGTGTCCGAGAGGGTCCCGCGCCTGTCGAGCATCCGCTTGAGCATCGTGGGAACCAGGGAGATTCCGGTCACGTCGTAGGTGTCGATATCGTCGGCGGTCCCGCCCGGATTGAACCCCTCGCGGAGCACGAGCGTCGTCCCGTACAGCGCGGAGCGGTACACCGGAGCGAGTCCTCCCATGTGGTGCAGCGACAGCGACACGAGCCACCGGTCCCCCTGGTCGACGCCGAGACGGAACGCGGAGGCGACGGCCGAACTGTACACGTTGCCCGCGGTGAGCGGCACCGGCTTGGGGTTGCCCGTCGTCCCCGACGTAAACAGAATACAGAGGTAATCCGAGTCGTCCCAGTCCGGCGGATCGATCGACTCCGGGTCGAGACCGTGTACCGCCGTGACGCCTTCCGCGGCCGGATCGTCGACGGAGAGGACCGGAACGGACCTCCCGTCGCACTCCTCGACGGCGCCGAGAGCGGCGTCCTCCGTCGGCTCCGCGCAGACCACCGCATCGAGGTCGGCCCGCTCGACGCGCTCGCCGAGCTCCCGCTCGGTGAGCTCCTGTCCGAGCGGGACGAACGTCGCGCCGATCCGCATCGCTGCGTGGACGAGCCCGACCGTCCCGACGTACGGCGGCGTGAGCACGCCCAGCCTGTCGTCCGCTTCGATCCCGTGCGCGACGAGCCGGCCGGCGGTCTCGTCGACCAGCCGGTCGAGGTCGGTGTAAGTCCACGCCTCTCCGTCCTCGGCCCGTATCAGCGCGGTGTGGTCCGGCGACGAGACGACGCGGTGTGACAGCCAGTCACGCATCGGTCTCACCGGATCCGCGGGCGTCGGCTACTCATCGGCGGGCTGGCGTACCGTCAGTACCGGCACGTCGGAAGTGCGGACGACCCGCTCGGTGACGCTGCCGAGCAGGTAGCGGTCGAGCCCCTTCCGGCCGTGGGTCCCCATCACGATCACGTCGATGTCGTTCTCCTCGACGTAGTCGCGGATCGACCGGTACGCGGTCCCCGTGGTGACCGTCGTCTCGCAGTCGACGCCCGCGTCCGCGGCGGCGTCGCCGACGCGGCGCGTGGCTTCCTGTCCCTCGGACTCGAGCGCCTCGACGACGATCTCGGCGCCCGCTTCGAGCGTCGAGTACGCCGCGCCGTCGACGACGTAGAGGGCGTGAAGGCGGGCCTCATAGTGTCGCGCGAGATCGATCGCGTGCTCGATCGCGGCGTCGGACGCCGGGCTGCCGTCGGTCGGCACGAGGATCTGAGAGTACATCTCGTGGTGTGGTACGCCCGGTGTCGATTAAAAACCCGATCACGGAGACGCGTCTGACGCGCCGACGCGTCGACGGAGCGGCCGGACAGCGGTGCTACCGGAAACCCATCGCTTCGATCTGCTCTTGATACCGGTTGCGGATGGTAACTTCGGTGACCTGCGCGACGTCGGCGACCTCGCGCTGCGTCTTCTTCTCGTTGCACAGCAGGGACGCGGCGTAGATGGCCGCCGCGGCGAATCCCGTGGGGGACTTCCCGGAGAGCAGCCCCTGCTCGGCGGAGACGTCGATGATCTCCGTCGCCTTCGACTGCACCTCCTCGCTCAGCTGGAGCGCCGACGCAAACCGCGGGACGAACTGCTTCGGATCGACCGGTTTCAGCTCTAAGCCGAGCTCCTGTGAGATGTACCGATACGTGCGACCGATCTCCTTCTGCGGGACGCGCGACACGTCGGCGACCTCGTCGAGCGAACGGGGGATCCCCTCCTGTCGACACGCGGCGTAGAGGGCGGCGGTGGAGACGCCCTCGATCGACCGGCCGCGGATCAGGTCCTCGTTCAGCGCGCGTCGGTAGATGACGGAGGCGACCTCGCGGACCGACCGGGGAACGCCCAGCGCGCTGGCCATCCGATCGATCTCGGAGAGCGCGAACTGGAGGTTGCGCTCGCCGGCGTCCTTCGTCCGGATCCGCTCTTGCCACTTGCGGAGCCGGTGCATCTGCGACCGCTTCTCGGAGGAGAGCGACCGCCCGTACGCGTCCTTGTCCTTCCAGTCGATCGTCGTCGTCAACCCCTTGTCGTGCATCGTCTCGGTGATGGGGGCGCCGACGCGCGACTTCGACTGCCGCTCCGAGTGGTTGAACGCGCGCCACTCCGGCCCGCGGTCGATGTTCCGTTCGTCCAGCACCAGGCCGCAGTCCTCGCAGACGAGCTCTTGGTCGGCGTCGGTGACGATCTCGGTCGAATCGCACTCCGGACAGGAAACCGTTTCTTCGTCCGATTCTCGCTCTGTCTCCCGCTCCTGTTGGCGCTGGCGGCTCGGACGTTCCATTATAAGGTTTCTGGTTACTGCCGCATTTAAATCTTTGTTCGAGCTCTCCGATCGGGCCAGTCGACGCGGTCCACGGGAAAGCGGACACAGCGTCTCTCCGGCCATTGTACAGCTATTTCACCGTTATCCGTCCCTCGGCATATCCGCGGGATCTGACCCGGCTCGCCGCCGGAAGGAACACGAAACGTGACCGACGGCGTATTACTATTGGACATTCAACAAAGCTTTTGTATTACTAATGAATATAGCGGAGCATGAGCACGACGCAGTCCGACGGGATCGAAGCCGCGCTCCGCGGCTGTCGCCCGGCCGATATCGACCCCATCGTCGTCGACGCCGCCGACCTCGAGAGCACCGCCCCCGAACACCTCCGCGACCTCAAAGCCGAGCTCGCTGCGCGGGGGTACCAGCCCGCGACCCTCTCCGTCGCCGCCCGGTTCGACAGCGGCGACACCCTCGCCGCCCAGCGCGAGGCCGACCGACTCCGCGAACTCGTCCGCGCCGCGTCGTTCCTCGGCGCCGGGCGGATCGAGGTCGGGCTCGACGAGATCGCCGACCGTGAGGCAGCCGAGCCGGCCCTGTCGGCGCTCGCCGAACGCGCGCGCCGCGAGGGCGTCGAACTCGTCCGGGTCGACGGCGGCTCGACCGCCGCCTGATCGGATGGCGTCGAAGCGTTCACTCGCGACCAAGCTCGGCGTCGTGGCCGGCTTCGAGGCCCCCAGCGCCGCGCTCGAACAGTACCCGACGCCCCCCGACCTGGCGGCGCACGTCGTCCACCTCGCGGACCTCCACGGCGACGTCGACGGCCGGACCGTCCTCGACCTGGGCACCGGGACCGGCATGCTCGCGCTGGCGGCCGCCCTCCGCGGTCCCGCGCGCGTGTTCGGGATCGAACTCGACCGCGGCGCGCTCTCGACGGCGACCGAAAACGAGCGTCGGGTCGCCGCGAGCGCGCCCGTCCACTGGCTTCAGGGCGACGCGACGCGGCTCCCGCTCAACGTGCCAGACCCGGTGACCGTCGTGATGAACCCGCCCTTCGGCGCGCAGGACGGGAACCGGAACGCCGACCGCGGGTTCCTCGCGACCGCGAGCCGCGTCGCGGCCGTCTCCTACTCGGTCCACAACGCCGGCAGCCGCGAGTTCGTCGAGGCGTTCGCGGCCGACAACGGCGGCGAGGTCACCCACGCGTTCGCCGCCGACTTCGCGATCGAGGCGCAGTTCGAGCACCACACCGACGCCGCCCGCGAGATCGACACCGAAGTGTACCGGATCGAGTGGACGTGACCGCTCACTGGCGCCCCTCGTAGCGCTCCAGCTCCGCGATCCGCACCCGCGTCTCCCCCCGCTCCGCGAACAGCGTGTCGCTCTCACGGACGAACGTGACTCCCCGCAGCGTCACCGACTCGTTCGTCGCCGGGAGCGGGGCGACATCGCGCTCTCCCCCGTCGTCGACGCGCAGTTCGAACCCGCCCTCGACCGCGGCGACCGTGACGTTTCGGCCGTCGATCCGCGGTTCGGCCCGCGCCGGCTCGCTCGTGAACAGCGTCGAGCGCGTCTCGTCGCGCACCGCGTCGACCCGGTAGGTCGGGCCGCCGTTCGCCGCCACCCAGCCGGTGCGCTGGACCCAGACGGTCTCGCGCCAGCCCGTCCCGCCCACGTCGACCGCGCGGTACCCCCAGAAGGCGAGGTTCCCCTTCGAGACCGCGGTGGTCCATATCTCCCGGTCGGCGTTCGCCACGATCACCCCCGAGGTGTTGACGCTCGTCGACCGGCCGAACGCCTCTACGTCGACGACGCTCACCACCCGGTCCTCGACGTTCTCGGCGTACGTCACCTGATACCCCTCGACCTCGATCGGGTCGCCCGGGAGCTCCTCGTCGTCGACCGCGACGAGGTTCGGGGCGATCCCCGGTCCCGCCACGACGGCCAGCGCGGAGACGAGCAGCAGCAGCCCGACCGCCGCGGGCGTCGCGGATCGGAGTCCCTCGCGGAGCGTCTCGGGCGTCGACACCGCCACCTCCGGCCGGATCGGCTCGTCGCGGCCGGCGACCGCGAGCGCGACAATCGCCGCGAGGACCGCGAGCAGGCCGAGGCCGACCGCGCGGTACAGCTCGTAGCGCTCGTTCCCGAGATACCAGTAGACGGCCCACAGCCGGCGTGAGGCTCCGAACAGCAGGACCGCGCCGAACGCGACCAACGCGGTCGTCCGTGACTCCGGATCGATCCGCTCGGTCACCTCGCTCTGGCGCCGCCGACGGACGAGCCACGCGGCGACGAGGATTCCGCCGATCAGCCCGATCGCGTGCCCCTGTATCGCGATGTTCGCCCAGCTCGGCGGCCCGTACGACCCGCTCGCCTCCGAGACGACGACCGGGTTCCGAAGCGTCTCGTAGGCCACGTTCACCAGCCTCGAACCGGTGAGGGCAGCGATCGTCGCGACCGGGTAGAAGACGAGCGCGAACCCCCATAGCGCGAACACCACGCCCGAGAAGCCGATCACCGGACCGAGCGCGAACAGCGACGACAGAACGCCGAACGACAGCATCACCCCCGGGACGACGACGAACGCCCGGACGTAGGGGTTCGCGGCCAGCGCTCCGCGAGCGGGAAGCGGCGAGCGGGCGCCGACCGACCGCCGCAGCGACGCGCGGAGGTCGCCCGGAGACAGCGACCTGACCGACCGGAGCGACTCGACCGACGGAAGCGCCGATCGCACGGTTCCGGTTCCGTCGTCGACATCGCGGCCGCCGGGGAAGTGCCCGTAAGCGTACTCGGCGAGCGCGCCCGCGACGAGCGTCGACAAGAGGTTTCCGGTGATGTGGCCCCGCCCGGAGTGCGCGAGTCCGGACCAGAACATGCCCTCGGGATAGAAGTACGACCACGAGCGGAAGGGGATAACGACGGGGCGGTTCGGGTTCTCCAGTCCGCTCTGGACGAACAGGTAGACCGCCACGACGGCGGCGATCGCGACGAGCGTCCCCCACGGGACGCCGAGGAGAAACCGGGAGCGGAGCGACCGCGTCCACGCGCCGTTCGGCCGGTCGGCCCGGTACACGACGACGAGCGCGACGACGGCGAGGACACCGCCGGCGACGAGGTGGGCGGCATCGGACGAGAGCGCCTCCGCGACCATGTGGATGTGGGTGCCGCCGAGCGCTTAAGAGTTCGCGGGTCGCTTCGGCCCGCGTTCCGACCGACGACGGCTACGGCCGCCCCTCAGATCTTGCTCTCGGCGTCGTCGGCGAGCTCCTCCATGCGCTTGCCGACGCGGCCGGCGGGCGAGAACTCGTCTTCGCTCATCGCGTTCGCGAGCGCGTTGCCGAGCACGAACACGGCGTGTTTGTGTTCGCTCTTGGATTTGTGGACGTGCGAGGGGTCGACGTCGAGCTCGTCGTACGGGTCGAAAAGGGAGCCGTCGACGGTCTCGTGGGAGCGGAAGTGCTCCATGATCGTCACCATCTGTTCGTGGAGTTCGAGAAGCTCGTCTTTGTGCATACCCCTTGGTACGGTCCGTACACCCTTTAAGCGTTGTTGAGGGGTATACGCACGCTACTGCGGCGTTTCGACGTCCGACCGCGAAAACCGGAGCCGATCGGGACGAGACCGGGGACGCGCCGCTTCAGAAGACGTACTCGTCCTCGTGGCCCATCATCCCCTCGTCTTCGAACCCGCTGGAGTCCTCGTCGTCTCGCGGACCGCTCGTCTTGAACGCCTTTATTCCCGTCGACAAGAGCTCTTCGACCGCCTCCTCGCGGTTGAGGAACTCTCCCTGCTCGACCATCTGAGCGATCTGCATCTCCAGATGCTCCGGCACGGTTATCTCTACTTGTGGCATTTCCTGCACGGGAGTAATGGGAATGGGTATATAAATATGGCGTCGATGGTACGGTTATTAGAAACCGATTTCGGGTAAAATTGAAAAGGAGATTCTACTCTTTCGAACTCCTCTTTCACTCATTACAATTCATGAGTTATATCCAATATGTCCGCGCGTCCGTCCGCTGACGCCGGCCGTCGGCCGCTCTCGCGAGAGCGACACTCATAGGTGACACAGAGACGTACGGGCGGTCATGACCGAAGCCGGCGCGTCCGACGCCGACGCTCCCGACGCCGACGCTCGCGACGCCGACGCTCGCGACGCGTTCGAGGACCTCACGGACCTCTACCGCGAGTTCGGAGACGACCGACTCCCGCCGGGACAGCGCGAGACCGACCGCTTCCCGGTGCTCTCGAAGAGCGGGACGCCCTCGTGGGATCCGGAGACGTTCGCGTTCGAAGTCTGGGGCGCGGTCGACGATCCGCTCTCGTACTCGCTCTCCGCGTTCCGCGACCTCCCCGCGGTGACCCAGCGACAGGACTTCCACTGCGTCACCGGCTGGAGCAAGTTCGACTGCGCGTTCACCGGGGTCGAGTTCGCCGAGGTCGCCGAGCGCGCGGGCGTGCACGACGACGCCGAACACGTCCTGTTCCACGCGCTGGACGGCTACACGACGAACCTCTCGCTGGAGGAGTGCGCCCGCGAGGGCGTGCTGTTCGCGTACGGGTTCGACGGCGACGACCTCCCCGCCGACCATGGCGGCCCGATCCGGGTCGTCACCCCGCACAAGTACGCGTACAAGGGGGCCAAGTGGGTCTCCGGCGTCGAGTTCCTCACGGAGAAGGAGCTCGGTTACTGGGAGAAGCGCGGCTACAGCGACACCGCGAACCCGTGGAACGAGGAGCGCTACAGCTGAACGACTGGGAGCGCTACAGCTGAACGACTGGGAGCGCTACAGCTGAACGACTGGGAGCGCTACAGCTGAACGACTGGGAGCGCTACAGCTGATAGACGAGGAGCGCTACAGCTGATAGACGAGGTGCGCTACGGCTCCCCGCCGTCCGGCCGCGCGCCCGACCGTTCGGCCGTCAGTTCCCGCGATAGTCAGGATAAAGGTTCCCCGGACCCGACCCATCAGTAATGGAACGGGCGCGCTCGTCCCCGGGGCCGACCCTCGTCAGCCGCACGACCGGAATCGACGCGCCCGCGTTCGCGGCCGCGTTCGACGCGCTCCCGGCGCCGCGGACGACGTGGAACGCCCCCGGCGACGCCCTGGTGCTCGGCAGCGGCGCGGCCGCGACGCTGACCGCGAGCGGCCCGGACCGGTTCGCCCGGATCCGGGCCGGCGCCGACGACCTGTTCGACTCCGGCAACGTCCACGCCGGGACGGAGGCCGCCCGCCCCCGACTGTTCGGCGGGTTCGCCTTCCACGAGGGGGGGTGCGACGGCGACCCGTGGGCACCGTTCCCCGAGGCCCGGTTCGTCCTCCCGCGCGTCCAGGTCACGTTCGCGGACAACGGGGTGTGGCTCACGGTGAACGCGGTCGGTGCCGACGCGGACCCCGACGCGGTCGAGGAACGGCTCGCGGAGGAGCGCGATCGGATCGGCGGGCTCGCGGCGACGGACGACCGCCCGCCTCGACCCGGGATCGCCGCGACCCGTCGGACGACGAGCCGCGAGGCCTGGCGCGAGAGCGTCGAGGCCGCGGTCGACCGGATCCGCGGCGGCGACCTCCGGAAGGTCGTGCTCGCGCAGGCGCTCGAGGCGGACCTCGACGCCGCGTTCCCGCGCGCCGCCACGCTGGACCGGCTGGCCGAGAAGTATCCCGACTGCCACCGCTACTACTTCGAGCCCGACGCCGACGGGAGCGCCTTCTTCGGCGCGACGCCGGAACGGCTGGTCGCGCTGCGCGGCCGGACCGTCGAGACCGACGCGCTCGCGGGGACGACCGGCCGCGGGGAGACCCCGGCGGAGGACGAGTGGCTCGCACAGGAGCTGCTCGACGACGCCAAGAACGTCCACGAACACGAGCTCGTCGCCGACACCGTCCGGGAGCAGCTGGAGCCGTTCGCGGCCTCCATCTCCGCCGGGGAGCGCCGCGTCAGGCGGCTCGCCACGGTGCAGCACCTCCACACGCCGATCACGGCCGAGCTGAACGCGGACCGCCACGTCCTCGACCTCGTCGAGGCGCTTCACCCTACTCCCGCGGTCGGCGGGCTCCCGCCAGACCGCGCGCTCGAGACGATCCACGACACGGAGCCGTTCGATCGCGGCTGGTACGCCGCCCCGGTCGGCTGGATCGACGCCGCCGGCAACGGGGCGTTCGCGGTCGCGATCCGGTCGGCGGTGGCGACCGCCCGACGTGCCACCCTCTTCGCGGGCGTCGGCCTCGTCGCCGACTCCGACCCCGACCGGGAGTGGGACGAGGTCCAGCTCAAGTACCGGCCGATCCTCGACGAGCTGGAAACGGCGGAGTGAGGCTCGGTTGCGGGAAGGCGGTCTCAGATCTACTGAAACATCTTCAGCGGCTCCGCCTGCGAGCTCTCTTCGGTCGCTTCCTGCATCCGCTTCGCGAAGGCCTGCTTCGCGTTCCGGATCTCGGTCGCCTGATCGACGAGCCCCTCGGTGGGGGTCTCGATGCCCGCTATCTGGTCGATGCCGTCGCGGATGAGGATCCGGGCCGCCTCCGGGTCGGGGAACTGCGGGTCCGACTCGACGACGAGGCCGACCGCGTCGCGGTCGCGCTCCAGCGACTCCGCGAGCATCGCCCCGGTCGGCCCGGAGACGAGCCCCGACTCCGGCGGCTCCTCGACCGCCGCGCGAGAGAGCGCCTCGCTGCCGTTCCCGGTCGCCACGCCGTACAGGTCGGGCGGTGACTCGTCCTTCTCGCGGCCGAGCCCGGAGAGGAACACGGGGAACGCGCGGGTCTCCGCGAACCAGTTGTCGAGACAGCCGGCAACCTCGGTGGCCGCGCCGGGGTTCACCGGCACGTCGCTGCGGAGCGCCACGAGGTCGCGTTCGGAGTCCGCGTACAGCCGCACCGGAGTCGTCAGCGAGGGGTCCGACTCGCGGTAGACGGCCACGCGCGGAAGCCCGTCGCAGTTGACGTTCGCGTAGTGGACCATCTCGTGGGCCTCGATCAGGTGATCGGTCGCGATCTTGCCGACGAGCCCGACGCCGGGGAACCCCTCCACCAGCGTCGGCTCGTCGAGCGACACCTCGTCGTCGAGTACGGTGATGCGTGCCATACGCCCGCGTACTCCGGGCAGCGACCTAAAGGTGGGGCGCGAGGCGATCGCCCCCGTCCCGAAACCGACTAACCGCCCGGCGCGCAAGGGGCGCCATGAATCCGTTAGCGCGGTACGAGCCGCTCGTCGACGACGCGGCGGCGTTCCGCGCGGCCTGCGACCGGCCGCTGCCGTCGGTCGTCCGCGTGAACGAGCTGGCGGCCTCACCGGGCCGCGTCCGCGAGGCGTTCGCCGAGGAGGGCGTGGCCTACGAGGCCGTCGACTGGCACGACGGGCTGTTCCGGCTCCCGGACGGCAACCCCGGCGGGAACTGGCCGTACGTCCACGGCTGGACCCACGGGCAGGAGGAGGTGTCGGTGTTGCCCGGGCTCGCGCTCGACCCGCAACCCGGCGAGCGCGTCTGGGACGCCTGCGCGGCGCCCGGCAGCAAGACGACACAGATCGCCGACGCGATGGGTGATGAGGGGACCGTCGTCGCCAACGATAACAATCTCGGGCGGCTCTCCGCGCTCCGGCACAACGCCGAGCGACTCGGTATCACGAACGCGATCGTCACCAATCAGGACGCGCGCAACTTCTCGATGAAGCCGCTGGCGTTCGACGAGTTCGACCGGGCGCTCGTCGACGCTCCTTGCTCCTGTGAGGGGACCTGCCGGAAGAACCCGGACGTGGTCGACCAGTGGACCCTCGACCACGTCCACGCGGTCGCCGGGATTCAAAAGGGGATCCTGGCCCGCGCGGTGCAGGCGACCCGCCCCGGCGGCACCGTCGTCTACTCCACCTGCACGTTCGCCCCCGAGGAGAACGAGGCGGTGCTCGATCACGTCTTGGCGGCGGAGGACTGCGAGGTCGTCGCGTTCGACCTCCCGCTCGACACGGTTCCGGGAGTGACGGAGTGGGACGGCGAGACGTACGACGAGTCGGTGACGCGCGCGCACCGCGTCTACCCGCACCACAACGACACGGGCGGGTTCTTCTGCGCGAAGCTTCGGGTCGGCGGGGAGGCCGGTGAGACCGCGGCTGACGGCGAGGAGGTGAGCGCATGAGCGACGCGTCGACCGACGAGAGTAACGACGGCCAGCGGTTCGACCGCCTCCCCGAGACCCCCGCCGACCGCGAGGTCGAGGGCCGCGCGAGTCGTCGGGAGGTGCTCGACTGGTGGGCGGAGCGGTTCGGGATCGAGCCGAGCGTCTTCGAGGAGTACAGCTTCTGGGAGAAGGGCGCGGGGAAGGTCTGGATATTCAACGGCGAGGCGACCGACCCCAGCGCGGTGGAGGCGATCGGGATGACCTTCCTCCGGACGCGCCAGGAGCACTGGAAGCCGACGAGCCGGGCGGCCACCCGGTTCGGCCACCACGCGACGACGAACGTGATCGAACTGGATCCTGAGCAGGCGTCTCGGTTCGCTGCCGGTGACGACCAGGACCTCCCCGAGTGGGAGGGCGACTGGGGGTACCTGATCGCGACTCACGAGATCGCGGGCGGGCAGGCGCCGATCGGAGTTGGACTGTATTTATACGACGAACTGCGCTCGGTCGTGCCGAAGGGAAGTCGGGCGGACCTGCCCGTCGTGGAGTGACGATTCTGTTCGCACGTCGATTTACTGCTTATAAATAGCTAATTTCGGATCGGCGGAGAACGTTTCCAAAGCCGCAGTCGCTCGGCTATACGTGGTTGGCCGCTTGTCGGCGGTGAACACCACCAAAGCCCCAGCCGCTCACTTATAACTGGTTGACTGTAGATCGACGGCGAACTCCTCCAAAGCCCCAGCCGCGAGGCGCTTTGCGCCTCTGGCAGCCGGCGGCTTTGCCGCCGGCGACTGCCCCTTTGAGTCCCACCCCACCGCGACCGCCCAGCACCTCACGCCTCCCCAGCCTCGTCAGTCGCCGTCGCTTCGCTCCGGCGACTGACTCCCTCGCGCGTGCGACTCGCGGCCGATGGCCGCTCGTCGGCACGCGCCACCGCACCGATTTAAATACGTTATTCCGATTTCTCCCGCAGCGTCCCGCCGCCGAGCCCCTTCCACTCGACCCGGTACCCGAGCCGCGAGAGCGCGGCGCTCGCGTCGTCGATACCGTGATCGTTGAGGACCTCTTCGGCCTCCGAGAGCGCCATCCCGGCCTCGATGCTTTCGCCGATCGCTTCCAACAGCGCAGGGCGAACGAGCGTCCGCCCGACCAACTCGTGGTCTGGGAACGCCTTGTCCTCGATCGCCTCGACGCTCACGCCGTGCGCGTCGGCGAGCTCGGCGAGCCCGATCGCGTCGGCGTCGGGCGAGAGCGACTCGGGGAGGTCGGCGGCCGCATCCGCGACGAACTCGGCCTCGTACTCGCGGAGCACGTCGACGATCGCCTTCACGCGGACGGTCCCCGAGTAGGTGACCACGCGGTGGTCGCGCGCGGCGATCTCCTCGCCGACGCCGAGGCTCTCGTCGACGGCGACCAACAGGTCCACGTCCTCCACGTCCGCGAGCTGGCCGAGCTTCTTCGCGACGTACTCGGGGGTCCAGAAGCCCATCACCTCGAAAAAGAGGCGGAAGTCGGCGTGGCCGTAGTCGAACGCGAAGTCGGGGATCATCACCCGAGTGCCGGTTTCGAGCGGCTCCGGCTCGCGGACGAGGGTCCAGTCGAGGTCGAGCCCGCGGAACCGCCCGGCGAAGTCGGCCTCGACCCCGCTGTCGAAGTCGGGCTCCGCGACCGGCTCGACGCCCGGCACCGTCACGTCGCCGTCGGAAAGACGCATGGTTCGCTCGCGGCCGCGGTCGTCGATCGTCGCCGTGAGCTCCCACTCCGCCGACTCCGCGACGGTCCGGAGCAGTCTGGCGAAGGCCGTCCCGTAGCGACGCGTGCGCGAGAAGAGCGCGTCCGGGCCGGTGACGACCAGCTCGCGGCCCTCGGGGGTCCGCTCCACCTCGTACATCAGCCGCAGTCGCTTGACCGCCGAGACGAGCCGCTTCGGATCGTTCGACCGCACCCGGACCTCGGTGGCGTCGAAGAGGGCGGTCTGAGCCAGCGAGAGGTCGTACTGCGTCAAGAGCGAGTCGGGGTCCCACCGCACGTCCGCGTCGACGAGGACCTCGTTGACGTCGCGGTCGGCGTACAGCGACGAGTCCACGATCTCGGGGTCGATCCCGAGCGCATCGGCGGCGCGGTCGATGGCGGCCTCGCGTTCGGTCTCGCTCGCGACCCCGACAGCCGCCGCCTCGAACGCGGCCCGCCGGACGCGACGCGGCGGGACCGGCGCCCGGGTCTCGAACTCGCACTCGCGCTCGACGAGCGCCGCGAGCCCGCGGACGAGCTTGAAGTCCCCGCCGGACCCCGCGGCGTCGGCCTCCAGCGCCGCCAGCGCGTCGTCGAGGTCGCCGCGGCGCTCCCCGACGTGGGACTCGAACGTCCCGAGCACCCGCGCCGCGAGCGGGCGGTGCTCGCGAGTCGCAAAGCGAGGGCGGTACCCGCCGCCGGCCCGCGAGACGCGCAGGAGGTCCTTGCGTAACACGGCCGCGGCTACGCGATCCCGGACCTAAAACTGGCCGGTTCTCCCGGTGCGACACGCTTAACCCCGAAACACGTCGATCGGAGGGTAATGAGTACCGACGCGGCAGGCGACGCGGCCGCCGAAGACGAGTCCGGCGGCGAGGCGACCGAGGCCGAGCCCGAGGCGTTCGTCAGCACCTGCGAGCACCTCGTCGACCGGATCCTCGCGGGCGAGATCGACCGCGACGACCTCGAGTCGGCCAAGCTCGACGCCTGCTCGGAGTTCGGCTCCCCGAAGGTGCCGAAGAACACCGAGATACTGGACCACGCCCCCCCGGAGGCCCGCGACGACGTGATCGAGGTCGTCCAGCGGAAGCCGGTCCGGACCGCATCCGGCGTCTCGCCGATCGCGATCATGACCTCGCCGAAGCTCTGCCCGCACGGGAAGTGTCTTTACTGTCCCGGCGGGCCGGCCTCCGAGTTCTCCTCGGCGCAGTCGTACACGGGCCACGAGCCCGCGGCGGCGCGGGGCGAGCAGAACGACTACGACCCGTACGGACAAGTCACTCTCCGGCTCGAACAGCTCCGGAAGATCGGTCACCCGGTCGACAAGGCCGAGCTGATCCTGATGGGCGGGACGATGACGGCGCGTTCACACGACTACCAGGAGTGGTTCGTCAAGCGCGCCCTGCAGGCGATGAACGACTACGACCTCGATAAAGAGCCCGAGCCGGCCGAGGAGGTGTCGTTCGCGCCCGACCCCGAGGAGACCGAGTTCGAGTACCTCGAGGACGTGATCGCGGAGAACGAGACCAACGAGATCCGGAACATCGGGACGACGTTCGAGACGAAGCCGGACTGGTGCGACCCGGAGCAGATCGACCGTATGCTCGATCTGGGCGGCACCAAAGTCGAGGTCGGCGTCCAGACCACCTACGAGCGCATCAACCGCGAGATGCACCGCGGCCACGGCAACGAGGCCTCCCGCAACGCCAACCGCCGGCTGCGCGACGCCGCGTTCAAAGTCGGGTTCCACATGATGCCCGGCCAGCCGGGGATGACGCGGGAGATGTGTATCGAGGACTTCCGCCAGCTGTTCGAGAACCCCGACTGGCGCCCGGACTACCTGAAGATCTACCCGACGCTTGTCGTCGAGGGGACCCGAGTGTACGACCGGTGGCGCCGCGAGGAGTTCGAGCCGCTCTCGAACGAGGAGGCGGCCGACGTGGTAGCCGAGGCGATGGACCACATCCCGAAGTACACGCGGCTCCAGCGCGTCCAGCGCGACATCCCCGCCGACTTCATCGAGGGCGGCGTCTGGAAGTCGAACCTCCGGCAGCTCGCCGACAAGCGGGCCGAACAGAAGGGGATCGTCCAGCGCGACATCCGCGCCCGCGAGGTGGGTCACAACGACGCCGACCCCGACCCGGACGACGTCGAACTCGACGTGCTGACCTACGAGGCCGGCGGCGGGACGGAACACTTCATCTCCTTCGAGGACCCCGTCCGCGACCTGCTCGTCGGGTTCTGTCGCCTGCGGTTCCCCTCGTTCGCCCCCGACCAGCCCGGCGCGCCCGGCACCGAGAACGACGCGATCCGCCGCGAACTGGAGGACGCCGCGCTGATCCGCGAGCTCCACGTGTACGGCAGCGAGGTCGCGATCGGCGGGGACGGCGACTGGCAGCATCAGGGGTACGGGACGAAGCTCCTCGAACGCGCGGAGGAACTCGCCCGCGACGCCGGCTACCGCAAGCTGGCGATCATCTCCGGCATCGGCGCCCGCGAGTACTACCGGAACAAGCTCGGCTACCACCAGGACGGGCCGTACGTGTCGAAGCGGCTGTAGGGCGGAAACCGAAACTCCCGGGCGCCGTCAGAGCGCGTCGAGGATATTCAGGTAGCCCGCGCCGTAGTACTCCTTCCCGTAGTCGTCGGGCACTTCGGCGGCCTTCTTCAGCGCGGCCTCGACCTGATTGGCGTTGTAGTCCGGGTTCGCGCTCTTGACGAGGGCCGCCGCGCCGGCGACGTTTGGAGCGGCCATCGATGTGCCGGCCTTCCAGCTGTATCCCGGAGTTTGCGGAATAAGGAGATCTTCGCCTTCGAAGGCGACCCCGGTGTACGTGATATCGACTGAGTCGTCCCGCCCCACGCCGCCGCCGCTGAAGACGCCGACTCCGGTCACGACTGCGGAACCGATGACGTCGCTCTCTGCCGCATTCGGTGAGGAGGGATCGATGTCATTGTCCGAGAAAATCTCGACGACGTTGCTCGCCTCGAACACCCCGCCTGAACCGTCTCCGAACGTATCGTTCGCCGTCCACGACACTGTCGATCCCGAATCCTCAGAGACCTGCCAGTCGACAGCGACGTAATTCGTCGGGTCCTCGTCGCCCGCGGGCGGCACTGTGAGGTAGACCGAGATCCAATCGGGTGCGTGCCGCTCGTGTTCGGGGCCCGTCTCGTACTCGACAGTGATCGTTTCGTCGCCGTTGAATTTGTTTCCGCCAGCGGTGAACTCAACACCGCCGAACCCGACTGATGAGTACCATGGAACGTCGTCGGTGGTGGACGGTGGACTCCCGGAAACCGCGACGGAACCGTCGGAATCGCCGGTCCACATCGCGGTGACGTTTCCTCCGTACTTGCCTGACTTCGACCCGAACGTTCCGGACGTAAGCGAACCGTTGTGGGCGTACACGGTGTTGAACACGAGGTCGTTAAACCACGGAACGTCGGTTCCGGTTGCATCGAGATCGGCGTCGCCGCCCGGCGCCGCGAGCGTGATCGCGTTCGTTCCGTAGTTCGTGTAGAACGCCGGGCTCTCCGGCGGTGCCGCGACATCGGCCACTTCACCATCGTCGTCGGCGTCCCATTCGTATCCGATCGGACCGGTAGACGCGACCGACAGCGCCTGCGCGCCCTCGTTCGGCAGGCTGATGAAGTTCTTGTCGTGCTGGAGGTCGGCGCTGTCGTTCCCCGCGGCGATGACGAGCAGCGTTCCCTCCTTGTTCGCGTACGTCATCGTGCTGTTGAGGACCTTGCCGTAGAACTGACCCTGCGCCTGTCGCGGCACCGGATACGCGCCCAGTGAGAGGTTCGCCACGTCCGCGTCGACGTTCGCGCTGTAGACGACCGCCGCGAGGATGTCGCCGAACGACGCCGTCGGTCCCGAGAACACGCGGCAGTCGACGAGGTCGGTCTTCGGCGCCGTCCCGTTGACCCCGATCCCGCCGCCGTTGTCCGCGGCGACGATCCCGGCGACGTGGGTCCCGTGGTCGTCGCCGCCGACGGGGTTGTGGTCGCCGCCGTCGTCGGTGAAGTTCCGGGAGAGGTCGAGGTTCAGCGGCCCCGCCAGATCGGGGTGCGTCTCCAGCACGCCGGAGTCGATCACCGAGACCCGGGTGTCCTCCCCCTCGGTCGTCTCGTGCGCCTCCGGGACGTCCAGGTCGGCCTTGTCCCACTGGAGGAAATCGCCCGGCTGCCCCTCGTAGTCGGACGCGTCCAGCGTCGGTGCCTCCTCGTTCACGTCTGGGGAGTCGAGTTCAATCTGTACGTCCGGTGCGTAGCTACTCACGGCTCGCTTGACGCTCGACTCGCCGCCCCGGACGACTGCGTAGTCAATCCCGGGCATCTCGTGAACGACCGTCAGATCGCTCAGCTTGGCTTTTTCCTTCGTCGAGACGATGAACCGATCGGTCCGCTCCGCGGCCGTCACCGTCGTCCCGAGGGCGATGCCACCGAGCAGCGATCCGCTCAGCTTGAGAAACGTTCGTTTGGTAGTGTTAGGCATTCGACCTGTTCCTGGTATTATGCGCACATATAATTTACGCAGAAATATGATTGTGGCTCCGATCCCGCTCGCACGGGACCGTGAACCAGTCGGAGGCCGGAACGCGACGGTCCCACCGCACCCACAACGACACGCCTTTTTCCGGGCCGGTCGTCTCCGTGGAGTATGGACCAGAAGCGGGAGCTGTCGAGCATCGACCTCGGCGCGCTCGTCACCGAGCTCAATCGGTACGAGGGCGCGAAGGTCGACAAGGCGTACCTCTACGACGACGACCTGCTCCGGCTGAAGCTCCGCGACTTCGACCGCGGCCGGGTGGAGCTCATGATCGAGGTGGGCGACGTTAAGCGCGCCCACGTCGCGGACGCCGAACACGTCGCCGACGCGCCCGGGCGGCCGCCGAACTTCGCGAAGATGCTCCGCAATCGGATGGCGGGCGCCGACTTCGCGGGCGTCGAGCAGTACGAGTTCGACCGGATCCTCACGTTCGAGTTCGAGCGCGAGGACCAGAACACGACGCTCGTCGCCGAGCTGTTCGGACAGGGGAACGTCGCCGCACTCGACGAGACCGGCGAGGTCGTCGGAGCGCTGTCGACCGTCCGGCTGAAGTCCCGGACGGTCGCGCCCGGCGCGCAGTACGAGTACCCCGCCTCGCGGCTCAACCCCCTCGACGTGAGCCCCGGCGGGTTCGAACGCCACATGCGCGAGTCCGACAGCGACGTGGTGCGGACCCTCGCCACGCAGCTCAACCTCGGCGGCCTCTACGCCGAGGAGGTGTGTACCCGCGCGGGCGTCGAGAAGACGCTCCCCGTCGACGAGGTGACCGACGACCAGCTCCGCGCGCTTCACGAGGCGCTCTCCCGGATCGGCGACCGACTCCGCTCCGGCGACATCGACCCGCGCGTCTACGAGGAGGCGCTCGACGGCGGCGACGGGGGCGAGGACGCCGAGTCCGACGACCGCGACCCCCGCGTCGTCGACGTCACTCCGTTCCCGCTCTCGGAGCACGAGGGGCTGCCGAGCGTCGGCTTCGACTCCTTCAACGCCGCCGTCGACGAGTACTTCTACCGGCTCGAAGCCGAGGACACCGACGCCGGTGAGGCCCCCGCGGACGCCAGCGCCTCGCGGCCCGACTTTGAGGAGGAGATCGCCAAACAGGAGCGGATCATCGAACAGCAGCGCGGGGCGATCGAGGGGTTCGAGGAGCAGGCCGAGGCCGAGCGCGAGCGCGCGGAGCTGCTGTACGCCGAGTACGACCTCGTCGACGAGGTGCTCTCGACTGTGCAGGAGGCCCGCGAGGCGGAGGTCCCGTGGGACGAGATCGCGGAGACCCTCGACGCCGGCGCGGATCGCGGGATCCCGGCGGCCGAGGCCGTCGTCGACGTCGACGGCGGCGAGGGGACGGTGACGGTCGAACTCGACGACGAGGACGGCGACTCGGTCCGCGTCGAGCTCGACGCGAGCGCGGGCGTAGAGGTCAACGCCGACCGGCTCTATCAGGAGGCCAAGCGGATCGAGGGGAAAAAGGAGGGCGCGATGGAAGCGATCGAGTCGACCAGGCGGGAGCTGGAGGCGGTCAAGGAGCGCAAGGCCGAGTGGGAGGCGAAGGAAGCGGCCGCGGACGAAACCCCCGGAGGCGGAGGCGACGGAGATGGGGACGACGACGCAGACGACGAGGAGTACGAGACCGACTGGCTCTCGCGCTCGTCGATCCCGATCCGGAGCCCGGACGACTGGTTCGAGCGGTTCCGCTGGTTCCGAACCTCGACCGGCTATCTCGTCATCGGCGGGCGCAACGCCGACCAGAACGAGGAGCTCGTGAAAAAGTACATGGGCAAACACGACCGGTTCTTCCACACGCAGGCGCACGGCGGGCCGGTGACCCTGTTGAAGGCCGCGGGCCCCTCGGAGTCCGCCGACCCGGTCGACTTCTCCGAGGAGACGCTGCGGGAGGCCGCGCAGTTCGCCGTCTCCTACTCCTCCGACTGGAAGGACGGGCGGGGCGCGGGCGACGCGTACATGGTTGAGCCCGATCAGGTGTCGAAGACCCCCGAGAGCGGCGAGTACATCGAGAAGGGGAGCTTCGTGATCCGCGGCGACCGCACCTACTTTGAGGACGTGCCCTGCCGGGTCGCCGTCGGCGTCCAGTGCGAGCCCGTCACGCGCGCTATCGGCGGCCCGCCCTCGGCGATCGTCGACCGCGCGGCGACGAGCGTCACGCTGGAGCCGGGGATGTACGCGCAGAACGACGCCGCGATGATGGTGTACCGCGAGCTGAAAGGGCGGTTCGCCGACACCTCGTTCGTGCGGAAGGTGGCGAGCGCCGACCAGCTGCAGGAGTTCCTGCCGCCGGGCGGCTCCGACATCGTCGACTGAGAGATCGGCGGGGAGACCGCTGTGGCAGCGTCGCTCCGCCCGGAGCGCGACCCTTTCATGCCTCGACGACTGAGTTCCGTCATGAGCTTCGAGGCGCTGCCGGACGGCTGGCGGGTGTGGAACGAGGAGCCGAGCGGCCGGGCGATCCTCGTCTACCGCCCGGACGTGTTCGGCGGCGACGATCTCCCGCCCGAGTGTCTCCCGACGATCTACCTGACGAACGGCGCGCGAAACGCCCGCCCCGGGTCGGGGCAGTACGCGACCAAGGAGTGGCACGTCGTCCTCTTCTTGGAGCCCGAGATCGAGGCCGTCTCCGAGACGCACGAGAGCCGCGAGGCCGGCGCGACCGCCGCCGTCGACGTCGCGGAGCGGTTCGTCACCGGCGACGTGGATTACCGGGGGGCCTATCAGGTGCCGCGGGAGGCGTACTTCGAGCGGTTAGACGAGTACGTCGGCGGGGCGTGAGTTCGGCGGGCGGCGGCCGTTCGATCCACGATACTGTATATAACACCGGTTTAAACGGGCCATTGAACCACGAACACGAGGGTTTTTACCGCCTCCCGTCCCACCGACGCGTATATGCAAGCCGGTGGGGACCACACCGCTGACGAGCCGCGAGAGAAGTGCGGCGTCGTCGGCGTCTCGCTCGCTGACCGCGAGGCCGCGCGCCCGCTGTACTACGCGCTGTACGCGCTCCAACACCGCGGCCAGGAGTCCGCGGGGATCGTCACGCACGACGGGTTTCAACAGCACAGCCACGTCGAGCGCGGGCTCGTCGGCGACGCCTTCGACGAGGGGGACCTGGCGTCGCTGTCGGGCGGCACCGGGATCGGGCACGTCCGGTACCCGACCGCCGGCAGCCTCGACAAGAGCTGCGCGCAGCCGTTCTCGGTCTCGTTCAAGTCCGGGTCGCTCGGGCTCTCGCACAACGGGAACCTCGTCAACGCCGACGAGGTGCGCGAGGAGCTCGCGGCGGCCGGCCACGCGTTCACCTCCGACGGCGACACGGAGGTGATCGCCCACGACCTCGCGCGGAACCTCCTCGAAGAGGACCTCGTGCGCGCCGTGAAACACACCATGAACCGGATCCACGGCTCCTACTCGCTGGCGATCACCCACGACGACACGGTCCTCGGCGTGCGCGACCCGCTCGGGAACCGCCCGCTCTGTCTCGGGAAGATCGACGGCGGCTACGTCCTGGCCAGCGAGTCGGCGGCGATCGACACTCTCGACGGCGAGCTGATCCGCGACGTCCGCCCCGGCGAACTGGTCGTCCTGGACCCCGACGGCTCCGGCTACGACACCTATCAGCTGGTCGAGCGCGAGTCGACCGCCCACTGCTTCTTCGAACACGTCTACTTCGCGCGCCCGGACTCCGTGATCGACGAGAACCTCGTGTACGAGGTCCGCCGGAAGCTCGGCCGGAAGCTCTGGGAGGAGTCCGGCGTCGAGTCGGACGTGGTGATGCCCGTTCCGGACTCGGGGCGGGCGTTCGCCTCCGGGTACGCCGACGCCGCCGGCGAGACGACTCCGGACGGCGAGTCTCGTCCGGACGGCGAGAGCGGCATCGAGTTCGCGGAGGGGTTGATGAAGAACCGATACGTCGGCCGGACGTTCATCATGCCGACGCAGGACGAGCGCGAGCGCGCCGTCCGGCTGAAGCTCAACCCGATCAAGTCCACCGTGGAGGGGAAGTCGGTCACCATCATCGACGACTCGATCGTTCGGGGGACCACCTCGACCCAGCTGGTTGAACTGGTCCGCGAGGCGGGCGCCGAGGAGGTCCACCTCCGGATCGGCGCGCCGGCGATCGTCGCGCCCTGCTACTTCGGCATCGACATGGCGACCCGCGACGAGCTGATCGCCGCCGACGCCTCCACGGAGGAGATCCGAGCGGAGGTGGGCGCCGACTCGCTGTCGTACCTCTCGATCGACGCCGTCGCGGAGGCGCTCGGCGAGAGCCGCGCGGACCTCTGTCTCGGGTGCGTCACCGGGAAGTACCCGTTCGACGTGGAGGGCGAGGAGACGGACCGCGACGTGGCGGGGACCGCACCCGGCGCGACTCCGGCCGACGACTGAGCGGTCGACGGCCGATTCCCGGTGCCCCCTCTCGGCGCGCCCGGTCCCCGGCGCCGCGTATCGGGAGCTTAAATACGCGCACGACAGGAGGTAGGGGTATGACATCCGACGCCGACGAGACGACGATGAGTCGCCGCGGACTGTTCAGGGTCGGCGCCGCGGGCGCCGCCGCCGCGACCGGACTCGCCGCCGCTCCCGGCGGGGTGGCGGCCCAGTATGACGGCTGGCTGGACGATGTCGACAACTACGACGGCACCCACGATTACACCGGGCAGGACGAGGTCACGGTCGAAGTCGGCGCGGGCGAGAACGGCCTCAAGTTCGGGCCGGCCGCCATCCTGATCGATCCCGGGGCGACGGTCGTCTGGGAGTGGACCGGCGAGGGCGGTGACCACAACGTCGTCGCCGTCGACGAGACGTTCGACAGCGGTGACCCGGTCGGCGAAGAGGGGACCACCTTCGAGTACACCTTCGAGGACGCCGCGGAGGGCGACACGTTCAACTACGCCTGTGAGCCCCACGAATCGGTCGGCATGAAGGGCGCGGTCGCGATCGGGTCCGTCGACGACGACCTCGTGACGCCCGGCGACGGCGATGACGGTGGAAGCGGCGACGGCGACGACGGTGGAAGCGGCGACGGCGACGACGGGGGATCCGGTGGTCAAGCCCTTTCCGCCGGCGACATCGGTGCGCTCGCGCTCGGCTTCGGCTTCGCCGGGGCGCTGCTGGTGCCGCTGTTCTACGCGGCCCACAAGATGGCGAACAAGGAGTAGCGCGGGTCGTCGGTCGTCCGTCCGCTTCGCCGCGTCCGTCGGTCGTTTTCTCGCGTCAGAACAGGTGGTACAGCATCAGGTAGACGCCGATCCCCATCGTGAAGGAGATCAGCCAGAGGACCGCGGCGACGAAGCCGACCCGCGCGTGCCGGGTGTGATACAGGTCCTCGATCGGTCGCGTGGCGGCGAGGAGGAGCGCGTAGAAGACGAACGGGAGACAGGCGATCGCGAGCAGGATGTGGACCGCGAGGAACGGCAGGTAGACGTAGCTGTACACGGCTTCCGGGCCGGGAAACTCGGCGGTCCCGACGAGTATCAGCCGGTAGAGGTAGCTGGCGAGGAACGCGGCGAACAGGGCGAACGACGAGAGCATGAACGCCTTGTGACGCCGGACGTTCCCCCGGGAGATCGCCCGCCAGCCCAGCAGGATGGTGGCGATCGCGGTCGCGGAGATCGCGGCATTGAGATGCGGAAGCGCGGCGAGGACCGAGTCGCTCGCGCGCGGAAGAACGGTACTCGGAATCGCGCCGCCGACGGCGCCGAACACGAGCGCGAGCGCGGCGACGGACAGGAGAGCGGTCAGCAACGGGACGTTCTCGCGGGCCCACTCAGACATAATCGATCGCACGGGCGCCACTCTCAAACCCGTGCCGGTTCCGGCCCGCCGGGTCGTCGCGCGTGCGGGCTCTCAGTCGATGGCAACCTCCGACACGGTCCCGTCGAATGGAAGGGCTTTTAATTAGGGGAAGGGTACGTGGAGATGCGATAGAACACCGCGAGCGTGGGTAGCCAAGCCAGGCCAACGGCGCAGCGTTGAGGGCGCTGTCCTGTAGAGGTCCGCCGGTTCAAATCCGGTCCCACGCATCGCTCGGCGGCACACCCGCCACGATGCACGGTGTTGTCTCTACGACAGCACCCACGCATAATTCCTTTCGACCGCTACGCGACGAGTGACGGCGATACTCGGCTCTAACTGGTGACGCGACGATCGTTTTCGAATCCCCAGTCGATCGTTTATAAATGGCTGCCGACGGATCGACGGGGGTCGCCCCAAAGCCCCTCCCTGCTGCCCCTTTGGGTCCCCGCCCAGCACCGCACAGCACCGCACACCTCCCCAGCCTCGCCGCTCACGCCCTTCGGGCGTTCGCAGCATCCCTCGCGCGTGCTCCTCGCGGCCGCCTTTAGCGGCCGCTCGGAGGCACGCGCCACCGCATCGTTCATTTATAAATCACATTGCCGGTTCCGGGCGCGCATCCCTCGCGCGAACTGCCACCCTTTTAGTCGCACGCCGTCGGAGTGAGGCGTAATGAGTACGGACGCGACCCCCGAGTACGACCACGAGGAGCTGGGGCTCGTCGCCGGGCTGGAGATCCACCAGCAGCTCGACACGGCGACGAAGCTGTTCTGCGACTCCCCGACGACCGAGCGCGACCCGGACGAGGCTGACCGGTCGATCACCCGCCGGCTCCACCCGACGAAGAGCGAACTCGGCGAGCTCGACGACGCCGCCATGGAGGAGAGCCGCGTCGACCGCGAGTTCACCTACCTCGGGTACGACACCACCTGCCTCGTCGAGGAGGACGACGAGCCGCCCCGCCGCGTCGACGAGGAGGCGCTCTCCGTGGCCCTCCAGATCGCCGACCTGCTCGACCTGTCCGTCGTCGACCAGGCCCACGTCATGCGGAAGCTCGTCATCGACGGCTCGAACACCTCCGGCTTCCAGCGCTCGATCCTGCTCGGACAGGCGGGCGAGATCGAGACGAGCGAGGGGACGGTGTCGATCGCGGACCTCATGCTCGAAGAGGAGTCGGCCAAGCGCGTCGAGGAGACCGACGACGGCGTCGTCTACTCGCTCGACCGGCTCGGCGTCCCCCTCGTCGAGATCGGGACCGGGCCGGACATCCGGAGCCCAGAGGGGGCCCGCGAGGCCGCCGAGCGCATCGGCATGCTCCTCCGCTCGACGGGCGCGGTCAAGCGCGGGCTCGGCACGATCCGCCAGGACGTGAACGTCTCCATCGCCGACGGCGCCCGTGTCGAGGTGAAGGGGGTGCAGGACCTCCAAGGGATCGAGGACATCGTCCGCGGCGAGGTCGGGCGGCAGGCCGAGCTGCTCGAGATCCGCGACGAACTCCGCGAACGCGACGCGAGCGTCGGCGACGTCTCGGACGTGACCGACGTCTTCGCCGACACCGAGTCGAGCGTGATCCGCGGCGCCCTCGACGCAGGCGGGAAGGTCACTGCGGTCCCCCTGTTCGGCTTCGACGGGCTCGTCGGCCGCGAGATCCAGCCGGACCGCCGGCTCGGCACGGAGCTGTCCGACCACGCGAAGCGCCACGGCGCGGGCGGTATCTTCCACACCGACGAGCTGCCGGCCTATGGTGTCACGGACGAGGAGGTCGACGCCCTTCGCGACGCGGTCGGCGCCGACCCAGCGGACGCGGTCGCCATCGTCGCCGCCGACCCCGAGACCGCCGACCTCGCGATCGAGGCGGCCGCCGAGCGCGCCGAGACCGCGGTCGAGGGCGTCCCCGAGGAGACCCGCGGCGCGAACGACGACGGGACGACGCGCTACCTCCGGCCGCTGCCGGGCGCCGCGCGGATGTACCCCGAGACGGACGTGCCGCCGGTCGAGCCCGACCCCTCCGACGTTGAACGCCCGGAGCTGCTCGACGAGAAGGCCGAGCGGTACACGGAGGAGTTCGGGCTCGGCGCCGGCCTCGCCGAGCAGGTCGCGTTCGGCCAGCGGTTCCCGCTGTTCGAGACCGCGGCCGACCGCGGCGTCGACCCCACCTTCGCCGCGTCAACGCTGGAGTCGACGACGACGGAGATACGGCGCGACGGCGCGCCGGTCGACGCCCTGACCGACGACCACTTCCTCGCGCTGTTCGACCTCGTCGAGGAGGGCGACCTCGCGAAGGAGGGGGTCCCCGAAGTGCTGACGACGCTCGCCGAGCGTCCCGAGCTGTCGGCGGCCGAGGCCGTCGAGGCGGCCGGGCTGTCGGGCGTGAGCGAAGACGAGGTCCGGGAGGCCGTGGTGGAAGTCGTCGAGCGCAACGCCGACCAGATCGAGGCCGAGGGGATGGGCGCCTTCTCCGGGCTGATGGGCGAGGCGATGGGCGCGCTCCGCGGGAAGGCCGACGGCGAGGTCGTCTCGGACGTGCTGCGCGAGGAGATCGGGAAGCGGTCGTAGGGCGGCCCCGGTTCGTTAGGCCCGTTCTTTACGTGGCGGGAACCCGAGGATCGATCCGAGAGATCCGATGGCTGACCAGTCCGCGGGCGACCGGCCGGACGAAGCGCCGCTCCCCCGGTCGCGCGGCGACCGCGTCTCCGACGCGACCAACTGGTTCATCCACGGCGTCGAGCTCGCGGCGGCGGCGCTGTTCGCCCTCCTCTTCGGCATCGGCGTCGTCGACCTCGCGATCCAGATCGCCGAGTCCGTCCCGACCGGGGAGATCACCGACCCGAACGTGGTGATCGGCTTCATCGAGACCGGGCTGCTGCTGCTGATCATCGTCGAGGTGTACGAGACGGTCGTCGCCTACATCGAGCAGAGCGACACTCGACGCATCGTCAGGCTGGTGATATACACCGGCGTCATCGCCATGGTCCGGAAGGTTATCATCTTCCGGACCACGGAGTACTCCACGACGGAGGACGCGCTGTTCGCCGCGTTCTCTTACACCCTGGTGATCCTCGGCCTCGTGGCGCTCTTGTACGTCGAGCGCTCGGTGGGGCCCTCGATCACGTCGTAGGGCCTCCCGGGCGCTACTCCGTCAGCTCCTCGATCAGCGTGTCGAGGTCGTACGTCGCCGGCGCGCGCGGCTCGTCGCGCAGGGCGGCGATCGTGAACGTCGAGTTCGTCCGCTCGACCTCAGGGATCGCTTCGAAGTCGCTGATGAGGCGCTCGACGGTGTCGGACGAGGAGAGCCGCGCGAGGACGACGAAGTCGGTCTCGCCCATTGTGAAGAACGCCTCCGTCACGCCCTCGACCGCGAGCAGCTCGTCCGCGAACTCCTCGTAGGGACCCTCGTAGTCCGCGAGCACCTCCACGATCACGGTGACGCCGAGCCCGAGCGCCTCGTGGTCGAGGTCGTACAGGTCGTTCTCGATCACGCCGTCCTCCCGGAGGTTGTTCAGCCGGTAGTGGATCGTCGACACCGGAATGCCGGTCTCCTCGTGGAGCCGCTCCGGGCTGCCGGTGCCGAGGTCCGAGATCGCCTTCAACAGCCGCACGTCGCGCTCGTCCATACGCCCCGTTCGCGTGATAGTCTGTTATATATTACGGCCGATATAGTTGAACTCAGATTCAAGATTAGCACTCGATTGGAGAGAATATCGCATTAGATTCGTATGTGTGATTGTTCATCCGTGATCTGCCCTGATCCGAAAGAATAGTTTAA
>NZ_AOJH01000095.1 GCF_000337355.1 Halorubrum kocurii JCM 14978 | reverse complement strand
GCTACGCCGTCGCCGGCGCGATCGTGTTGGGGATCGCGGCGATCACGTCCGGTCGGACGGTCCCCCGGAGCCGCGACGAGTGGCTCGGCGTGGCCGTCGCCGGCGTCTTCGTGATCGCCGCGTACCACGGCCTGCTGTACGTCGCCGAGATCCACATCACGGGCGCGGTCGCCGCGGTGATCGTGAGCCTCTCGCCGGTGTTGACCGCCACGTTCGCGGCGCTCCTCCTGCCGAACGAGCGGCTCGGGCCCTTCGAGATCGGCGGGTTCGCGCTCGGGATCCTCGGCGTGATCGTGATCGCCGACCCGATGGAGGCCGGGCTCGGTAGCTCGGCCCTGCTCGGTGTCGCGCTCGCGTTCGCCGGCGCCGTCGCCTTCTCGCTGGGCGCGGTGCTCCTCCGCCCGCTGCGCACCGACCTCCCGATCGCCGCGCTGCAGGGGTGGGCGATGGTCTCCGGCGCCGGTCTGTTGTTGGTCGGCGGCGCCCTCCTGGGTGAGTCGCCCGCAGAGATCGTCTGGAACGCGACCGCCGTCGCCTCGCTCTCGTATCTCACGCTGCTGTCGGGCGTCGTCGCGTTCCTGATCTACTTCGCGCTGCTCGACGAGGTCGGCCCGACGCAGCTCCACCTCGTCGGCTACGCCGAACCGGTCGTCGCCGCGGTCGGGAGCTGGGTCCTGCTCGGCAGCCTGATCGAGGCGGAGGCGCTCGTCGGCTTCGTCGCGATCCTCGCCGGCTTCGCCGTGCTCGAACGCCACGAGATCGCCGCGTACGTCGGCGTCGAAGACGCGCTCCGGGCGCGCTGACCGACCGCCGCCCGGCGCGCGGTCACTCGATGTCCTCCGTCAGGCCCGCCCGGAGGTCCCGCCCGAAGTAGTGACCGATCAGCGCCAGTGCGAGTCCCGCGCCGCCGCCGACCGCGACGAGCGGCAGCCCCCACTGGGAGAGGTAGTCGATCCCGATCGGGAGGAACCCGACGCCGAGAACGCTCGTCACCGCGCTCGCCGCGCCCGCAGCGGCCCCGGCGATCCCCGTCTCGACGTACCGGCGGGTCGAGAGGACGAGCCCGAGCAGGAACGCGGCGAGGAACACGCCGCCCGCGGTCCCGATCGTCCCGCCGATGAGCGGGATCAGGCCGCCGACGAACACCCCGACGCCGACCGCGACGAGCGCGAGCGCGAACGCCTTCGCCGAGAACCACCGACCCGAGACGCCGACTCTGCCGGCGTCCGCGGCGCTCCCCGCGCTCGGTTCGGCGGTCTCGGCCCCGCCCGTCTCGCCGGCGGACGCATCCTCGCCGCCTGCGAGGTCGTCGTCGAGGAGGTCGTCGAGGTCGTCCATCGGGTCCCCGTCGGACGCCTCCCGTTCTTTGGAGGGTTGCATAGCCGAGAGTTCGCCCGTGAGGCCTTGTGTCTTGCGCCGAGGCCGGATCGCTTCCCGCTCTCAGCGATCTCACCGCCGTCCCGTGCGACTCGGTAACGCTCGCCGTTTCACCGGAAACGAGGTGTCCCCCGTCCCGTCCGGGGGGCGCCGTCGGTCGCCGACTGCGAGGCCTGGCTCACTCCTCGCCCTCGGGTCGCCCTCGCGGGCCCCAGACGAGCTTGTCGACCAGCTCGACGGTCATCGGACCGTCGACGGTCACCTGACAGGAGAGGCGCGGGTAGCCGAACCGCTCCGCCAACCGGTCGTGCCAGTGCTCGGGCGGCGCCTCCCCGCGAATCCGGACGCCGCAGGTCGCACAGAGGCCTCGGCCGCCGCAGTTGAGCCGGCGCGTCGCGGCCGCGTACGGCGACAGCCCCGCCTCCAGCAGGGCCTCGCGCAGGTTTCTCCCGGGCTCGACCGAGAGTTCGGTCCGGTCGTCGCCGTCGAGGACGGTCAGCGGGACGGTCTCATCGCGGGTGCCCGTCATTCGGGTCGCCCTTCGGGCTCCGAACGGATAGGCCCACGCTCGGTCGCGGCCTCCCGACGCGAACCGGGACCCGGAACGGCTTTGGACGCTCGCGCCGACCGCGTCGACATGGACACGCGTCGCGCGCTGCTCGACGCCTTGGGCGACGGGCCCGTCTCCGGTCCCGCGCTCGCCGACGACCTCGACGTGTCGCGGGCGGCGGTGTGGAAGGCGGTCGAGGCGCTCCGCGAGGAGGGGTTCGCGGTCGAGTCGACCCCGGAGGGGTACCTCGCGCCCGAGCGGCCGGGCTTCTCCGCAGCCGGCGTCGAGTTCGGGCTCGACGCGCCCTACGCGGTCGAGTACCACGACCGGATCGCGTCGACGAACGAGCGGGCCCGCGAACTGGCGAGCGACGGGGCGGACGGCGTCGCGGTCGTCGCCGACGAGCAGACCGGCGGCCGCGGGCGACTCGACCGCGAGTGGGTCGCGCCCAGCGGCGGCGTCTGGCTCTCGCTCGCGGTCCGGCCCGACGCGCCGCCGGCTCGCGCCCCGCTCTTCACCCTCGCCGCCGCGGTCGCGACGGCCGACGCCTGCCGAGAGGCGGGCGTCGACGCTCACATCAAATGGCCGAACGACGTGCTCGTGGGGGGAGTCGAGGACGTGATCAAGCGCGACGGCGACGCCGGCCCCGCGGCGTCCGGCGGTCGCGGCGGCCGCAAGGTCGCGGGGATCCTCACGGAGATGGAGGGGGAGGCCGACCGGATCTCGTGGATCGTCCCGGGGATCGGGGTCAACGCCAACATCGACGCCGAGACGCTCCCGGCGGGTGCGACCTCCCTGTCCGAGGAGCTCGGCGAGCCCGTGGACAGGCGCCGGTTCGCCGCGACGCTCCTGGAGCGGTTCGCGGCGCTCGCGGGGACCGCGGACCGGATGGACCGGATCCTGCCGGCGTGGCGCGAGCGCGCGAGCACTCTCGGCCGTCGGGTCCGCGTCGACACCCCGAACGGCCCGGTGACGGGCACCGCGGTCGACGTGGAGCCGCCGGGCGCGCTCGTAATCGAGACGGACGAGGGGACCCGGCGGGTCCACGCCGGCGACTGCGAACACCTGCGCGACGCCGGCGGCTGAACGGCGGGCGCATCGGGGCGACGGGACCGCCAGAAAGGGAGTTGTTAGCTCTGCCCGGTCGCTTCCGACTCCCCGTCGGCCCCCGAACCGCTTTCGGCCGGGCCCTCGCGATCGGCCGGGGATCCGCTCTCGACCGCCCTCTCGTCCGTCTCGCCCGTCGGTATCTCGCCGTCCAGCCGCACCGTCAGCACGGGAATGCTGGACCCCCGGACCACCTTCTCGGCGACGCTTCCGAGCAGGAGCCGGTCGATGCCGCCCCGACCGTGCGTCCCCATCACGATCAGGTCGCAGCCGTTGGCCTCGGCGTACCGGATGATCTCCTTGCTCGGCGAGCCCTCCGCGACCGCCGTCTCGGCGTCGAGGCCGGTGTCGGCCGCGAGCGACTCGACCTCGCCGGCGGCCTCCTTCGCGTCCTCCCGCAGGAGCTCGCTGACGCCCTCCCACGAGCTCTCCATCGGCATCCCCGCGTAGCTCGCCGTGTCGACCACGTACAGCCCGTGGACGTCCGCACCGTGGACCGACGCGAGGTCGAGTGCGTGCGCGACCGCTCGCCGCCCCTCGGCGGAGCCGTCGGTCGGGACGAGGATCCGATCGTATAGAGTCATTCGTTCACATACAACACGGTTCCGCCGGCACATAACTCTTTGCGCGTTTTGCCGGTTCTTTCTGCGCCGTCACGCGGGGATTCCGCGCGAGGCGCGTGTTTAAGCCCTCTCGCGCCGGAACTCACACATGACATCCGAAGTTCATCTCGCGCGCGTGGTCGACGAGTTCCGCGAACACTCCTACCCGGCCGCCCGCCAGGACCTCGTCGACTCCTGTGACGGCACGACCGTGCTCTTCGCCGACGGCGACGCCGACCTCGGCGACCTCGTCGCCGACATCGACCAAGAGCGGTTCGAGAGCGCCGAGGACTCCTTCGCCGCGCTCCAGAACGTGCTCCCCATCGAGGCGCTCGGAGAGCCGAGGCAGTCCGACGGCGACGCCTGACCGGTCCCGGCGTCCTCGCCCCTCGTCACCTGTCCGCACGCCACGGCGCGTCTCGCATCGCTTTTTACCGTGGATCGCGCACTGAGGGTAATGAGTTACCGGATCGGCCTCGTCGGCAAGCCCTCCGTGGGGAAGTCGACTTTTTTCAACGCCGCGACCATGAACGACGTGCCCGAGGGCGCGTACCCGTTCACCACGATCGACCCGACCGTCGGCGAGGCGTACGTCCGCGTCGACTGCGCCGCCCCCGAGTTCGACGAGACCTGCACGCCGAGCGTCGGCGTCTGCCGCGAAGGGACCCGATTCGTCCCGGTGAAGCTCGTCGACGTCGCCGGGCTCGTCCCGGGCGCCCACGAGGGGCGCGGGCTCGGCAACCAGTTCCTCACCGACCTCAACGAGACCGACGTGCTGATCCACGTCGTCGACTTCTCGGGCAAGACCGACATCGAGGGCGAGACGACCGAGGGGCACGACCCTCGCGAGGACATCGACTTCTTAGAGGAGGAGCTCGACGAGTGGTACCTCGACGTGTTAGAGAAGGGCCTCGAGAAGTTCGAGACCCGCTACCACGGCGCGGACGCCGCGATCGAGCGGGAGCTCGCCGAGCAGATGTCCGCGTTCGGCATCGACAAGGACCGGATGAAGCGGGTGATCCTCGCGGAGGGGCTCGAGCTGGACCCGGCGACGTGGGACGACGCGGACAAGGCGGACCTCGCCCGCGAGATCCGGAAGCGCACGAAGCCGATGGTCGTCGCCGCCAACAAGATGGATACGCCCGAGGCGCAGGCGAACTGGGAGGAGATCACGACGGACCCCGACTACGACCACCTCTCGTTCGTCCCCGCGAGCGCCCACGCCGAAAAGGCGCTTAAAAATGCGAACGACGCCGGCGTCGTCGACTACGCGCCCGGCGACAGCGGCTTCGAGGTCGTCGGCGACGTCTCCGGCGATCAGGAGGCGGGCCTCGATCAGATCGGCGAGTTCGTGGCCGAGTACGACGGGACGGGCGTGCAAGGTGCGCTTGAGGCGGCCGTCTTCGACGTCCTCGGCTGTATCGCCGTCTTCCCCGGCTCCGCGAACGGGAGCAAAGACGAGAAGGGCGTCTTCCGCGACTGCTTCATCCTCCCCGAGGGGTCGACGACGGAGGACTTCGCGTTCCACATCCACTCGGACATCGGCGAGGGGCTCCTCCACGGCACCGACTGCCGGAGCGGCCGGCAGGTGGGGGCCGCCCACGAGCTCTCCCACCGCGACGTGATCGAGCTGGTCTCGACGAAGCAGGCCGCGCCGTAGGCCGGGGACCGCCTTTTCGTCGTTCAGCAGTTTTCGAGGCGGAGCCTCCGGCCTCAAGTAGCGAGGGGTTCCGACGCTCAGTCGGAAGCGCGACGCGAGTAGGC
>NZ_AOJH01000094.1 GCF_000337355.1 Halorubrum kocurii JCM 14978 | reverse complement strand
GCCGCAGTAGCCCGGCCCTGAATGGTGGGTTTGTCGACCCCGAAGGGCGTCCGGTAGGCGGGGCGCACAAGACGCCCCGTCGCGCCAACTGAGGGCGAAAACCACATCAAAGCCCCACCCTCAACGAGCGAGGCCGCAAGGCCGAGCGAAGTAGGGTGGGGTCGGTTACTCAGCGTCCGTTTTTCGTCGTTCAGTCGCCGTCGCCGTCAGCGGCACCGGAGTCCGGAACCGTTTCCGCCGACCCGACCGGCGTCGCCGCGTCGGGGAGGCCCCCGAGTCCGAGTCGGTCGAGCAGTTCGGCCGTCGGCCGCCCCTCGCGGTCCCAGCCGCGGTACGCGTAGTACCGGTCGAGGAGCTCCTCGAAGGCGGCGGGGTCGAGGCCGTCTCCGCCCGCCGCCTCGTCTCCCCCCTCGGTCCCGCGCGTCAGCGCCACCGGGAGCCCGTCGTCGCCGCGGTCGAACCCCTCTCGGAGGTTGAACAGGCGCGTGAGCGTCCACACGCGCTCACCGAGGAGCCGGAGGTTCGCCGGGTCGCGCTCGTCGCCGAGCGCGGCGAGCCACTCGGCGGCGGCCGCCGGCCCGAAGCTCTCGGCGAGGAAGTCGTCGCCGACGAGACACCACAGCGCCGCCCGCCGGTCCTGTTCGTCGGCGACGACGGCGGCGCGCTCGGCGGGCGTCCACCCGGGATCGGCCACCGCCTCGGTCTCGACGGGCCGGGCGCGCCGGTGGCAACCGCCTCGGTCGCCAGTCGCGAACGCCAGCGCCATCGTCGCCGCGCCGCGCGGGTCGTAGGAGGCGAGCTCCATCCCCTTCACGGTCGGCACGAGGTCGGTCCCGCCGAAGCGCTCCGCGGCGGCCGCCACCCCGTCCGCGAGCGCGTCGCCGAGGGGGGTCGAGCGCGCCGCGATCTCCTCGATGAGCGCCCGCGCCGCGGCCTCGTCACCGAACGAGAGCCCGCGGTCGACGCCGTGGTTGGCGGGGTCGACCAGCCCCGCGTCGGTCGCGCGGACCGCCCAGGCGACCGCGTTGCCGGCGGAGATCACGTCGATCCCGAGTCGGTCGCAGACGCCGCCGAGGGCCGCGACCGCGTCGAAGTCGTCGATCCCGAGCCCAGCGCCGAGCGCGATCGGGGTGCCGCCGCGCGGGACGGTCGCGTCGGGGGCGTCGTGGGCGTCAGCGTCGCCGTCCGAGCTCTCCCCGTCGTCCGCCGGCACCCGAAACCCACCCGGGACCGAGTCGTCGGAGCGCTCGCGCCCGGTCGCGCGCTCGCTCGCGGAGTCGACCCCCAGGGCGTCGGCGCCGTCGAAGCGGCGGGCCTGCCAGCCGCGGGTCGGGAGGACGCCGGTCTCGTCGCCGAAAGAGACCGTTTCCAGGGTGTCGCCCGCCGCGAGCCACCGCCCGGCGTCGCTGTCGGCGAACGCCGCCTCGGACCGGTCGCGGAGCGCCCGGAGCGCGTCGGGGGCCTCCGGCGGGGGGTCGCGAGCGACGACCGCCTTGAGCCCCTTCGCGCCCATCACGGCGCCCGCGCCGCCCCGGCCCGCGTGGTGGTCGCCGCCGTCGGAGGCGATGGTCGCGTACCGGACCCCCGCCTCGCCCGCCGGACCGACGCAGGCGACGGCGGCGTCCGGGAACCGCGCGTCGGTCTCGGCCGCGTCGAGTCCCCGGAGATCGCCCGCGGGCTCGATCGTGGCCTCACCGCCCCCGAGCGAGAGAACGACCGGCTCGTCGGCCGCGCCCTCGATCACGACCCCGAGGTGGTCACCGAGCGAGCCGGCGAGCCGGGCCGCGAACGACCCGCCGCCGTAGGAGTCGAGGAACGTCCCCGTGAGCGGAGACTTCGTCACCGCCGCGTAGCGCGGCTCGCCCGGGAGGTACCCGGTCAGCGGACCGACGAGGAACGCGAGCCTGTTCGCCGGCGACGCCGGGTCGACGCCCGGCTCCATCTCGTAGAGGTACCGCGCGCCGAGCCCCTTCCCCCCCACGTAGCGCGCGAGCCACCGCTCGGGGACCGGCTCGCTGCGCGCGCGCTCCGCGGAGAGGTCGACGCGGAGCATCCGGTCGGGGACGGTCACTGTGAGCGACCTCGCGGGCGAACGGGATTAAACCACACGCCGCCGCGAGTGCGCTTCCGGCGGTCGCGAAGGGGGTCTCCCACCGACGGCTTTTCGCCGGCGGGCGTTCCTACGAACGCACATGACCGACGTCGTCGACGCCCTCGACGCCGGCGCGGGGATGACCTGCCTCGTCGGCGCCGGCGGGAAGAAGACCACCCTGTACGCGCTCGCCGACCGGCTCGACCGGGCCGTGCTCACCGCGACGGTCCGGATCCCGATCTTCGACCGGGAGGTCGCCGCGGTGCGCGTCGCCGAGGACCCGATCGCCGCGCTCGCGGAGCCGGCGAACCGAGGGGCCGAGGACGCGTTCCCGCTCGGGCTGGTCCCGGAGCGCGAGCGCGACGACCGGTACCGCGGGTACGACCCCGCGGTCGTCGACGAGATCGGAGCCGCACACGACGGCCCGGTCCTCGTGAAGGCCGACGGGGCGAGGACGCGCCGTCTGAAGGCCCCGAACGAGCGCGAGCCGCAGGTCCCGGCGAGCGCGGACCGCGTGGTTCCGGTGGCGAGCGCCGGCGCGGTCGGCGAACCGCTCACGGCCGAGACGGTCCACCGACCGGAGCGCGTGGCGTCGATCGCGGACGCGGCGGTCGGCGACCCGATCACCCCGGAGCTGGTCGGTCGCGTCCTCGCACACGAGCGGGGTGGGTTAAAAGGGATCCCGGACGGAGCGACCCCGATTCCGCTGGTGAACGCCGTCGACGACGCCGACGACGAGGCGGCCGGGCGGGAGATCGCTCGGGTCGTCCACGAGCGCGCGGCCGTGCCGCGCGTCGTCCTCGCGCGGATGATCGAGGGCGAGATCGTCGCCGTCGTCGAGTGAGCGCGGCCGCTTCGCCGAACACACTTATAAGCCGACGCCGCTCCTAACCGACCCCATGGAACGTACCGTGTCGGTGGTGCCGGAGGCGGGCCTGCACGCGCGGCCGGCCTCGAAGCTGGTGCAGACGGCGAACCGGTTCGACGCCGACGTGTCGATCGGTCGCGCGGACGACGGCGACGAGGGGCTCGTCCGCGCCGACAGCATGCTCTCGGTGAGCGGGCTGAACGTCGGCCACGGCGAGTCGGTCCGCGTCGTCGCCGAGGGTGCGGAGGCGGCCGGCGCGCTCGACGCGGTCTGCGACCTGCTGACGAGCGCCGTCGAAGAAGACGGCGGTGACCCGACGTGAGGACCCTCACCGGCGTCGGGAGCACGCCGCTGTCGGGCGTCGGAACGGCGCGCTGGTACCGACCCGAGGCCGGCCTGACGCTCCCCGACCGCCCCGACCCGTCCGCCGTCGACGCCGTCGCGGAGCTGGCGCGGTTCGCCGACGCCCGCGACGCGGCCCGCGAGGCGATCCGGGACGCCCGCGACCGGGCGGCCGAGCGCGTCGGCGAGGAGGAGGCGGCGGTGTTCGAGGCCCACGAGCAGTTCCTCGACGACCCGGAGCTCGTCGATGACATCAAGGCGGCCATCGAGGACGGGACACCCGCCGAGCACGCCGTGCACGACCGGTTCGCGGCCGCGATCGACCAGTTCGAGGCGCTCGACGGTCAGATGGCCGAGCGCGCCGACGACCTGCGGGACGTGCGGGACCGGCTGCTTCGGGCACTTTTAAATATCGGAACAGACGCAGAAGCCGACGACGGCGCCGCGCTCGCCGACCTCGGCGACCTCCCGGCGGGGACCGTGCTGCTGGCCGAGCGGCTCACCCCGAGCGACACCGCGGAGCTGGACCCGGATGCGGTCGCCGGGATCGCGACCGTCGCGGGCGGGCGGACCGCCCACGCCGCGATCATCGCGCGGTCGCTGTCGATCCCGGCGGTCGTCGGGGTCGGCGAGCCGCTCCGCGAGGTCGAGGAGGGCGCCGACCTCCTCGTCGACGGGACCGACGGGCGGGTCGTCGTCGACCCCGACGCGGAGAGCCGGGCGGCCGCGGCGACCGACGCGGCGCCCCCGGTGACCGAGCGCGTCGCGACCGCCGACGGCCGACCGATCGAGGTGGCCGCGAACGTCGGGAGCGAGGCGGAGATCGCCCCCGCGGCCGAGCGCGGCGCCGACGGGATCGGGCTGTTCCGGACGGAGTTCCTCTTCTACGACCGCGAGGCGCCGCCGTCCGAGGAGGAGCAGTACGAGGCCGTGACGGCCGCGCTGTCGGCGTTCCCGGAGGACCGGGTCGTGGTCCGAACGCTCGATATCGGTGGCGACAAACAGGTGTCGTACCTCGATCTCCCGGACGAGTCGAACCCGTTTCTCGGCCGGCGGGGAATCCGGCTCTCGCTCGACGAGCACCGCGACCTGTTCGAGACGCAGCTGCGGGCGCTGCTGCGCGCGGCCGCGAGCGAGGGCGGCGAGGGGCTCGCCGTGATGTTCCCGCTCGTCTCCCGGCTCGAGGAGGTCGACGCGGCGGCGGAAGCGGTCGAGTCGGTCGCCGCCGAGCTCGCCGCGGAGGGCGTCGACCACGCGGTCCCCGAGCTTGGCGCGATGGTCGAGACGCCGGCCGCGGCATTCCTCGCCGACCGGCTCGCGGACCGGCTCGACTTCCTGAGCGTCGGGACGAACGACCTGACGCAGTACGTGATGGCGGCCGACCGCGAGAACGACGGCGTCGCCGCGTACCACGACCCGCTTCACCCGGCGGTGTTGCGCGCCATCGATCGCACCGCGTCCGCCGCCGCGGGGACCGACGCGTGGGTGGGGATGTGCGGCGAGATGGCCGGCGACCCGGCGCTCACGGAGCTGCTGGTCGGGCTCGGGCTCGACGAGCTCAGCATGAGCGCGGTGACCGTGCCGGCGGTGAAAAATCGGGTCCGCGAGATCGACTCGGCGGCCGCGCGCGACCTCGCCGAGGAGGCGCTCGCGTGCGAGACCCGCGCCAAGGTGCGGGAGCTGCTGGACGGATAGCTCCTCGCCGCCTCAGAGCTTCTCCATGCCCCGCGCCGCCTCGGCCTGTTCGCGGACCGAGTCCAGCGTGGCGGACGGGTCGGTCGCGGCGACGGCCGCGTTGACCGCGCCCTCCAGCACGGGCGCGTCGGCGATGACGGCCTCGGCGTCGCTCAGCTCGACCGCCACGTCGGCGTTCATCACCGCGCTCCCGAGGTCGACGAGGACGACGACCCCGTCGCCGTCGTCCGCGGCGTCGATGGCGTCACCGATCGCGTCCGGGACCGTGCCGATCCCGCCCTGGCCGTCGCCGCCGACGGGCTCGAGCCGGGTGTCGCCGGCCATCTCCGCGGCGACCTCGACGATCCCCTCGGCGGCTCGCTCGCTGTGCGAGACGACGACGAGCCCGACCATCAGTCGTCCTCCGGGTCGGGCGCGGTCGCGTCCGCCGCCTCTTCGCCCTCGTCAGGGATCGTCGGCGAGGTCGCGTCGACGTCGGGGATCTCGGCGTCCAGTCGGTCGGCGGCGACCGCGAGCAGCTCCTCGAGGATGTACAGCACGCTCGTCGCGCCGGGGTCCTGGTGGCCCACCGAGCGCCAGCCGAGGTAGGAGGCCCGGCCCTTCTTCGCACGGATCGGGACCGTGAACGCGACGCCGCGCTCGGCCGCGTCGACCGCCTTCGCGAGCGCTTCGAGCGGCGGGCGGTCGTCGGTCTCGATCGACTTCTTGAACGTGTGGACCGCCGGGGTGAGCGCGTCGACCACCGTCTGGTCGCCCACGCGGGCGTCGCCGCGGTCCTCGACCTTCTCCAGGTAGGTCTCCGCGAACGCGACCGCGCTCTCGGGCGTGACCCCGCCGTCGAGCTCCGCGCTCGCGAACACGAGCGAGCCGCCGAACAGCGGACCGGAGGCCCCGCCGACCTCGGCCATGAGCGTCTTCCCGACCGTCTTGCAGACGGTCTGCGCGTCGGGTTCGTCGAGGTCGCGGGCGGCGTCGGCGGCGGCGGCCCACCCGCGGGCCATGTTCCCGCCGTGGTCCGCGTCGCCGATGGCGGAGTCGAGCTCGGTGAGGTAGGACCGCTCGTCCTCGATGCGCTCGGCGACCGCCTCGACGGCCGCGACGACGGCGGCGCCGTCGTCCGTCATGTCGTCGTCAGCGCCGGGGTGTCGGCCGGCGCGCCGAGCAGCTCCTTCAGCTCGTCGTCGACGGCGCAGACGGTGATCGACGCGCCCATCATGTCGAGCGAGGTCATGTAGTCGCCGACCCACGCGTCCCACGTCTCCAGGTCGTGCTCGCCGAGCAGCTCCTGGAGCCGACGGTTGACGACGAACAGCTCCATCTGCGGCGTCCCGCCCATCCCGTTGACGACCGTGAGCACCTCCTGTCCGGGGTCGAGGTCGAGGTCGTCGAGGACCGTCTCCGTCAGCGCGTCGGTGATCTCGTCGGCGCTCATCAGCTCCGTGCGCTCGGTGCCCGGCTCGCCGTGGATCCCGATCCCCAGTTCGATCTCGTCGTCGCCCAGGTCGAACGTCGGCTCGCCCTTCTCGGGGGTGACGCAGGAGGTGAGCGCGGTGCCCATCGTCCCCACGTTGTCGATGACCTTCTCCGCGACGCGCTTCACCTCCGAGAGGTCGGCGCCCTGCGCGGCCTTCGCGCCCGCGGCCTTGTGGACGAGGATCGTGCCGCAGACGCCGCGGCGTCCGGAGGTGTACAGCGAGTCCTCCACGGCCACGTCGTCGTTGACCACGACGCTCTCGACCTCGACGCCCTCCATCTCGGCGAGCTCGATGGCGGTCTCGAAGTTCATCACGTCGCCCTCGTAGTTCTTGATGATCGCGAGCACGCCGTCGCCCGCGTCGCAGGCGCCGATGAGCGCCTCGAACTCGTCGGCGGTCGGCGAGGAGAACACGTCGCCCGCGGCCGCGCCGTCTAACATTCCGTCCCCGATGTAGCCGGCGTGGGTCGGCTCGTGGCCGCTCCCGCCGCCCGTCACGAGCGCGACTTTCCCGTCTACCGGCGCGTCGTCGCGCACCACCACCTGCGTGTCGGGGAGCCGTCGGAGCCGGTCCGGGTACGCCGCGGTCATCCCGTCCAGCATCTCGTCCACGACGTCGTCCGGGTCGTTGATCAGCTTCTTCATAATCAACGTCAATGACACTCGCTGCGCCATTAAAGATATGCCCCGGGCGTGGCGGCCGCCGGCGAGGCGGTTCGGCACCGACGGGGCATGGCGGCCGCCGGCGAGGCGGTTCGGCACCGACGGGGCGTCGCGGGGTCAGCCGTCTAACTCGTCCACGATCCGCTCGCGTATGTCCCCGGCGTCGACCGGCGCCCACGCCTCGATGTCGTAGGTCACGTCGGCGAGCACTTCCAGCCGCTCCGCGTCGCCCGCCCCGATCGCGGCGACCGCGTCTCGGGAGAGCCGCTCTCGCACCGCCTCCGAGAGCGTCTCCCGGTCCACGTCGCGCTCGGGCACGTCGAGGATGTGCGGGAGGTCCTCTGCGTCCGCCGGCAGCGAGGGAAACGCGGCGGGGCCGACGGCGAGCGCGACCGCGTCGGCGTCGGCTCCGTCCGCGGGCTCCGCCACCGCTTCCGGCGCGCTCTCCGCTTCCGGCGCGCTCCCCGTTCCCGCCTCCGAGAGCGCCGCGGGCGGCGCCGGGACGAGCGCGTACTCCGCGACCGCGACGTCGATGGCGGCGGCGATGGCCTCGTCGTCGGCCTCGGCGCGCTGCTTATAAGCGAGCTCCGAGAGCGCCCGCGACAGCTCGGCGCGGGTGAGCCACTCGAACAGGTCGACGACCCCGGCGAGGTCGTCGCGGGCGGCGACGCTGGCTGCGCCGTCTCCGGGCCCGCTGGCTCCGTCGCCCATTGCTCAGTCCTCCCCCGGCTCGGCGTCGGCGTTCGGGTCCGCGGGGCGCCGCCGGTCGGTCTCGGGCGATTTCCGGCTCGGACTCCCCGAGCGCTCCTCCCGCGCCGCCGCGAGGTCCGCCCGCGCCGCGTCGGCGACTTCCGCAGGCGTGACCGGCGCGTCGCGCCACGCCGGCAGGCGGGTGTCCGCCTCCGGCTCGCCGAGGGCGTCGGCGTACGTCGCGACCTGCTCGCGCTCGGCCGCGCGGTCGTAGTCGAGGCCGTTGAACGCGGCGTCGGTCTCGTAGCCGCGGATCAACCCGTCGGCCGCCTCGCGGTAGCGGTCGGCGAGCGCGTCGTACTCGACCGCGACGTCGCCGTCCTCGACCGCGCGCAGGGTCGCTTCGCCGACCGCCCGGCTCATGTCGGCGAGCCCGGTCGGGCCGTCGACGGAGCGGTGGTCGTGCTCGTAGCGACCGAGGTCGACCTGCGCGCTGCCCGCGAAGCCGGCGTGCGCGAACGCCTCGCCGAGCGTCCCGACTTCCAGGCCCCAGCCCCGCTGGACCCGGAGCCGCGAGACGAGGTCGGTCGTCGCCGCGAACTCGCCGGCGAGCGCGTAGCGGAACGCGTCGAGGTACTCTACGATTCCGGGCTCGCGGCGTTCGGTGGCGTCCGCGAGCGCGCGGACCAGCGGCCGGAAGAACAGCCGGAACAGTCGGCCGTACAGCGAGCCGTCCTCGACGCGGGCGTAGTACCCCTTCGAGAAGTCGTGGCCGTGCGCGAGCGGGAACAGCAGCCGGCTGACGAACTCGGGCGTGTACGTCTTCGTGTCGGCGTCGTGGACGACGACGAACTCCTCCTCCAAGGCGCGTCCGAGGCCCAGCCACACGTCTCGGCCCTTCCCGCGCCCCCCGTCGAGTCCGCGGTCGGCGAGCAGGTCGGTGAGCCGCGGTCCGCCGCACCACAGGGTCTCCACCTCCACGTCGAACCCGTCGAGCCAGTCGGCGAAGGGACCGACGCGCTCGGCGGAGGCGCGGAGGGGCACGACGACGCGGGCGGGGTCGACCGTCTCCAGCGCCGTCAGGACCCGGTCGGCCGCGAGCGTCCCGTACTCGCGCTCCGTCATCGGCACGACGACCGCGGCCCGACCGGTCGGGGCGTCCGGTTGGTGGTCGGTCAACGCGTGCAGGGTGGTCACGCGCTCTTGGACGTACTCCATTTGTTCGTTTCACGGGCGCGAGGCCCTAAACAGGTGCGATACCCGTACTCTCGTGCCGGTCGACTCGCGAACGGGACTCGGTCAGGCCGCGCCCTCCGCGCCCGCCGCGCCGCCGGGAACGCGCCCAGCCGACTCCAGCGCGGCGTACGTGACGACGACGAGCGCGAGCCCCCCCGAAAGCGAGAGGAACACCGCGTCGTAGCTGGCGCCGGCCTCGATCGCCTCGCCGACGACCCACGAGCCGGCCGCCTGCGTCGTCATCATTCCAGCCGAGAAGACGGCGTACGCAGACGCCCGCGACTCGTCCGGCAGCGACGCGAGCAGGTAGGTGTCGCCCGCGGGGAACAGCATGTGGATGGCGAACCCGACGACGATGCTGGCGGCGACGACCGCGATCAGGCCGGAGGAGACCACCACGAGGACGACGCCGACGATGAACACGGACACGATTCCGAGCAGGTACGGCACGTGGGGGAGGCGGTCGGCGAGGTCGCCGGAGACGAGGAAGGCGGGAACGCCCGCGGCGAAGATCACCGTCAGCAGGTTCCGAGCCGTCCCTTCGGGGATCCCTTTGTCGATCATGTACAGCTCGTAGAAGTTGAACAGCCCCTGCCAGACGAAGCTCGTGAGGCCCATCAGCACGACGCCGGCGAAGATTAGCTCCCACTCCGAGAGCGCGCCGGCGACGAAGTCCGTGTCGCCCGCGCCGGCGTCCGGGAGGTCCGTCCGGCGGGCGAGGGCGACGAAGACGGCGGTGGAGGCGGCCGCGGCCAGCGCGAGCCCGTAGAAGGCGAGCCGCCAGTCGTACCAGAGCGCGACCGTGACGACCGGCGCGGCGGCGACGGCGGCGAGCTGGCTCGCCATCCCGTGGACGCCCATCACGCGCCCGACGCGGGTCGGGAACAGCTCCGCGATGAACGGGTTGGCGGCGACGAAGTAGACGCCGGATGCCAGGCCGATCGCGAACGCGGCGGTCATCAGCGTCGGGACGCCGGGCGCCAGCGCGACGCCGAGCGCGCCGACCGTCAGCATCGCTCCGGAGACGAGGACCACGAACTGCCGGGAGAAGCGCGTCAGCGCCCAGCCCGCCGGAAGTCGCGGGGCCGCCGAGCCGAGCCACGCGAGCGTGACGATGAGCCCTGCCGTCCCCTCGCCGATCGCGAACTCGACGATGAACTCCCCCACGAGGGGTGCGAACACGACCCGCGCGAAGTTGACGAGGAAGACGATCGCACACAGCGATCCGAACAGCCGACTCCGTGACACGGGCGACGTACTCGACGGCGGGAGACAAGGGTTGCGAAAGCGACGCGGTCGACCCGCGGGGCGTCTCCGTCGGCGTCCGACCACCGGCGTCCCCGTCGGCGGCCGACCGTGGACGCCCGACCACCGGCGTCCGACCGGCGTCGTACGGGGTTTTTATACCGTCACGCGTTCAACCCCGGAGTATGAAATCGACGCGGAAGGGACTTCGCGACGGCGACCTGTTCAAGGACACCTACGAGCGGCTGAACTGCGCCGACTGCGAGAAGGTCCTAAAAAAGCAGAACGACCCGGACGAGGTGTTCTCCGTCCGCGTCTGTCCGGAGTGCGAGGCCACGTTTAAAGAGCTGCGCTGAGCGTCGCTCGGCTCCCGCCGCACCGTCGTCGAGATCGACCGTCCACGGGTCCTCGCTGCTCCGCCGCTTTCGCTTTTCCTCTCCGGTTCGTCGCTCTACTCGAACACCGCGTCGAACGCGGACGCGCCCAGGGGATCGAACGTCCCGGCGGCGACGTTCTCGCGGAGATGGCCGAGGTCGCTCGTGCCGACGAGCGAGGAGGTGACGCCGGGCGCGCTCCGCGCGAAGTTGAGCGCGCGCTGGGCCGCGGTCTCCCCCGCGAGCGTCGCGTCGACGTCGGCCGGAATCGCGCCCTCGACGGCGAGGTCGCCCTGCCCGATGCTCGCGCTCGTCACCACGGAGAGCCCGGCCTCGTGGGCGAGTTCCAGCGCGGAGACCGGGTCCGCGTCGGCGTCGCCCCCCGGCAAGCGCTGGTTCGCCCGAGTGAACGCGTCGGCCATCGCGACGTTGAACGGGAGCTGGATCGCCTCGAACCCGTGGTCGTCGCCGGGACCGACCGCCTCGCCGGCGGCCTGGGCCCGCGCGAGGACCTCCGCGAGCGAGAGGTAGCGCTCGTCGCCCTCGGCGACGCGGAACGCGTCCCACGTCGCGACGCCGTAGGCCCCCACGTCGCCCGCCGCGCGCCGGCGCTCGAGGCGTTCGAAGGCGGCCTCCAACTGGTCGTACACCGCCTCGCGGGAGCGCGTCGCCAGCTGCGTCTCCGGGTTGTGGACGTAGAAGCAGTCGACGGCGTCGAGGCCGAGCCGGTCCAGCGAGCGGTCGAGCGACCACTCTATGTAGTCGGGCGCGATCGCGTGCGCCCCGCTCGCGAGGTCGTCGGGCGCGACGATCCCGGGCTCGACGAAGCGCTCGCGGACGAACGCGGCGGGGTCCTCGGGACGCTCGCCGTCGAACGGGAGGAAGCCGCCCTTCGTCGCCACGACGACCGCGTCGCGGTCGATCGAGGACTCGCGGACCGCCTCGCCCACGACGCGCTCGGCGCGCCCGCACCGGTAGTTGACGGCCGTGTCGACGTGGTTCACGCCCGAGCGGAGCGCGAGGGCGATCGCCTCGCGGGAGGCGTCGTCGACGGCGGGAGTGGGTTCGCCGAGATAGGTGCCGATCCCGACGCTGGAGACGACGCCCGGGCCGAACCGGCGGAAGTAGGTGCGCCCGAAGGCGTCGCCGAACTCGTCGCGGTAGTCCCAGAGGGCCTCGCGGGTCGCCATATGCGTCCGAGTAGTCGGCTGGCAGATAAAAGTCGCGCGGCGCCGCCCCGTCGAACGCGGGACCGCAGTCGTTTCGCTCGCGGAGAACGTGTCAGACGCGCGCGCGACGCCGACGCAACGACTATACGTCGTCCGAGAGACCGTGGACCAATGGCCTCGCTCACCGACCACCTGTCCGATCTCGTCGAGGACGCCGACGCCGTGTTGCTGTTCTCCCCGACCAGCTCGTTCCACGATCGGTTCGAGGACGGCGACACGGAGATCGTCGTCGTCGCGCCGGACAACGACGTCGACGCCGAGGTGTTCGTCGAGCTTCCCCTCCCGTTCGACAACGTGAAAGACCGGATCCGGTTCGGGATCGAGGGCGCGATGGACGCCGACCTCGTCTCCGAGGGCGACGAGGTGGTCTGCATCGCGTCCGTGTTCGACGGCGGGTCTGACGCGGTGATCCGGGTGACCGTCGACCAGACGGTCCACACCGGCATCTACGACCTGTTCGTCAACTCCCGGGCGGAGCCGAGCGTGATCCGCGACGTGTTCGAGGTCGCGATCGAGCTCGGGCAGAAGGGGCAGAAGGGGAAGCCGGTTGGCGCGCTGTTCGTCGTCGGCGACGCGGGCAAGGTGATGAACAAGTCCCGTCCGCTGTCGTACAACCCCTTCGAGAAGTCGCACGTCCACGTCGGCGACCCCATCGTCAACGTGATGTTGAAGGAGTTCTCGCGGCTCGACGGCGCCTTCGTCGTCTCCGACTCGGGGAAGATCGTCTCGGCGTACCGCTACCTCGAACCCGGGGCGGAGGGCGTCGACATCCCGAAGGGGCTCGGCGCCCGGCACATGGCGGGCGGGGCGATCACCCGCGACACGAACGCGACCGCGATCGTCCTCTCCGAGTCGGACGGGCTCGTGCGGGCGTTTAAGGCGGGAGAACTCGTCTTGGAGATCGATCCGGAGGAGTACTGATCCCGATGTCCGCGGTTCAGACATCCCTCTCCGAGTTCGTCACGTCGGTCCCCGACCGGTTCTGGCTCGCGCTGTTCGTGCTGCTGTTCGGGCTGGTGGCGGCGTACGTCGTCGGCGTGATCAACCGCCGGCTGCTGACCCGCGCGGGCGTGCCGGACGTGATCGAAGGGACGGCCTTCGAGCGGACCGCCCGCGAGTTCGACACCTCGACGGTACGGATCTTGGCGAAGCTGTCGAGCTACTTCATCCTCGCCGTCGCCGTTATCGTCGCCATGACCGTCGCGGACGTGAACTACCTCGAACGCTTCTGGTCCGGGGTCGCCGCGTTCCTCCCGCGGCTGTTCGTCGCCGTCGTCGTCCTCATCGTCGGGGTCGTCGTCGGCGACAAGGCGGAGTTGCTGGTCACCGAGCGGCTCCGCGGGATCAAGCTCCCCGAGCTCGGCGTGTTGCCGCCGCTCGTGAAGTACAGCGTCGTGTACGTCGCCGCCCTCGTCGCGCTCGGACAGGTCGGCGTGCAGACGCTGGCGCTGGTCGTGCTGTTGGGGGCGTTCGCGCTCGCGGTCGTGCTGTTCGCCGCGCTGGCGACGAAGGACCTCGTCGCCAGCGCGGCCGCCGGCGTCTTCCTCCTGCTCCGGCAGCCGTACGGGATCGGCGACGAGGTGCGCGTCGCCGGCGAGCGCGGCATCGTCCAGGAGGTCGACCTGTTCGTCACCCGCATCGAGGCCGACGGCGAGGAGCACGTGGTGCCGAACCACTCGGTGTTCCGCGACGGGATCGTGCTGATTCGGGAGTGACGGTCGGCTCGAACGCCCCGTCACGGTCCCGCCGCCCGTTCCCACGCCGTGGGACCAGCTATCACGATATAACCCGCTGGGCGACCGACGGTCACCTATGAGCCACGACGCCACCGCCGCCTGCGACGGTTGGGACGGCAGCGAGTGCGAAGGAACGGTCCACTGTCCGCCGCGCTGTCCGCGCTTCGTGGACAAGGAGGGGGGCCGGTGGACGATCCGCCCCGCGGTCCGCGAGGACGCCGGGGCCCTCGCGGAGATGTACGAGTGCTTCGGAACGGCGGACCGCGCGCAGGGGCTCCCGCCGGTGACCCGGAGCCGCCGGGCCGACTGGCTCGAGTCGATGCTCGAGGAGGGGAGCAACGTCGTCGCCGAGCGCGACGGCGAGCTGTTCGGTCACGCCATGTACACGCCGACCGACGCGGCCCGCCCCGAGCTCGCGGTGTTCGTCCACCCCGACATGCAGGGCCGCGGCGTGGGGACGGAGCTCTGCCGACACGTCATCGCCGACGCCGCCGCCGGCGGGCGCGAGGGCCTCGAACTCCACGTCGAGAGCGGGAACCGGGTCGCCCGGAGCGTCTACCGAACGGTCGGCTTCGAGCTCGCCGACCGCAGGGGCGACCTCCGGATGACGCTCGACCTCGACGACCCCATCGCGACCGAGGTCCGCTGGCCGCCGGTCGTCCGCGAGGGGTCGGCCGAGCCGATCTCGCGGGAGCCGACTCCACCGGAGTTCGACGGGGCGCGGGTCGCCGGCGCCGGCGACTAAGGGGAGTCAGCGCTGGCGAAGGTTTCGGGCCGTGATCGATAGCGGGAGTACGTCTCTCAATCTGGTTGACCGGTCATTTATAAGCGATCGTCGCTATCGCTCAGTGCCATTTAAATACTGAATCACCACAATCGATCTGCAACACTCACTCCCGTCATCGATCGGGATCCACACGCACGAGGGTCCACGCGTCGACGGGTGGCTGTTTCAGACCGACGGTCGCCCGAAACGGGGCCTCGACGGAAACCGGTTGTCGGGTCGCGTTCGGTCGGACGGGGCTCGCCCCCGGTGGCTCACCCTCCGGCGGCGCCCCGACCGCAACGATTAGGCCCGACCGACCCCACGATACCGTAGCCGTGGAGGACGCCATCGAGTGGCTGCGGGACCGACCGTTCTACGAGGGACAGATCGCGGAGCACCGCCGCCTGCCGGCCCGCGCGCCGTCGTATCGCGACGTCGACCTCGCGCCCCGGATGGCCGACGCGCTCGCGAAGGACGGGATCGACCGGCTCTACCGCCACCAGGCCGAGGCGATCGCTGCGGTCCGCGACGGCGACGATGTCGTGCTCGCGACCGAGACCGCGAGCGGGAAGTCGCTGGCGTACACCGTGCCCGCCTTCGAGGCCGCGATGGACCACGGGGGGCGGACCCTCTACGTCGGCCCCCAGAACGCGCTGATCGCGGACCAGGAGGAGGGCCTGAGCGACCTCGCTCACGGCCTCGGCTTCGGCAGCGGCGTCGCCGTCGACTCGTACACGGGGCGGCTCTCGCGGTCGGAGAAGCGCGACGTGCGCGACCGGCAGCCGACCGTGTTGTTGTCGAACCCGGACATGCTCCACTACGCGCTGTTGCCGTACGCGGGGCGCCTCTGGGAGTGGTTCTTCTCGTCGCTGGAGTACGTCGTGATCGACGAGGTCCACAGCTACCGCGGCGTGTTCGGCTCGCAGGTCGCCATGACGCTGCGCCGGCTCGCCCGGACCTGCGAGCGGTTCGGGTCGAGCCCGCAGTTCGTCTGCTGTTCGGCGACGATCAACAACCCCGTCGAACACGTCGCCACCGTGACCGGCCGCGACCCGGAGGGGATCGCCTTGGTCGACGAGGACGCCTCGGGCCGAGGGCCGCGCGACTGGGTGCTGTGGAACCCGCCGGAGTACGACGACGACTGGCGGGAGCGCGGCAGCGGCCGCCGCAAGTCGAGCCACGCGGAGAGCAAGCGGCTCTTCGTCGACCTCGTCACCGCGGGCGCCCAGACGCTGGCGTTCACGCGGGCCAGACAGACCGCGGAGCAGTACGCGACCGACAGCGCGAGCGACCTCCGGGAGCGGGGCGAGCGCGACCTCGCGGGGAGGGTGGGCGCGTACCAGGCCGCGCTGAACGACGACCGACGCCGCGAGATCGAGGCCGACCTCCACGCCGGCGACCTCCGGGGCGTCTGGTCGACGAGCGCCCTCGAACTCGGCGTCGACGTGGGCGGGCTCGACGCCGTCATCCTCGACGGCTACCCAGGCACGCGCATGTCGGCGTACCAGCGCGCGGGGCGGGCGGGCCGCGGCGACGACCCCGCGCTCGTGGTGATGGTCGGCGGCGAGGACCAGCTCGACCAGTACCTGATGCGCAACCCGACCGACTTCTTCGAGGCGCCGCCGGAGGACGCGATCTGCGACCCCGAGAACGCTCAGCTACTCCCGGGCCACGTCGCCTGCGCGGCCGACGAGAGCTGGCTCTCGCCCGCCGACGAACGGTTCTTCGGCGAGCCGTTCCCCGGTGTCGTCGCGGACCTGACCGACGAGGGGACCCTGCGTCGGCGGGAGGTCGCCGACGGGACCCGGTGGACTCACGCCGGCTCGTCGAGTCCGCAGCAGTCGGTGAGCCTGCGGACCGCCGGCGACCGCGAGGTCGACCTGATCGACTCGTCCCGGAACGAGACGATCGCCTCGCTCGGCTTCGGCGACGCGCTCCGAGACGCGCATCCCGGCGCGATCTACCACCAGCAGGGCCGGACCTACGAGGTCGCGACCCTCGATATCGACCGCGACGTGGCCGAGCTGCGGTCATCGTGGGCCGACTACTACACGCAGCCGCTCACCGAGAAGGACATCGTCGTGAACGCCGACCTCGGCGAGCGCGAGCTGTCGGCCCGCCCGGACGTGCCGGTCCGGTTCGCGGACGTGACGGTGACGGAGCGGATTACGGGGTTCGTCCGGAAGGACGCCAAGACCGGCGATTCGCTCGGCGAGTCGACGCTCGACCTCCCCGAGACGACGCTGCGGACGAAGGCGCTGTACTTCCCGGTCCCGGGAGACGTCGAGTCCGAGATGCGGGCACTCGGGGGCCGCGACGGAACCGGCGGCGACACGGCGGGAGCGGACGACGGAGCGCCCGCGTTCGACGGCGGAGAGAGCCTTTCGGGCGGCGAACACGCTTTCAACGGCGGGATCCACGCGGCCGAACACGGCATCATCTCGCTGTTCCCCTTCCACCTGCTCTGTGACCGCGCCGACGTGGGCGGGATCTCGACGCCGTATCACCCGCACACCGACGCGCCCGCGGTGTTCGTGTACGACGGCCACCCCGGCGGCGTCGGGCTCACGCGGCGGGGCCACGAGCGGATCGAGGAGCTGATGGCCCGCACGGCCCGCCTGATCGACACCTGCGACTGCGAGGGCGGCTGTCCCGCCTGCGTCCAGTCACCCCACTGCGGCAACGCCAACGAGCCGCTCGCGAAGGCTCCGGCGGTCCACCTGCTTGAGGCGCTGTCCGAGGGACGGTAGGCACAAGCGACTTGCCTCCGCCGGCCGAGGTGACCGCATGGCGTTCGACCTCGACGACGCGACGAAGCCGGCCGCGGTGACGATGGAGTGGCTGGTGCTCGGCGCCGCGTACTTCCTTCTCATACTCTTCCTCATCGGCGTGTTCGACCTGTTCTTATCCCTGTACCTGCTTCTCATTGCCGGCAATTTCACGGACCCGAACGAAGTGGTCGGGCTCCTCGACAGCGTGCTCCTCCTCCTGATCATCGTCGAGGTCCACCGGACCCTGCTGGCGTACGCCAAGGGCGAGCCCGTGCTCCGGATCGTCGTCAGCGCGTCGATCATCGCTATCGCCCGACGCGCGATCAGCTTCAGACTGGAGGATTACGGCACGGGGCAAGAGACGCTTTTCGCGGCGCTCGCGATCGCCGTGCTGGTCCTCGCGCTCGTTATCGGCTACTTCCTCCTCGACCGTGTGAGCGTTCCGGGTCGCCCGGAGCTGTGAGGCGGGGGAGTCAGAAGGCGTGAGGCGAAAGCCGCCGGTGGTTTCACGTTGGTCGCACCCGTGGCGATACCATGGAACTGTTCTGGCACCGACGGGACCTCAGACTGGCCGACAACGTCGGGCTGGCCGCCGCCGCCGACCGCGACGAGGTCGCCGCCGCGTTCGTCTTCGACCCGGACGTGCTCGACCACGCGAGCGACGTGCGAGTCCGCCGACTGCTCGACGGGCTCGCGGCGCTGCGGGCCGAGTACCGCGACCGCGGGAGCGACCTCCTCGTTGCCCGCGGCGACCCCGAGGTCGTCCTCCCCGAACTGGCCGCCGCCCTCGACGCCGAGCGCGTGGTCTGGAACCGTGACTACTCCGGGCTCGCTCGCGAGCGCGACGCCGCGGTCCGGACGGCGCTCAACGGGGCCGGCGTCGACCGTGAGGCGCACCACGACGCGGTGTTGCACACTCCGGACTCGATCCGGACGAACGCGGGGGATCCGTACTCGGTGTACACCTACTACTGGAGGAAGTGGACCGACCGCGAGACAGACGAGCCGGCACCGACGCCCGAGGCGGGCGACCTCGTCGACGCGGAGGCGTTGACGGCGGCAGTCGGTGGCGCCGACGGACCGCTGGCTGACGGCGGCGTCGAGGCCAGCGGCATCGCCGTCGGCGACCTGCCCGCGCCCGCGGACCTTGGCTTTGCGGAGCCGGACGCGGACGCTGGGCCGGCCGGCACCGAGGCGGCTCGCGAGCGGCTCGACGCGTTCCTCTCGGAGGCGGTGTTCTCGTACGACGCGGAGCGCGACTACCCGGCCCGCGGGGCGACCTCCAGGATGTCGGCCTTCCTGAAATACGGCGAGATCGGGGTGCGCGAGGTGTACGAGGCCACCGAGCGCGCGATGGCCGCGGCGGAGGAGCGGACCGGGGAGGGCGGCGAGGCGGGGGACGGCGGCGGCGACGGCGACGACGAGGGTCCCGTCGCCGCTGTCGAGGAGTACCAGCAGCAGCTCGCGTGGCGGGAGTTCTACACGCAGGTCTTGTACCACAATCCGGAGGTCGTGACGGACGACTACAAGGAGTACGAGGAGGGGATCGTGTGGCGCGACGACCCCGACGAGATCGCGGCGTGGAAGCGCGGCGAGACGGGGTACCCGATCGTCGACGCCGGGATGCGCCAGCTCCGCGCGGAGGCGTTCATGCACAACCGCGTGCGGATGATCGTCGCCTCCTTCCTCACGAAGGACCTGCTCGCGGACTGGCGCCACGGCTACGACCACTTCCGCGAGAAGCTCGCCGACCACGACACCGCCAACGACAACGGCGGCTGGCAGTGGGCGGCTTCGACGGGGACCGACGCGCAGCCCTACTTCCGGATCTTCAACCCGATGACGCAGGGCGAGCGGTACGACCCCGACGCCGAGTACATCACGGAGTACGTCCCCGAGCTCCGGGGGCTCGACGCCGACCTGATCCACGAGTGGCACGAGCTGTCGCCGACCCAGCGCGCGAACGCAGCGCCGGAGTACCCCGCGCCGATCGTCGACCACTCGAAGCGGCGCGAGGAGGCGTTAGCGATGTACAAGCGGGCGCGTGGCGAAGACCCGGACGGATAAATGAAAGTTGAGAGTCGTGTTGTCGTTCGGATGACGATGTACGCCGTCGCTGCGACAACGACCACCTCCAAAGCCCCAGCCGCGACGGCTCGCGCGCCTTGTTGCGCGTCTCGCTCAGTCGCTGTCGCTCCTTCGCTGCGGTGCTTACTGCGGCGTGCTTCGCCCTCGCGGCTGCCCCTTTGAGTCCCGCCCCGCACAGCACCGCACCTCACGCCTCCCCAGCCTCGCCGCTCACGCCCTGCGGGCGTTCGCGGCGTCCCTCGCGCGTGCGGTCGCCGGACTACGTCCGGCTGCCAGAGGGACCTTCGGTCCCTTGCTGTTCGCGCCGCGATGCGACGCTCACCGGCACGCGCCGCCGCACCGCGGTTTCTACTTAAAAGAGCGCCTCGCTCTCGTCGAGGACGCGCGCCGGACCGCCGACCTCCCAGACGTCGGTGTCAATGCCGATCTCGGCGATACGGCTCTCGACCTCGTCGACGTGGTCGGCCAGCGTGTTCACGTACACCGAGGCGCCGGTGTCCGTCGAGAAGTAGACGGGGACGCCCGCCTCGCGCAGTTCGCGGACCGCGTTGAACACCTCGATCGTCTCGGGCTGCCAGTACACCCAGCCCGCGGGGCCGGTCATCGTGGTGGCCGTCAGCGACAGCGAGTCGTGCTCGGCGGTCTCGAAGATCCGATCGAAGTCGCCCGCGCGGAGCGCGTCGGTCATCTCGACGAGCTGGTCCTGCACGTGAGCGGTCCGCGCCTGCATCATGTGGCTCGCGGCGGCCTCGCGGTGCGCCTCCTCCGTCTCTTTATAAGCGGGGACGTGCGCGGCGACGATGCGGAGGTCCTCCTCCGGGTCGAAGCCGTCCTCGCTCACGCCCACGTCGAGCCGGTACGAGCGGCAGTCCTCGTCGTTGAGCCCGGCGTCGAGCCGCGAGTACGCCCCCGTCACCGAGCGGGCCGCGGAGGAGGAGCCGCGGCGGGCGACGGTGGAGACCTCGGGGAGGGACAGATCGAGCCCGGCCGCCTCGGTGAGCGCGAGCGCGGCGGCCGCGAACCCGGACGACGAGGAGCCGAAGCCGATGTTCGACGGGAAGGAGTTCTCGCTCTCCAGCCGGACGGCGGCGTCGACGCCGGCCAGCTCGCGGACGTGGTCGACGACCATGTCGATGCGCTCGGCCGCGCGGCCGTCCACGTCCTCGCCGCCGATGACGTAGGTGTCCTCGCTCGCGTCGGGCTGCCACTCGACGGTCGTCGTCGTCGCGGTCGGGGCGGTGCAGAGGCTGATGCTGTCGTGGTACGGGAGCCGGAGCTGCTCGTCGCGCATCCCGTGGTACTTGACGAGCCCCTGGATCGGGTGGGCTCGCGCGGTGGCCTTCTCGGTCATACCTCGGGAAGCGTTCGGCGGGGGATTAGTCGTTGCGATGCACGGGACGGGGAGGCACGGCGGAGACCGGGAGCGCGACGTCGGTGTCGCCCCGGTCAGTCCGCCGCCGTCGCCGAGGCGTCGACCGGTGCGGACCGCGCGTTCAGGTAGAGGTACCCCAACACCAGGATCAAGACGACTTGAGTCGCCTTGTCGACGTAATCGACGACGCCGTACTCCGACTTCGCCACGAGCCAGATCGGGATCTGGACGGCCGTGTACGGCACCCCGATCAGGTACAGCAGTCGCCGTCGGTAGCCGACGAAGAACAACACGAGCGCGCCGGCGTAGCCGAAGCCCGCGAGCGCAACGGGGATCCGCCCCTCGACGAAGCCGGCGTACACGTGGAGGACGCCGGTGACGACGACCAGCGAAACGGCCAACCACTGGACGCTGGTGAGCGATCCGTTCTTCTCTACCGAATTATCTTGCATTGATATATCAATACTACGTTGTGGTAGGCGGCACATAAGTGCTACTGTTGAAGCACTTTAGAACCGATTGGTTGTTTATAACGGCGTAAGAACGGTATTTCGCTCTAGAATAGCATCGCTTTATCTACATACACTATTGTTAATAGTGTACACTATATTTCACGAGAACCGAAGGCGAACTCGCGGTGGACCCGGCGATTCGGCGTTCAGCTTCCGTACCCCTCCACGTCAATCGGACCGCTGAACACGCGATACAGGTACGTGAAGTACCCGAGTACCAGGAGCAGCACGGGGAGTCCGAGGACCGTCACGAGGTTCAGCGCCAGCGGCGAAACGACCGCCGCTCTGAGCGTCAGCCCGGTGGGCGGGTACACCGTCGGGTACAGCAGGAGCGCGATGAGCGTTGTTAACAGCGCCGGAAGCGCCAGCGCGCTCGCCAGCCACGCGCGGTACGCGCCGCGTCTGGCGAGCGTGATCCCGCCAACCCCTGCAATCACCGACGAGCCCACCACCGCGACCGCGGGCAGCGAACGGACGGTGTCGGCGGCGCCGCCCGCGTCGGTCAGTACCACGGTCGTTAGCAGGGCGACGACGCCGCCGAGGTAGGCGAGCGTGGCGCCGATCCCGTACGGTCGCAGGTCCGACGCCAGCGCCGGGTCGCCCTTGGCGGCGAGGAACGCGGCCCCCGTGACGACCGAGACCGCGACCAAGCCGACGCCGGTGAGCAGCGCCGGGAGCGACAGCGTCGCCGCGTCGAACACCCACCGACCGGCGAGCGTCCCGAACAGCAGCGGCGCGGAGAAGCTGCCGCCGATGAACGAGTAGTCGCAGTACCGTTTCCACCGCTCGTCGCTGCGTTGTTCGCGCAGTTCCGGGCCGAGCCCGCGGAACAGCAGCGCGAGCACGAATCCGATCGCGAGCAGGTAGTGGTCCGCCAGCAGCCGCGAGTACACCCGCGGGAACGCCGCCAGCAGCATCGTTCCGAAGGCGACCAGCCACACCTCGTTGGCGTCCCACACCGGACCGAACGCAGAAAGGAGCGTCTCCCGCTCGTGTTCGGTGTTCCGAGTCGCGTACAGTAGGCCGATTCCGAAGTCGAACCCGTCGAGGACGAGGTACATCCCCAGCGCGAACATGACGACGCCGAACCAGATCTCCGGTAGCGACGCGACGAGATACGCGTCGACGGGGATCACCGACTCAGTCATCGTCGCTCACCCCCGGCAGCGGACCGTACCAGCGATCGCCGCTCGGCGGCTCCCGGCCCAGCGTCCGCAGCTCCTCCCTGATCAGCCACTTCAGGACGTAGAGGGCCGTCGCCACCAGCCCGACGTAGACGACGACGAACCCGATCAGCGTCAGCGTCGCCTCGGTGCCGGTCAGCGTGGAGGAGACCGCCTCGGAGGTCCGGAGTTCGCCCTGGATCACCCACGGTTGGCGGCCGATCTCGGTGACGTACCACCCAGTCAGCAGGGCGGCGTAGCCGAGCGGTGACGCCGCTATCATCGCCCTCAGATACCGATCGCTGTCAGACAGCCGGCCGCGGAACGCGAGGTAGCCGCCCCACAGCGCCAGCCCGATGAACAGGAAGCCGAGCCCGACCATCACGCGGAACGACCAGAACACGAGCGCCACGGGCGGGTTCTCCTCGTACTCGTTCAAGCCGATCACCTCCGCGTCGAAGTCGCCCCCGCTGGCGAGGAACGACCCGAAATTCGGGAGGCTCACGGTAAAGAGGTTCTCGGCGCGGGGATCGGTGATCGCGTCCGGGCTCGTCGGAATCGCGAACAGGTGTAAGTCGGCTTGCCCCGTCTCGTAGTGGCCCTCCATGGCCGCGAACTTCTGCGGCTGGGTGTCCTCGACGTGCCGGGCGTACGCGTCGCCGTGGACGGCCTGCAGCGGCGCGGAGACGAGCAGGATAACCACCGCCAACCTCAGCGCGGTGTTCCACGCCTCCGCGTCGCGCCGCTTCCAGACGATGTACGCGGAGACGCCGGCGACCAGGAGGGCGACCGAGATGACGGACGCGTTGACCATGTGGACGTACATCCAGGTCATCCGCGGGGTGAAAAACGCGGCAATCGGGTCGGTGAGCCTCGCGACCTCCATCCCGTTGCGGGAGATCATCTCGTACCCCCGCGGCGTCTGCATCCAGGCGTTGACGACGAGGATCCAGAACCCCGACAGCCACGCCCCGAAGCCGACGAGCGCGGACGACAGCACGTAGGTCCGGTCGCCCACGCGGTCACGCCCGTACAGCAACACGCCCAGAAACACCGCTTCGAGGAAGAACGCCATCTTCGCTTCGAAGGCCAGCGGACCGCCGATCAGCTCGCCGGCCACCTCCGAGAACTGCGGGAAGTTCGTCCCGAACTGGAAGCTCATCGGAATTCCGGTGACCGTTCCCATGACGAAGCCGGCGGCGAACACCTTCACCCAGAACGAGCGCAGACGCGCGAACCGCTCCTCGTCGGTTCGCACGTCCTTGTACGTGAAGTAGACGATAAACGGCGCGAGGCCGATCGAGAGCGACGCGAAGATGATGTGGACGGAAATCGTCCACCCGAACTGTGCACGGCTCGCGAGTTCTGGGGAGAGGGCTACCGCCCAACCCGGGTCTACAGCACCGATCAGCGCGGTCGGGTTCATACGTCCTATAGTTGTCCGAGCCGACGGAAGAGGCCTACCGCTGTTCCCTTTTTCGAGTACCGTACTACGGCAATTTATGGTCGTGACGCCGTAGTTTGTGTACCGTTCGCCCAACACCGCGCGGCCCGTGACGCGGCTTCGCGGCGGTGCGACGACGCGTCCACCCGGCCGTGCTCGATCCTCCCGTTCCGTCCCCGCGTCGCCGACGGGATCGAGGGGAACCCTTTTTGACTGGTCGGCCGGTACTCCGCGCTATGACCGAGTACACCGTCGAGTTCGTCGGCACCGGCGAGACGATCGAGGTGGCCGACACGGAGACGATCCTCAGCTGCTGTGTCGACGAGGGGATCGCGCAGGAGTACTCCTGCCGCGTCGGGATGTGCCTCGCCTGCTCCGCGGAGATCGTCGAGGGAGACGTGACCCAGCCGGCGGCCCGCGGGCTCACCGACGAGGAGGCCGAGGAGTACGCGCTCACCTGCATGGCACGGCCGCAGTCCGACCTGAAGCTCGATCGGGGCAAGTACCCGCCGAGCATCGAGGACGCCGCCGCGACGGACGTGGGTGGGGAAGACGGCGCAGCGGCCGACGACGACTGAGACGTACTGTGCGGAGGAGGCGTTCTTTGTAGGTGAACTGTAGTTCGTCGCGGATTGGTCGATCGTTTATAAGGTACTCTTACTAGATCTGCGGTGAAGACCTCCAAAGCCCCAGCCGGAAGGCGCGAAGCGCCTCTGGAAGCCGGCGGCGTTGCCGCCGGCGACTGCCCCTTTGAGTCCCCCCGACCGCACCGCACAGCCTCACGCCTCCCCAGCCTCGTCGGCCGCTTCGTTCATTCATAAGTGATCGTCGCTCACGTCTCGAACCCGTTCTCCGCGACGAGCGTTCGGACGCCGACGTACGCGACCGCGGCGATGCCGACGTAGGCGACCACCAGCGCGGTAGTCGTCGCGTCGGCGCTGTCGATCGCGAGCCGCGCGACCGCGTTCGCGGGGCCGCCGGCCATCGCCGTGGCGCCGCCGAAAAGGACGAGCACGCCGATCGAGTAGAGGAACTGCGCCGCGCGTCGGTCGGGCGCCAGCGCGGCGATCGCGAGCGCGAGCGCGACGACGAGGGCGGTGAGCGCGGTCATCAGGACGAGGATCGAGGGGACGTTGGCGACCGGCGTCCCGTTCACGCGGAGGAGGAGGAGCCAGAGGAGCGCCTGTCCGGGGGCGATCGCGACCGCCGCCAGCGCCTTCCCGTCGACGATCTCCCCGAGCGTGACGGGCGCGACGCGCAGCAGCTCGAAGGTCCCCTCGTCGACCTCCTCGGTGATCGAGTCGACCACGAGCGACCCGGAGATGAAGACGGGGAGAAAGACGAGCACGGGTATCAACACGGTGTAGGTGAACGTGAAGTACGGGCTCGTGCCGGTGCGCTCGGGCAGCTGTCTCTTATACACATCTCTGATG
>NZ_AOJH01000093.1 GCF_000337355.1 Halorubrum kocurii JCM 14978 | reverse complement strand
AGAGATGTGTATAAGAGACAGACCTCGACCTCCGCGCCGCCGAGCGACCCGGGGTCGTACATCGAGACGAGCCCGACGACGAGGAACGACGAGAACGCGGCGATGAACAGTTGGATCCCGATCGCGAGCAGGATCGTCTTCTCCGCGCGCAGCCCCGACAGCTCCCGCCCGGCGATCGTCAGCCGGCTGTCGCGGTCACGCATAGACGCGCACCACCCCGAAGTTGTACGCGGCGTGGATCAGCGTCGCCAGCGCCAGCGTCAGGACGTAGTACGCCCGGCCTCGGCTCGCGCCAACCGCGGCGACGGTCGTCGCGAACCCGTGCAGCACGAGGGGCGCGAGGAACAACCCCGCGATTGCGATCGGCGGGAGCCCCTCCATCCCGGCCACGCTCCCGAACGCGGCGCGGCCGACGTACAGCTCCGTGAGCCCGACCGCCTGCACGACCGCCGTGGCCTTCTCCGCGAGGAAGAAGCCGACCGCGGAGGCGAGCCCGACCGCGACGGCCACCCGATCGGTCCGGGCGAAGGCGTCGCGCTCGAAGCCGGCGTAGAGGTGGAGGCTCTTCGCGAGCTCCTCGATGAACGCGATGGTCACTAGGAGTACGGGGATCGACACCGTCACCGGCAGCGCGAACAGCAGCGCGACGGCCAGCAGCTCCGCGACGAACACGAAGGGGACCGTGCAGGCCGTCAGGAACGCGACCGGCGCGAGCGCGCGGAGCCGCTCCCGGAGCGCTCGGTCCGAGCCCGCGCCCCCGATCGCCGCGAGCCGCACCGCGAGCGCGTCGAGGAACTTCCGGCCGACCGGCTTCTGGGTGAACATGTCCTCCTCGCGGTACACCCCGAGCCCGAGCCCGAACAGCAGCGCGGCCCCCGCCGTCATCGGCGCGGTCGAGAACAGCACCTCGCCGGCTCCGACAGCCTCCCCCTGCAGGTCGAAGACGACGAGCGTGAGCGGCGAGACGAGCGCCACCGGCGTGACGTTCGTGAAGATCGCCGGCACGAACGCGTACGTGGTGAGGAGGACGCTCACACCCACCGTGACGAAGGTGAGCTCCTTGAACGACCGCGCGAACATCGCGCCGACGAACGTCGCCGCGAGGAACGTCAACGCGACCGGGAGCACGGCGATCACCGAGAGCGGTCCGCCCCCGACGGCGACCGCGATGAGCGTCGTGACGAGCGCCGCGGCCGCGACGTACGGGAGCGTCTTCCCCGCGACGATGTCGACCGGCGAGAGCGGCGTGACGAGCAGGGGCTCCCCGCGCCTGTTCGTCCGCTCGTCGAGGACCGACGAGCCGTACGCCTGGATGAGGAAGTTCATCGGGACGAGAAACACGAACGCTAAGAGCAGCGAGACGAACGGGAAGGGCGGCGAGATCGACCCCGGCGACCCGACCGTGTCGGCGCCGAACGCCGCGCCGCCGACCGAGGGGACGGCGAACCCGTCGTCCTCGCTCCCGGTTTCGTCGCCGACCGATCCATCGCCGCTCCCGGTTTCGTCGCCGACCGATCCGTCGCCGCTCCCGCCGTCGGCGTCGCCGTCGCTTTCGCCGTCGGACCCGTCGCCGCCAGCGCCGCCAGACCCGTCGTCACTTCCCCCTTCGTCGTTTCCGCCGAGCGTCGAACCGTCGTCGAGCCCGCTCGTCCGCCCCACGTACTGGAGCGTGACGGTGATCGGAAACGCGGCCGTTCGGTTCTCCTCGGCCGCCATCAGCCGCTCGTTGTGCGCCTCGACCGCCTCGCGGAACTCGGCGGCCGCGGCCTCCCCCTTCCGGGTGTCGCTGGCGCGGACCGTGACGGTCTCGACCGTCCCGCTCCGCCCGCCGTCGAACACGACGAGGTCGGCCGTGTCCCCGAGCTCGGCGCCGTCGACTGGGACGGTCGTCAGTGCCGGCGCCTCCTCGACCGCGTCCGCGTACGGGGAGCCGCCGTCGACGGCCACCCGGTACACGTTCTGGTCGACATCGAGCCCGACGACGCCGGCCGCGAGCCCCCCGCCGAGGACGCCGCCGGCGACGAGGAGGAGCGCGAGCGCCGCGAGCAGGGTTCGTCGGTCGACGCCGCCGCCCGCGCGGGCCGTCTCCCAGCGTGCGACCCGGAGGACCCGTCGGAGTCGGTCGATCACTCGGTCCCCTCCGGCGGCTCCGACGGTCGCGTCGCGTCGCGCTCGTCCTCCTCTGGCGCGTCGCGCTCGTCCTCCTCTGGCGCGCGGTCCCCTCCGGCCGAGTCCTCGGCGACCGCGCCGCTCCCGGTGTACCGCCCCGGCATCGGCCGCCCGACGATGTCGAGGAACACGTCCTCAAGGCTCGGCTCTCGGGTGCGGATGTCGACGACCTCGCCGCCCGCCGCGGCGGTGGCGTCGCGGACCGCCTCGACCCCGTCCATCGTCGGGACGGTCGTGCGGAACCGGTCGCCGACCTCCTCTGTCGCGGCGTCGAGGTCGTCCAGATCGTCGATGTCGTCGAGGACCTCGGCCAGCGCGTCGGTTCGGGCGGGCGACACGTCGGTGAACACGCGGTAGGTCGTCTCGCCGTGTCGTTCGCGGATCCCGTCGACGCTCCCGCGGGCGACGATCCGGCCCTCGTTCATCACCGCGACGCGGTCACAGACGGACTCGACGTGGTAGAGGTTGTGCGCGGAGAAGACGACGGTCTTCCCGGTCTCGCGCAGCTCGCGTGTGAACGCCAGCACGGAGTTCGTCGTCACCGGATCGAGCCCGGAGGCGGGCTCGTCGTACACGAGCACGTCGGGGTCGTTGACGAGCGACCGGGCGATGGCGACCTTGCGTTTCATCCCCTTCGACATGTCGCCGAGCCTGCGCTCGCGGTGGTCCAGTTCGAGTCGGTCGAGCGCGGCCTCGATCCGTTCGTCGGCCGTCTCCCGGGGCACGTCGTACAGGTCGGCGAAGAACCGCAGGTACGACAGCGGCGTCATCTCCTCGTACAGGGGCGACTCCTCGGGGAGAAAGCCGAGCCGCCGGCGCATCTCCGGGTCGTCGGAGGCGAAGCCGGCGACCTCGACCTCGCCGTCGGTCGGGTCGACGAGCCCGGCGAGCACCTTCAGCGTCGTCGTCTTCCCGGCGCCGTTCGGGCCGACGACGCCGAACACCTCGCCCTCCGCGACGGAGAAGGTGCTGTCGACGACGGCGGCGAAGTCCCCGTACGTCTTCCGCAGCCCCTCCACTTCGATCATGCGCTCGGGTCCGCCGCCGGCCGGGTTAAACTCACGCCCGCGGCTATCACCCGCGAGAACGCGCCGACCGGGGCGGGGAGTTCGTCACCGGCGGTCGTCGGCTTGGCCGGCGTCGCGCCTCCGTCACCGGTATCTCGACCCGGTCGCCGGTGAAGGGCTCGCCGGCCCGTCTGCGTCAGTCCGTGTACGGCTTCTCGATGTTCGCGTCGCCGCTGATGTAGGCGTTCATCCGACGCGTGATGCCGTCGAACAGGGTGATCAGCGGCGAGAGAACGCGCTCGACCAGTCGGATCGGCGACGCGATCCGTAGCGACCACCGCTCGGCGTTGCCGAGGCCGAACGCCTTCGGGACAATCTCGCCGAACACCAGGACGAGAAAGCTCGTACACAGGGTCGTCACCACGACCGCGCTGCCCGTGGGGAGGTAGCTAGCGACTAGCACTGTCACGATGCTCGATATCGCGATGTTGACGACGTTGTTTCCGACGAGCAGCGTCACCAGCAGGCGGTGTGGATCGTCGTAGAGTTCCTTCAGGACGTGCGCCCGCGGGTCGTCCGTGGCCGCCTGCCGCTCGAACCACTCCGCCGGCAGCGAGAAGATCGCGGTCTCCGAACTCGAGAAGAACGCACTGAGCGCCAGCAACACCGTCACCGTCGCGATCCCGGCCAGCCCGAGCGTGACTCCGACCATACGGCGTAGTCAGAAACGACGTCAAAGAGGGTGCCGGCCGGAGGCCGACGATCGGAGCGCGGACGCTCCGCTCTCGCCTCGGTGCGCGACGACTGTCGGTGACTCCGCAGTCCGCAGAATCGAACTCCCGCGTTACTCCTCTTCTTCCTCTTCTTCGACGGGTCCTCGTTCCCAGACCCCCTTCGCCGAGGTGTCGTTCGGTGCCGTGTGCGAGACGTCTTTCATGGTGTCGCGATCGTTTGCCATCTTGAAGCAGGGTAGCGAGGATCCCCGTATTAACCCTTCGTGGAAAGAGATAATGATACCTGATACCATATAAGGTCTTAATATATGCCGGCTTAACTGCGACGAGACCGTTGGACGGATCGTGAATTACCGGTCTCGAGTCGACGGGGAATCGGACGAACGTTTCGATACCGGAGCGTGCGGCGGCGAGTCCGCGTCGACGGTCGCTCGGGAAGGTGCGACGCTCGCCGTGGGTCGCGACGTCGCGGTCCCGCCGGCGGTCGCCGCCGAGGCCCTCCGCGACACGCGCACGTGGCCCGACTGGGGGCCCGCGATCGACGGCGTCGAGAGCGACGACCGGTACGTGACACGCGGGACGACGGGCCGGGTCCGAGTCGGCGGCGCCTGGGTCCCGTTCCGCGTGACCGCGTGCAACGGCCGGCGGTGGGACTGGCGCGTCGCCGGGCTCCCGGCGACCGGCCACCGCGTCGACAGCTACGCCGGCGACCCCGACCGCAGCCGGGTCGTCGTCGAGGTGCCGGCCCTCGCGGCGTGGTACGTCCCCGTCTGTCGGCGGGCCCTGGACCGGTTCGCGGCGCTGGTGGAAGGCGGAAAGGGCGACTTGAGCCGAGACGAGAGTTCCGACGACGGCTCACGCACCGCCGTCGACGGGGATAACTAACGGGACTGCCCGGCTCGAACCGAGCGCCGGCGCCCGCGTTCATTCCCCATCGGGTCGGCCGCAGAGGGGGCCTGGTCAACCGTCCAGCACGTTTATCGGGCGATTTCCACGGCACCGAGACACCGCGCGATACCGCGCGCTGTGGCTCGCGAGTATATGATTGTAATGTTACAAATCAGGTGGGCAACGAGGATCGGCCTGCCCAATTTTTCGTAGAACCTGTTTATCGCGTTTTTCAAGCCGTCTCGCCGAGCAAATGCGTATCGTTATTGTATCAAATAATTGTTTAGTTACTGACTACACAACAATAATTTTTTATTTTAATAAATATTTTTAATGAATGAATGTCACAGGTAACTAGCGAGGCGGTGTCCGGCCGCCCAAACGCGGTGAGCGACAGCTATGGAAGACGACTCATACACCCCGATCGACGGATCGAGATCGAACGTACGCAGACGCACCTGGCTCAAAGGGTTGCTCGCGGGCGGCGTCATCACCGCTACCGGGAGCTTCAACGCGAGCGCGGCGGACGCCGACATCGAACGGGTCGGTGCGGGCAGCATCGCGCGGGTTACACCGGGCGAAGCGAGTGTTCCGCCCCGAACGATATACGCGGTAGACGAACTCTCAAGCCCATATCCGACGAACGACTGGTGGACAACACTCCTGTGGCGACCGCTCTCGGAGAACCTCTGGATACACCCGTTGGCGGCGCGCGTGACCGAGGCGGGTCTCGCCGTCACGTACCCCGACGAGTGGCAGGTCGGTGATGCGCCCTTTTCCTGGGGCGAACGGACGGACGACTTCGCGGAGTCGGTGTCATCACCGGACGCGAGCACCGGTCCGATCGACCCCGACCTGACCGTCTCTCACCCGCACGTCGACGCTGACGTGCCGGCCGAAGTCGCCGACTACGGCGACTGGTCGGTCACGTATCGACGGTCCAGCGGTGACGCGAGCCTCGACGCGACGCTCACACAAGGGTCGCCGTTCGTTTACTTCGAGACGACGGGGGGCGGGGTCGACGTGGCGTTCGAAGGCGAGGTCTCGGTCTGGCACGAGCGAAGCCACGTCTTGGGCGTCTCGGTCGGGGGACACCATTACGGCTTGTTCGCACCGCCGGGAGCCGCCTGGGAGGGTGTCGACGGAGACGTCGTCTCGTCCCGGCTCGACGGTGAGGGGTACGTCTCCGTCGCACTGCTCCCCGAGGCCTCTCCGGACGTCCTGAACGCCTACCGACGGCGCGCATACGCCTTCGTCACGGACACCACGGTCACCTGGGAGTACGATGCAGAGCGATCGGCGGTCGTCACCGACTACGAGTTCGAACTCGAAGCGAAACACGGCCGCGCCGACGAGACGCTGACCGCTCTCTACCCCCATCAGGCGAAGCGAACCGGGGACGAACTGAGCGACTGGTCGTACGTCTCGCCGCGGGGTGAGATGCCGGTCTATGCCGGCTCACGCTTCACGACTGAACTCCCGTATCGCGGGATTCTGCCGTTCCTTCCCGACGCGGCGGACGTCCCGAACCTCGCAGACCACGTCGAGGCGGTCGAGTCCGAAGACACGCTCATCCGAGACTGGCAGGGCGATGGGACCTACTGGACGGGGAAAAACTTCGAACGGCTCCTCCAGCTCGCTCCCATCGCCGAGCAGGTCGACGACGGGGCCGCCGCGGAACGCTTCAGGAACGCGATCCGCGATGAGCTGGAAACGTGGTTCTCCGCCGCATCCGACGGCGACGTAGACGAGCGCGACCTGTTCTGGTACGACGACGTCTGGGGGACGTTGAACGGAGCGCCGATGGGGTTCGGTGCCGACGCCGATCTGAACGATCACCACTTTCACTACGGCTATTGGGTGAAGGCGGCGGCGGAACTCGCTCGGGTCGACCCCCAGTGGGCGCGTGAGGAAGCGTACGGAGGAGTCGTCGATCTCCTCGTTCGCGATTACGCGAATCCCGACCGCGGCGATTCCCAGTACCCGCTCTTTCGAAACTTTAGCCCGTACGCGGGTCACTCGTGGGCGTCCGGAAGCGGAGAGCTGCCGGCCGGCTGCAACCAGGAGTCGTCGTCGGAAGCGATCAACGCCTACGCCGCCCTGATCCTCTGGGGCGAACTGACCGGCGACGAGGAGATCCGCGACGCGGGTATCTACCTCTACACCCACGAGGTCCACGCGGCGCTCGAATACTGGTTCGATATCGCCAACGAGAACCTCCCCGACGCGTGGCCGTACGACTCCGCCGGAATGGTCTGGGGTCGGGGATACGCATACGCCACGTGGTTCAACCAGGACGCGGAGTCGATCCACGCCATCAATTACCTGCCGATCGGTGGGCACTCGTTCTACCTCGGGTGGAACCGCGACGCCGCCTCGGCGAACTGGGCGGAGCTCCTCGACAACGACGACGGCGACGAAACGTTCGACCTCGGATGGTACACGGACGTTCTCTGGGAGTTTCGCGCGCTCTCGGCCCCGGACGAAGCGCGCTCCTGGTACGAGACCGAATACGCTGCCGGCGACTTCGCGGAATCGCGCGCACACGCCGCCCACTGGATCCACACCCTCGATGCCGTCGGAGTGCCGGACGCGTCGGTGTCGGCAGACACGCCGCTTTACAGCGTCTTCCGGGACGGAAACGTGCGAACGTACGTCGCTTACAACGCCGCCGACGAGCGCTCTGACGTCTCCTTCTCCGACGGAACGGAACTGACCGTCGGACCAGGCGAAATGGCGACGACGACTCGGGCGTTCGAATCCCTGCCGCCGATGGACGGTGCGTTCCCACGCGTCACCGGTTCGGACGACGCCGGTTCAGACGCCAACACCGGGTCGGGTGGAAAGAGAGACGAACGGGGGACTCCCACCGAATAGACCAGTCGGCGTCCGGGCGGTATCTCTCCGCCGGATCGACGCGCTTGCCGACTGGTCAGCTCTCGTACCCCTCCGCGAACGGGTCGATCTCCTCGCTTCCGGGATCCGCCTCGTCGCGGGTGAACCCCGGCCCCGCCGTCGCCAACTCGAAGACGAGCCCGTCGGGGTCGCTGAAGTAGATGCTCTTGAAGTAGGTGCGGTCCTTCACCTCGGAGACGCGCACGTCCCGCTCGCGGAGGTGGGCCTGCCACTCGCGGAGCGTCTCCTCGTCCGCGACGCCGAACGCGAAGTGGTGGCTCGCGCCCGGTCCCGGGGCGCCCTGCGAGCCCGGGTACTCGAAGTAGGTGACGTTGGTCCCCGGCTCGCCCGTCGGCGTCGACGAGAAGTAGTAGTGCGGCGTCCCCGGGTCGTCGTAGTTCTGGGTCCGCTTCACCGTGTGCCAGCCGAGCACGTCCTCGTAGAACGCCACGGTCTCGTCCATGTCGGTGCAGATGTTCGTCACGTGGTGCAGTCCGGTGGTGGGCGGCGCGTCGCTCATGAGTCGTGTGATCGGTTGTCGGGAAGACAGTTAGTGGTACTGACGGGTCGACGGCCGTCGGAACCGGACCCGTAACGCCCAGACCGGGGAGAGTCGCTTAGAACAGGCCGAGGCCGACTGCGTACGGCCACGCGGTGCCGCCGCCGGCCAGCAGCGCGAGCGCGGCGCCGGCGCCGTAGACGTTCTTGAGGAAGCCCGTCATCTCGCTCTGCTTCTCCTCCGGGTCGTCGACCGACCAGAAGTCGTGCATCGTCACCGCCGAGACGAGCAGGAAGACCGCGAGCCCGCCGGCCGCGAGGACGGGGAACGCGCCCGCCGCGACGCCGACGCCGCCCAGCGCGAGCACGAGCCCGGAGGCGATCACCGAGAAGCGCGGCGCCGGGAGCCCCTTGAACTCGGCGTAGCCGGCCATGGTGTCGACGTCCATGAAGTGGTTCAGTCCCATGAACGCGAGTGTGGCGCCGAAGAGGATCCGGCCGAGCAGGAACAGCTCGCCAGCGAGGGGGGCGTCGAACTGGAGCGGTATCGTCGTGGTTTCAACTAACATAGTGTAACCACATATACGAACGTAACCTATTTATCGCTTCCCGGACAATACGGTTAGTAGGTAACACCGATGTCATCGCAGGACCTCGCCGGCGCCGATCCGGCGGACACGACCGACGGAGAGCGCGACGCGGATGCCTCGTCCGGCCCGGACACGCCGTGTCCGGTCGTCGACTCGCTCGAGCAGATCGGCTCGCGCTGGCGGCTCGTCGTGCTCCACGAGCTGTTGAACGGCGAGTCGCGGTTCAACGAGCTGAAACGCGAGACCGACGCGAACGCCCGGACGCTCTCGCGCGTGCTCGACGACCTCCAGGAGACCGGCTTCGTCGACCGCCGGCTGGAGGAGGACTCGCCCGTGGCGACGTACTACAGCCTCACCCCGAAGGGCGAGTCGCTCGCGCCCGTCTTCGACGAGATCGACGACTGGGCCCACGAGTGGCTCGCGGAGTGTAGTGGGTAAGCGTACGCTGAGAGACCGCCTATTGTCTCTACGTGGATATCGCTCCCGTTACGGGCTGTTTATAAGTCGCCAACCGCGAATCGGCGGTGACACCCTCCAAAGCCCCAGTCGCGAGGGCGACTGCCCCTTTGAGTCCCACCCCGCACAGCCGCAGCCTCACGCCTCCCCAGCCTCGTCGCTCACTCGAGGCTCCCTCCGGTCGCCCGCGTCGTTCGCGACTCCCTCGCGCGGGCTCCTCGCGGGCCATCGGCCCGCTCGGAGGCACGCGCCACCGCACCGCATTCATTTATATCCAATTGGCGTTCCGCTCGCGCCGTTTATACACTGTCTCCCCGGCGGCTGACTCTCGGCGCCGAAACGCACACCACTCTCCGACCCGTATAGTTCGGCGTGTACGCCGGACTGAAGAACACCCCCTGTTGCCTGTGCGGCCGGGACGACACCCATACCCGGATCGCGGTGCCGCCCCGAGCGATCCGGCTCATGGACAACGGCGGCCCGATCTCCTGGCGCGACGTGGTCGGCGCGGTGACGCTCCGCTTCTGCGCCGACGACTGGGAGCTCGTGAGCGATCTCGCGGTCGAGATGGACACCCACCCGCTCTCGCGGTGTAACGCGGCGCACGTCTCGCTCGACCTCCGCGAGGACCACGAGGCGTTGCTGTCGGCGACGAAAGAAGAGACGGACCAGACGGAGTTAGAGGCGCGACTCGTTTCGGAGGCCGAGGCGACGCTCGACGCCGTCGACGACCCCTACACCGAGGCGCGCGACGTCGTCGAGGCGATCGTGGTGTTGCGCGCGTTAGAGGAGCTCGGCGTGCTGGACCCGCCGGGCGACGCGGTGGTGCCGTAGCGCGTCGTCGCGCGCCGGCGATATCTAAATACGCCCGCCTACCACCGAACCTCGAACCCGTCCAGTCCCTCCGGCGCCTCGTACGTCGCGTCGACGTCGTCGACGTCGGCCGCCTTACTCCCGGTCTCGCACCACGCGACCAGCTCCTCGACGGCCGCTTCGGGGCCTTCGAAGACGGCCTCGACGCGCCCGTCGTTGAGGTTGCGCACCCACCCGTCGACGCCCTGCTCCCGGGCGGTGTCGCGGGTCGTCGCGCGGTAGTAGACGCCCTGCACGCGCCCCGAGACGTACACGTGTGCTCGCGTTCGGTCGGTCATCGGTGGGGGCTGCGTCCGCCGGAGAGTTAAAAATCGCGGGGCGCGCCGCGAGGCGGCGGCGCCGCCGACGGCCCGCAACCGACGGCTTCTAACTCTCGCCGACCGACACCGGAGGTATGGACCTGTTCGGAACCGCGGGGATCCGCGGCAGCGCCGAGACCCGAGTGACGCCGGAGCTCACGCTGGCCGTCGGCCGCGCGGTCGCGGCGGAGGTACGAGAGGCCGCTGGCCGAGACGAACCCGCCGAGGTCGTGCTCGCTCGCGACGGGCGCGTGACCGGCCCGGCGATCGCGGCCGCGATGGAGTCGGGGCTCGCCTCCGGCGGCGTCCGTGTGCTTCGCGCCGGGCGGCTGCCGACCCCGGCGCTCGCCCACGCCTCGCGGGGGCGGTACGGCGTGATGCTCACGGCCTCGCACAACCCGCCGACCGACAACGGGATCAAGCTGTTCCGGGACGGCAGCGAGTTCGACCGGGAGGCCGAGCGCGCCGTCGAGGAGCGCGTCGCCGCCGAGGAGTCGCCCGCGCCGTGGGACGAGTGGACCGAGGCGGAGCGCGTCGACACCCTCGGCCGCTACCTCGACGCGGTCCGCGCGTACGCGGCGGGGTTCGGGGACGACCTCGACGGCCTCCGGGTCGCGGTCGACTGCGGGAACGGGATGTCCGCGCCCGCGACGCCGGCCGTCCTGCGCGAGCTCGGCGCCGAGGTCGTCACGCTCAACGGGAACGTCGACGGCCACTTCCCCGGGCGCGGGAGCAAGCCGACCCCCGAGACGCTGCGGGACCTCCGAGCGTTCGTCGCGGACAGCAACGAGGGGGTCGAGCGGCCGGGTCGCCCGGGCGCCACCGACGAGAGCGGCGGCGACGCTCAGGGGTTCGCCTTCGGGATCGGCCACGACGGCGACTCGGACCGCATCGTGATCGTCGACGCCGACGGCGACGTGGTCCACGAGGACACCGTCCTCGCGCTGCTCGCCGAGCGCTACACCCGCGAGAGCGACGCCGCCGACCCGGTGGTCGTGACGACGCCGAACGCCTCGGGCCGGATCGACGAGCGCGTCCGCGAGGCCGGCGGCCGTGTCGAGCGCGTGCGGCTCGGCGCGCTCCACGAGGGGATCGCCGCGGTGCGGGCGGACGCCGCCGCCGGCGACGACACCCGCGTCGTCTTCGCCGCCGAGCCGTGGAAGCATATCCACGTCGGCTTCGGCGAGTGGATCGACGGCGTCGCCTCGGCGGCCGTTATCGCCCGGCTCGTCGCCGAGTCGGGGCTGGACGCGCTCCGCGAACCGATCGCGGAGCGCCCGTACCGCAAGGTCAGCGTCGACTGCCCGGACGGGGCGAAGGCTGATGCGATGGACCGGCTGGAAACGGCCCTGCCGGACGCCTTCCCGGACGCGACCGTCGACACCGACCACGGCGTCCGGCTGGAGTTCCCGGACGCGTCGTGGACGCTCGTGCGTCCCTCGGGGACGGAGCCGTACGTGCGCGTGTACGCCGAGAGCGACGAGGTCGACGAACTGGTCGCGAGCGTCGAGGCCGTCGTCGAGGACGCGGTCGCCGCGGCCGAGTAGCGTCGCCACGCTGCGTCGCCGAGGCGGGTCACCGTCCGCGGCGGCAGGGCGCGCCACGCGCGTCACTGAATCCCGCCTGATCGTTCCTGATATACCACGAACGTGGGGACGACCCCCAGTCGATCACGGCTAATCGTCGATTCCAGTTCAGTTGGAGTGCGCGAACGTGCAACGCCGGGGCGAGAAGAGCGACGAATTTATGCCGCGTACCCACTCCCTTGTAGGTGACATGGCATCCGACTTCGATCGGCGGCGGTTCCTCAAGGCGGCAAGCGCGGCTGGCCTCGTCGGCCTCGCCGGCTGTAGCGGCGGCCCGAGCGGCGACGGCGGCGACGGCGGCGACGGCGACGTTCCGGCGCGCGTCGGCATCGTCTACTCCGACGGCGGACTGGGCGACAACTCGTTCAACGACGCCGCCCAGCAGGGCATCTTCCAGGCCGAGGAGGAGTTCGGTATCGCGTACGACGAGTCGGAGCCCGACGGCGCCGGCGAGTTCGAGCAGTTCCAACAGCAGTACGCCGGGTCGACGGACCCGGCGTACGACCTCGTCAGTACCATCGGGTTCAACCAGGGTGACGCGCTCTCTCAGACCGCGCCCGAGTACCCCGATCAGGACTTCATGATCGTCGACACCGTGGTCGAGGAGCCGAACGTCGCGAGCTACCTGTTCCGCGAGCACGAGGGCTCGTTCCTGATGGGCGTGCTCGCCGCGGAGCTGACGCAGATGGACTTCTCCGCGGGCGCGGGGTCCACCGACACTGACTCGGCGGAAGTCGGCTTCGTCGGCGGCGTCGACAGCCCGGTCATCCGCCGGTTCCAGGCCGGCTACGAGGCCGGCGTCGAATACGTCTCCGAAGACGTCAACGTCACCACGAGCTACGTCGGTAGCTACGCGGACCCCTCGGGCGGTCAAGAGGCCGCGCTGTCGATGTACCAAGGCGGAACCGACATCGTATATCACGCCTCGGGCGCGACGGGCGTCGGCGTGTTCCAGGCGGCACAGGAGGAGGAGCGGTTCGCCTTCGGCGTCGACCAGGACCAGTCGGTCTCCAACGAGTCGTTCTCCGACATCATCCTGGCCTCGATGGTGAAGCGCGTCGACACCGCGGTGTACGAGTCGATCTCGAACGTCATCGACGACGACCACCAGGGCGGGTCGACGACGGCGCTCGGCCTGGACTCCAACGGCGTCGAGTGCGTCTACGGCGACCAGATCGGCGGCGAAGTGCCCGACGAGATTACGACCGCGGTGGCGGACGCGCGCGACGAGATCATCGCCGGGAACATCGAAGTCCCGGAGACCACCGACTAAACGCGGCGCCGCTGACGCGGCCTCGAGATCGAACCCCCGTTGGCGGAACTTTCCTGTAGCTCTGGTCAGACGAGATACACGACGGAGCGCGTTAGCTCGGAATCCGCGCTCTTTTAGGCTCCGACGCGGAGTTACGGGTGAATGAACCCGGCGGTCCACATGGACGGCATCACGAAGCGATTCCCGGGGGTCGTCGCGAACGACGACGTGGATCTCGCGGTGGAGCGCGGGAGCGTCCACGCCCTGCTCGGCGAGAACGGGGCCGGAAAGACCACGCTGATGAACGTGCTGTACGGCCTCTACGAGCCGACAGAGGGGACCGTCCGCCTCGACGGCGAGCCGCAGTCGTTCGACTCGCCGCGAGACGCGATCGACGCCGGCGTCGGCATGATACATCAGCACTTCATGCTGGTCGACCCGATGACGGTGTGGGAGAACGTCGTGTTAGGTAACGAGCCGACGACCTGGGGCGGGCTGCGCGTCGACAGGGAGGCCGCCCGCGAGGCGGTCGTCGAACTGAGCGAACGCTACGGGTTCGACGTGGACCCGGACGCGAAGATAGCGGACATCTCGGTCGGTGAGCAGCAGCGGGTCGAGATCCTGAAGGCGCTGTACCGCGGCGCGGACGTGCTCATCATGGACGAGCCGACCGCGGTGTTGACTCCGCAGGAGGTCGAGGAGCTGTACGGCGTCTTCGACGAGCTGACGGAGCAGGGGAAGACGATCATCTTCATCTCGCACAAGCTCGGCGAGGCGCTGTCGGCGGCCGACGAGATCACGGTCCTCCGCGACGGCGTCAACGTCGGGACGGTCGCCTCCGGCGACGTGACCCGCGAGGAGCTCGCGGAGATGATGGTCGGGCGAGAGGTGTTGATGGACCCCGCGACGTCGCCGCAGGACGCGGGCGACACCGTGCTGGAGGTGACCGACCTCTGTGTCGACGACGACCGAGGGGTCGAGGTGGTCTCGGACCTCTCCTTCCGACTCCGCGGGGGCGAGATTCTGGGAGTCGCCGGCGTCGACGGCAACGGTCAGTCCCAGCTCGTCGAGGCGATCACCGGCTTACGGGACGCGGCGTCCGGGGACGTCCGCTACCGCGGCGAGTCGATGGTCGGCAAGACGCGCCGCCACCGGATCGACCGCGGGATGGCGTTCATCCCCGAGGACAGACAGGAGCGCGGGCTGGTGATGTCGTACGACCTCGTCGAAAACGGCATCCTTGGCAGCCAACACGACCCGCCGTTCGCGCGCGGCGGGCGCCTCGACTGGGGCGCGTCTCGGGGCCACGCCGAGTCCGTCATCGAGCAGTACGACGTCCGGCCGCCGGACGCCGACGCGGAGGCCGAGTCGCTGTCGGGCGGTAACCAACAGAAGTTCATCGTCGGCCGCGAGTTCGAACGCGACCCGGAGCTCGTCGTCGCCACCCACCCGACTCGCGGCGTCGACATCGGGTCGACGGAGTTCCTCCACGACCGGCTGCTCGAACTGCGGTCCGAGGGGAAAGCCGTCCTCCTGGTCTCCTCGAAGCTCGACGAAGTCCAAGGGCTCTCGGACCGGCTCGCGGTGATGCACGGGGGATCGTTCACGGGGGTCGTCGACCCCTCGACCGTGACCGAAGAGGAGATCGGCCTGTTGATGGCCGGCGAGTCGCTCGACGACGACTCCGTCGAGGGAGCGGCGCTCCACGACGACGCGGGCGACGGGATCGACGGATCGACCGCCGGCGGAGAGGAGGTGGACGCGTGAGCGACCCGGACGCTGACCGGACGCCCTCCGTTCTCGCTCGACTGGTCGCGCCGTTCGTCGACCGGAGCGTCGCAGAGCGGCTCGTCATCAGCGTCGCCGCGATCCTCCTCTCGATCGCCGTGGGCTTTGCGCTCGTGCTCGTCTCCGGGCGGATCGCGCAGTGTTCGACCGCCGCCTGGACGATGCCGTTCACGGGGCTCGGCTTCTGTTATAACCCGGTCGAGGTGTACGTCGTGCTGTTCAACGGGGCGCTCGGCTACCCGTTCGCGGTCGGCGAGCCCGGGCTGTTCAACGCCGGGTGGACGCCGTTCAACCTCTCGCTGGGGCTGACGCTCTCGGAGACGACGCTCCTGATCTTCACGGGGCTGTCCGTCGCGGTCGCCTTCCGCGCCGGCCTGTTCAACATCGGGACGCAGGGACAGCTCGTCGTCGGCGCGCTCGCGACCGCGCTCACGGTGTTGGCGCTCGCGCCCCTCCTTCCGGCCGGTCCCATCGCCGGGGTCGTGCTGATCGGCGTCGGGACCGCGGCCGGCGCCGTCGGCGGCGGGATCTGGGGGGCGATACCCGGCGCGCTCAAAGCGTACGCCGACGCCAACGAGGTGATCACGACGATCATGCTCAACTTCGTCGCCGCGAACGTCGCCTACGTGCTCGTGTTGGAGGTGTTCCGCGCCGAGGGCTCCTCCGTGGTCGCGACCCGGTACGTCCCGGAGTACGCGCAGTTCCGCCCGTGGCTCTTCCCCCCGTCCAGCGACTTCGCGCTGCTCGCGCTGCTCGTCGGGGTCGCCTTCATCGGCGCGCTCTACTACTTCGTCGAGCACACCTCGGTCGGGTACGACCTCCGGACGAGCGGCGTCCAGGCCGCCGCGGCAGAGTACGGCGGCGTGAACGCGAAGCTCACGACCGTGCGGGCGATGACGCTGTCCGGCGCGCTCGGCGGTATCGGCGGCTCGGTGTGGGTGCTGATGTCCGAGGGCCGGTGGATGGCGTCGATCCCGGACCTCGGCTTCGACGGGATCACCGTTTCGATCCTCGCCGGCAACAACCCGATCGGCGTGTTGCCGGCGGCGTTCCTCTTCGGCATTCTGAAGGGCGGCGCCTTGGAGATCGGTTTCCGGACGGACGTCCCCACGGAACTCGTCGCGGTGTTGCGCGGGCTCATCATCCTGTTCGTGGCGATGCCGGAGTTCTTCCGGATGATCGGGCGGTACACCGGGGTCGCCGGCGGCGCCGGCGGCGCGGTGTCGACGGGACCGGAGGAGACCGCCGGCGGCGACGGGGGTGAGACCGATGCGTAATCCCCTCTCGCCGACCGCGGTCCTCGGCGGGGTGATCGAGTCGGACTACCTGCGCTCGTTACTCGTCGGCACCGTCGGCGCGGTCGTGCTGCTCGGCGTGCTCGGGATCGCGTTCCCGGACTCGGTCTTCGGTGACTTCTCCGGCATCGTCTTCTCGACGAGCACCGGGGCGTCGACGGCGCGGCTCGCGGCGCCAATCGTGCTCGCCGGGCTCGGCGGTATCTTCGCCGAGAAGTCGGGCGTCATCAACATCGGACTGGAGGGGCTGCTCATCATCTCGGCGTTCATCTCGGTGTACGCCGCGTCGGTCGTTGGCGTCGGAAACACCGTTCTCGGCATCCCGGCACTCGGCGTCGCGTTCCTCGCCGGGATCGCCGCGTCGACGTTCCTGGCGGCGGTGTTCGCGGTCGTCTGTATCGAGTTCAAGGCCGACCAGATCATCGCCGGACTGGCCGTCTGGCTCATCGCGCTGGGGCTCGCGCCGTTCATGTCGACCGTGTTCTTCGGCGGCGTCAACACGCCGAACCTCGGCGTGAGCGTCGGGTGGCACTACTCCGCGACCCTGGTGCTCCTCGCGACGGTCGGCTCGTGGTGGCTGCTGAACCAGACCGCCTTCGGGAAGCATCTCCGTGCGGCCGGCGAGAACCCGAAGGCGCTCGACACGGTCGGCGTCTCCGTCTCGAAGGTGCGCTACGCCGGCGTCCTCCTCTCGGGCGTCCTCTCCGGGGTCGGCGGCTCGGCGTTGGCGCTGTCGATCGGCCAGTTCGTCGGCTCCGGCGAAACGATGGTTCAGGGGAAGGGGTTCATCGCCATCGTCGCGTACCTGTTCGGCAACTACAACCCGATCGGGACGCTCGGCGCGGGCGTGTTGTTCGCCGGCCTCGACGCGATGCAGATCCGGCTCCAGCAGCTCGGCTACGCGGTTCCGGACACGCTGGTCCAGACCATCCCGTACGTCGTCGTGATCGTCGTGCTCGCCTTGGTCGGTCGGACCCAGATCCCCGAGGCCGCCGGCGAACACTACGAGACCGAGGACTGAGACGGACCGCCCGCCCGGCGGGCTGACGCCCGCGACCGCCGCCGCGCTCGGCGGCCGACGCGGCTCGTGTCGCCCCACAGGCGACCGAATCGGGAACAAAGAGTTTTGCCACAGGGGCGACCACAGACGTGGTATGAGCATCGACGAGTACGACGTCGTCGTGGCGGGCGCCGGGACCGCCGGCTGTTACGCGGCCGCGACGATCGCGAACGAGGGGCTCGACGTCGTCATCGTCGAGCGGAAGGACGCGGAGGAGGCGGGGCACATCGCCTGTGGCGACGCGCTGAAGGGCGCCGACGCCTTCCCGGAGGCGATCCCGAAAGAGCGGTTGGAGCCAGCGTTCACGAACACCGGCGTCGACCACGGGCGCTTCGAGATCCCGCAGGAGGACACGGTCCTCGAGATCCCCGTCCCGGGCGAACTCGCCGTCATCGACCGCTGGGAGTACGGGCGGCGGATCATCGCGGGCGCGGAGGACGCCGGCGTCGACTTCCACTACGACACCGTGATCAACGACGTGGTCCAGGCCGGTGACGGCCGGGTCACCGGGCTGCGCGCCAAGCGTAAGGGCGACCCGGTCACCTACGAGTCGGACCTCGTCATCGACGGTGCCGGGTCGCTGTCTCTGCTCCAGGACAAGGCGGACTTCGAGGGGACGACGTTCGACACAAACGTCCGCTACTCGCAGTTCTGCTCGGCGTACCGCGAGATCGTCGAGGTCCCCGAGCCGGTCGAGTGGGACGACGCGCTCGTGTTCAAGGCGACCGACCGCGCCGCGGGCTACCTCTGGTACTTCCCGCGCACGAGCACGGAGATCAACGCCGGGCTCGGCTTCCAGATGAACGAAGAGCCGATGCAGCTCGTCGAGGCGCTGAAACGCGACCTCCGGAACCGCCCCGAGTTCGAGGGCGCGGAGGTCACGGACAAGCTCGGCGCCGCGCTCCCCACCCGCCGTCCGTACGACTCGGCGGTCGCGCCGGGGTACATGGCGGTCGGCGACGCAGCGGGTCACGTAAACCCGACCACAGGTGGCGGCATCGCCGGCGCGGCGTACGCCGGGAAGTACGCCGGCGAGCAGGCGGTGAAGGCGGTCTCAGACGGCGACGTGAGCGAGGAGAACCTCTGGCGGTACAACACCCGCGTGATGGACCACTTCGGCGGCCGGTACGCGGGCCTCGACGTGTACAACGTGCTCGCGACCGCGGTGGACGTCGACGACCTGATGGGCCTGCTCGCGGCGCTGCCGGGCGAGAAGCTCGCGGAGGCGCTGTACGAGGGGTCGACCTCGATGTCCTTCGGGCTGAAGCTGAAGGCGGCGGTCAAGAGCTTCGGTTACTGGGGGACGATCCGGAACTTCTACCAGACGAAGACGCTCGCCGACGAGCTGCTCGACCACTACGGGTCGTACCCCACCAGCCCCGCCGCGATGGCGAACTGGACGGGCGAGCGCGACGCGATCATGGACCGGATCTACGAGACGACGGGCGCCGACGCGAAGTACTGAGTCGGGTTTCGATCGCTGTTCTCCGAGACCGTCCACCTCATCGATCTATCTGGTTCCGCGTCCGGGTCTGCCGTGTGCTCCCGTGTGGCAACCATCAACTGGAGACACCTCGGGGTAGGTGATAGCACAGAATTAACCGCGGAGCGGAGGCTTATCGCACGGAATCACCCGATCTCTGAGTCGATTGCTTGTTTATCTCCGGCGATACTTTGGCAGGAGCCTATTTATATGTATTATAAAAATTTTGATTTATGATGGATATGATTGCTATCGACCGGTTGGACCTGCGACCGAAACTGATCATCGCCTTCGTCCTCGTGGCGCTGCTGGTGGGCGTCACCGGAGCAGTGGGATACCAAGCCGTTGACTCCGTTGATACCGAGGCACACGTCATTTCTGCCGATGCCGACCAGATTGAGGCGTCGATGAAAATGCTGGTCGCCGTCGAAGAGCAACAAGTCGCCGTCCACGCCGCGCTCCTCGGAGAAGACGGGTCACAGGCCGAGTTCGAGGCGGCCGGAGCGGAATTCGACGAGTGGGCGGCGACGATGACGCGACAGGACCTGACAGACCAACAACAGACCGAGTTCGACGCGCTGCTGGAGCAACACGAGGAGTACTCCGCGATCGCCCAGGACCTCTTCGCTGCCGTGCAGGCCGGTGACACAGAGCGAGCGCGCGCGGAAAGCGACGAGCTTGACTCGATCGTCGTCGAGACCAAAGAGACGGCGACCGCGCTCGAACAGCTGGCGGTCGAAGACAAGGAGGCGTCGGTCGCCGCGGCGGACAGCACGACGCAAACCGCACAGCAGACCGTTCTCGGCTTGACCGTCGGCGCGTTCATCGTGGCAATTCTGATCGGCCTGTTCGTCGCCGGTCGCGTCACGCCGCCGATCACGCAGCTGTCCGAGGGCCTTGTGGCGATCAGCAACGGGGACCTCAACAACGAGATCGACCCCCACGTCGAGAGCGACGAAATCGGGCGCATGGTCGACGCGTTCACCGAAATGCAGGAGAACCTGGGAGGCGTGTTCGCCCAGATCGGGACCGCCAGCCGAGGACTTAAAAAGGGCGACCTCGGCTGGGAGTTCGAGGCGGAATACCCCGGCCGGTACGGCGAGACGATAGCGGATCTTGAAGCGGGTGCGGACGAGCTCGCCGCGAGTTTCGGGGCGATCCAGCAGGTGAGCGGTGACCTTCAGGAGGGCGTGCTCGACGGCGACGTCCACACCGACCGGCCCGGTCAGTACGGCGCCGTCCTCGAGGACCTCGCGACGGGAACGACACGGCTCTCGGAGAGTTTCGCACAGATTTCCGCGGCGAGTGAGGGGTTAAAACAGGGCCGCCTCGCGCAGGAGATCGACACCGACTACCCCGGGACCTACGGGAGCGTGCTGGCCGACCTCGAAGACGGGATCGACCGCCTCGGCGACAGCGTGGAGACCGTCAAGAACATCGCGGGCCGCGTCGCGACGTCGAGCGAAACGGTCACACAGACCACCGAAGAGATCGAGCAAGCCAGCGAGCAGGTCGCCGGATCCGTCGAGGAGATCTCTCGCGGGGCGGACACGCAGAGCGAGAACCTGCAGGAAGTCGCCAATGAGATGAACGATATGTCGGCCACCGTCGAGGAAATCGCGTCCTCGACCGACCAAGTGGCCGCGACCGCAGAAACCGCTGTCGAGCAAGGCGACGAAGGCCGGGAGTACGCCGCGGAGGCGACCGAGGAGATCCAGTCGATCGAGACGCGGGCCGACGAGGCGGGCGCACAGGTCGAGGCGCTCGAAGGAGAGATGGAAGCGATCGGTGACATCGTCGAGATGATCACCGGAATCGCCGAGAAAACGAATATTCTGGCGCTCAACGCATCGATCGAGGCGGCGCGTGCGGGAGAGGCCGGCGAGGGGTTCGGCGTCGTCGCCTCGGAAGTCAAATCGCTCGCCGAGGAGGCGTCAGAGGCCACCGCCGCCGTCGAAGAGCGCATCGAGAACGCGCAAGCGAGTACGACGGAGACGGTCGCGGGAATGGAGCAGATGAGCGAGCGCGTCGAGCGCGGGTCGGAGACGATCGAGAACGCTATCGAGATGTTCGACGAGATCGCGGACGCCGTGCAGGAGGCCGAGCGCGGGATCCGAGAGATCAGCGACGCCACCGACGATCAGGCCGCCTCGACCGAGGAGGTCGTCTCGGTGATCGACGAAGTGGCCAGCGTGAGTCAACAGACCGCGGCGGAAGCGAGCACCGTCTCGGCCGCCACGGAAGAGCAGACCGCATCGCTCGGTGAAACGTCGGAGAGCGTCCAAGAGCTCTCCGCGTTGGCGGGTGACCTCGACGATCAGGTGTCCGGGTTCGAGACGCAGGCGATCGGCGTGCCCGAGGCCCAAGCACGCGCTTCCACAGCCGCAGACGGGGGCTTCGAGACCCCCGACGAACTCGCCGATAGCACCGACGAGTGATCGGCCGCAGCGGCTCTCGGGCCTCGCCTCGAACTCGAGGCCGGTGGTCCGTCAGGGCCGGGTCTCGGCGACGCGCCGAATCGCCCCGGAGAGCACGTCGATCCCGACCGCGATGTCGCCTTCGACCACGTCGAACGTGCTCGTGTGGTGGCCGCCGGGGTGGTCGGTCCCCACGCCGACGTAGCAGGCGAGCCCGCCGCGCTTCTGGACCGACCGCATCAAGTAGGTGGCGTCCTCGGAGCCGCCCAGGTCGGCGCGGTCGACGATCTCGGTGACGCCGTCGGTCTCACCGGCGACCTCGCCGACGACCCCGGCGAGCGCGTCGTCGCTCGTCGCGCTCGGGGCCTCCCCCTTCGTCGAGACGTCGACCTCGCAGTCGTGCATCTCCGCGGCCGACTCCAGGATCCGGTCGGCGTGGTCGGACATGTAGTCGGCCAGCTCCGTCGTCGCGCCGCGGAGCTCGCCCTCGACGAGCGACTCCTCGGGGATGACGTTCGTCGCCGTGCCGCCGCCGACGAGCCCCGCGTTCACCCGCGTCGGCCCGTCGGCGTGCCGGGGGATCGCGTAGAGGTTCTGGACCGCCGCCGCCATCGCCTGCACCGCGTTGCGGCCCCGTTCGGGGCGCGCGCCGGCGTGCGCCGGCTCGCCCGTGAACTCCGCGAGGAAGTGACGCACGGCGAGGAAGCCGTCGACGCCGCAGACGACCTCGCCCGAGGGGTGATCTAAGCCGACGTGGACCGCGTAAAGGTAGTCCACGTCGTCGAGGTGGCCCGACTCCGCCATCGGCTTGCCGCCCGCCACCTGCTCTTCGCCGGGTTGGAAGAACAGCTTGAGCGTGCCGGAGAAGTCGGAGTCGAGGACGGCGTCGAGGGTCCCGAGCCCCATCGTCGCGTGCGCGTCGTGGCCGCAGGCGTGCATGTACCCCTCGCGCTCCGAGCGGAACCCCTCGGCGGCGGGGACGTGGTCCGCGTCCGCGGACTCGGTCACCGGGAGCGCGTCGATGTCGACTCGGAGCCCGATCACCGGGCCGGGGCCGCGCTCGGCGACCGCGACGCAGCCGGTGTAGCCGCCCGAGAGCCGGTCGACGATCTCCGGGTCCGCGCCGGCGTCGCGGGCCCGCTGTTCCCACTCGGCGAGCGCCTCGTCGTCGGGGACGTTCATGCGGTCATCGGTCGCCAGCGCGTCCGGGCCGACGTACAGCTCCGTGAGATCGCGCTCGCGGAGTTCGGTCACGATTCTGGCCGTGGTGTAGAACTCGCACCACGCGGGCTCCGGGTGGCGGTGCAGGTCGCGGCGGAACGCGCGGTACGCGTCGTCGTCGAGGGCGCTCATGAGCGTCGGTGGCCGCGGACGCGCTTAAAAGGTCGCGTGGCGGGCACCGACGCCGGGAGTCGACGGCGGAGGGCGACGCATCGGCGTCGGGTCGGTCCGGTCAGTCACGTCGGGTCGGTCCGGTCAGTCACGTCGGGTCGGTCCGGTCAGTCACGTCGGGTCGGTCCGCTCAGTCCCGCCGGTGACCGAGCGGCTTCTTCTGGTCGACCTCGACCTCGACGTGTATCGAGTCGGAGAAGTCGCGACCGACGACCTCGCGGGCGATGTCGTCCGCCCCGTGGATCTCCATCGAACGCTTGTACACGTCGTAGGTCCACGGCGAGAACTCGTCGCCTGCGCGGAGCTGTTTATAAAGGGGGACACGGACGGTCTCGGCGGGCGTGGCGTGCGGGCCCTTACACTCCGCGCCCTTTCGTTCGAGCGTCGATTTGAGCTCCTGAACCGTCTCGGCGAGCACGTCGCGGTCGCCGGACGCGAACGAGAGTTTCGTGACGAAGGTCATGGCTGGGGGTCGTCCGTGGATGGTAGCCCGAGGAGTAAAAACGCATCTACCGCGAACGCGACGCAACATCCACCGGCGAGCGTGCCGTATAAAAACCGCGGCGGTTGGCGACTAACGGGGCGCAGATCGGCCGAAGAGGGCCGTAACGGCCGGTGCGTTCGCGACTCCGACACCCTCTTTAGGGGTGGTGGCTTACCTGACGCTAATGACGGTCGAAGCGACCAGCGCTGGAGCCATCCTCTTCCGCGACACCCGCGGCGAACGGGAGTACTTACTCCTGAAGAGCCGGCCGGGGGACTGGGAGTTCCCCAAAGGCGGGGTCGAGGGGGACGAGGAGCTCCAGCAGACGGCGATCAGGGAGGTGTCGGAGGAGGCCGGAATCGAGGATTTCCGGCTGATCGACGGCTTCCGCAAGGAGTACGACTACGTGTTCGAGGCGAACGGCAACACCATCCACAAGACGGTGCACCTGTTCATCGCCCGCTCGTTCGAGGCGAGCGCGGAGATCTCGAACGAACACCGCGACCTGCAGTGGCGCGACTACGATCAGGCCCTCAACACGATCACCCAGAACGGGCCCCGCGACATCCTCGAAGACGCCCACGAGTACCTCGACGAGCGGAAAGACGAGGACACCGGCGAGTACATCTGACCGCCGGGCGACACGCGGCGGCTCGTTTTTTATACCAGCGTCGACTACCCGAACCGTGACCCCGGACGCCGAGTTCGGCTACGAACTCCTGGTCTGTCGGTACGCCGAGCTGGCGTGGCGCCCCGGCGAAGCGCCGCGCCCGGCGATCGTCGCCCGTCAGCTCGGCACCGAGGCGCGCCGCTGGGACACCGTCGTGATCGAGGTCGACCCGGTCGCGTTCGCGGCCCGCCGCGCGTTCGGCGACCGGACCATCGACTCCGACCTCCTCCACGTCGTGCGCCACGCGCCCGCCGAGTGGGCGTGGTACCGCGACGCGCTCCCGCACCCGGGCTACCCGTGGCGTTACGTCCGACAGGCGGTCCACCGCGCCGCGGGCCGCGACCTGATCGAGAAGCGCCGGCGGAACAACCGCATCCAGCTCCGCCGCGTGCGGCCGTACCCGGACTGGGTCGACCGGATCGTCGCGATCGAGAACAAGCCGGACCTAGACCGCTCCGCGGCCGACCGGCTCGCCGACCAGCTCGCGCACGACGTCGAGACCGCGCTCGCGGACGAGGCGTGGGTCGCGACCGAGACGACCGGCGAGCGCGTCGAACCGGCCCTCCTCCGCGAGATGCCGGTCGAGGCTGGGATCCTCGCGACGGACTTCTCAGGGGGCGTCGACGCCGACGCGGCCGAGGTGGCGTGGCACCCGAGCGACCTGACGCCCGCGGAAGGCGAGCGCCGAGACCCGGAGGCGGTAACCCACCGACTGGAGATCGCCGAGCGCGCCTACGGGAAGGGGTGGCGCTCCTTCGCCGACACGATGCGGCCGGACTGCCGCCACTTCGAGCTCCGCCGCGACGGGCGGGCGATCGTCCCGTACTGCGCGGCGAAAAAGAAGGTCCCGACCGCGCGGGAGTGCTCGGGCTCGTGCCCGTCGTTCTCGCCCGAACCGCCACAGTGGCGCACCAAGGGGTGGCCGATCGAGGGCGGGCCCGGGAAGGGACTCGAACTGGTCCTCGGCCGGCGGCGAGAGCGAGAGCGCGATCGGGCCGCCGAGGGCGACACCGAGTAGCCCCGGCGTTCGGACCGACCGCCTAGGCCGGCCCCGCCGCCCGGACCGACCGCTTACGCCAGCGCCGGCGCCCGGACCGACCGCCTACGCCAGCGCCGCCGCCAGCTTCTCGACCGGGTGCGGCGGCTCGGGGGCGCCGCCGTCGCGCTCCTTCAGTTGGCTCCGGCAGGACGCGCCCGGCGCGACGACCTCGTCGCCGTCGCTCTCGTCGATCTGATCGAAGAGGATCCGGCCGATCGCCTTGCTCATCGAGTAGTGCTCGGCCTCGTAGCCGAACGAGCCGGCCATCCCGCAGCAGGAGGAGTCGAGCGGGTCGACGCCGTACCCCGCGCGCCGGAGCACGCCGACCGCGTGGTGGTCCTTCTTCGTCGCCTTCTGGTGGCAGTGGCCGTGGTAGGTGAGCGACTCCGTGGGCGCGTCGAGGTCGATGTCCTCGTCGAGGCGGTGGGCGTCGACGTACTCCATGACCCCGTAGGTGTTCTCCGAGACGGTCGCCACGTCGGCGTCGGGCACGTCGCTGGCACCGCCGTCGAGCAGGTCGTGGTAGTCGGACTGGAGCATCACGGCGTCGGTGGGCTCGACGACCACCACGTCCCAGCCGTCGGCCACGTCCGGCGCGAGCGTCTCCACGGCGGCCTCGGCGGCCTTCTTGGACTCGTCGAGCATCCCCTTCGAGTGCGGGGGGCGCCCGCTTCCGTCCACGTCAGGGATACGGACGTGGCAGTTCGCGGCCTCCAACACCCTGACCGCGGCCTTCCCCGCGCCGGGATTCGTGTAGGTGGTGTACACGTCTGGGAACAGCAGCACGTCGCGGTCGGCCTCGGCGCGGGGGACGCCGGCGCCGCCGCGGGCCTCAAACCAGTCCGTCAGGCTCTCAGAGCGGAACGTGGGGAGCTCGCGCTCCTTGGCGATCCCAAGGACCTTCTCCGCGAGGAGGCCGGCACCGGGGAGCTTCCCGGGGACGTTCGACAGCGGCGCGAGCGCCGAGCCGATCGGCGCCAACCGCTCGAAGTTCCCGAGCAGCCGCGTGCGGAGGTCGATCCCGTGTTCCTCGTGGTGGGCGTGTTCGACCTCGGCTTTGAGCTTCGCCATGTCGACGCCGCTCGGACAGTCCTTCGTACAGCCCTTACAGCCGACGCACAGGTCCATCACCTCGGTGACGAACTCGTCGTCGGTCGGGTCGTCCGGGAGCTCGCCGCTGATCGCCCCGCGGAGCATGTTCGCCCGGCCGCGCGTCGCCTGTATCTCCTCCTCGGAGGCGCGGTAGGTCGGGCACATCACGCCCCCGGTGGTCTCCTGCGGGCCGCGACAGCCGCCGCAGCCGTGACAGAGCTCGACCATCCCCTGCATCCCGTTGTCGATCGCCCACTGCATCGCGGGGTCGAAGCCGGCGTCGTACTCGTACTCCGAGTCGAACCGGAGGTTCTCGCCCATGTCGAAGTCGCCGCAGACGTTCCCCGGGTTGAGCAGCCAGTCGGGGTCGAACGCGGTCTTCAGGTCCCGGAAGGCGTCCCAGAGGTCGTCGCCGTACAGCTTCCGGTTCCACTGGGTCCGGGCGCGGCCGTCGCCGTGCTCGCCAGACACCGACCCGCCGAGCCGGACCACGGCGTCGGTGACGCGGTCGGCGATGTCGACCATCGCGTCCACGTCGTCGACCGCCTTCGTGTTGATCAGCGGGCGGATGTGGAGCACGCCGGGGCCGGCGTGCGCGTAGAACGTCGCGAAGGTGTCGTTGTCGTCGAGGATCTCCTGGAACTCCCGGGTGTACTCGGGGAGGTGTTCCGGCGGGACGGCGCAGTCCTCGATGAAGGAGATGTGCTTCTCGTCGGTGGTGCGCGACAGGAGAATCGGGAGCCCGGCCTTGCGCATCTTCCAGAACCGGTCGCGCTGCTCCGGGTCGTGCGCCTCCATCGCGTCGACCGCGCGTCGCGGCTGGGCCGTGATGTCGGCGGCGCCCTCCCGCGGCTCGACCTCGGTCTCGGGGACGACCGCGTCGGCCGCGCCCTCGTCGCCGACCCGGTCCGCGATCAGGTCCGCCACCTTCCGCTTGCCTTCCGCGTCGGTCTCGGCGTAGAACTCCACGAGGAGGACGGAGTCGGTGCCGTCGGGCAGCATCCCGACGACGTCCTCGAACTCCGGGGTGTCGGCGGCGAGCCCGAGGAGCACGTCGTCCATCACCTCGACGGCGGCGGGGTCGTGGTCGAGGATCGGCGCCACGTCCTCCATCGCGTCGAGGAGGTCGTCGTAGGTGAGCAGCGCCACCGCCTTCGTCTCCGGGATCTCGACGAGCGAGACCGTCGCCTCCGTCACCGTCGCGAGCGTCCCCTCGCTGCCCGCCATGAGCCGGCCGAGGTTGACCACTCCCTCCTCGCCGTACTCGCCGCGGTACTCGGCGAGCAGGCGGTCGAGGTTGTAGCCCGAGACGTTCCGCTTCATCTCCGGGAAGCGCTCGTCGATCGCGTCGGCCTTCTCGTCGATGATCCGGACGATCTCCGCGTGGATCCGCGGGAGGAGGTCGTCGGCGTCGGGGTCCGCGGACTCCCGGAGCTCCTCGACGGCGACCGATCCGAACGTCGTCACCGTCCCGTCCGCGAGCACGACCTCCAGCTCCTCGACGTAATGATCGGTCTTCCCGTACTTCAGCGAGTGGGCGCCCGTGGAGTTGTTGCCGATCGCCCCGCCGAGCGCGGACTTGTCGCGCCACGCCGGGTCGGGCGCGAACTTCAGTCCGTGGGGCTCGACCGCGGCGTTGAGGTCGCCGACGTACGCCCCCGCCTGCGCCCGGGCGGTCCCCGCGCCCGGGTCCGTCGACAGCACCCCGTCCATCGAGTCGGTGAGGTCGAGGACGACCGCTTCGTTGACCGTCTGGCCCGCGAGCGAGGTGCCGCCCCCGCGGGGCAACACCGGAATCCCCTCCTCGTAGCAGTACTCGTGGACCGCGGCCACGTCCGCCGTCGACTCCGGGACCACGACCCCGATCGGCGTGACCTCGTACGCCGAGGCGTCGGTGGCGTACAGCCGCTTCGAGTACTCGTCGAACCGCACGTCTCCGTCGACCCGGCCCTCCAACGCGTCCACGAGGTCCGGTCGCTCTACCGCGCCGCCAGTGTAGTCGAAGTCTCCCCCGTCCCGCGGATCCGGGTCCGGCGTGTGTGTCGCCATGCAAATTCCTCACGGTCGAACCGTGAAAAACCTCCCCCCGTCGTCGAACCCTGGGAACCCGCCCTCCCGGGGTGCGGGGGTACCCGGAGCGGGCGGACCGTCGCTGTGAGAGCGGCGGGAACCCCGCGGGTCCCGTCTGACGGGCGTCGTTCGACAACGAACGCTTATTAGGCGCGCTCGTGACCGTATCGCATATGAACGCTGCTCCGGAGGAGATCACGTCTCTCGTCGGTCGCGAGGTGTACTCGAACAACGGCGTCTTCGTCGGCGAGATCGAGGACGTGCGGCTGGACCTGGACGCGCAGACGGTGACCGGGCTCGCGCTCGCGGAGCTCAACCACCAGCTGTTCGCCGGCCGCGTCGGCGGGAACACGGGCGTCATCGTCCCGTACCGCTGGGTCCGGGCCGTCGGCGACGTCGTGCTGATAAACGACATCATCGAGCGCCTCGACACGGGAAGCGACGAGTCAGAGACCGAGGCGGAAGTCGAGGTCTAGCGGCCGAACGCCGGGCGGCCGAGGAGCTCGCGGCGTCAGAACGGAAGCGCGTCTCGCAGGCTCGTCAGGAACCCGCCGCCCTCCCGCCGCTTGCGGTCGAACACCGGATACAACGCGTCGAGGAACTCCGTCTCGTTTTCGAACCGGGTCTGCGGCACCTGATCGAGCGCCTCGCCGAGCGCGATCGTCCGCCCCTTGGCGTCGTAGGGGACCTCGCGGTCGCCGAGGGCGTCGCGGAGCTCGTCGGCCGTCGCCGGAAACGACACGTCCGCCTCCTCGATCCGCTCGTCGAGCACGGCGATGCCGAACTCGATCGCGTCCGGCTCCGAGGATCCGCCGCCGCCGGGTGGGCGTGCTGCCATTGCGACCTGCTACTCGCTCGGGACGTTTGAAACCCATGCTCGGAGCGCGGGCGGCTGGCCGGTCGATCCGGACCCGATCGGCGCCGCGGGCGCTCACTCCGGGAGCGACTCCTCGGGCGGCGCCGCGTCGAGGGCCGCCAGCTCGATCCCGTCGCCGGCGCGGTCGAACGCGGCCACCGCGTCGTCGTCGTACGGCGGGACCGCCACCAGCACGACCGCCGCGAGGTCGTCCGTCTTCGACACGCCGAGGAACCCGTCCGGGTGCGAGACGAAGCGCGCGCCGCCCCGATCGGCGGGAATCCCGATGTCGACGCCGAACACGGCGTTCACCGACCCGCCGACCCCCGAGGGCGTGAAGTGGGTCAACACCGGGGTCGCCGGGTCGAGGCCGGTATCGTCGTCGAACTCGCCGGCGCGCGTGGCCGAGAGACGCAGGCTCGTCGCGTCGGGGTCGCGCTCGGCGGCCCGCTCGAGCAGCACCGTCAACAGATCGCGCGTGACGTGGATCACGGGCGGGCGGGGCTCGTCGGTCGGGAGCCGGACGCCGACGGACAGGGGGCGACGCTCATCACGGTCAGATCCCGATCGCCGACCGGAGGGTCTTCGCGTACAGCCCGGGCGCCTTTCGCCGCGAGCCGGAGAGCGCGTCCTCGACGGCGAGGGCGGCCCGCTCGTCGACGCCGACGCCGTGACCCACGCGCACCCGCTCCGGGTTCAGCCCGGAGAGCGCCTCGGTCGGCGGCGTCAGCCGAAGCATCGGGTGGACGCCGATTCGCTCGCGAGCGCCCCGGAAGTAGGACGCGGAGCCGAGCGACTCGGGGACGATCAGCGTCTCGCCGTCGAAGAACCCGACCTCCTGCCACGGCGGGACCGACGAGTCCCGGATCCGGAACGCCTCGAACCCCGAGTCCGCCAGCCGCGAGCCGAAGCGCTCGACGGGCGCGTCGAGCTCGCTCGCGACGCCGGTCATCCAGTCGGCGACGTAGACGGGGACGTCGTGTCGGTTCGCGATCGCCGCGCAGTCGCGCTTGTGGCGGTCGAGGCCGATCACGACGCCTGCGACCGTACCGAGGTCCGCGAGGAGGTCGTCGAGCCCGGGGGCGTCGACCGGGTCGAACACCCACACGTCGTCCGTCTCGGTCTCCTCGTTCGGGACCGCGACCGCGTGGCTCGCCCGCTCCATCGCCTCGTCCGGGTACGCGATCCAGCCGACGCCCCGGCCGAAGCGATCGATCTCGTGGAGGTTCGCGTCGCCGTCAGCTTTCATTCCCATACCCCGTGTTCGGCCCGGATCCTTTTTAACCCGTCTCCGGCGGAAGCGCGGGCCCTCCGAGACGCCGAGCCACCACAAGACACCGAGGCACCGCGAGCCACCCCCGACCTACCCCGAGAACTCCGACTCGCTCACCCGGACGATCACCGTCTCGTCGACGTCGCGGAGGTCGTACTCGGGCGTCTCGCCCTGCGTCCGGCGAACGTAGAGGGGCTCGACCGGTCTGCCGTCGACGAGCCCGAACACCTTCAGGCGCTGGTCGGTCTCCTCGGGCGGGACCGCGCCGTCGCGCACCTCGCGGGCGAGGTCGCGGGAGAGCCACTCGTCGGCGGAGACCGAGGGCTCGCGGACGAGCGCCTCGTCGGCGAAGCGGACGAGGTACCAGTTGAGGTCGTTCAAAAGCGACACCGCCGCGCCGAGGCTCACGGTGTCGACGGCGACGCTGTTCTCGTACGGCTCCTCGATGTCGTAGGTCGCGAGCGCGTCCCGGGCCGTCTCGCGGGACAGCAGCTCGTAGGTGAGGTTCACGTCGGGGTCGCCGAGGAGACACACCCGCGTCACACGCGAACCGACTCGGCCGCTCCTCAAATCGGTTGCGGTCGGCCGTCTCCCCGCTTCGAAAGCGCGCCGCCGCCCCTCCCGGCTCAGAACGTCGACACGTCGCCGTCGATGACGCTCCGGGTCACGTCGGTGACGTTCGCCAGCTCCTCGTCGACGATGGCGACGACCTCCTCCTCGATGTCGTCGATGTCCAGCCCCTCCTCGGTGACGAGCTGCGCGTCGGCGACGTGGGGCTCGTCGATCGGGCGTCCGATCTGCGAGAGCAGGCGGACCTGCAGGTCGCGGATCCCGTCGACCTCCTCGGTGACGGACTCCGCGATCCGGGTCGACAGGAGGTTGTAGATCTTCCCGATGTGGTTGACGGGGTTCTTGCCGGAGGTCGCCTCCATGGACATGGGGCGGTTCGGCGTGATGAGCCCGTTGGCGCGGTTCCCCCGGCCGACGGAGCCGTCGTCACCGTGCTCGGCGGAGGTGCCGGTGACGGTGAGGTACACCGATCCCTCCTCGTAGTCGTCGGCGGTGTTGACGTCGACGTGGACCTCGCGGTCCGTGCGCGCCTCGGCCAGCTCGGTGACGAACTCGCGGACGTTCTCGACGGCGTCGTCGTACTCGTCGAGGTCGTCGACGTACCGGTCGACCATCGCGGCCGCGACGGTGATGTCGATCCGGTCGCCCTCGCGTTTCCCCATGATCTTCACGTCCGGCCCGAGCTCGGGGTGGTCGGCGTGGTAGGTCGTGTTGAGCTCGCGCTCGGCCTCGTGGACGATGGTCTCCGTCTCGGTCAGCGGGGCGTGGCCGACGCCGAAGGAGGTGTCGTTCGACATCGGCACCTGCTGTGTCTCCTCACCGAACACGTCCTGCAGGTCGCCCGACCCCTCGCCGAGCCTCACGTCGACGACCACGTCGGTGCCGTACTCGAGCTCCGGAATCGCCTCGGAGAGGTAGTCGCGGGCGGCCGCCAGCGCGGTCGAGTCGACGGGGATCTGCGCTCCCTCGTACTCCTTCGTGGCGCGCCCGACGATGAGCACGTAGAGCGGCTCGACGACCTCGCCGCCGCCGTAGGCGGGCGCGGCGCGACCGGCCACCAGCTGCGTCTCGTCGGTGTTGTAGTGAAGCACTTTCCCGACGCGGTCCAAGTAAAGCTGCGAGAGCGCCCGCGACACCGACTCCGCGATACCGTCGCAGATCGAGTCCGGGTGTCCGATACCCTTCCGCTCGACGATCTCGACCTCCTGGTCCTCGACCGCTCGCCGATCGAGGCGGCTGACCTGAATGTTCCGGTCCATTACGCTTCGGTACTTGGCCGGCGGCAGTATAACTTGCGGAAACCTCCCGCGACCGGCTAATGCTCTTCAGTTATCGTTTGGCAGGTGTTGCCAGTATTTCGCGACCGCGTGGCGACCGCCCGCCGCGCGGCTACGTCGACGCCTCGTAGGCCTGCGCCATCACGTCGAGCGCCTCGCGGAGCTCGCTCTCGTCGGTCGCGTACGAGATCCGGGCGTGGCCGCGCCCGCCCTCGCCGAACGCCTCGCCGGGCACGACGACCACGCCGCGGTCGAGACACTCGTCGACGAACCCCTCGGGGACCCGCGGCATCGCGTAAAACGCGCCCTGCGGCGTCGGGCAGTCGATCCCGATGTCGTCGAAGCCGTCGAGGAGGAGGTCGCGGCGCCGCTCGAAGGAGGCGGTCATCTCGCCGACGACCTCCCGGTCGCCCCGCAGCGCGGCCTCGGCGGCGTACTGGGCCGGCGCCGAGGCGCAGGCCTGCGCGTACTGGTGGACGCGCAGCATCCGCTCCACGCGCTCCGCGGAGCCGTACACCCACCCGAGCCGCCAACCCGTCATCGAGAACAGCTTCGAGGCGGAGTTGACCACGACGACGTTGTCGGTCTCGGCGAACTCGACCGGCGAGCGGTGCGTCCCGTCGAAGACGGTGTACTCGTACACCTCGTCGGAGACGCAGAGCACGTCGTGCTCGTCGGCGATCCGCGCGAACTCGCGCACGTCCTCCTCGGAGGAGACCGCCCCGGTGGGGTTGCCGGGCGAGTTTACCACGAACGCCGCGGTGTCGTCGGTGATCGCCGCCTCGATCGCGGCGGGGTCGATGGTGAGGTCGTCGCGCAGCGGGACCGGGACCGGCTCGGCGCCCGTCAGCTTCGTCAGCGCGTCGTACGAGACGAACCCGGGATCCGGGATCAGCACCTCGTCGTCGGCGTCGACGTGCGCCTCCAGTGCGATGTGAAGGGCCTCGCTCCCGCCCGCGGTGGCGATCACGTTTCCGGGGTCGAGGTCGATCCCCTGGTCAGTCCGGTGTTTCTCGGCGATCGCCTCGCGGAGCGACCGGGTTCCCTTGTTCTCGGTGTAGGCGTCGGCCTTCCCAGACTCGATGGCGTCGACCGCGGCCCGTCGCGCGTGGTCCGGCGTCGGGAAATCCGGCTGCCCGAGCCCGAGGTTGATCGCGTCGTCGCCGGCCGCCTCGAACACCTCGCGGATCCCGCTGATGGAGATCCGCTCGACCCTGTCGGAGAAGTTCGGCATACCCGTTCGGGGGCGCCGCCGGGAGTTAGTTCTTGTCACGTCGCGCCCGCTCCCACACCGGCCGCCGCTCGTCGCGCCCGGCCGGTCCCCGGATCCGGCCGTCCCCGTCGACCGGGAGCGCGAACCGGCCGCGGAGCACGCTGAGCACCTCCTCCGGTCTCGCACGGAGCAGCGCGTCGTCGACCGCGCGGAGCCGGAGCTGCGGACGGCCGTCGCCCGCGGGCACCTTGATCGCCTCGATCAGGCCGCGCCGCACGAGGGCCCGCCGGTCGGCGGTGAGGTCCTGTCCGGCGGCGATCCCGACGCCCACGTCGCCGCTTCCGCCGCCCGCGTCCGACTCGTCGCCGATCCACCGCCGGAGGTCCCACAGCAGGTGGTCGTGGCGCGCCGCCATCGCGACGAGGAGCGTCCGGTCGGTGACCGCGCCGCTCCGCCCGACCGCGCCGTACGGTAGAGCGTCGAGCGCGGCCGCCACGTCGTCCGCGAACCGGTCGTCGAGCGCCTCGCGGGCGGCCGCGACCAGGCGGCTTCGCGGGGGCATGTCGACCGACGCGGGCGCCGCCGCCGCGAACCGCTCGCGCACCGCCCGGGCGGCGGGCGCGGCGCGCTCCGGCGCCTCCTCCGACACGAGCGTCCGCGTTCCCTCCGGACCGGCGACCGCGTCGACGCGGTCGGGGGTCGCGAACAGGAGCCGTTCGGAGTCGGCGCCCTCCGCCTCGGTCCGGAGGGCGGCCGCCGTTCGCAGTTCGACCGCGCCCTCTGCGACCGCCTCGGCGACCTCGGTGCCGAGGACGAACGCGCGACCGAGCACGTCGGCGACGCCCGGGCGGCAGGCGATCCGCCACGGCGCGTCGTCCTCGGTCCGTTCCCGGGCCGCGAGGACCGGCGGGAGGAGCCCGAGGGGGACGCCGACGGCGACGACCTCGGCCCGCCCGGCGAGCGCCGATTCGACCGCGTCGTCGAGCCCCTCGTCGACCTCGTCGAGCGCGGCGGTGACTTCGGAGGGGGCGTCGCTCTCGGTATCCGAGGAGCCGTCCCCGTTCGTCGGCGGGATCATACGCTTTGTGGCGGCGGAGCCGGAAAGAACGTTGCGCCGTCGTGGGCTACGGCGCCCGGCCGAACACCAGGTAGCCGGTGTGGCCGACGCCCGCGGTGGAGGGGCGGGAGCCGCGGTCGGAGAAGTCCATCTCGCGCTGGATCGTCTCGAGGGTCTCGACGCCCTCGAAGCCGGCCTCGCGGGCGGCGAGGGCGGCCTCGCGGGTCCCCTCGACGAACGGGGAGTAGACGGCGAGGCGCCCGCCGGACGCGAGCAGGTCGTCCGCACGTTCGACAACCGCCGGGGCGTCGCCCGTGTCGAGCGTTAGCACGTCGAAGGGGTCCTCGTCGGCGAGCGCGTCCAGCTCCTCGGTGAGGTCCCCGGTGCGGACCTCGACGCGGTCCGTCACGCCGGCGGTCGCCATGTTCCCGCGGGCGACCTCGGCGAACTCGGCGTCGATCTCGTAGGTGGTCACGTCGGCGCCGGCGCGGCCGAGGTACGCCGCGAGGATCCCCGTCCCCGTGCCGGCGTCGAGGACGCGGTCGCCGCCGGACGCGCCGGTGTGGCCCATCACGAGCCCCACGTCGCGGGGCATCATCGGGGCGCCGGTGCGTTCGAGGTGGTTGAAGAGGTCGGGGCCGCGGAGCTCGCGGACCTCGAAGGCGGTGCCGAGATGCGTCTCGACGGTGTCGCCGCCCTCCGCGTCGTCGGGGACCTCGAGCACGCCGAGGTCCGTACCGAACTCCTCGCCCGGCTCAAGCAGGTACTCTCGGTCCTCGTGGACCAGCAGGTACGCGGCGTCCGTCACGCCGGATCAGTCACTCCAGCTCCGCGATCGCGGCCGCGAGGTCGCCGTCGGCGTCCTCCAAGGCCTCGCGGGCCGTCGACTTCGGGACGCCCGCGCGCTCGGCGACCAGCGCCACGTCCTCGTCGGGGATCCCGGCGTCGCCCGCGTCGTCGCCGTCGTCCTCGATCGCCGCCGCGCCCGAATCCCCCTCAACCGCCGAGGCGCTTCCGCCGGCGCCGGCGTCGGCGACGGCGTCGGGCGAGCCCACGATCTGGTAGGTCTCCTGACCCTGGGCGTCCATCTTGGTCACCTGGGCGCCGTCGAAGACGAGGTCGTCGCCGTCGGCCGTCTCGATGACGACCCGCTCGGCGTCGAGCTCCTCGACGTCGATCCCCATCTGTTTCATCATCTGTTTCATCTTTCGCGGGTTCATGCCGCCTCCTCCGAACATGCGCCCGAATTCGGCGGGAAGACACAAAAAGGGTGGCGACACGGGACGGCGGCGTCGGTCGGAACCGTTCGGAGTCGATCGCGACCACCGCTCCCGGCGAACCCGACCACCGCTCCCGGCGAACCCGACCGAGAGAGCGGGGTTCATACGTGCCCGAACCCGAGGCCGGGTATGTATCTCGCCGACCACACGTGGCCGGAGCTCGGGGAGGCGCTGTCGGAGGGCGCCGTCGCGCTCGTCCCGCTCGGCTCCACGGAACAGCACGGCCCGCACCTGCCGCTGGCGACCGACCACCTGATCGCCGAGGCGCTCGCGAGCGCGGCGGCCGAGGAGACGGGCGCCGTCCGCACTCCCACGATACCCGTCGGCGTCAGCCCGCACCACCGGCAGTTCCCGGGGACGATGTGGGTCGACCCGCCGGAGTTCCGCGACTACGTCGAGTCGTTCACGCGGAACCTCGCGTACCACGGGATCGACCGCGTCGTGTTCGTGAACGCCCACGGCGGCAACGTTCAGCACCTCCGGGAGGTCGGGCGCCGGCTCCACGAGGACGAGACGGCCTACGCGATCGAGTGGATGTGGGACGAGTCGATCCCGGAGCTCGTCGACGACTTGTTCGAGCGGAACGGTCCGCACGCGGGTCCGAAGGAGACCGCGATGATCACGCACATCGCGCCGGAGCTGGTCGACACCGACCGGCTGGAAGACGCCCGCGACGACGGGCTCGTCGACCTCGACGGGTCGGACGCGGTGGTCCACGGCGCGCGCACCTACTACGACGCGGTCGACAACTCCGCGAACGGCGCGTTCGGCGACCCGACCGACGTGACTCCGGAGAAGGCGGATCGGCTGTTCGAGGCGGCGAGCGACCAGCTCGTCAGGCTCGTCGAGTGGCTCGACGCCCGCGACCGGGCGGAGCTGCTACCGAAAGGCCGCGTGGCGTAGCCTCCTCCGACTCCCTTTTAAATCAAACCATGCTGTCGCGTCCGCGAAGGATCGGGTCGAGCGCGGCGTCGAGCCCCTCGCGGCGGCCGTCGAGGATCCCGAACCGCTCGTCGCGGCGGCGCTCCAGCCACCGCAACAGCCGCGCGGCCCAGTCGAGCTTTCGCGCCTTCATCGGCCCCACGTCCGGGTCCTCGAAGTTCCAGCCCGGGAAGACGAGGCGCCCGGCGCCCACGTGGTCGGCGAGGAAGGCGGCGCGGTCGCCGTCGGTGAACCCGCCGAGGTTCCGGACCGGACCGACCGGGGCCGCCTGCGTCGTCGCCAGCGTCGCCCCGTCCGCGAACCGCGGGAGCCACTCGCGGACCGCGGGGAGGTTGTCGCCGTGGGCGTGGGCCGCGACCGGGACCCCTTCACGCGTGAGCGCGGCCGCGGTGTCGGGGTTCTTGTCGAGGTCGGTCACCATGCAGTCGACGGCGACGCCGCGGTCGCGCAGCGCGTCGGCGGCGGTGGAGGCGGCGACGACGACGTCGGCGTCACGGGCGATATCGACCTCGTCGGACAGGCGGGGCGCGGCGCCGGCGATCGCCACGGTCTCGCCCCGCCAGTCCCCGAGCCGGTCGAGGGCGAACGGCGTCGCGATCGCCGCCGCCGCGTCGCGGGCGCGCTCGTCGGCCGCCCGCTCGAAGCCGAAGTCGGCGAGGATCGCCTCGTAGACGGGCTCGAACGTCTCGAAGTTCATGTGTGAATCCCCGCTGTCGGCGGGGCGGTACCGCGGCGAGCGCGACCGCCCGATCGCCGCGGCGGACGGCGCCGCCGCTGGCGGGGTCGAATATGGTATGGGCCGGAGTAGCACAGAGTACCCCTACCCGCGTGCCCCTCCGGCGTCCACTGAACCGGTTGTCTACACGACGGCATAAACTTTCTCTTACTTGGAGCCGCCGTCGATCGGTTCCAGCGCGGCGTCGAGCGCGGCCGACACGTCCGAAACGGCCGATCGAACCGTCGAGACTCCGTCCGCCGTCGCGACGAGGAGGCCCGACTGGCCCTCGGCGGGGGCTCCGCCGTCGGTGACGGAGGCGGACACCTCGGTCCCGTCGGCGGCCGAGCCCGCCGCGGCGAACACCGCGTCGGCGTCCGGCTCGGCCGTTGCGGCTCGGATCGCGCCGACGGCCTCGTCGGCGAGCCCGCGCAGCTCGTAGGTACGGACGACCGCGTCGTCNGGCGACCGACCGGTCGGCGGCGAGCCGGTCGAGGTGGCGCTCCGCCTCCCGAACGGTCGTCACGTCGAGTTCCTCGACGGCGACCTCGCCGGGAGCGGCGTCCGAGCGGACCCGGTCCCGGGCGAACTCGGCGCCAATGAGGGCGGCGTCGCGTGTCTCGGCCACGTCGTGGGTGCGGATCACGTGCGCACCGCGCTCGACCGCCATCGAGGTGGCCGCCAGCGACACGGGGAGGGCCTCCTCGGTGCTCCGGCCGGCGATCGTTTTGAGGAAGCTCTTGCGGTTGATCGAGACGAGCAGCGGGCGACCGTACCCGCGGAACTCGCGGAGCCGGCGGAACGTCTCGCGGTCGTCGGCGTGGGTCTTCTCGACCGACCACCCGCCGAACGCGGGGTCGAGGATGGTCTTGTCGGTGAGGCCGTTCATCGACAGCGCCTCGTAGATGTCGTCCGCGTCCTCGATGGCCCCCGGTCGCTCCAGGTCCGGCGGCGAGGCCATCTTCGAGACCGCGGCGTCGTGCTCGCGGCAGACCCGCGGCATCTCGGGGTCCGCGAACCCGCAGATGTCGTTCACCATGTCGAAGCCGCGAGAGAGCGCCGCGTCGGCGACCTCGTGGTAGCGCGTCTCGATCGACCAGACGGCGTCGCCCGAGGTCGATTCGAGGGTCTCGACCGCAGTGTCGAGCCGATCTAACTCCTGTTCGGCCGAGAGCACGTCGAGGTCCTTGTTGGCCGACTCGAGGCCGACGTCGACGATGTCGGCGCCCTCGCCGATCAGCTCCTCGTCGACGTACGCGGCGGCCTCGCCGGGGTCGTCGTACACGCTCGGGTCGTACGGGGACTCCTCGGAGACGTTGAGCACGCCCATGATCCGGGGCGGGTGGTCGTCGCCGATTCCGAGGCCGGCCGCGTCCACATTTCGCATACGTTCACCACGGGCGCGAGCATCATAAACGGGACGAGTGTACGCGACGAGTGCACGCGGGAGGCGGGGGCGTGCGGTGACCGGCGTGGGGTCGCGGAACGGCCCCCGATCGGGGCGAGACGTGCCAGTGTGAGACATGACGCCAGCCGTCGGGCACGCGTTAATGCCGTCCAGCACGGAGGTGAGGGATGGACACGAAAACCGAAGACCGATTACTCGGACTCGCCGCGGCCGCCCTGGTCGCGACGCTCGGGGGCGAACTGCTCGGGAGTCAGCTGCTCATCGCGGTCGGGGTGGCCGGGTTCGCCGTCGCGATCGCGACCCTGTTCGCGGTCATGACCGCCGTGCTCGCAGTGAGCGTCGCTCGCTCGCCGGAGCTGGACGCCCTCGACCCGACGGCCACGGAGGAGGCTCGCTGACCGGAGTCACAGTTCGAACGCGAGCGCGTCGCCGACCTCGACGCCGCGACGGTCGGTCCATTCATACGGGACTTCGAGGACGTACTGACCCGAACCGGGGTACCGCTGCTCGCTCCCGTCTTCGTTCGGGCCCGGTTCCGGCGCGTTGTGGATCCTCGTGATCGTCCTGTCTGCGTCGGCGTAGACGATGTCGATCCCGAAGTCCATCTCCGGCATGATGAACGTTAGCGAATCACGCGGCTCCGGGTACGCGAACAGCATCCCGGCGTTCTCGGGCAGCGAGGGGGCGGCGCTGAGGCCGAGGATCCGCTTCTCGCGCGTCTCCGCAATTGCGGCCCGCACCGCTCCCCGGTCCTCGCCCTCGGGGCTCCGGACCGCGACCGTGGTCGCGTCGTAGTCGGCGTACGTCCCGGCGGGCCAGTCGGTCGGGAGGGCGTCGGTGCCGGCGTCCGTTTCGCCGTCGTCGCCGTCGCTACCGTCACCGTCTCCCCCCTCGCTTCCATTGCCCCCCTCGCTTCCGTCGCCCGCGCTCGAAGCGCTCCCGCCGCAGCCGGCGATCCCGCCGGTCGACGCGGCACCGATGGCCGCGAGGACTGCCCGTCGACGCATTGCCGGCGGTACGGGGCCCGCCCGTATATGTCTCGCGAACGGGGCGCTCGTCCCCGGAAGGACGCGTTTTTATCCGCGCCTCGCGTAGCGCCGCGCATGGCGAAAGTGAGCGTCGGCCTCCGCGGATGGCGGTTCGACGAGGCGGACATCTTCACCGACGACGAGGAGCTGAAGCCGCTCGACGAGATCCCCGAGGAGCCGCGGGAGCGCCTCGTCAGGCTCGTCAGCCTCGTCGAGGAGCCCTGCGACGTCTGTTACCTCGAACACGGCGAGGCCGAGGTCCACCGCTGTAACCAGGCCGAGATCGTCTACGGCGAGCCGAAGGGAGAGGTGCTGCTCTGCCCCGAACACGAGCCGGACCTGCTCTACTGGTTCCGCGAGGAGGGCGGCAGCGAGTACGCCGGCTCGCTCGAGTTCGGCGACCGCTTCCACGAGTGGGTCGCCGCGGGCAACGAGGCCCCGGACGGGTACGAGACCGTCGAACACGTCGACGAGGACCCGGACGGCCTTCCGGACCTGCCGGACCAGCAGGATATTCAGGAGCGCGTCGAGCAGGACTTCGAGGGCGACCGGATCGACATCCTCGAGCTCTCCGGCCAGTCGGACGACGAGGCGGGCACCGAGGACGCGCTGAGCGAGGACGAGCTCGACGACGTCGACCTCTCGACCGACTACCCGTCGAATCGATGAGCGACGCCGACGTGGACGCCGAGGAGAGCGACGCCGACGCGGACGCTCATACCGACACCGACTCCGACCAGCGGACCCGCCGCGAGCCGGTCGTGGTCGTCGTCGAGCCGGAGACCCCCGGCAACGTCGGCACCATCGCCCGGGCGATGAAGAACTTCGGGCTCTCGAACCTCAAGCTGGTCGACCCGCCGGAGCTGGCTGAGGACGGCGAGGCGTACGGCTTCGCCGGCCACGCCCGCGAGGACGTGCTCCCGAACGCCGACGAGGTGACCTTCGACGAGGTCGTCGCGAACTACCACACGGTGGGCACCACCGCGATCACCGGCGAGGACGACCGGAGCCACGAGCGGTTCCCGTTCAAGACGCCCGCCGAACTCCGGGAGTCGCTGAAGAGCGTGGACGCGCCCACCGCCATCGTCTTCGGCCGGGAGGGGCGCGGGCTCAACAACGAGGAGCTCTCGCGGCTCGACGAGGTGTGCTCGATCCCGGCCGACGACGATTACCCCGTGTTGAACCTCGGGCAGGCCGCGACCGTCCTCCTGTACGAGCTCCGCGAGCTGACCGTCGACGAGACGCAGCTCCCCGACACCGCGGTCACCCGCGCCCCCGAGGACGACGTGGAGCGCTTCCACGAGTTCTTCGCCGATTTCCTCGAGGTCACCGGCCAGCGCGAGCACGTCCGGGAGAAGAACGCGCTGCTGATGCGCCGGCTGCTCGGGCGTGCGCACCCGACGGAACGCGAGGTCCACTCCCTGCTCGGCACGTTCCGTAAGGCCAACGCGAAGCTGGAGCACGCCGACCACCTCGCGGCGAAGTACGACGAGCCCGTCTACCCCCGGGAGTGACCGTGGACGGAGACCGCCTCGCAGACGGTCTGCTCGACGGGGACGTCTGGGCCGGGGTCCGAGACATGTCGCCGCTCCTGTTCGGGATCGTCCCGTTCGCGCTCGTCGCCGGTATCGCCTCTGTCGACGCCGGCCTCGGGCTCGTCGAGGCGGTCGGGATGTCGGTGATCGTGTTCGCGGGGGCCTCCCAGCTCGCCGCGCTCGACCTGATTGAGTCGAACGCGCCGCTCGCGGTCGTGGTCGGCACCGCGATCGTGATCAACCTCCGCGTGGTGATGTACTCGGCCTCGATCGCGCCGCACTTCGCCGAGTACGGCCGCAGGTTCCGGGCGGGTCTTGCGTACCTGCTCACCGATCAGGCGTACGCGCTCTCCGTCGCGGAGTTCGAGGCGAACCCGGAGCGGAGCCGGTGGCGCTACTACGCCGGCGCGGGCGCGGCGCTGTGGGTCGTCTGGCAGGTCGGGACGGTGGTCGGCGTCGTCGTCGGCGCCAGCGTCCCCGACGCGTGGGGGCTGACGTTCGCGGTCCCGCTGGTGTTCCTCGCGCTCCTCGTTCCCGCGATGAAGGATCGGCCGACCACCGCCGCGGGCGTCGCTGGCGGTACCGTGGCGGTGGTCGCCGGGGGGTTCCCCCTCAACCTCGGGCTGCTCACCGGGGCCGTCTCCGGCGTCGTCGTCGGTCTGCTGACGGAGGTGGTGGGCGAGTGACGGGCGGTTCCGCCCTCCCCCTCGGCGACTCGCTCGAAGTCTGGGTCGCCATCCTCCTCATCGGGGTCGCGACCTACGGCTTCCGGATCTCCTTCATCCACCTCTTCGGTCGGATCGACGAGGTGCCGGATCGGATCAAGCGCCTCCTCCGATACGTCCCGCCGGCGGTGCTCGCGGCGCTCGTGCTTCCCGATCTGGTCACGCTCCGGCCCTCGGTCGCCGCCACGCTCGTCGACGAGCGGCTGATCGCGGGCGTCGCCGCCGGCGCGGTCGCGTGGCGCACGGAGAACGTGATGGCGACGATCGCGACGGGGATGGTCACGCTGTGGCTGTTCCGGTTCGTCGTGTTCGCCTGAGGCCGGCGGCGTCCTCGTCTCCTCCCGGCTCCACCCGTCGACTCACGCGATCCGCTCGCCGTACCGGCGAGCGAGCAGTGACGCGGCGACCGCGCAAGCGACGGCGAAGGGGACGGCCGTCCCGACGCTCACGAAGCCGCGAGCCGGCGGCACCGCGTACGACACCGCGGCGGCGAGGAGCAGCGCGTAGCCGAACGCGGCGACCCCGAGAAGCGGCGGTCGAGCCCGCGGACGGCGCCAGAGGCGCGCCCATGTCGCGATTCCCGCCGCGGCGCCCGCGACGAGCCCGACGGGGAGCCCGACGAACGCGGAGAACGCGATCCGAGCCGCGAGCAGTTCGGTGAGGAGCGCGGCGGCGACGAGGAACGTCGTGAGCGCGACGCCGAGCGCCGCGACGGGACGGAGGTTCATGCGGCCGCGATCGTCGGCCGGTCATTTAAAAGAACGGGCCGGACCTCACGCGACGAACTTCAGCAGGTCGTCGCGGTTGTGCTCGTGGAAGCGCGTCCGGAGGCACTCCTCTAACGCCTCGATGTCGCCGCGCTTCGCGCAGGTCGGGGCGATCCGGTCGGACCACTGCTGCCACGGCGGGTAGAGCCCGAGGCGGTCGCAGATCTCGTCGAGCCGCTCGTCGAGGTCGTCGATCTTATCGGTCTTGTTGACGGCGACGATGGGCTCGACGCCCACGTCCTCGAGGAAGCCGAACATCTCCACGTCGTGCGGGATGTTCCCGCGCTCGGCGTGACGGTCGATGATGTCGACGGCGGCTTTCCCGTCCATCACGACGACGCCGGCGAGAATCGAGTCGGCGTTGTCCTCCAAGTAGTGGACGATGTTCGTCTTGATCGCCTCGCGGTGCTCCTCCTCCACGCCGGACATGAACCCGAACCCGGGCAGGTCGGTGAACATGAACCCCTCGCTGGCCCAGTCGAAGTGGTTCGGCTGGCGGGTCACACCCGGCTTGCCGCCGGTCGAGAAGTCGTGACCCGTCAGCTCGCGCATCAGCGTGGACTTGCCGACGTTCGAGCGCCCCACGAGGACGACCTCGGCGTCGCGGTCCGGCCGGTCTTCGAACATACCCGTACGTGGGCGGTTGAACGGTTTAAAAGGCGCGTCGCGGGACGCGTCGGCGGTCACGCCGACGGCGGCGTCGTCGAGGGCGGCTCAGTACGCGATGTCGTCGCCGCCGACCGCGCCGGAGGCGTTGCCGGGCGACCCCGCGTCGATCCGGCTGTTCACGCTCGCGAACGCCGAGCCGAACATCCGGAAGACGGCGACCTGCCCGTAGAACTGGACGAACGGGAGGAGCAGAATGCCGACGACGGTGATCGCCAGCACCGCGGTGACGATCCAGATGACAACCGCGACGACGATGGGCATGAGCACCGCGACGAGGTACTCAGTGCTGAACAGCGCCGGTTTCAGCAGGTCGAGGTCGAACGCCGCGCCGATCTCGCCGCGGGCCGCGTACGCGGACAGCGCCGCGGGAACGGCGTAGTAGATGAGGAAGAGCACGGGGATGAACGCCAGCGCGAGCAGCACGCCGACCACGCCGATGAGCGCGCCCGCGTCGCCGCCGACCGCGCCGCTCGTTCCACCCACGACCGCGACGACCACCGCATACACGATCACCGGAATCACCGTGTACGCGATCGTGATGACCGACCCGATGACTCCCTTCATCAAGAGGTCGCCCCAGTCGTCGAACTCCGGCGGCACCTCCTCGCCGGCGATCGTCTGTTCGAGCACGCGAACGAGGTACCCGACGATGACGAACGCCGGGAGGAGGAGTACCGAGAGGAAGCCCAGTACGCCACCGATGATGATCCGTCCGATCCAGTCGCCGCGAACCGGATACGAGAGTCCGTCTTCGAGCATGGCTGAATTCACACGCATCTGATACATAAACGCCCCGATAGTTCACGGATCGAGCGACGAAGGGGGGGACGGACGTGGGGGCGGGGGATACTTGTCCGCGCGCTTCCTGCCTCGCACATGAACAAACAGGCCGTCCGCGAGGCCGTCTGGGACGCGTTCGAGGCGGGCGATCAGGCGCGGTTCCCGTTCCCGCCCCGCGACCGGATCCCGAACTTCGCGGGCGCCGACGCCGCGTGCGACTGCCTGACGGAGACCGACGCGTGGGCGGCGGCGTCGACGCTGAAGTGCAACCCCGACGCGCCGCAGCTCCCCGTGCGACGCGCCGCGCTCCGGGCCGGGAAGACGGTGTACGTCGCCCAGCCGCGGCTTCGCGACGCCGACCCGTTCCTCCGACTCGATCCCGAGGCGATCGATGTCGAAGACGGCGTCGATATCGACGACGCCACCACCGTCTCGGGCATCTCGACGCACGGGACGCCGGTCTCGCCCGAGGACGTGCCGCACGTTGACCTCGTGGTCGCCGGCTCGGTGGGCGTCACGACCGACGGCGCTCGGATCGGGAAGGGAGAGGGGTACAGCGACTTGGAGTGGGGCGTGCTCAGCGAAATCGGCGCGGTCGACAACGAGGCGCAACGCGCCTCTGGTAGTCGGGCGAAGCCCGACGACGACGCGACAGCCGTGGCGACCACGGTCCACGAGCTGTCGGTCCTCGACGGTCCCGAGTCGCCGATCGCCGACGCCGCCGACCTTCCGGCGCCCGACGCGCATGACGTGCCGCTCGACCTGGTCGTGACTCCCGAGCGGACGATTCGGACCGAGACGCCCTACGCGCGACCGGAGGGGATCGCCTGGGACGCGCTCGACGACGAGAAAATCGACGCGATTCCGGTGTTGGCCGAGCGCGCGCCTGGAAGGGAGTGAGTGGAGGCGGCGGCGCGGAGACGCGCCCGGCTGGCTGACCCGCTCGTTCAGTCCGCTCGCGGCGTCGGCGTTGACCGCTCCGTCCGGTGATCGGCGACGTAGCCGCACTTCGGGCAAACGATCGTGCGCTCGTCGCCGTCGCTGACGACGAGCCACCCCTCGGAGACGGGGTTCTCGAAGCTGCACTCCGCACAGAACAGCACCGACTTCCCGCGGGAGGACTGGGGACCGCTGGCGGCTGACTGGGAACTGCTGGCGTCTGCGTTCATGAGTCACCTTAGTATCCGGAGCTATAAGGGTCTTTTTCGACCTGATCGTTCGGTATGATCCGCTCTCACACGGATATTCAAATTGAAAACCGGGACAAAACAGATCGATCGTTTCAGAATACCGAATATCCCCGATCGCTATCGGCGACGATCGCGGGCGTTTCAGGCGGACCTACCGCGCCAGCGGCATATTGTAGCTCGTCTCTTCTTCCATCACGAGCTCCCACGTGGCCTCGCAGTCGCAGGACACCTGCGCGAAGACGCTCGGGTCCTGTCGCTTGTCGAAGTCCTTGATCGCGGTCTGGACGCGGTCGTCGCACTCGCCGCAGTTGTGCGCGCCGCGGTCGGAGCCGTGCCCGACCGGGTCGGAGACGACGATGGCGTCGACGTCGGCGGTCTCCTCCAGCACGTGCGCGACCGACCAGAGCCACGGCGGGCGGTACCCGCCCTCGAAGAACAGCTCGTCGACCATCGTGTAGCGCTGGACGTTCGTCGGGTTCATCGAGACGGTGTGGCAGCCGTCCACGTCGGCGCAGCGGCGGATCGAGTCGATCATGTCGGCGGCGGCCTCCGGCTCCGCGAGGAAGGGCGGCTTCAGCAGGAGGTACGCCTTGATCCCCACGTCGGCGTCAAACTCGGCGTCCGCGGCGGCCGCCTCCGCGCAGGCGTCTTCGAAGTCGGCGAAGTCGAAGTACTTGTTGACGCAGTCGTGGCGGACGCGGTCGGTCGCGGTCTCCAGCCCGACCGCCACGTCGGTCGCGATGCCGTGGTCGGCGAAGTCGCCGATCTTCTCCCGACTCACGAAGTCCGGCAGCGACTCGACGACGATGCGGTCCCGGTCCGCGAACGTCTCGGCGATGGCCCGACGGGTCTCCGCGGGCACCTCGCGCTCGTCGAGGAAGGAGCCGGAGGTGTAGATCTTGATCAGCTCGGCGGGGGCGTCGGCCTCCTCGCGCTCGTGGTCGAGACACACCTCGATCTGATTCATAAGGGCCTCGTGGCTCACGCTGCCGCCCTCGACGGACTCCGCGACGTAGCCGCACATGGTGCAGCCGCCGGCGCGGGCCCACCGGCAACCGCCCGTGTTGAGGATGATCGTCAGGGAATTCACGACGCCGTCGGGCGTGTTGTCCTCGTCGATCCACACGCGGGTCGGCTGTGTCGGGTCGTACGTCTCCGAGCGCTCGGCGCGGATGTCGCGCATCACGGCGTTGTGCGCGTCCATTCCGCGCCCCTGCTCGTACGCGTCGGGGCTCGGCTTGCTCATTACCGGAGGAAACGGCCGGGCGCGTAAAGCCGTGTCGTCACGCGCGGTGGCCACTGACGGATCCGGCCGTTCGCCGGTGATTCGGAAAATATCAAAACGTTCGCGGTCGTTTCACGAGTAATTCATTATGATTTATCGATTGACTCAATACTTTTGTGTGATGTCACCATTCCACAATCCAACGAATGTCGACAGATCAGTCGGACGCCACTGAACGCGCACGAGCGGGGATCGAGGACGGGCTCATCGCCAACGCACAGGGGGCCGTCGGCGTCGTCCACGCGACATCGAAGTCCGTCGACAGGCAGCTGTCCGAGATCGGCGACGCGGCGAGCACGCAGGTCAACGACATGGAGGCGGTGGCGGAGGATGTCACGGAGTTAAGCGCGACGGTACAGGAGGTCGCCGCCAGCGCCGACGAGGTGAGTCGGACGACCGACCGAGCGGCCGAGGCGGCCGCGTCCGGCCGGGAGGCGACAGACGAGGCCGCGACAGCGATGACCGAGGCCTCCGCTGCCACGAACCGAGTGGCCGACCGAATGGAGGTGCTCGAGGAGCAGATCGGCCGGATCGACGAGGTGGTCGAGGTGATCGACCGGATCGCGGACGAGACCAATCTGCTGGCGCTCAACGCCTCGATCGAGGCCGCCAGGGCCTCGGAAGGCGGCGAGGGGTTCGGCGTCGTCGCCGACGAGATCAAGTCGCTCGCGGCCGAGTCGCGGTCGCGGACCGAGGAGATCGAGACCGCGGTCGACGAGGTCCGGAGCGTCTCCGACGAGGTGAGCGACGCGCTCGACGCGGCGGTCTCGGCGGTCGAGACCGGCGGTGAGTCGGTCGAGGCCGCCGAGGCGGAACTGGACGTCGTGGACGACGCGATGCAGTCGGCCGCGACCGGCGTCGAGGAGGTCTCCGACGCCGTCTCGCAGGGTGCGGAGGCCAGCTCGCGGGTCGCGGACCGGACGCGGAACACAGCCGAGGTCGCCGGCGAGATAGCGGCGTCGGTGAGAGAGATCGACGACGACCGCGCACAGACGACCGACCTGCTCGCCGAGATCGACGACGCGCTGTCGTCGGCCCGTCGGTACCGCGACGACCGGCTCGCCCGCGCGCCGACGGTGCCGACCGGGATCGACGCCTTCGACGTGGGCGGCGGGCTCCCGGCCGGCTCCCGGAACGTGATCGTGACCGATCGGGCCGGTGCCGCCGGGAGCGGCGGAGGTGCGGCCGCGAACGGCGGAGGTGCGGCCGCGAACGGAAGCGAGGCGGCAGCGGTCGACGAGGCGGTCGCGAAGGCGTGTGCGGCCGCGATCGACTCCGGCCGAACCGTCTCGCTCTCGCCGCCGGCCCCCCTCGACCGGGCGACGCTCCGGTCGGTCCTGCGTCGGGAGGCCGGCGTTACGCTCACCGACGCGCTCGCGACTGACCGCCTGTTCGTCCTCGACCTCTTCGGGACCTGGGAGCCGGAGGAGAACGTGATCGACGTGACGGCGACCACCCTCTCGCGGACGAACGACCGAGTGGACGCGCGGAGAGACCGCCCCTGTGTCGTGATCGGCAACATCGCGGCTGAGCTCGACCTGATGGGTGAGGCGGCCGTCCGAGAGAACACCTACGCCAACGACGGCGACACCCTGGGTGACGACGACCTCGTCGTGAACGTCGTCGACGAGTCGGCGGTCCCGAAGCAGCTGCAGTCGTTCTACCGCGGCGCGGCCGACGGCGTCACGCGGATCGACCCGTGAGAGCGGTGTCGACCTCGAGCCGTCGCGGCCGCAGTCGCCGGGGCGCCCCACATTAAAACATCCTCCGTACGAGTATATTTTAATATATAGAAAGATTTTATAATAATACCCCACACGGTGAATTTGATGTCACACGACCGTGACTTCGGACGGCGCGAGGTGCTTCGGGCGGGCGGAATCGTACTCGGCGGGTCGCTCGTCTCGGGATCGGCGTCGGCCGCGGACGGCGACGAGTCTTCGACGCTGACGCTGCTATCGTACAACGACATCCAGACGGCCGCGGCGGAGGACAAGAACTTCCCGCGGCTGGTGACGCTCATCGAACAGCGGCGAGCGGCGGCCGACGGGCCGGTCGTCGTTGTCGGCGGCGGCGACGAGGTGGGGCCGCACGCGCTCAGCCCCGTCTCGCAGTGGCGCGCGCCGGTGGACGTGCTCAACGAGGTCGGGCCGGACGCCGACGTGATCGGGAACCACGAGTTCGACTACGGGCTCGACCCCATCTCGGACGTCACGGAGGACTCCGAGTTCCCGTGGCTCGCGACGAACCTCGTCGACAGCGAGACGGGAGAGGCGTTCGACGGCACGGAGTCTGTCTCTTATACACATCTC
>NZ_AOJH01000092.1 GCF_000337355.1 Halorubrum kocurii JCM 14978 | reverse complement strand
CCCTCGAGGACTACACCGAGACCGGGCCCGCCGAGGCGAAGCGGCTCAGGGAGGAGGACAGCGTCGACGTCGTCGTCGCGCTCGCGCACACCGGCATCGACGACGCCGAGGCGCTCGCCGAGGCCGACGCGGACGACGATATCGACGTCGTCGTGGTCGGCGACGACGAGCAGTTCTATCCGCCCGAAGCGGTCGACGGGTCGATTGTCTCGGAGGCGCGGGCCCGCGCGGCCTACCTCAGCGAGATCGAACTCACCGTCAAAGACGGCGAGGTCACCTCGTGGGAGGGGGAGCTGATCGAGGTCACGGACGACGTCGAGAAGGACCCCACCGCGTCCGGGATCATCACCGACTACCGCGCCGAAGTGGGGCTCGACTCGGTGATCGTGGAGGCCGAGAGCCCGCTGGACGCGACGTTCGGCTCGAACTACCACCGCGAGACCGGCTACGGCAACCTGATCACCGACGCGATGCGCGAGCGGGCCGACGCCGACGTCGCGATCACGAACTCGGGCGGCATCCGCTCGGACTCGGTGTACGGTCCCGGGGAGATCACCGGCGGTGACATCTTCAACACCCTCCCGTTCCCGAACTCGCTCGTCACGCTGGAGCTGACGGGCGAGGAGCTCGTCGAGGCCCTGGAGAGCCAGATCGTCACGCTGGAGAGCGAGACGGGGCAGAACCTCGGCGAGGAGGTCTCCCAGCAGACCAGCGGCGTGCGCTTCGAGTGGGTCCCCCACGAGGACGCCGACGAGCTGGTCCGCGACGTGTCCGTCGGCGGCGAGCCGCTCGACCCCGACGGGACCTACGAGGTCGCCGTCAACAGCTACATGGCCAACGGCGGGAGCGGGTACCCGTTCGAAGAGAAGCCCGTCGTCGAGGCGACCGATGAGCTGCTCGTGACGCTGGTCGTCGACTACCTGCGAGAGCGCGACACCATCGCCCCGACCGTCGAGGGGCGCATGCAGCGCGTGGACCGCGACCTCTCGGACGCGACGGTCACCGTCGACGGGAACGGCAAGGTCGTGTGCCGGTTCGACGCGCCCGACGACGTCGAGTCGGTCGCCGAGGACACCGCCGCCGTGTGGTCGCCGGACGGAGACGACCTCGACGCCGAGAAGGTCGTCTTCGACGAGGACGAGCGGACCCTCGTCGTCCGCGTCGACGACGCCGACCTCGCGGAGACCGTCGACGACGCGGAGGACGGCGACACAGTTCCGCTCGATCTCTACGCCGAGTACGAGTCGAGCGAGTTCGACCACGTGTACTTCGAGCGCTCGCGGCTGAACGCCGACGTGGAAGCGGTCGTCGAGCGCCGCGGCGGCGGTCGGGAGGTCCCCGCGGCGCGCTGAGGGCTACCGGTCGGAGTCACCGTGGGATCCAACTCCGCCGTCCCGCCGGAACCGCCGGAGCCGGTACGCTCCCGCACCGCCGACCGCCCCGACCGCGTTGACGGCGGCGTCGCGCCACGCGAACGACCGCCACGGGATGGGCGCCTGCACGAGTTCGATCCCGAAGCCGAACGCGACCGCGGCGGCGACGGCGAGGAGGAGTCCGCGCCGGCCCCCGCCGAGCGCGCGGCTCGCGAGCGCCGCCAAGAGCGCGTAGCCGACGAGGTGGAAGGGGTCCGTGAAGACGACCTCGACGGGGAGCGCGTCGCGGACCGCGTCTCCCGCGCCGCCCGCACTGCCTCCGCCGCCCGCCCCGCCGCCGGGGGCGACCCACGACACCGGGACCAGCGACGCGACGAGGAGCGCCAGCGCGAACGTCGCGGTCCCGGCCCATCGGTCGCCTCGGCCGCGCCGGTCGCCTCGGTCGCGCCGACCGTCGCGATCGCCATCAGTGCGGTCGGCGTCGCGGTCGGGTCCGATCACGCGCTCACGTTCGCGGCCCGCGAAGTTAGCCGTCACGGAGACGGCGGCGCCGGTCGGCGCCGCGCCACCCGCGTCGAAACCGCTCGGCAGTACGGCCGCCCGCTCGTGCGTGCGAACGGGACGCGAACGGGCTCCAGTCGGCGATTTCGACGCGCTTCTCGGCTCCGCCATTTATATACTGCGGCGTCGACTACGGGGCCGCCGACGTAACCGGTAGTCGTTTCTCTCGGAGGTGAACAACTAACACGTTACAGTTCTATTATAATGAACGAGCATTACATGACTGAAATGGGCGGCTACAGAGACCGAGTTGCACAGGTCGACCTCGGGGACGGGGCGGTCGACTACCGGGGCGTCGACGAGGACGACGCGGAGAAGTACATCGGCGCGCGCGGGCTCGGCGTGAAGTACGTCTTCGACGCCGGCCCGGACGTCGACCCGCTGGGGCCGGACAACCGGCTCGCGATCATGACGGGCCCCCTCACGGGGACCCAGACCGTGATGAGCGGCCGCGTCGCGCTCGTCACCAAGTCACCGCTGACGGGGACGGTCACCGACTCGCACCACGGCGGCTGGTCTGGTGCGCGGCTCAAGTGGGCCGGGCTCGACGGCATCCTGCTGGACGGCGCGAGCGACGAGCCGGTGTACCTGCTCGTCGAGGACGGCGAGGTCGAGGTACGCGACGCCTCCCACCTGTGGGGGCAGGGCGTCCACGACACGATCGACGCCCTCGGCGAGGAGGTCGACGGCGCCGTCGGCAAGAACCTCTCCGTGATGGCGATCGGACAGGGCGGCGAGAACGAGGTGCGCTACGGCTGCGTCATCAACGAGGACGACCGCGCCTCGGGCCGCGGCGGCACGGGCGCCGTGATGGGCTCGAAGAAGGTCAAGGCGGTCGTCGTGAAAAGCGGCACCGACATGCCGAAGCCGGCCGACCCGGAGACGTTCCAGGAGGGCTACCAGCAGGCGATGGAGGTCATCCGGGAGTCCGACGTGACCGCGCCCAACGAGGGCGGGCTCTCGATGTACGGCACCAACGTCCTGATGAACGCGACCGAGGAGATGGACGGGCTCCCGACGAAGAACGCCCAGCACACCTCGACGGAGGCGTACAGCGAGGCCGACGGCGTCGACGTCCAGGCCGAGCGCGTCTCCGGCGAGAACGTGCGCGAGAACATCCTCGTCGACGAGCCGACGTGTCACTCCTGTCCGGTCGCGTGCAAGAAGGAGGTCGAAGTGGACGTCACCCACAAGGGCGAGGACATGAACATCCGCATGGAGTCGTACGAGTACGAGTCCGCGTGGGCGCTCGGGCCGAACTCCGGCCACGACGACCGCGACGAGATCGCGGTCATGCTGGACCGGTGTAACGACCTCGGCATCGACACCATCGAGGCCGGCAACATGATGGCGATGGCGATGGAGATGAGCGAGGAGGGCAAGCTCGACGGCGTCGGCCACCTCGACTGGGGCGACTCCGAGACGATGATCGACCTCATCGACGAGATCGGTCACCGCTCCTCGGACCTCGGCGACCTCCTCGCGGAGGGCCCCGAGCGCGTCGCCGACGCGAAGGACGCGCACGGCAACAAGCTCTCGGTCAAGGGCCAGACGATGGCCGCGTACGACCCGCGCTGCATGAAGGGCATGGGGATCGCGTACGCGACCTCCAACCGCGGCGCCTGCCACCTGCGCGGCTACACGCCGGCCGCCGAGATCCTCGGCATCCCGGAGAAGGTCGACCCGTACGAGTGGGAGGGCAAGGGCGAGCTGACCGCCACCTTCCAGGACCTGCACGCGGTCTCCGACTCGTTCGACATCTGCAAGTTCAGCGCGTTCGCGGAGGGGATCGAGGAGTACGTGCTCCAGTACAACGGTATGACCGGCCGCGACCTCTCCGAGGACGAGCTGTTCGAGGCGGGCGAGCGCGTCTACAACCTCGAGCGCTACTTCAACAACCTCGCCGGCTTCGACGGGGCGGACGACACGCTGCCGAACCGCTTCATCGAGGGGCACCCGGACGCCATCCCCGGCACGGGCGCCAGCGAGGGCGAACTGGTCGAACTCGACGAGATGAAGGCCGAGTACTACGAGACTCGCGACTGGGTCGACGGCGTCGTCCCCGACGAGAAGCTTGAGGCGCTTGGCATCGACATCGGCCCCGGAACCGGCGTCTCCGCCGGCGACTCCGCGGCGCCGGCCGACGACTGATCGGCGGTCGCGTCTCGGCCGCCACCCCGTTCCGCGTTCATTTTTAAGTGGCCCGCGCCGGTAGCGCCGCGCATGGCGCACGACCCGCTCTCTCCCTCCGACGCCCTCCGAACGCGGACCGGGGCGGCGGTGGCAGCCCTCTCCGTCCTCACGGTCGCGTACTCGCTCGTGATCGTCGCACAGCTGCTCCTCGGCCTCATGATCGGCGTCGCGCTCCCGGTCGGGCTGTACCTCAGCTACCGGCTGTTCGCCGCGCTCGACGCGCTCGCCGACGCCGCCCAGCGGATCGCCGACGCCCACGAGCGCGAAGCCGACGAGGCGTCCCGGTTCGACTCGGCGACCGAGCGAGAGCCGTCGTCGCAGTCGGCCGACCGGCTCACGGAGCGCGAGCGGTAGACGGAGGTCTCACGGTATTCGGTACTGTTGAGCGACAGCGGGACTGGGTATAGCACGTTGTGAGTGTGGTTTTATAAGCCAGATTGTGGTGTTGCTGTCGGCTATGTATAAGTAATCGACACTGCCGCGGTGGACACCTGCAAAGCCCCTGCCGGCGAGTCCCGCCCGCCCGCAACCGCACAGCACCTCACACCTCCCCAGCCTCGTCACCGGACTCCGTCCGGTTGCAAGCGAGAGCTTCGCTCTCGCCCTGCCGCTCGCTGCGCTCGCGGCCTCCCTCGCACCGGCGGCTCGCGGCCCTCCGGGCCGCGCACCGGGGCGCGCCACCGCACCTGCATTTTATAAGCGATCGTCGCCGTCGTTCACGATCGTTTAAATATTGAACCACAAGCCTCGATCTGCGATACCTACTCCCGCTATCAACCGCCGCTGCGTCTCACTGAACGAACGAGGGTGCGAGAGTTATCACCTGTTGGGGAGTTCGACAGCGCTCCCCTCCTAGAACTCGAAGCCCACGGCGTCGCGGTCCGGCCGGATCGGGCTCGTCGGGTACGGCGGCGACGCCTCGGGGTCGTTGAACGGCCGGGGCGCCACGTCGTTCGGCGCGTCGGGGTAGAACAGCGCGGCGAGCGTCTGGATAGCGGTCCGGCCGCTGGCGAGCTCGAACTGGCCGCCGCCGTACAGCTCGATCCCCTCCCGCCGACAGTGCGCGATCGTCTCGAACAGCGATTCGAGGGTGCCGAACCGAGAGGGCTTGATGTTACACCACCCCGGCTCGACCGGGAGCGATTCGAGGCTCTCGACGCCGTCGATCGGGTAGTCGAAGGAGAGCCGGTCGGCCTGCGGCTCGACGAGCGGTCGGGTCTCGGGCGTGAACGCGGCGTCCTCTACGATCGCGGCCGGGAACGCGGCGAACACGTCGCGGTACAGCTCCGGGTCGGCCTCGACGTCCACGTCGGTCCCCTCGTACCAGCCCTTCAGGTCGAGGATCCGGACCGCGTCCGTCTCCCGGAGCGTGACGAACGCCTCCTCCGGCCAGTCGGGCGTCGGGTCGAGCTTGAACTCCAACTCGTCGTCGAGCGCGAGCAGCTCCTCGACGCGGTCGGTCGTCGGCGGCTCGCCGAGCCGCGTCGAGACGACGAACCGGACCGGCTCGGGTTCGATCCCGAGGCACTCGCCCAGCGACTCCTCGCGCTGCCGGAGCGCCAGATCGAGCGCGGCGCTCTCGACGGCCCACCGGCGGTAGTTGCGGAAGTACTCCTGCTCGGGGGGTTTGTGCGCGAACAGGTCGATCTCGTCGAGGC
>NZ_AOJH01000091.1 GCF_000337355.1 Halorubrum kocurii JCM 14978 | reverse complement strand
CTCGGTGGTCGTCCGCTCGAACCCGCTGGTCGTCCGCTCGGTGTACCGGCGGCGCTCCACCGACTCGATCGTGACCGAGAGGTCCGAAATCCGCTCGTAGGCGCTCATGGAACACCCGACGACCCGCGGGAACTTAAACGGGCGTCGCCGTTACGGGGGGCCTGGGCTCAGGCGCCCTCGCCGCCGCCGACGCGGAGCCGGAGCGTGGCGACCCGCGTCGCGAGCGCCCAGAACAGCGGGATCACGGTGAGCGCGACCGCGCCGGCCGCCGCGACCTGGAGCACGGTCGTCGTGAACCACGGCTCGGCGTCGGGGTAGGGGATCGACGTGTGGGTCACCTCGCCGATCACGGGGACGAAGTAGTCCATCAGCAGGTCGACGGTGTACCACGCGGTCGCGACCGCGACCGCCTTCAGCGGGAAGTCGGTGATCCGGTGGAGCACGAACGCCTGCACGACCATCCCGAGGTGGCTCACGAAGAGGAACGCGTACATCGCGAGCCCCGAGTTCGCGAGGAACGCGGGGGAGAAGGCGACGAGGACGTACGGGGTCCAGAGCCCGAGCTTGATGTTCCCGAAGAAGGCGAGCGTCGCGAGCGTGTCGCTCGACCGGCCGAGCGCCCACGCCGCGAGCGCGAGCGCGATCAACAGGGTCGCGCCCGGGCTGTCCGGGATGAACGGCCACATCTCGACCGGGAGCTCGCGGAACTGGAACCGGTAGTACCAGAAGCCGAACGCGGTGCCGAGGAGGTTGATGGCGACGATCACCCACACGAACCGGAAGGCGACGTCCTCCAGCGCCTTCGGGAGGGGAGCGAGCCACCGCGGCAGCGACTCGCGGTCCGGCGGGTCGCGGCCGAGCGCGCCGACGATGTCCATACGGTCGGCTCGGACCGCCCGGTCAAAGCCGTGGCGGTCGCGGATCGGGCGACTGCCGACCGGCGAACGCGCTCGCGGCACCGGACGAAAAGGGCTATGGGTCCCCGGCGGGAAGACGACGGTATGCGCCCGCGAACGCTGCTCGCGCTGCTCCTCGTCGTCCCACTCGTGGACGCGCTGTTCCTGATCGTCGTCGCGACGCGGCTGGGGTGGGCGGTCACGGTCGCGCTCGTCGTGTTGACGGCCGTCCTCGGGATGCTGCTCCTCCGCGCCGAGGGGCGCGCGACGCTTGCACGGGTCCAGCGCAAACTGGCCCGCGGCGAGCCCCCGACCGACGAACTGCTCGACGGCGGCCTCCTGATCGCCGCCGGCGCGTTCCTGCTCACGCCGGGGCTCGTCACCGACGCGGTCGGGTTCCTGCTCGCGCTGCCGCTCTCGCGGGTCCCCATCCGCATGGCCCTCAAGAAGTACGTCGTGATCCCGTACCTCGACAGCGAGACGGACGGGTTCACCACCGGCAACGTGTACATCGGTGGGTTCCCCGGCGGCGACGGCGACGGCGGCGGGTTCACGATGGGCGGCGGCGCCGGGTTCGGCGGCGGCACCGTCGGCGGCGACTTCGACGGAGACGACGCCGGCGGCGATTTCGCCGGCGACCACGCCGACGGCGACCGCTTCGACGACCCGGACCACGCGGACGACGTCGTCGACGTGGACTTCACGGTCGAAGACGAGGAGACGGACCGGAAGGACTGAGGCCCGAGTTGCGCGCGCTCTCCCCGCCGCGTGAGCCGTTTCCGCTTCGCGCCGAAACCGGCTGACGGCGGGCGACTCGCGAAAGGAAACCCTTAAAATCCTACCAGCGCAACGAACGAATGCGCTCACCTGGGCCAATAGCTCAGTCAGGTTGAGCGCTCGGCTGATAACCGGGAGGTCCACGGTTCAAATCCGTGTTGGCCCACCTACAGCGTCCACGGTCTTTGGCCGTGGCGTGTTAGGGGCTGTATCCTCCCCAGCCACCTAACTTCGTTCCTAATTACCCTGAGAGAAACGTCCATTTGCGGTTTAGTTCAACCACAACTCTCGCGCACCAGCACGCTATAACGCGAATAGGTTAGGCGTTGCTCACGGCCTGTAGGAATGGTGCGCCGATTAGCATTCCACCGATAACCAGTAGTAACGCGAATATCGTTGGGTTGGAAGTCGCAAAATCAATCCACCCCGGTGTGAGTCCCTCCTTGAGATTCCCATTCATAATCGTCATCGCTGACGAGTAGGCTAATAGTATAGCAAGAATCGCGAATCCTGCTTTAATGTAATTTAGAGGGTTTGTCACACCTGTTTGTATGTTACTAAGGCTGATGTTTCTTTGCTATGTTATATATTGTTAAGATAGTCCCGCCGTTGCTCTGCTTTCTTTTGTTCTCCACGTCGGTCGTATTGTTTCTCAAGTACGTCCAGACTCACATTCATCCGGTCGCTGACGACCTTCTCCGGCACGTCCTTTGACAAGTGATGAGTGATTGAGCCACGGCGTATCGCGTGTGGACTCACGCTTGATGGGCAATCACATCTCGCCGTCCTCCGAGAGCTCCAGCGTGATGTGAGTCACGGGTGCCGGCCTCTCACCGTTGCCACCCGTATCCGTACTCATGGCTGTGGTTAGAGCGCAACTCATCAAAATGGTTCGGGGCGGGTGGAGACCATCCGGAACCGTGCGGGCCACAGTACTCTGTGCGTCGGGACGAGCCCGACGTGTGCCCGTTCACGAACTCGTGACAGTCTCGATGTCGCACTCGAAAGTGAGGGGTGTTCCCACGACCGCGACGTCGACGGGTGCGAGGCGCTCCCGTCCGAGCAGGCCCGCTCCGGCGACCACGATGGGTGGGTCCCCTCGATCGGCGGCCCGTTCCCCCTCGATCGAGGCCGCGGCCGCGCTCCGTGAACGCAGCTGTCACTACTGATTTATTATCTCAGAAAGCGTTATAAGATTTGAAATGTCCACAGAAGCCGTTATGAACGATGGAGAACAGTCGCTCGTCGCCACCGTCTCGACCGAGACGGTACCCGGCCACGAGATCGCGGAGGTGCTCGGTATCGCCCGCGGCAACACCGTCCGAGCGCGGAACGTGGGACGCGATTTCACCCAGGGGATTCGGAACCTCGCCGGTGGTGAGCTCAAGGCCTACTCGACGCTGCTCTCCGACGCCCGGGATCAGGCGATCGAGCGGATGGAAGCGGACGCGCTCGAGATGGGAGCGGACGCCGTCGTGAACGTCCGGATGGAGACGTCCGGGGTCGCCCAGGGCGCGTCGGAAGTGATCGCCTACGGCACGGCCGTCAGACTCGCCTAGGCGGCCGCCCGGGGCTCGCGACCACCCACTGCGAACGGTTCCGACGCCGCTTCCGCTTCTGCCCGGTCAGACCCGCTCTCTCTCCGGTCTCTTGACGCGGCCTCTGTCGGCGCCCGACCGGGCCGCGACGCGGGACCGCCCCGCCCGTCCGGAGCGGATCGCCGCTGACGCGCCGATTTATCAGGCCTCGGCGACCAGTATCGGTATGGCACCCTTCGTTGGCGTCGACTGGGCGTCCCGCGGCTGGCTCGCGGTCGCGATCGAAGGCGGCGAGTGGACCGCCCGAATGCACCCGTCGATACACAGCGTCTGGTTCGACCACCGGGACGCCGAGTCGGTCCTCGTCGACATCCCCATCGGTCTCCCCGAGACGGAGCGGCGCGAGTGCGACCGAGGGGCGAAGGAGTTCCTCGGTGCGGACCGCGCGCGTAGCGTCTTCTGGACGCCGTGTCGCGACGCGGTCGAACGCGACACGTACGCGGCGGCGAAGCGGGCGAACCGCGAGGCCCTCGGAGACGGGCTCTCCACGCAGGCGTGGGGACTCGTCCCTCGCATTCGGGAGGTCGACCGGTTCCTCAGGGACGCCGACGACGCGCGCGGAGTCGTGGCGGAGTCGCATCCGGAGGTGTGCTTCGCGTCGTTCGCGGCGGGGAGCCTCCCCTCGAAACACGAGGACGGCGGGCTCGACGCCCGCCGCGAGACCCTCGAGGCGAAAGACGCCAGCGCCGCGGGCGTCTACGACCGGTTCGTCGAGGAGCACATCGAGGGGCAACCGTCCTGGGCGCGCCGCATCGGAAAGTCGAACCGCGACGACCTCTTGGACGCGATGGCGCTCGCGCTCACCGCGAAGGCGGGAGCCGGCGGGTTCGAGCGCACCCTCGATCTGGCGAGCGACGGCGCGGCGTCGGTCCCGAGGGACAGCGAGGGGCTCCCGATGCAGATCGTCTACGCGGAGCCGGAGCCGGATCTGAGGGGCCGTCGCAAATAGCCGGGGTCAGCGCCAGCTCCCGGGCTCAGGCGCCGACTTCCACGCCCTCGAGCTCCCGCGCGAGGAACTCGGCGATCGACCCGTCCGCCTCCTCGACGAACCGCGCGACCTCCTGGCCCTCGGCGGTCTCGACGACGACGGTCGGGATCAGCTCGATCCCGTACTCCTCGACGCCCTCACCCTCCTTACCGTTCGGTCCCTTCGTCACCGGGAAGTCCTCGATCCGGTCGTCGGTGACGCCGGCGGCGGCGAGCGCCGCGCCGAACGCCGGAAGCTGTCGCTGGCAGTCGATACACCAGTCGCCGCCCCACACCTTGAACCGGTAGTCGGTGGCCGAGAGCGCGTCCAGTACGGCGGGATCGAACTCGGCTACGTCGGCAGCGTCGGGGTCGAGCGTTTCGAGCGTCATGCCCCGTCGTACGCCGGCAGCGCTTGTAAACGCCGCGTCGGTGGCAACGGGCCCGCGGTCCCCCGCCGAACGCGACTTGCCGGAGTCCGTCGGGCATTTGAGTGGCGCACTCCTCCGTTCGGCCATGGACGACGACGCGTTGGACACGCTCGGCTCGCCGCTCGTGCGAGTCGACGGTCCGGCGGAGACGACGGTCGCGGCGAAGGTCGAGTCCCGAAACCCGGGCGGGTCCGCCAAGGACCGCCCGGCGCTGTACATGGTCGAGGCCGCCGAGGCGGCCGGCGACCTGACGCCCGGCGACGCGATCGTCGAGCCCACCTCCGGCAACACCGGCATCGGGCTGGCGATGGTCGGCGCCGTGAAGGGGTACGACGTGACGCTCGTGATGCCGGAGGGGAAGTCGATCGAGCGCCGGCGCCTCATGCGGGCGTACGGCGCCGACGTGGAGCTGGTCGACGGCGACATCTCCGCGGCCAAGGAGCGCGCCGACGAACTCGAGCGCGAGGCGGGAACCGTCCAGCTCCGCCAGTTCGAGAACCCGGCGAACCCGCGGGCCCACTACGAGACCACCGGCTCGGAGATCGTCGATCAGGCGGACGGCCGCACGGTCGACGCCCTCGTCGCCGGCGTCGGCACCGGCGGCACCCTCACGGGGATCGGGCGGCGGCTCCGCGAGGCCTTCCCCGACGTGCGGATCGACGCGGTCGAGCCGAGCGACAACGCCGTCCTCTCCGGCGGCGAGCCCGGGGTCGACGAGTTCCAGGGGATGGGACCGGGGTTCGTCTCTCCGAACCTCGACATGGACCTGATCGACCGCGTCCACACCGTCGATATCGAGAGCGCCGAGGCCGAGTGCCGCCGGCTCGCCCGCGAGGAGGGACTGCTCGTCGGCCAGTCCTCCGGCGCCTCGAACCTCGCCGCCAAGGACGTCGCCGCCGAGCTCCGGGAGTCGGGCGCGTTCGCCGGCGAGGAACCGCTCGTCGTCACCGTGTTCTGGGACAGCGGCGAGCGCTACCTCACGGCCGGCACCTTCGACGAGTGAACGCTCCGTCGCGACCGGCGGGAGGGCTCCCGGGACCCGGACGTTGATTACCGTTCGACCCCCATATCGGCCGTGAGCACCCACCCCGAATCGGTCGCCGGCGCCTCCGGTCCCGAAGCCGACGGCGAC
>NZ_AOJH01000090.1 GCF_000337355.1 Halorubrum kocurii JCM 14978 | reverse complement strand
AGTGGCTGTACGCCCTCGTCGCGCTAGTCGCACCGCCGATCGCGGTCGTCTACTACGCGCACCGCGAGTGGCTGAAACCGGGCGATCCGACCCTGCTCGGGGGACCTGAATGACGGAGGAGCCCGCGGTCGGCTCCGTGACGTCTCTCGTCACCGCTCTCGAGAGCGGCGCGCCGCCCGAACTGCGAGACGCCGTCGAGGTCCGCCCCGACGGGATCGAGGGCGACCGCTACCGCCTCGGCGACGGCACCTTCCAGCTCGACGCCTGCGCGGTCACGCTCGTCGCGGCGGAGGCGCTCGACGCGGTGCGCGAGGAGACCGGCATCGACG
>NZ_AOJH01000089.1 GCF_000337355.1 Halorubrum kocurii JCM 14978 | reverse complement strand
CCCGCCGGCGGCCGCCCTGCGCGCACGTCGAGGAACTGGCCGGCGAGAAGGGGCTGGCCGGGGCGCTGACCGAGCGCGGCGGGCTCTGCTGTGACGTGATCGAGCCGGGTCGCGTCGCCGTCGGCGACCGCGTCGACATCGCGGAGCCGGATCCCCGGACCGCGGGCGCCGCGATCGCGGACCGGCTGCGGGAACGCCCGACCGAGGGAGGCCACCGAACCGATTCGCGCGGGGAGTGACCCTCGGCCGCGGCGCGGTCCGGAACCGAAAGCGTTGACCGCCGACCGGCCGGACGACTCGCCGTGACCGTCGGATGAGCTGGCGGTACCGCCACACGGTGCTCTCGCTGTGTATGCTCGCGTTCCTGGTGACCTACTTCGCCAGGCTGGCGATCAGCCCCGTCGTCCCGCTGATCGTCGAGGACTTCACGGTGTCGAACACCGCCATCGGGGTCGCGCTCTCCGGGATGTGGCTGGCGTACGGCGCCGCCCAGTTCCCGAGCGGCGTACTCGCGGACCGGTACGGCGAGCGGCGCGTCATCCTCGTCGCCGTCGGCGGCACGACGGCGATGAGCGTCGTGCTCGCGCTCGCGCCCGTCTTCCCCGCGTTCGTGCTGGCGGCGGTGCTGTTGGGGCTCGTCGCCGGGCTCCACTACGCCGTGGCGACGACGCTGCTCTCCCGGACCTTCGACGACATCGGCACGGCGTTCGGGCTCCACTCCGTGGGCGGGCCGCTCGCCGGGCTCGCGGCGCCCGTCGCGGCCGCGTGGGTCGGTGTCCGGCTCGGCTGGCGGCCCGCGGTCGCCCTGGCCGCGCTGGTCGGCGCGCCGGTGGTCCTGCTGTTCGCGTGGCGCGTCCGCCCGACCGAACCCCGGCGGCCCGACCAGCCGATGCGGGAGCGGTTCGCGCTCGCGCCGCTGGTCGAACTCCTCTCGCGGCCGAGCGTCCTCCTCCCGCTGTTCGTCGCGATGGTCGGCACGTACGTCGTGCAGGGCGTGATGTCGTTCCTCCCGACGTTCCTCGTCGAATTCCGCGGCTACTCGCCGTCGGGCGCCGCCGGCGTCTTCTCCGCGTTCTTCGTCGTCCGGGCCGTCGCGCAGGTGGGGCTCGGTCGGCTCTCGGACAGCGTGAGCCGGGACGCCGCCATCGGCGCGGCGATGCTGGCGGGCACGGTCGGCACCGCCGGCTTCGTCGTCGCTCCCGGACGCGTCGGCGTCGCCGTCGCGGTGCTCTTGGCCGGCTCCGGCGCGAGCTTCTTCTCCGCGATCGACCCGCGGTTCATGGACGCGCTCGGCGACGCGGAGCGGGGCACCGGATTCGGACTCGTTCGGACCGTCTACACCGTGATCGGCTCCGCGGGCTCCGTCGGCGTGGGGCTCGCCGCCGACCTGTTCGACTGGGGCGTCTCCTTCGCGATCCTGGCGGCCCTGTTCGGGGTCACGTTCGCCGTGCTCGTCGCCAACCGGGCGCTCGGGACCGGGTACTGACCCGCGCGTCGGCCGGCGGGCCGTGAGACGAGCTCGCACCCGACCCGAAACTACGAGTCGGTCCGGGACGAACTCGGCCCGTGCACGACTACCACGTCCACACGAACTACTCGGACGGCGCGTTCCTCCGCCGGATGGTGGACGCCGCCGCCGACGCCGGGCTCGACGGGGTGGGGATCGCCGACCACTGCAACGTCTCGCCCGACCCGGACGCGGAGCGGTTCAAGCGGGCGCTCGGCTTCAACCTCGACCTCACCTACGAGCGGCGGCGCGAGGCGATCGAGCGGCTTCGCGCGGACCCCGCCGTCGGGGTCGACGTGTTCGACGCCGCGGAGGTGGACTACGACCCCGACCACGAGACGGCGATCGCCGAGTTCCTCGCCGAGGCGGGGTTCGACTACGCGATCGGGAGCGTCCACGAGCTCGACGGCGCGAACGTTCACACGCGCTCGCACTTCGCCGACAAGCCGGCCGACGAACGGCGGGCGCTCGTCGACCGCTACTTCGAGAAGCTGGTCGGGCTCGTCGACTCGGAGCTGTTCGCGATCGCCGCGCACCCGGACCTGATCGAGCGCAACCCGCACCTCCGCGGGTTCGCGACCGAGGACCACTACGCGGCGGTCGCCGAGGCGTTCCGGGACTCGCGGACCGTCCCGGAGATAAACGCCGGACGCCTGCTCGATGCCTACGGAGAGTTCCACCCGGCGCCGGCGTTCCTCGACCGCCTCGTCGACGCGGGCCTCCGAGTGAGCGTCGGCACCGACAGCCACGAGCCCGGGGTCGTCGCGCCCCGCGTCGACGAGATCGAGGCCGAACTGGACCGACGCGGGCTCGACCCCGTCCGGCCGGCGGCGCTCGCCGACGAGAGCTGACCGCGAAGCAGGCGTGGCGCTCCCGCGACCGCCCGGTCAGTGGACCGTCCGGTCGTCGTCGGTGTCGATCTCCTCGATCGGGTCGGCGTTGCCGAAGTCGGGCGTCGGCCCGTCGCCCGGCGCCGCCCACTCGACGGCGTTCCGGAGCACCCGCCGCACGTCGTCGTCGTAGTAGATCGGGTACGTCTCGTGCCCGGGGCGGAAGTAGAACACCCGCCCGTTTCCGCGCCGGTAACAGCAGCCGGAGCGGAACACCTCGCCGCCGGCGAACCAGGAGTTGAACACGAGCGCGTCCGGCGCGGGGACGTCGAACCGCTCGCCGTACATCTCCGTCTCGTCGAGCTCGATGTACTCGCCGATCCCGTCGGCGATCGGGTGACCCGGCTCGACCGCCCACAGCCGCTCGGTCTCGGCGGCCTCGCGCCACTTGAGCGAGCAGCTGGTCCCCATCAGCCGTTTAAAAATCTTCGAGTAGTGCGCGGAGTGGAGCACCAACAGTCCCATCCCGTCGAGGACGCGCTCGTGAACCCGGTCGACGACCTCCTCGCGCACCTCGTCGTGGGCGGCGTGACCCCACCACGTGAGCACGTCGGTGTCGTCTAAGACCGCCTCGGTGAGCCCGTGGTCCGGCCCCTCGTCGAGGGTCGCAGTGCGGACCTCGTGGCCGGCCTCGCGGAGGGCGTCAGCGACGACCGCGTGGATCCCGTCGGGGTACACCTCGGCGACCGCGTCGTTCTCGCGTTCGTGGCGGTACTCGTTCCAGACCGTGACGCGTGCCATGCGACCGCTCTCCGCCGGACCGACTTGTAGGATCGCATCCGGGGCGCCTCAGCGAGGCGCACCGACGCGCACCGACCCCACAGATGGCGCCCGTCGACGAGGACCGCGTCCGCTCGCCGCTCCCCGACCGCGTCCGCTCGCCCCTCCTCGAACGCGTCACCCGGCGGGCCAGTCGACGAGCGAGCCGTCGTAGAACCGCTCCCCCTGTTCGCGGATGTACGCCCGCTGCGCGTCTCTGACCGCGTCGTCGGGGGGCGCCCCCGCGTCCAGGCTCCGCCGCACGGCCTCGCGCTTCCATCGCGCGGGGGTGATTCCGGCGTCGACGCGGTCGCGGAGCGGCCGGAGTCGGGCGGTCGCCTCGTCGGCTGTCAGTCCCCGCGCTTCGAGCCCGGCGACGGCGACGTCGAACAGGTCCTCGTACAGGCGTCCCGTCTCCGAGGTCCGGTCGCCGGAGGCGGTGATCCACTCCAGATCCGCCGACAGCCCGTCCTCGACGGCCGCGTAGAAGTTCTCTCGGGCGACCGCCCAGGGCAGGTCCGTCACCGGATGGTCGGTGACCGAGAGCCCCGTCAGGAGTCCGGCGACCGCCGCCACGAGCGCGATCGTGTCGGGGAGCGTCGGCTGGCCCGGAAGCGGTCGGAACTCGATCCGCGCGCTCGCGTCGGCCGCAGACGGCCCGTCGAACACCGGCCGCACCCACCGCCAGTAGCTCCCGTGTTTGTGGCGGAAGTGGACGAACGCGTCGTCGAACCGTTCGCCTCCCTCGATGAGGGCCGGTACGATGACGGCGTCGGCGGCGATCCGGTCGACCGCCTCGGCGGCGGTGTCGATATCCTCGGGGAACCGGACCTTCGGCTCGCCGCGCTTGGGGTTCATAAGCCCCTCGTAGAGCGGCACGCGGGTCTCGGCGTGGGTGTCTTCGAGGAGCAACCGGCGCGTCAGCGCCCCGTCGTCGTACAGGTCGGGCGGCAGGAACGGCGAGTTGACCGCGATCGCGAGCACCGGGCCGGCGACCCGGAGGGCGTTGTTGTGATACGCGGGCAGGTCGGCGGCGCGACGCGGTTGCACGTGCGGCTGGATCGACGCCGTCAGACTCACCGGACCGGCGGTGTCGGCCTCGATCGTCGCCCCCGGAAGCGCGACCGTCCCCGCGACCGGCGTGTGCTCGTCGACGCTGGCGAAGCCGTGGTATCTGACGGCGTTGCTGACGTTGATCGCGAGCGATATCCCCTCCTCGTGAGTCGCCTCGGTAAGATACCCCTCGGTCGTGTTGGTCGCGGGACCGATCGTCCACATCCCGTCGCTGACGAATCTGATGTCCGCCTCGCTCGCTTGCCGCTGGAAGCTCCGTATCTTGGCCTCTGTGCCCAGTTTGAGCGCCGACAGCCCCGCCCCGCTGCACGGATGCACGCCGGAGGTGAGCTCGGCGTTGTGGAGGCCGATCTCGCGCTCGAACCCGAGGCACTCGAGCAGCGACCGCGGGACGCGTCGAAGCCGGTAGCTGTCCGACTCGACCGCGTAGAACTCGTATTCGAGGCCGATCGTCGCCTGTCGGTTATCGAACGTTCCCGACGCGAGCCGTTCTTTGAGACCGTCGGCCTCCTCGCGGACTCGACGCTCGAAGGCGTCGATGTCGACCCGGCCCGACTCCCGGATCCCGGTGACAGTCTCCCGATTCTCGCTCATATATCCTGATAGATGTTAGCAACCCTCAAAAGGTTTACAGCGGCTGACAGTCGGCAGTTCGCCTCTCGAGTCCTCGCCAACGGAACGACGGGGACCGACCGTGGACCGCTCAACTCCACATCGCCGCCGCTCCGATGCGGGTTATTTAAGAAGATCGCCGCCGGCCGCCGGGGTCCACGTCCGATCGCCCGACTGCCTGGTCGAACGGCCGCCTCACTCGCTCGGCCACTTGATCGAACAGCCCCGCGAGGGGCGGTCCGGAACTCCGACTTCCTCGCCCGCGAGGACGGCGTCGACGGCGTCGCGGATGTAGTACTCGGTCGGCTCGTCGTCAGGGTTCAACGCGTCGTCCAGTCGGCCGTGGTACCGGAGCCGAAACGCGTCGCCGTCGCGGCCGAACAGGAACGGGTCGGGGGTGCAGACCGCGTCGTACGCGTCCGCGACCGCGCCCGTCTCGTCCCGGAGGTACGCGTCGTACGCGATCGTGCCGTCGGCGACGCGCTCGCGCATCGCCTCGAAGGAGTCGTCGGGGTACTCAGCGGCGTCGTTCGGGTTGATCCCCACGACCGCCAGGTCGTCGTACTCGGCCGCCAGATCGTTGAGGAGGTCGAACTTCGCCTGCGCGTACGGACAGTGGTTGCAGGTGAACACCACGAGCAGGGCGTCGGCGTCGAACGAGTCGAGCGTGTACGTCTCGCCGTCGGTGCCCGGTAGCTCGAACGCCGGCGCGGCGTCGCCGCGGTCGAGCTCCGAGTCGGATTCCATGGCAACCATACGAGTCCGTTCCGACGCCGTCCCCAAAAACGGTTCCGCTGGTCGCGCCGTCGCCGACGGCTCGTGGGCCCACGTCGACCCGTCCCACAGCAGCTCATTGGTCCGAGCTGACGCGTCCCGCGCCGACTCACCGGCCCGCGCTGACGCGTCCCGCGGCGACTCTGGCGACGACGTGCGCGACGGCGACCGCGCCCAGCACGGCTCCGACGGCGGCGAGGACTAGGGCCACCGCTGGGGTCCACGCCCGGTGGAGCCACCCCGCCGCGCGCATCGCCGCGAGGGCCGCGCCGACCCAGAGCGCGGCGAGCGTCGCGCCCGGAACGAGCAGCGGGGACGAGAGGCTCTGCGGCGCGGACCCGGTTCGATCGCTCGCCGGCCTCCGACGGGAGCGGGGTCGCTCCCGGGCGTTCGGTCCTCGCGGTTCGGGCGGACGTCGACCTCGGTCCGTCGGCTCGTCTCGCGGTCGCATAGAGTGGGTGGCCGCGGCATCGGTGGTGAACCGTTCCCCGCTTCCGACCGGTCACGGCTTCCGCTTGGTCACGATCCGGGTCGAACGGCGACGCGCGGCCCGCCCCTGCCCGCTCGGGGTCTGCGACTGGCCGGCGACTCGTGTCTTTTTGGTCCGACGACCCGTACCACGGGTATGTCGACCCGAGCGCCGTCATACCGAACGCTCCGGCTGCTGTGCGCGAACGCGGCCGGGATGGCCGGGTACCTCCTCGCGTTCGCGGTCGCTCAGGAGTTCGCGGTCGCGCTCGTCGCCGCCGTTATCCTGGCGGCGATCGGCTACGCGGCGTCCAGCGCGGTCGTCGCGTACGCGTCGGCGTGACGGAGCGCCCCGAAATGTAATATGGAAAATAATTACTGTGGCGGAGAGTTACGCGCACACGGATGAAAAAACGGGACGAACGCGGGTCGGACCCGCTCGCGTCGGACGCGCCGTCCGGACCTGTTCGGGTGCTTCTCGTCGCCGACGAGCCGACGGTGGGCGACCGCGCGGCGGCGGCTATCGAGGGGCACGCCGATCGGTTCGCGGTGACGCGGGTCGACGACGCGGCCGAGGGCCTCGACGCCCTCGAGACCGAGCCGATCGACTGCGTCGTCAGCGGCCACGACTTCCCCGAAACGGATGGCGTCGAGTTCCTCCGCGCCGTTCGCGACCTGGACGCGGATCTCCCCTTCGTGCTGTTCACGGCCCGCGGCTCGGAGGCGGTCGCGAGCGAGGCGATCGCCGCGGGCGTCGACGAGTACCTCCCGGTGACCGGCGACGACTCCTACGCGGCGCTCGCGTCCCGCGTCGAGTGCGCCGCGTCCCGGTCCCTCGCCGAGCGTCGGGTGACGGAGCACCTCGACCGGATGACGGACGCGTTCTGCGGCATCGACGAGTCTTGGCGGCTCACGTACCTCAACGGGCAGGCGACGGAGCTGCTCGACCGCGACGCCGCCGACCTGCTCGGCGAGCGCGTCTGGGAGCTGTTCCCATCGCTCCGCGGGACCGAGCTCGAGTCGCGCCTCCGCGACGCGATTGAGACCGGCGAACGGACCGCGTTCGAGTACCGCTTCGACGCCCTCGGACGCGACTTCTCGATCGACGCCTACCCCTCCGAGACCGGGATCTCGGTGTACTTCCGCGACGTGACAGAGGAGCGGGCGCGCGAGCGCGAGCTCCGCGAGCTCTCCGAGCGGTTCCGGCTCGCGGTCGAGGGGGCCGACGTCGGCGTCTGGGACTGGGACCTCACCACGGACGAGGTGCAGTTCGACGAGCGGTGGGCCCGTATGCTGGGGTACGAGCAGTCCGAGATCGCCTTCGAGCTCTCGGAGTGGGAGCGGCGCGTCCACCCCGACGACCTCGACGACGTGTGGGCGGCGCTGGAGGCGCACTTCGCCGGCGAGACGGAGTACTACCAGTGCGACCACCGAATGGAGACGAAGGACGGCGACTGGGCGTGGATCCGCGACCGCGGCCGCGTCGTCGAGCGCGACGACGAGGGAGACCCGCTCCGCGCCGTCGGGATCCACATCGACGTGACCGAGGAGAAGGAGCGCGAGCGCGACCTGGCTCGCTACCGGCGCCTCGTCGACGAGTTACCGAACTCCGTGGCCATGTACGACGGCGAGGGGCGGTTCTCGGTCGTCAACGACCGGATCACCGAGGTGTACGACGCGAGCCGCGAGGAGCTCGTCGGTCGGCGGAGCCCCCTGTTACGGCGGCTCCGGGACGCTCACGGTGACGGCCCGTACGCGGCGCTGGTCGCGGGCGACCGCGAAACGCTGTCCGGGACGGTCGAGCTGGACCTGCCCGAGCGGTCCGACGCGATCGTCGACTTCGCCCTGCGGCGACTCGTCATCGACGGCGAGTTCGACGGGGTGCTCGGGATCGCCCGCGACGTGACCGAGGAGCGCCGTCGCCAGCGGGAGCTCGAACGCACCTCCGCCCGGCTCGAGGCGCTCTACGAGGATTCGCCGGACATGATCGACATCCACGACGAGGGGGGCGAGATCGTGGACGCGAACCCGGTGATGGCGGCCGAGCTCGGCTACGACCGCGAGGAGATCGTGGGGATGAACGTCTGGGACATCGACACGGAGCTCGACCCGACGGAGGGGATCGAGCTCTGGCAGCACTTGGAGATGGGCGAGACGCGCCGGCTGGAAACGACGTTCCGGCGGGCCGACGACACGACCTTCCCCGTCGAGGTACAGGTCCGGCGGGTCGACGTGCAGGGCGACGACCGGTTCCTCGCCTCCAGTCGCGACATCTCGGAGCGGAAGGCGTACGAGCGGCGGATCGAGCGGGAGAACGAGCGGCTCGACGAGTTCGCCTCGATCGTTTCACACGACCTCCGAAACCCGCTCAACGTGCTCTCCGGGTACCTCCGGCTCGCCCGGGAGACGGGGGAGGAGTCGTACTTCGACCGGTGCGAGAGCGCGCTCGACGAGATGGAGCGGCTGATCGAGGACGTGCTCACCCTCGCTCGGCAGGGCGACGCCGTGAGATCGGTTGCCCCCGTCTCCCTCGACGAGCTGGCGACCCGGTACGCGAACGACGCGTTCGGGCCGATCGAAGGCGATGGCGGCGACGAGGCGGAGGGTGCGGAGGGCGGATCGGCGACCGTCGTCGTCGAGACCGAGCGCGACGTGCTCGGGGACCCCGGGCGGCTCGAGCGCCTGCTCCAGAACCTCTTCCGGAACGCGGCCGAACACGGCGGGGACCGCGTCGTCGTCGGCGACCTCCCGGGCGGGTTCTACGTCGAGGACGACGGCCCCGGAATCCCCGCGGACAGACGCGACGAGGTGTTCGAGAGCGGGACCACGACCTCCGCGTCAGGCACCGGCCTCGGCCTCGCCATCGTCGCGCGCATCGCGGAGGCCCACGGCTGGGAGGTGACGCTGACGGAGGGCGAAGCAGGCGGCGCCCGCTTCGAGTTCACGGGCGTCGAGCGGCCCTGAAACTGTCGGAGGGGCGACGCTGCTCCCGGCCGCGCGGCTGGGCGGACGACGGCGCGAAAAAACGGGTCGATGCAGTCGGGACGCCGACGCGGGCTCCGGAGTCGCCGCGCTCAGAACGCGCCCGTGTAGACGCTGACGTCGGCCTGGAGGTCGTCGCGCAGCGCGCTGTGGACGTGACAGATGCCCTCGGCTCGCTCGGCGATGTCGGCCGCGGACTCGTCGTCGAGATCGGCCTCGACGTGGACGTCGAAGGCGATGGCCTCGAGGTCGTCGTCGTCGTCGAGCTCCGCGCTCGCGTCGATCTGGATCTTGCCGAGCTCCTCCGCGCCGCGCTGGCTCCCGCCGACGCGGAACGCCGGGAGGTAACAGGAGGCGTACGTCGCGACGAGCGCGGCGTTCGGGTTCGGTCCGGTCTCGTCGGTCGCGTCGATCTGCAGGTCGAACTCGCCGACCTGACTGGTGCAGGCGTAACCTTCCTCGGAAACGGTGGATGTCTCGATGTCTGCCATGGTCGTTCGTCCGTTCGGTCTGGCGACGATAAAGGTTATCGGCATCGGAACGGCGAGGACGCGTCGAGCGACGAGCGCGCTCGGCGCCGACGCGATCGGTCCTCTCTATTCGCTCAGTCGTCGGCTGCTCGCTCAGTCGTCGGCACGAGCGTCCGCCGCCGACCCGGTCGCGCTGCGGAGGTCCGCCTCGATGGCCTCCAGCGTCCGGCCCTTGGTCTCGGGGACGGTCCGGTGGGTGAATAGCAGGGCGACGACGCTGCACACGCCGAACAGCCAGAACGTCGCCGGGGTGCCGATCCCGTCGAGCAGCACGGGGAACGACAGCGCGACGGCGAGGTTCGCGAGCCAGTTGGCGACCGTCACGAGCCCCATCGCGCTCCCGCGGACGGCGAGCGGGTAGATCTCCGAGATGAGCAGCCAGAACACCGGGCCGAGCCCGATCGCGAAGAACGCGACGAACGAGACGAGGGTGAGCGTCGCGAGCCAGCCGAGCCCGCCGGTCGGGTCGGCGAACTGGAAGACGAGGCCGGCGACGGTGAGCGACCCGATCATCCCCCCGGTCCCGACGAGCAGCAGGGGACGCCGCCCGACGCGGTCGACGAGGAGGATGGCGACGACCGTCATCGCGACGTTGACGGTGCCGATGGCCACCGACGCGAGGATGGACTGCGAGCTCCCGAACGCGGTCGACTCCAGGATCGTCGGGGCGTAGTACATCACGGCGTTGATCCCGGTGATCTGCTGGAAGATCGCGAGCCCGAGCCCGACGATCAGCGCCGGGCGCATCCACGGGCTGAGGAGGTCTCTAACCCCGTTCCCGGACTGCGCCTGGACGGTCGACTCGATCTCTGACAGCTCCGACTCGATGTCGCCGTCGCGCGTCCGGCGGAGCACCGCGCGGGCCTCGTCGGTCCGGCCCTGCTCGTAGAGCCACCGGGGGCTCTCGGGCATCCGGAGCATGCCGACGGCGAGCACGACGGCGGGGACCATCCCCGCACCGAGCATGATCCGCCACGAGCCGGAGTCGGAGAAGGCGTAGTTGACGAAGTACGACGAGAGGATCCCCACGGTGACCATCAGCTGGTTCAGCGACGTGAGGCCGCCGCGGACCGACGGCGGCGCGATTTCGGAGATGTACAGCGGGCCGACGATCGACGCGAACCCGATGGCGATCCCGTCGATCATCCGCCCCGCGACGAGCACCTCGACGGTCGGCGCGACCGCCATGAGGAACGAGCCGAGGAAGAACACGCCGGCCGAGAGGAGGATGAACCGCTTGCGGCCGATGCGGTCGGATATCTGCCCGCCGACGGCCGCACCGGCGGCCGCGCCGACCATCGCGCCGCTGACGACGATCCCCTCCACCAAGGGCGACAGCTCGAAGGCCGTGTCGATGAAGAGGATGGCTCCGGAGATGATCCCGGTGTCGAACCCGAACAGGAGTCCGTTGAGCGCTGCGAGCGCGGAGACGACGTACACGAACCGGCCGCCCTCTCCGCGGATCACAGCCCGCATATCAGCGGTTGACATGGCGTACCAATCCGACGCTACCCGTCTTTTATTTAGAAGACTTCTGATTTATTATTAATTTAAATATATTCAATATCTTTGTGCCGGCGCGGACGAGAGGAATCTACCGATCGTTTTGTAATATTTATTCGGATTTAAATAGTATTCTACGGTTCCCCGCGGCGTCGCGGTCGCCGATCGCGAAACCGACCGCCGGCGCCGTTCAGTCCCGGCGCCGTTCAGTCCCGCCGCCGTTCACTCGGGTCGCTTCTTGATTGCGTCGCTCTCCGACCGCGTCGTCTTAAAAAACCGACCGTCGGGTCGGACCGAAACGCGCGCCCGTCCGTCGCGGACCGGTCGCCCGCAGACGCCCGTGTCGCTACTCGAGGACGTACGTCTCGTCGCCCTCGAGGACGACTGGCTCGGCCGCGGCGCCCGCGGCCTTCACCTCGTTGACGAACTCCCGCGTCTCGATCTCGATCGGCGGGAACGTGTCGTAGTGCATCGGGAACACGACGTCGGCGCCCACCCAGTCGGCGGCGATACCGGCGCCGGCGGGACCCATGGTGAAGTGGTCGCCGGTCGGCAGCGCGGCGGCGTCGGGCTCGAGGTACGGCGCGATCACGTCGACCATCTCGGACATCAGCCCGGTGTCGCCGGCGTGGTAGAACGTCGTGCAGTCCGGGTCCGACTCCTGGGTCGGCTTCTTGTCGCCGACGACGAACCCGGCCGGCATCCCGGCGGAGGTGCCGTAGCTCGTCTCGATCCCGTTCGAATGGTCCGCGCGGACCATCGTCACCCACGCGTCGCCGCACTCGACGGTACCGCCGATGTTCATCCCCATCCCGCCGACGGCATCCTCGTGGCCGAAGTTGTCCTGGACGTACCCGGTCAGCTCCGGGGTGGCGACCACCGTCGCGCCCTCATACCGGTCCGCGTCGGCGATGTGGTCCGCGTGGCCGTGGGTCAAGAGGAGGTAGTCCGGATCGAGTTCCTCGGGGTCGACGTCGGTCTTCGGGTTGTCGAAGTACGGATCGATCAGGAGTTCCGTCTCGTCGACGACGACGTGCCACGTCGAGTGGCCGTGCCAAGTGAGTTCCATGATACGTCCGGATCGTCTCATCGAATCTTAATAAAAGCCGACGCCGCGGTTCGCCACTGTCGACGCCGGGAGACGGATCCGCAACCGATACGCGAGGATCGAGACCTGTATCTCTGATCCGTCTCTCTATTCCGTGAGAAACAGTCGAACGATCAGATTTGGAGGCGAGTGTCGCAATATCTTCCCACGACTACATCCTTAACAGCCGATTCGGCTTACGGAGCCCGTGACAGTGGATCCACGACATGGCGCGTGAGACGATCGGCGGGCGCGTCGACGGCGAGGCGGACGTCGGCCGGTACCGCCACCTCATCGAGCACGTGCAGGACGCGGTCGTCGAGTTCGATCTCGTCGACGGCGAACCCATCGTCAACGACGTCAATCAGGCGTTCGTGGACGTCTTCGGCTACGAGGCCGACGAGATACGCGGGGAGCCGCTCAACGAGTGGGTGGTCCCCGACTGGAAGCTCGCGGAGGCGGAGGCGCTCGACGCGAACACCGCCTCCGGCGAGGTCAACTACCGGCAGGTGACCCGCGAGACCGCGAGCGGGCTCCGGGAGTTCCTCTACCGTGGGGTGCCGTACGCCGGGACCGAGGAAACGCGTGACGGCCTCGACGGCGGCTTCGCCGTCTACACGGACCTCACGGAGGTGTCTCGGAACGAGCGGCGGCTAGAGGTGTTGAACCGCGTCCTGCGGCACAACCTCCGGAACAACGCCAACGTCGTCGCCGGCCACACGACGCGGCTGCTGGCCGAACTGGACGGTCAGGACGGGGAGACGACCGACGTGGCGGCCACGATCGAGCGCGCCGCCCACGAGCTCGAACGCCTGGCCGAGGAGGCCGGGCACATCCGGCGCGTCCTCGAACACCCGACAGACGAGGCGACCGACATCGACCCCGAGCCGATGGTGAGATCGGTCGTCGAGGACCACCGTGGACGCGCGCCGAGCGCCGCGATCGACGTCGCTGTCGCTGACTCCGGGCCGGTGATGGCGGACAGTCGGCTGCGGTACGCGATCGACAGTCTCGTCGACAACGCGATCGAACACAACCCGAGCTCGGAGCCGCGGGTCCGGGTCCAGATCGAGAGCGCGGCCGTTGCGGGGTCGACGGCCGACGAGTGGGTCGCGATCCGCGTCGAGGACGACGGACCGCGGATCCCGGCCGACGAGCGGGACGTGATCCTCGACGGCTCCAAGATAACGCCGACCCACCACGGCAGCGGGCTCGGCCTCTGGCTCACGGAGCTGACCGTCGAGACGTTCGGCGGAGAGCTCTCCTTCGGCGCGAGCGAACTCGGCGGCAACGACGTTTCGATCCGGCTGCGGCGACGGTGAGCAGCGGGAGAGGAGTTAACCGCCCGCCCCGCGAACCCCCTGTCGATGCCCTCCGATCGGAACGACGCCCCGCCGCCGACCGACCGGTGTCGCGAGTGCGGCCGGGCGGTCGAGCCCGACGCGAACTTCTGTCCGGGGTGCGGCGCCGGGCTCCCCGACCCCTCCGAGCCCGCGTCCTGTCCCGAGTGCGGCGAGCGGTTCGACGACGACGACCAGTTCTGTTCGAACTGCGGCACGGCCCGGTCGGGCGCCGAGTCGTCTGCGGCCGCGTCCGGCCGGTCGAGCGGTGCGGAGCGGTCCCCGTCTCGCTCTGCCTCGCCCACGCGAGAGAGCGACCGCGCCTTCCGTCGCCGCGTTCAGGACCACCTCGACGCCGGGTGGGAGATCGAGCGGGACGACGGCGACCGCGTCGTCCTCGTCGACAGGGGGATCGGCTCCGTCGGCGTCCACATCCTCCTGTTCCTCACCACCAGCGGCGTCGGGAACCTGCTGTACGGCTGGTGGCACTACTCCAAGCTGGCCGAGCGGCATCGGCTCGTCCGGGGCGACGAGACGCCCACCCGCCTCCCGTCGAGTCGCGAGTCCGGCGGACGGGTGGAAACCGTCTCGGCCTACCTGCTGACCGGGCTGCTGTTGCTGATCGGCGGCTGGATCACGACTATCGGAGCCACGAGCGGTTCGCCGCCCGTCGCGCTGATCGGGCTCGCGTTCGCCCTGCTCGGCCTCGGTGCGGCCCCAGCGGTCCGCCGACGCCTCGACCGCCGCCACGGAGTCGCGTCGTTCGGCCGACGGAGGGCGGTGGACCACCGAGTGGTTCGCCCGCCCGAATCTGTCGACGAACCGTGCGTCGTCTGCGGCGACGCGTTCGACCGGGGGCTCGTCAGGCGGCGACGCGACGAGACGGTCGTCGCCGGCGTCCCGGTCCGGACTCACTCGATTCGCCACAACCACTACTGCGTCGACTGCGCCCAGCGAGAGGTGTTCGGCGGCGAGGTCGCCGGACCCGCGCTCGGTCCGGAGACCCGGCTCGACGACGAGGCAGAACTCGACGACGGGGCAGAACTCGACGACGAGACCGATCGCGACGCTGAGCCCGCGGTCGACCGAGGTCGGTAGCCCCGTCCGGTTTGCCTCTCCGGGAACGCTTTTCGGGCGGCCGTCCGATCCGTGAGGCATGCACCACGCACGGTTCCGCGACCCGGCCGGCTCGATCCGCGAGGGGACTTACGACCCCCAGACCGACACCGTCGCCTTCGCGGGCGCCGAGTACGCCCTCGACGACACCGCGATCGACGTGCTCCCGCCCGCGGAGCCGACGAAGATCGTCTGTATCGGCCGCAACTACGCCGACCACGCCGCCGAGCGCGACAGCGAGGTGCCGGACCGACCCCTCCTCTTCTTGAAACCGCCGAACGCGGTGGCGGGCCACGGCGACGAGGTCACGGTCCCCGCGGGGAAAGACCAGATCGACTGGGAGGCCGAGATCGCGGTCGTCGTCGGCGAGCAGTGCAAGGACGTCTCCGCCGCCGACGCGATGGACGTCGTCGCCGGGTTCACCTGCATGAACGACGTGTCCAACCGCGACGACCAGGACCGCGAGCAGAACTGGGTGCGCGGGAAGGCGTTCGACGGCGCCGCGCCGCTCGGTCCGGTGCTCGCGACCCCCGACGAGGTCCCGACCGACGCGAGCGTCGAGCTCCGGGTCAACGGCGAGACGAAGCAGTCGAGCGACCGCTCGTTCCTCATGTTCGACGTGCCGACGCTGATCGAGGAGATCACGGCGTACCTCACCCTGGAGCCGGGCGACGTGATCTCGACGGGGACGCCCGAGGGCGTCGGCGCCCTCTCCGACGGCGACACCGTCGAGGTGACGGTCGAGGGCGTCGGGACGCTCGAACACGACGTGCGCGTTCCCTGAGTCGGACCGCGATCCCGCCGTCTAATCGGCCGACTCTCGGCATATGCGTCCTGATCTCACACCGCGTTTCCGGTGAACGCTTATATATCGGGCGTTCGAAACGTGTCACGTGAACTCCCCCTCGTTCTCGCGTTGACCCCGGCCACGCGACGGCTCCGTGCGCTCAGCCGTTCCCCGCGGAGGGCCTCGGTCAGCGACTGATCGGCGCGACCGTGACCGTCCCGGTCCCGCCGCGTACCGCTCTCGATTTCGGTTCGTCACCGCCGCTGTGCGCCGGTCGTCGCGAGGCCGCGGTCCCCGGTGACGAACCCCTCCCCGGGCCGATGTGAGCGCCCGACAACCCGATGTCACGAGACGAGCGATCCGACGACGAGACACGAACGAGAAGCGATCCCACCGATGACCGGACGCACCGCTCCGAGGACAGCCGAAGGCGCCAGCAAACCGACGACCGAACGCGTCGCCCCGACGCCGGCCGCGCGCTGATAGCCGCTCGCGACGCCGGTACTCATCCCGACACGGACGAGATCCGCGGGCTCGCTCGCGCGGCAGGCTACGAGGTCGTCGGCGAAGTGACCCAGCGGCGCCGCGAGGACCCGACCTACGGACTCGGACGCGGGAAGGCCGAGGACCTGATGCGCTTGGCGTCGACCGAAGACGTCGACGCCGTGATCTACGACGGCGAACTCACCCCGGGCCAGACGGCGTCGCTCTCGGACCTGCTCCCGGACGAGGTCGAACCGATCGACCGCACCCGGCTGGTCCTCGACCTGTTCGCCGAGGGCGCCGGCTCCCGCGCCGCCGAGCTCCAAGTCGAGCTCGCGCGCCTCCGGTACCTGAAACCGCGGCTTCGAGAGCTCATCGCCCGTGACTACGCGACCGACCTCCGGTACCACAACGAGGACGACCGCCGGGTCCTCGACGTGGAACGCCGGATCGAAGCCACCCGACGCGCCCTCGATGAAGTGACCGAGAGCCGGAGCAAGCGCCGCGAGCAGCGCCGGCAGGAGGGGTTCGACGCAGTCGCGCTGGCCGGCTACACCAACGCCGGCAAGTCGACGCTGCTCCGACGCCTCGCCGACGACATCGACGCGCCCGGCGCCGCTGACACCGGCGACACCGAAACTCCTGCCGCTGACACCANNNNCGGTCACCGTCGCCGACCGCCTCTTCGAGACGCTCGACGTGACCACCCGCCGGGCGACGCTCGGAGGGCGACGCGCGCTCGTCACCGACACCGTCGGGTTCGTCGACGCCCTTCCCCACCGGAGCGTCCGGTCGTTCCGGGCGACGACCGACGCGATCCGCCGCGCCGACGCGGTCCTGCTCGTCGTCGACGCCGCCGACGACCCGGAGGCGGTTCGCGACCGCATCCGAACCAGTCTCTCGGCCGTCGAGGAGACCGACGGCCCGGTGATCCCGGTGCTCAACAAGGCCGACCTGCTCGACGACAGCGAACTCCGGGCCCGCCGCGAGGCGATCGCGGCGGCGGCGGACGACCTCGCCGCCGACGGACACGCGGTCGCCGATGCGCTCGAAGCGCCCGTCCCGGCGAGCGCGCGCTCCGGTGAGGGAGTCGACGCGGTTCGGAACGCGGTCCGCGCGGCGCTGCCGACGGCCGAGACGACGCTGCGACTCCCGAATACGGGGGAGACGCAGTCGCTGCTGTCGTGGGCGTACGACCGCGGCGAGGTCCGCGCCGTCGACTACGGGCCGGACGGCGTGGCTATCGACTTCGCCGGCCGCCCGTCACTCGTCGCGGAGGCGGAGCGCCGGGCGTCGGACATCGCTTGAGGCGCCGCGAGCGTCGGTGGTCGCCGATGTCTGCGACCCGGTTCGGCCACTCTTAAGAGCGCCCCGCCCGGATTAGTGGCTATGCAACCACGGGATCTCTCCGATCACTCGCCGTACGTGCCGGGTCGGGGCGTCGAGGAGGTCGCCCGCGAGCGCGGGCTGGACCCCGACGACCTGATCAAGCTCTCCTCGAACGAGAACCCGCACGGCCCGAGCCCGGCGGCCGTCGAGGCGCTCCACGAGCACGCCGATCGCGTCCACCAGTACCCGAAGTCTTCCCACACCGACCTCACCGCGAAGCTGGCCGAGAAGTGGGACGTGACGACCGAGCAGGTGTGGGTCTCGCCGGGCGCCGACGGCTCGATCGACTACCTCTCGCGGGCCGCGTTAGCGCCCGGCGACGAGGTCCTCGTCCCGGAGCCCGGCTTCGCCTACTACGCGATGTCCGCCCGGTACCACCACGGCGGGGTCTCCGAGTACGCGCTCTCGCCCGACGACGGGTTCGCGCAGGACGCCGAGACCGTGCTGACCGCCTACGGCGGCGAGCGGATCGTCTACGTCACCTCCCCGCACAACCCCTCGGGCTCGGTCATGCCCCTCGACGAGGTGCGGGCCATCGCGGACGCGACCGCGGAGGAGACGCTCGTCGTCGTCGACGAGGCGTACGGCGAGTTCGCCGCGGTCGACAGCGCGATCCCGCTGGTCGACGAGCGCGACGACGTGGCGGTGCTCCGCACGTTCTCGAAGGCGTACGGCCTCGCCGGGCTCCGGATCGGGTACAGCGTCGTCCCCGAGGCGTGGGGGGAGGCGTACGCCCGGGTGAACACCCCCTTCGCGGCGAACGAGCTCGCGTGCCGGGCCGCGCTCGCAGCCCTCGACGACGAGGACCACGTCGCGGAGTCGGTCGAGACGGCGCGCTGGGCGCGCGGGTACATCGCGGACGAGCTGGACGCCCCGACCGTCGAGTCGGCCGGGAACTTCGTGCTCGCCGAGGTCGGCGACGCGGAGCGAGTCGCCGAGGCGGCACAGGAGCGCGGCGTGATCATCCGCGACTGCACCTCCTTCGGGCTCCCGAACCACGTCCGGATATCGACCGGTACCCGCGAGGACACGCGCGAGGCGGTCGAGCGGCTCAACGAGACGCTCGCCGACCTCGGACTGGGTGTTCGGGCGTGAGCGAGGGAGCGGATCGCACCGACTCGGCGCCGACTCGCGTCGCCGTCACCGGCACTCCGGGGACCGGGAAGTCGACCGCGACGGACCTGCTCGCGGACGACTACGACGTGATCCACCTCAACGATCTTATAAAGGGCGACGACGCCCTCTGGACCGAGCGCGACGCCGACCGCGACACGCTCGTCGCGGACCTCGACGCGGTGCGCGAGCGCCTCGGCGACTGGACTGGCGTGCTCGACTCGCACCTCGCGCATCGGTTCGACGTCGACCGCGTGATCGTCTTGCGCTGTCACCCGGAGACGATCGAGGCGCGGCTCGAGGCGCGGGGCGAATCGCCGGAGAGCGCCGCCGAAAACGCGGAGAGCGAGGCGCTCGACGTGATCCTCTCGGAGGCCGTCGCCGAACACGGCGCGGAGAACGTCTACGAGATCGACACCACAGACCGCGACCCGGCGGCCGTGGCCGCCGCGATCCGCGCGGCGATCGAGGGCGAGCGCGAGCCGAGCGCGGGCACCGTCGACTTCATCGATTATATATGAGCCCGCCGCGACGGTCGGATCGATAGATGACTCTCGACCAGTACCGGTCCGTCGCCGACCGCCTGCTCGGCCCCTGGGTCCGCGCCGCGGCGCGGCTCGGCCTCTCCCCCGACCAGGTGAGCGTCCTCGCGTTCGGCGTCGCGGTCGCCGCCGCCGGCGCGTTCGCGGTCGGCGAGCCCCTCTTTTACCTCGCCGGGGCGGTCGGCGTCCTGCTCAACGGCTGGCTCGACCTCGTCGACGGCGCGCTCGCGCGTCACCTCGAGGTCTCCTCCGACGGCGGCGACCTCCTCGATCACGTCCTGGACCGCTACGCCGACATCGCGGTGATCGCCGGCTTCACCGTCGGGATCGAGGCGTACGCGCTCGGCTTCGCCGCAGTGACCGGGGTCCTGATGACCTCGTACATGGGCACGCAGATCCAGGCGGTCGGCATCGGCCGCGAGTACGGGGGGCTGCTCGGCCGCGCCGACCGGCTCGCGCTGATGGGGATCGTCGGCGTCGCCGCCGCGGTGTACGCCGCGCCGATCGTCGCCGGCCTGAACGTCGTCGGGCTCCTCCTCGTGCTGTTCGCGGCCGTCGGCCACCTCACCGCGGTCCAGCGGTTCCTCGGCGCGTGGCGCGATTTATAAGCTTCCTCCCGGGGAGCGTTCGGTCACCGGTCTGAGAACGCTTGACTCCAGGATCACGGCGACCGGCTTCGTCGCCGTCGACGGGATCAGCGTGAACGACTGACACAGTGTTCACACGGCATGAGCACCGGACGAGCAGACCGGGTCGGCGCTTTGACCGTGCGTCGGGAATCCGCGAATCGAATCGCCCGAACCGGTGTGATGGGCCCCGCCCCGTCGTGTCACATAGATGACTCCCTTACCGCTCGGTGAGAACGCCCGCCGGCGTATAAATTGTCTCTGGACGACACGTAGACTGATGTCGTACGCCCAAGACCTCGCGGAACTCAACGAGACGTTAGGTGACCTGATCGAAGAGGCTCCGGAACTGGGATCATTCGCCGGGTTCGTGGAATCGGCCGAGGCGACCGGAGCGATCGACAACAAAACGAAGGAGCTGATGTCGCTCGCGATTGCGGTGACGATCCGGTGTGAGGACTGTATCCTCTGGCACACCGACGCGGCGCTCGATGCCGGGGCGACTCACGAGGAGGTCGTCGATGCACTAACAGTCGCCGTCGCGATGGGCGGTGGTCCCGCGATGACCTACGCGGTCGAAGCCTACCGCGTGCTCGACGCGTTCGAGGCGGAACGCGCCGAATAGCGGAACATCCGCCCGGACGCGTGTTCCCGGAACTCCGGCGCGCGCCGGTCACCGGCGAGGGAACGCTTAAAAGCGTCCGGCCGGAACGAGTGCGTATGCCCACCTTCGAGTTGAACCTGTCCGACGACGTGTACGCGGAGTTCCAGCAGCTCGCCGAACAGGAGTTCGTCTCCGAGGAGCAGGCCGCAGAGGACCTGATCGCCTCCGGAATCGAGGCGTACAACGTGAGCGTCGTCGACGACGACCCCCGCGACGAGATGCTGGACGGCGCCGAGAACAACATGTTCGACACGGCGCAGGACCCCGGGAGCCTCGAAGACGACCGCCTGTAGTCGAGTCCGTCTCGCGGACGCCCCCGTTTTGAATCGACGACCGACCCGCTAGTACCCGAGCCGCAGCAGTCGGTTCGCGAGCAACGTGGCGAGCGCCAGCCCCATCACGCCGGCGAGCAGCCCGAACGCGACCGTCCACCCGGCGGCGTCCGAGACCGCGCCGACGACGACGCTCCCCGAGGCGCCGACGACCATGTAGGCGGTCCGGACGAGCCCGAAGCCGGCGCCGCGCTCGGCGTCAGAGAGGAGGTCCATGAACCGCGACTGCACCGGAGCGCCCCACGACATCGCGAGGCCGACGAACCCGACGCCGGCGACGACGACCGGCCGCCCGAAGCCGAACTCCGCCGCCGCGACGAGCAGGCCGTAGCCGACGACACCGGCGGCCATCGTCGCCATCACGGTCTCGTCGCGGCCGATCCGGTCCGAGACGCCGCCCGTCACGGGCTGGGTCGCGCCGTGGACGAGGAAGTACAGCGAGAACAGCAGCGCCGAGAGCCCGCCCGACAGGCCCGTCCCGAACTCGAGGAACGTCGGGAGGAAGGAGGCCGTCGCCTGCCACGTGAACGCGCCCATCGTCGACAACAGGGTTGTGTAGAGGATGCTGGGGCGAGAGAGCAGCTCCGCGAGCGGGCCGAGGGCGAACCGCTCGCGCACGGGTTGGTCCGGGCGGAGCGGCTCGGTCGGGCGCACCCGCCACGCGAACAGGGCGAACACGGGGACCGCGACGGCGACGCCGAGGGCGATGCCGGCGCGCCAGCCGTGCCGCGCCCCGACGAGCGCGGCCAGCGGCGGGGCGGCGAGCCCCGCGACCGGGCCGCCGGCGACGTGGACGCCGATGGCGCGGCCGATGTCGTCGAACTGCCGCGTGAGGAACGTGGTCGCCACCGAGTAGTGGAGCCCGGCGCCGGCGCCGAGCACGACCGTGAAGGCGATGAACGCGAGGACCGACGGCGAGACGGCGATGAGCAGAGAGGCGACCGCGGTGGCGCCGACGGCCGTCAGGATGACGGCGCGCTCGCCGTACCGGTCGCCGAGCACGCCGGAGGGGAACTGTGCGAGCGCGTACGCCAGCCACATCCCCGACAGCCCGAGTCCGACCGTCGCGTTCGTGACGCCGAACTCGACGCGGATCTGCGGGATCAGCGGGCTGATCACCAGCCGCGCGACCATCGTCGCGGTGAACGCGAGGGTGCAGAGCGCGAGCGCGGTGTGTTTATACCGCCAGTTCACGCTCACCGTTCTCGACCCGGGTCAAAGCGGGTTCCGGTCGCGGCCAGCCGGACCGGGTGTCGGGCGCGGTCAGACCTCGAACTCGATCGGGTACGCCGTGAGGTTCTCGTAGCCGTCCTCGGTGACGACGGCGATGTCCTCGATCCGGACGCCGCCCACGTCGGGGTCGTAGAGGCCGGGCTCGACGGTGATGACGTGTCCGGGCTCCAGCTCCTCCCCGCCGCTCGCGAGCCGGGGGGACTCGTGGACGTCGAGGCCGACCCCGTGGCCGGTGGAGTGGATGAACCCGGTCTCCGTCTCGGGGTCGGTCCGGAACGTCGGCTCGCCGGCGTCCTCGTACACCTCGCAGGCCGCCGCGTGGACGTCCTCGCCGGTCGCGCCCGGTTCGACCGCGTCGAGCGCGGCGTCGAGCGCGCGCTCGGTGAGGTCGTACCACTCGCGGAGCGTCTCGCTCGGCTCGCCGACGCAGAACGTCCGGGTCATGTCGGCGTTGTACTTCGTCGCCTTCGACCGCGGGAAGATGTCGACGATGATCGCCTCGTTCGCGCGGAGCGGCCCCGAGCCGCGGTCGTGGGGGTCCGCGGCCTGCGCGCCGCCGGCGACGATCGTCTGGTCGAGCGCGCAGCCGTGCCGGAGGAGGGTCACCTCGATCTCTTCGGTCACCCGCTCGCTGGTGAGCGGTTCGCCCTCGTAGAGGAGGGTTCCGGGCTCGACCTCGCCGTCGTCGGCCGAGGCGTCCCCGCCCTCGACGGGGGCGTCCTCACCGGCCACGTCGGCCTCAGCGATCAGCTCCTCGGCGGCCCGCATCGCCGCCTCGTTGGCGCGCTGGGCGTCGCGGACCGCGTCGACCTCCTCGTCGGTCTTGACCGCGCGGACCTCGCGGATCCGGTCGTCGGTGTCGACGGCGACGTCGATCCCGCGCTCGCGGAGGGCGTCCGCGGTACCGACCGGACCGCGGGGCGGCATCGACACGGACTCGACGCCCTTCTCGCGGACGAACCGGGCGTACATGTCGTTGCGGGCCTCGCGGCCGCCGTACTCGTAGTCGTAGTCGGCGTGGCGCTCGACCGTGTCGGCGGCCGCCTCCTTCCGCGCGCGGCCGTACTCCAGCCCGCCGACGAGGACGTGGACCTCGCCGTCGGCGTACAGCGTGAGGAAGGGGTCGGGACCGGTGAAGCCGGAGAGGTACAGCTGGTTGGCGTCGTCCTGCGAGGCGTCGATCAGGTAGCCGTCCGTCGGGAGGTCGGCGAGCCGGTCGCCGAGGCGTTCGCGGTTCATACCGCACGTGGTCGACCGACCCCCAAATCGGTTGCCCTCGCGGAACGCCGCCCGGGGTCCGCGACGGCTTGCGCTCCGCGAAATAGATATATAGGTGTATGCCGCCGAACGGCGATCCGACTCCGCCTCTGTTAAGGCCGGCCAAAAAACCGGCAATATTCGTCGAATAGCGCCTCGTGAACTCCTCTCTCTGCGCTTCTCCGATCCGAAACTCGACCAAACATTTAAATATTTCAGACGATTACGTGATGGTGAGGAAACCAACCGAGAAACCGCTCTCGGTCCCCTCGTTCCCTCCACTTGAACTAACCAATGAGCGAAAACGTTCGAACGTACACGGCGGAGCACGTCGACGAGACCGAATCCGAGACCGAGTCGGCCGACGAGGAGCTGCGCTGCCCGGAGTGCGGGGGCCAGCTCGCGACCGACACCGAACACGGCGAGACCGTCTGCGTCGACTGCGGGCTCGTCGTCGAGGAGAACGAGATCGACCGCGGGCCGGAGTGGCGCGCGTTCGACTCGAAGGAGAAAGACCAGAAGAGCCGCGTGGGCGCCCCGACGACGAACATGATGCACGACAAGGGGCTCTCGACGAACATCGGCTGGCAGGACAAAGACGCCTACGGCAAGTCGCTGTCNGAACATGATGCACGACAAGGGGCTCTCGACGAACATCGGCTGGCAGGACAAAGACGCCTACGGCAAGTCGCTGTCGAGCCGCCAGCGCGAGAAGATGCAGCGGCTCCGCACCTGGAACGAGCGGTTCCGCACCCGCGACTCGAAGGAACGGAACCTGAAGCAGGCGCTCGGCGAGGTCGATCGAATGGCCTCGGCGCTCGGGCTCCCGGACAACGTCCGCGAGACCGCCTCGGTCATCTACCGCCGCGCGCTCGACGAGGACCTGCTCCCCGGCCGCTCCATCNGAGACCGCCTCGGTCATCTACCGCCGCGCGCTCGACGAGGACCTGCTCCCCGGCCGCTCCATCGAGGGCGTCTCGACGGCGTCGCTGTACGCCGCGGCCCGACAGGCTGGGACCCCGCGGAGCCTCGACGAGATCGCGGCCGTCTCCCGCGTTGAGAAAGACGAGATCGCCCGGACGTACCGCTACGTCGTCCGCGAGCTCAAGCTGGAGATCCAGCCCGCCGACCCCGAGAGCTACGTCCCCCGGTTCGCCTCCGACCTGGGCCTCTCCGACGAGGCCGAGCGCCGGGCGCGCTCCCTGCTCGACACCGCGAAGTCGCAGGGGATCCACTCGGGCAAGTCGCCGGTCGGCCTCGCGGCCGCCGCCGTCTACGCCGCCTCGCTGCTCGTCAACGAGAAGGTGACCCAGAGCGAGGTCAGCGACGTCGCGAACATCAGCGAGGTCACCATCCGGAACCGGTACCACGAGCTGTTAGAGGCCGAGGACGGCGTCGCGCTGAACTGACGCCGTTCCCGTTCTCGATCCCGATTCGGTCGCGTCGACGCCCGCCGTTTTTCCGAACGCCCAAGCCAATACGGACCGAGCCACGGGTATGGAGACCACTCGCCACTTCACGGCGACGACGTACGTCGTCAACGACGGCGCGACCGCGCTCCACGCCCACGAGCGGCTCGGGATCCGACTCCCGCCGGGCGGACACGTGGACCGCGACGAGCTGCCCCACGAGGCCGCCCTTCGGGAGGTCCGCGAGGAGACGGGGTTGGACGCCGAGCTCGTCGCGACCGAGTCGTCGATCGAGGGCCCGAACACGCGCGGGATCCCGGAGCCGGCCCACCTCATGCTTCACGACATCAACGTCCACGAGGACGGGTCGGTCGGCCACCAGCACATCGATCACCTCTACTACGCCCGGGTCGACTCCCGCGAGATCGCGCCGAACGGCGCGGACGAGGTCGACCCCGACGGCTGGCGCTGGTACACGCCGGCGGAGCTGGCCGCGAGCGACCTCCAGTCGGACGTGATCGACCTCGGCCGCGAGGCGATCGCCGCCGTCGGCGGAGAGCGTCGCGGCGATTCGGGGACGAACTGACGAGATTGAGGGACTGCGGGGCCGCGAGCGCCCTCGGAGGGCCCGTCCCCCGGCGTCAGACGGCCGTCTCACGCTCCGGAAGGTATTTGGGTCGTTGCAGGCGACGTAAACGCAAATGGACGCAGAGCGAAGAGCGGAGATAACCGGGTGGGACGCCCGGGAATTCTCGGACGGGTTCGAGGGCCTCGGGCGTCTCGTCGACCGGGGGTTCTCCGGCGCGGTGACGAACGGCACGGGGTGGCTGTTCGTGTTCGAGGGCCGCGTCGTCGGTACCGCCGACGCCGATCTCGACGCGTTCGCGGACGCCTCCGGGACGGTTTATAATGCCCCCGAGGGGGTCCTCCCGGTCCTGTTCGCCATGCAGGAGCAGGGCGGGGAGCCGCGGGCGCAGTACTACACGAACGACACGCCGCTCTCCGAGGCCGATCGGAAGCTCTCGCAGGGCGGGTTCACCGGCTACGTCGAGCTGTCGGAGAACGTGCTCTCGGGCGACTACTACGTGACCTACACCGCGGGCGAATCGATGGCCGCGGCGTACGTCGGGAACTCGCGCCGGCTCGAAACCGGCGACGACGCCTTCGATCTGGCCGACGACGAGGTCGGGATCTACACCGTGTACGAGGTCGACCTGGACGTGCAGGAAATCCCCGACCCCGGCGCGGCCGGCGACGCGACCGGCGTCGGCGGAGGGGCCGCCGGCGACGAGGAGACCGAAAGCGACGCCGCGGGACGCGAGGACGAGGCAGCCGGCGAGGAGGCCGCTCGCGATGAGGCCGACGGCGACGTGACCGCCGTCGACACCGCTCGCGACGAACCGGGCGAAGACGACACCGCCCGTGACGAACCGCGGCCTTCCGCTCGGGAGCGGGCGGACGAGTCGAGCGCGGCCGACACGCCGGACTCGGCCGATGAGGCTCCGGTCGAGAAAGCACCGACCGGAGGGCAGCGAACCGAACGGCCCGCGTCGCGCTCGGTGGACGACGGCGACGCGGCCGGCGACGACCCGCTGTCGGCCCGGTCGGGCGCCGATCGAGCCGACGGACGCGACGCGTCGGGAGCGGCCGACGCGGCCGAGATCGCCGACGCGGCCGAGACCGCCGACGCGGCCGACTCCGAGGGTGACCGCCCGGACGACGACGTGTTCTCGGAGGAGGAGCAGTGGCGCGAGCAGAAGTCGATCCCGGCGCTCGACCCATCGGAAGCGAGCGACCCGCCGGGCGGCCGGGGGCGCGGCGAGCGGGCGCCGGACGCGAGCGGACGCTCCTCGCGCGAGGCGACCGACCGGCAGCGCTCCGGAAGCCCCGGCCGAGGCGGAGACGCCGGCNACGCTCCTCGCGCGAGGCGACCGACCGGCAGCGCTCCGGAAGCCCCGGCCGAGGCGGAGACGCCGGCGCGGCCGACGGCGAGAACCGGTCTCCCGAGCCCAGATCGACCGAGCGCGACCGGTCGAACCGTGCGAACCGGTCGGCCGTCTCGCAGCGGGCCTCGAGCGCGAACGCGGGCAAGCGCGGCGGCGAACGGGTCGAACGGCTCCGGGCTCAGCTCGACGCCGCGGAGGAGAAACGTGCGTCGCTGGCGGCCGAACGCGACCGGATCGCGGCCGACCGCGACGAGATCGCCGACGAGCGGGACGAGTTCGCGTCCGAGGTCGACAGGCTGGAGTCCGAGCTGTCGGCGCTCCGCGAGGAGCGCGACCGGCTGGAGTCCCAGCTCGCCGCCGCCCGCGAGCGGCTCCCGGAGAGCGACCGAACCATCTCCCCGGCGGAGGCGCGGAGCGGGACGAACCTCTTCGTCAGGTACGAGTCCAAGGGCGGCGCGACGCTCGAGGACGCCCACGACGGGACGGTCGACCGCGAGGAGCTCCGCGAGAACCTCCGGATCGAACACCACACCAGCTTCGAGACGGACGGGCTCGCGGTCGACGGACGCCCCTTCGAGGAGTTCCTCGAGGGGACGATCGAGTACGGCTTCACCCGCTGGCTCGTCGAGGACCTCCCGTTCGAGGTGAGCGGCACCGGCAACCAGAGCGTGCTCCGCGACCTCTACGACGCCATCCCGGAGGTCGACCGCGCGGAGATCGGCGGCTCCGTGTCGATCGCGATCCGCGAAAACGGCGAGGAGACCCGCGAGCAGCGCTCGTTCGACCTCGTGTTGCGCGACCGGATGGGGAACCCGCTGTTCGTCGCCGACCTCAACGACAGCCGCGACCCGACCGCCGAGGGGACTCTGGAGTCGCTCGTCGGGAACGGCCGCGACATCGCGGAGTCGAGCGACGCCTTCGCGGCCGCGTTCGCGGTGACGGAGAGCTTCTTCGAGCCGGGCGCGTTGGAGACCGCGAGCGACGCGGTGGGCGGCGGGCTGTTCAGCCGGTCCAAGCGCGCGAGCTTCGTGAAGCTCTCGCGCAAGCGGGGGTACCACCTCTGCCTGGTCGAGGCCCGCGACGGCGGCTTCCACATGACCGTCCCGGACCTGTAGCGGGCCACGAGCCCTCGGGGCGCGCGTCCGATCGGGCGCGGAGACCGAGCAAGAGACCGATCGGGCGCGGAGACCGCGCCGGCGCAGGACCGAACCCCGACCGCGATCCGAACGCAGCTCAGCCGCGATTCGGAGTCAGTGTAACTGTAGTTTAAACACGGTTTAACTGCGGTTCGAACGCGATTCAAACGCACGCTAAACGCGTCTCGAACGCGTCACAAACGCGTCCCGTCGCCTCACGCGAAGTCGAAGCGGTTCAGTTCTCGAGTTCCGCGGCGTCGTCGATCCGCATGGAGCCGAGCTTATCGACCGTCTCGTCGAGCTTCTCGTCGAGCTCGTCGACGAACTCGTGGGTGCGTTCGGTCGTGATCGCGCCCTGACTGGACGGCTCGATGAGGTTCTCCTCCTCGAGCACGCGCAGCGAGTAGCGGACTTTGTGATGGGGGTACCCCGTCTCGTTCGACATCTTCACGATGCCGATCGGCTCGTTTTCGATGACCATTCGCAGGACCTGGAGGTGACGTTCCAGCATATCTACCTCCTTCTCTAATCGATCTATCATGGCACATGTTAACTTGTCATGCCCCGGTTTAAAAGTTGCTGTCGACGGCCGCCCGGAATCGCTCGACCCGACGCTTTGACGTGGCAGTAGTTAACGCATTCGATCGCGACGGCGCCCCGCCGAACGACCCGGTCCGGCCCCCGAGTGTGCAAGTATCAGCACGAATGACGATAACGACACCCACGCGTCACGCGTCTGATGCACGTTCGTGGTGTGTTCCCGGCCCCGGACCGTAATCTGTTTTACCCCCCGCCGGGAACCACCGGGTCGTATGACACTCACCATCGTCGGCTCCCAGCTGGGAGACGAGGGCAAGGGTGCGCTCGTCGACCGGTGGGGAGGGGACGCGGACGTCGTAGTCCGTTATCAGGGCGGCGACAACGCCGGCCACACCGTCGTCGAGGGCGGCGCGGAGTACAAGCTGTCGTTAGTGCCGAGCGGCGCTGTCCGAGGGACGACCGGTATCCTCGGCAACGGCTGCGTCGTCAACCCGAAGACGCTGTTCACCGAGATCGACGACCTGCGCGAGCGCGGGCTCGACCCCGACGTGCGAGTCGCCCGCCGAGCGCACGTCATCCTCCCGTACCACCGCGTGCTCGACGGGATCGAAGAGGAGGTCAAGGCGGACGACGACGCCGGCGAGGAGGTCGGCACGACCGGCCGCGGGATCGGCCCGACGTACGAGGACAAGGCCGGCCGCCGCGGGATCCGCGTCGCCGACCTGCTCGACCCCGACGTGCTCCGCGAGAAGCTCGAGTACGCCGTCCCGCAGAAGCGCGCGCTCGTCGAGGACGTGTACGGACTCGACCTCGACGACGCCGAGCCGCAGCGCGCCGAGGCGTTCGACGTGGACGCGCTCCACGAGGAGTTCGCCGCGATCGGCGAGCGCCTCGCGGACGAGGGGATGACCGTCAACTGCTCCGACTACCTCCACCGCCGCCACGAGGCGGGCGACGAGATCCTCTTCGAGGGGGCGCAGGGCACCCACATCGACGTCGACCACGGGAACTACCCGTTCGTCACCTCCTCGAACCCGACCGCCGGCGCCGCGTCAGTCGGCTCCGGGCTCGGCATCACGACGGTCGGAGACGGCGAGGTCGTCGGCATCGTGAAGGNCGTACCTCTCGCGGGTCGGCGAGGGGCCGCTCCCGACCGAGCTCGACGGCGACGCCGACGAGGAGGCGCTCGCCGACGAGATCCGCGAGAAGGGCGGCGAGTTCGGGACGGTCACCGGGCGCCCGCGCCGGATCGGCTGGCTCGACCTTCCGATGCTCCGGCACGCCGCGCGCGTCTCCGGCTTCACGGGCGTCGCGGTCAACCACGTCGACGTGCTCGCCGGCCTCGACGAGCTGAAGGTGTGTACGGGGTACGAGCTTGACAGCGAGGCGCAAGGCGCCTCTGGCAGCCGGACGCAGTCCGGCGACGGGGAAGAGCTCGACACGGTGCCGACCACCACCGACCGGTGGGAGCGGTGCGAGCCCGTCTACGAGACGCTCGACACGTGGGAGCCGTTCGACTCGGCCGCGGTCGCCGAGACGGGCTACGACGCGCTCCCCGAGGCGGCCCGCGAGTACCTCGAGTTCGTCGCCGACGAGATCGACACCCCGGTCTACGCGGTCGGCGTCGGCCCCGACCGCGAGGAGACGGTGACGCTGACGGACCCGTTCGACGAGTAGACCCGCGAGACGGGCCCGACGACCGCAGCGTGCCCACGTGTACCGCGGCCGGATGACGTTTTTGACGGTCGAACGTGAACCGCCGATATGGCCCAGCCCTCCGGCAGCCCGCGAGACGACGCGCCGTCCCCGCCGGAACCGATCTTCGAACGCACCTTCGCGCACGTTTCTCGGTTGCTTCCGCTCGCTCTGGTCCCGCTCGCGACGGCCCTATTGAACGTCAGCGACCTGCTGGCGACGGCGCGGATGGACGGGTTCTCCGTCCGAGCGTCATTTCCCGTCTATCGGTACGATCTCTGGAGCTTCGTCGAGTCCCCTGACCACGGCGGCCTCTCCGTGTCGGTCCCGTTCGGAACGCTGGAGTCGCTCCCGGTGCTCGTTCCCCTTCTCGGGGCGTACGTCGTCGTCTCCGGCGTGCTGAGTGCGGGGTACTTCGGAAGCATCGCGGACGGGCTCACTACCGGTCGGTTCGATTTCGTCGCTGGTGTCCGCCGATTCGCGGTTCGGATGGTCGTACTGGAGGCGCTCGTCGTCGTCGCGCTGGCGGCGGTCTTCCTCCCGCTGGTCGTGGTTCCGCCGCTGTTCGTGGTCGCGGTTCTCGCGGTGTTGGCACTCTCTTACCTGTTCTTCCCGACGGTGTACGTCCTCGTGTTGGAGGATCGCGGCATCGAGTCCGCGGCCCGCCGGGCACGCGAACTCGTCCGGCGCCAGCAACCGATCGGGTTCTTTCTTTTCGTCGCGGTCGTCACGGCGATCTGTTCCGTCCCCGTGAGCCTCCTGGCTCACGCCGGGGCGGTCGGCGCCGTCCTCGCAGCAATCGTCGCCGCGCCGCTCGGACTCGCGTTCAACGTCGCGACCGCCCTGAAGGTCGCCGAGATGGCCGGCGTCGAGACGATCGAGTGACGCTCGCCGCGTCGCGGGTTCGGACGCGACCCGAGGCGTTCCGCGGTTACTGCGGGTCGATGTCGTTCAGCGCGGCCATGTCATCAGCCGTCAGCGACAGCTCCGCGGCTGCGAGGTTCGATTCGAGGTGATCGACGCTCGACGTGCCCGGAATCGGGAGCGTCACGTCCGAGTGACCGAGGAGCCACGCGAGCGCGACCTGTCGGGTCGTCGCGTCGTGGCGCACGGCGACCTCGTCGAGCGCGGCGGCGGACTCCTCCTCGTCGACGGCGTACATCGGCCCCCACGGGATGAACCCCACGTCCGTTTCCTCGCAGGCCCGCAGTACGTCCTCGTCGTCGCGGTGGCCGACGTTGTACTGGTTCTGGACCGTGGCGACGTCGACGATCTCCATCGCGGTCTCCAGCTGCTCGACGCTGACGTTCGAGAGGCCGACGTGGGCGATCTGGCCGGCGTCTTTCATTTCCGCGAACGCGTGAACGGCCTCCTCGAAGTCGGTGTCGGGGTCCGGGCGATGGTACTGGTACAAATCGATCCTGTCGGTGTCGAGCCGATCGAGGCTACACAGCACCTGATTCCTCAGGAAGTCGGGGTCGCCGTGGTGAAGCCACTCGCCCTCGCGGTTGCGGAGCAGTCCGGCCTTCGAGGCGACGACCACGGCGTCGGGATCGCCGAGGGCTTCGCCGATCAGTCGCTCCGAGACGCCCGGTCCGTAGGAGTCGGCCGTATCGACGAAGTCGACGCCGAGGTCGACCGCGCGCTTGAGGACCGCCTTCGCGTCGTCCTCGTCGTCGGGTCGGCCGACGATGTCTTCGCCCGTGATCCGCATCGCGCCGAAGCCGAGGCGGTTGACGGTCAAGTCGCCGCCGATGTCGAACGTCTCGCTCCGGCTAGTGGTGTCTGAAGCCATGGGCGAGCGATCGCGGGCCACGCTGAAAGCCGTGGGGATGGCGGAAGCCCGCGCCGCCCGCCGCGCGTCCCCGAACCGGGTCGCCCGTCTTGCGCCCGTCGCTACTCATAAACCGCCCCCGCGTGATCGTAGGGTATGGACGCCGAGCGCGAGGTACTCGACGTGTTGGCGCGGAACGCCCGCGAGGACATCGACGACATCGCGGCCCAGACGGGCCTCGACGCGGAAGCGGTAGCGGACGCGATCGACGCGCTGGAGGCGGACAACGTGGTTCACGGCTACCAGGCGGTCGTCGACTGGGACCGCGTCGACGAGGGGAAGATCCGGGCGCTCGTGGAGATCAACGTCGAACTCGACCGGGAGACCGGCTACGAGCAGGTGGCCGACCGGATCGCGAAGTTCCCGGCCGTCGACGCCCTCCACCTCGTCTCCGGCGACTACGACTTCGCCGTCGAGGTGCTCGGCGAGACGATGCAGGACGTCTCGCGGTTCATCTCCGAGCAGGTCGCGCCCATGCCGGAGGTCACCCAGACGGTGACCCACTACATCATGGAGACCTACAAGGACGGCGGGATCCGGTTCGAAGACGGCGACGACGACGACCGTCTCTCCGTGTCTCCATGAGGCTGTCCGACCGCGCGCGCGACCTCCCGGAGTCGGGGATCCGGAAGTTCTTCGAGCTCGCGGAGGCGCGCGACGACGTGATCTCGCTGGGGGTCGGCGAGCCCGACTTCTCCGCCCCGTGGGCGGCCCGGACGGCCGCGATCGACTCGCTCGAACGCGGGAAGACGTCGTACACGTCGAACCGCGGGATGGCGGCGCTCCGCGAGCGCGTCGCGGCCCACCACGAGCGGTACGACCAGTCGTACGACCCGGCCGAGGAGGTCCTCGTCACGACCGGCGCGAGCGAGGCGGTCGACCTCGCGTTCCGCGCCTTGGTCGACCCGGGCGACACGGTCGCCGTCCACGAGCCGACGTACATCTCCTACGGGCCGGGGATCGAACTCGCCGGCGGCGAGCAGCTGACGGTCCCCACGCGGGCCGAGGACGACTTCGCGCTCACGCGGGGATCGCTGGAGGCGGCGGGCGCCGCCGAGGCCGACCTGCTCGTCCTCTGTTACCCGAACAACCCGACCGGCGCGACGATGACCGAGGAAGAGCACGCCGCGGTCGCGGCGTTCTGCCGCGACAACGACCTCCGCGTGATCGCCGACGAGATCTACGCCGCGCTCACCTACGGCGACGACCACGCCTCGATCGCCACGCAGCCGGGAATGCGCGAGCGCACCGTCGTCGTCAACGGGTTCTCGAAGGCGTACGCGATGACCGGCCTCCGGCTCGGGTACGCTCTGGGACCGATCGAGGCGATCGACGCGATGAACCGGATCCACCAGTACACGATGCTGTCGGCGCCGACGACGCCCCAGTACGCCGCGATCGAGGCGCTCGACCGGTGCGACGACGAGGTGACCGAGATGGTCGACGAGTACAACCGCCGGCGGCGGCTGGTCGTCTCCCGGTTCAACGAGATGGGGCTCGACACGTTCGAGCCGGGCGGCGCGTTCTACGCGTTCCCCGACTGCGGCGGCGACGACGAATTTTTCGCCGAAGAGCTGCTGGAGGCGCAGGGCGTCGCGGTCGTCCCCGGCTCCGTCTTCGGCGAGGGCGGCGAGGGCCACCTCCGGGTGTCGTACGCGACCTCGATGCGCGATCTGAAGGAGGCCACCGACCGGATCGCGACGTTCGTCGAGAACCGCTGAGGCGGGCCTCGCGGCCGACGACCGTCGCCGGTTTCGATCCGTAAACGAACAACTCTCCGCCAATTGTTCTCTGTTCGCCAACGATTATCACGTATTATCCTGATGGTTCGCGTATGGAGTTCCAGCTAACGGACGAGCAGAAGCAGCTACGCGACGAGGTACGGAAGTTCGCCGACGAGGAGATCCGACCGGTCGCGACCGAGTACGACGTCGAGGAGGAGTACCCCTACGAGGTCATGGACAAGGCCGCCGACATGGGGCTGCTCGCGCCGCACGTCCCGGTCGAGTACGGCGGCGTCGGCTACACCTCGCTGGAGAACGCGATCCTCACAGAGGAGCTGTTCGCCGCCGACCCCGGCATCGGCCTCTGCGTCTCCAGCGCCGGCTTCGGCGCGGAGGCGCTGATGGAGTTCGGCACCGAAGACCAGAAGGAGCGCGTCCTGCCGGAGGTGACCGCGGGCGACGCGGTGATGGGTTCGGCTATCTCGGAGCCGCAGGCGGGGTCGGACGTGACCTCGGTCGCGACGCGCGCCGAGAAGGACGGCGACGAGTGGGTGATCAACGGCTCGAAGATGTGGATCACGAACGGCACCGTCGCAGACTACTTCGTCGTCGTCTGCGAGACGGACCCCGAGATCGACGACCGCTACTCCGGCTACTCGCAGATCCTCGTCGAGGGCGACCGCGACGGGCTTACCCGCGACAAGATCACCGGGAAGCTCGGGATCCGCGCGAGCGACACCGCCGAGCTGCGGTTCGACGACGTCAGGGTGCCCGAGGAGAATCTCATCGGCCAGCGCGGGATGGGCTTTCTCCAGCTCATGCAGTTCTTCGACGAGACGCGCACCGCCGTCGCCGCGCAGGGCGTCGGGATCGCCCGCGGCGCGGCCGAGCGCGCGCTTGAGTACGCCGAGGAGCGCGAGCAGTTCGGGCGCTCCATCTCCGACTTCCAGGCGATCAAACACAAGCTCGCCGAGATGCACACCAACACCGAGGCCGCCCGCTGGCTCACCTACCGCTCCGCGTGGGCGGTCGACAACGAGGCCGGCGATCTCACCGCGCTCGCGTCGATGGCCAAGGAGTTCGCGTCGCGGATCGCCGTCGACGTCGCCGACGAGGCGGTCCAAGTCCACGGCGGGGCCGGCTTCGTCAACGACCACGACGTCGAACGGCTCTACCGCGACGCGAAGATCACCCAGATCTACGAGGGGACCACCGAGATCCAGAAGAACATCATCGCCCGCGAACTGCTGGACGAGGGGATCTGAGCGGCGAACACCCGGACCGCGTCGGCCCCCGATCGGTATTTAAAAACCTCCGGCAGACGTACGAGTTCTCATGGGCGAAGAGGCGAACGCGCCAGGGGGAGACGAGGCGAACGCGCCGGGGGGAGACGAGGCGAACGCGCCGGGGGGAGACGAAGCGGGGTCGGGAGCGAGGTGTACCGGGTCGGGAGCGAGGGGTACCGGGTCGGGGGCGAGTGACGCGCCCGAGTCGGGCACGAGAGGCGGCCCGGGCGCCGTGCGTTCGGACGGCGAGGCCGGCGAACTGACCGACGACGCGGACCCCGAGGAGCGCCTCAAGCGCCAGCGCGACGACCTCCGACTGCTGAACCAGGTGATGCGCCACGACATCCGCAACGACCTCCAGCTCGTCGGCGCGTACGCCGAACTGCTCGACGACCACGTCGACGAGGAGGGTAGAGAGTACTTGGACGTGATCAAGCGGAACACCCAGAGCGCCGTCTCCCTCACCACGACGGTCCGCGACCTCGCGGAGGTGATGCTCCGCGAGGAGACCGAGCCGAGTCGCGTCTCGCTCGAACGGGTCCTCTCACAGCAGGTCGAGGAGGTCCGATCGGCCTACTCGGAGGCCGTCTTCACCGTGGACGGGTCGTTCCCCGGCGCGGACGTCGTCGCCGACGAGATGCTGAGCTCTGTCTTCCGGAACCTCCTCCGGAACGCGGTCCAGCACAACGACGAGACGCCGCCGAAGGTGACGGTCTCGGCCCGGGTCGACGAGGCCCGCGGCGTCGCCGAGGTGCGTGTCGCCGACAACGGCCCGGGGATCCCCGAGAGCCACCGCGACGAGGTCTTCGGGAAGGGCGAGAAGGGACTCGACAGCCCGGGCGCCGGGATCGGGCTGTACCTGGTCCGGTCGCTCGTGGAGATCTACGGCGGGGACGTGTGGATCGAGGACAACGAGCCGAAGGGCACGGTGTTCGTCGTCCAACTGCCGCTGGCGGCGTAGCGGGCGGTCGCGCCGACTCGGCCCGCTGAGACCGAGCTACTCCTCGTCGTACTCCATCGCGACCGAGTTGATGCAGAACCGCTTGCCGGTGGGCTCGGGGCCGTCGTCGAACACGTGCCCTAGATGCGAGTCGCAGTTCGCGCACCGGACCTCGGTGCGGCGCATCCCGTGGCTCGTGTCGACCGTCGTCGTCACCGACTCCTCCTCGGCGGCGTAGAAGGCGGGCCAGCCGCAGCCGGACTCGTACTTCGTCTCGGCGTCGAAGAGGACGGTCCCGCAGGCCCGACAGCGGTACTCCCCGTCGTCGGGGTGGTGGTCGACGTACTCGCCGGAGAACTTCGCCTCCGTGCCGCTCTCGCGGAGCACGCGGTACTCCTCCTCGGAGAGCCGCTCGCGCCACTCCGCGTCGGTCAGCTCTCGCGGGTCGATCTCGTCTCGCTCGTCGGTCTCGCTCATACCACGGGTACGGGACCCACGCCCAAGGCGGTTCCGGCGGTCGTCCCGCCCCGACCGGCCCCAAACCGTATGGGTGCGGCCACGGATCGATGGACATGACACGAGAGGTCACTCACGAGGAGCGCGGGCCGGCGATACTCGACGAATCCGACACCGGCGACGACGGCAAGATATACGTCTGCCAGTGCGGGCTCTCGGACTCGAAGCCGCTCTGTGACGGCTCGCATAACGCGACCGCCGACGAGGCGGACGGCGTCGTCTATAAGTACGCGAACGACGACGCCGACGGCGAGCGGCGCGAGGTCGGGAAGGTCGAGGACGACGACCAGTAAGCGGCCGTGAAACGGTCGGGTATAAGCGGGAGCGACGGTCGGGTGGTAGCGGGAGCGACGGTCGGGTGGTAGGAGATGTCCGGTCAGGACTCGAGGGGGGACCGTTCTTCGAGGAACGCGGCGATGTCGGTCGCATCGCCGGTGCTGCCGGATTCGACGTAGTAGACCGCACAGGCGTTTCCGCACGCCAACGCGACGTCCCACTCCCACCCGCACGCCAGCGCGTGGCCGAGTCCGCCGGAGAACCGATCGCCGCCACCGGTGTGTCGCGCCGGGCGCTCGACGCGATAGTTGCTGACCCGCAGCCGCTCGTCGCCCGTGACGACGGCGGCCTCGTCTCTCGCGTGCATCACCGCGGCCGTGATACCCGTCTCCTCCCGGATCGCGGCGAGTCGGGCGAGGTCGCCGTCGAACGGTCCGGACAGGGGGGCGGCCGTCGTCCGAACTTCCCCCCGGTTGGCGGAGTACACCACGTCGAACGTTTCTTGCAGCGCGGTGACCGCGTCGAGTAACGCACCGATCTCCTCGGGCGGGTGTCCGACGATATCGCCCGGGTCGAAAACGAAGGGAGCTCGCGGCGCGTCTGCGTCGCTCAGCTGGTGAAACGCGCTCTCGAGCCCTCCCACCGAGCCCCAGTTACTGCAGCAGATGGCGTCGCCCCCGAATGCCTCCGAGAGGTCACCGACTCTCCGTAACTCCGCGAGGGTCCACTCCGCGACCTCGGACGTCTCGACGAACATCACGTCCCGATCGCCGAAGCCGAACACGTACACGATCGCGGGGTCCCCCATGGACACGGTGTCGAAGGGCAACGATTCGAACACCGGCGCGTCGAGATGTCCGTAACAGGTGACCGATCCGCCGAGCGCGTGCAGCTGTTTCGCCGTGTTGACCGCTTGGCCGCCGGGCTCAGTCGTCTCGACGGCGAACGAGAACGACGACCGGTCTCCCAGAATCTCTCGGCCGAACGCGTCACGGGTCTCGAGCGACCCCGCGGCGTCTTCGACGGTACAGAAGTGGTCGATGCTCCCGTCGGGGAGCGTCGTCACCGTCGGGGACCCCGACTCACCGAGACGTCGCTGCAGCCGATCGTAGGGCATGCTACACTCCCGTTTAGATCACGCCCATCTCGCCGAGCCGCTCGGGGAGGTAAGTGTCGGTGACGAAGTCGAGGCCGCGGCTCGCCAGCGACTGCTGTTCGGACTTCTTCCCGATGTCGAGCTGCAGTTCGATCTGCTCCTCCCAGTAGTCCGTCTGGAACCGCGGGTCGTCGAGCTCCGACTCGAGGGCGTTCACGTCCGAGTCGGAGAGCGGATCGGCCGGGAGGTCGTATTCGACGATGTCCTCGGGCTGGATCCCGACGAACTGCGCCTCCGGCGTCGCGAGGTACTTCGAGAGGTGCGCGGACTTGATCGAGCCGTACGCCACGGAGCCGTAGATCCGGTAGGACCACGGGTCGCCGTCGGCGAAGACGGCGATCGGAACGTCCAGTTCGTCGTGGACGCGCTTCGTGATCCGCCGGGTCGCCCGCGCCGGCTGGCCTTTTAAGTGAATGACGAGGCAGTTGTACGCCTCGTCGAACCCGTTCTCGACGAGCCGGTCGCGCATCCCGCCGGTCTCGACCGCGAGCGCGAAGTCGATGTCGTCGTCGAGGAACTCGATCATGTCGGGGTTGTTCGGGATCTGGTACCCGCCCTCGCCGACGTCCTCCTGACAGTGGATCTCGCGCTCGCCGCGGCGGGTCTGCTCGCGGATCTCCAGCGGTCCCATCAGGGTCGCGCCGGACTCCTCCGGGCGCATGTGGAAGTCCTCGCGGGTGACGCCCGTGACGATCTCTAAGTCCTCCACGAGGTCGTTCGACTCGTCCTGCGACGTGAACTGCGCCTCGTCGTTGTCCCACGACTCCGAGAGGTAGTACAGCTCCCGCAGCGTCGAGGAGCGGTCGTCGTCGAGCTGGTCCGCGAGGAACTCGATCGTGTACGCCGCCTTCAGCAGCTTGCGGGCGCCCCGCACCGAGTTGGCGCTCCGCGTCGACGTGCGGTCGCCGTAGGTCCAGACGCCGCTTTCGGTGTCGTACTCGATGTTGCTCTTCGTCCGCGTCGGCAGCGTCATCTCCGGGATGTTCCCCGCGGCGAACTGGTCGTAGAAGTCCGCCGCCAGGTCGATCAGCTCGTCTCGTGCGTCGCTTTCGGTCGTCATTATGCGTTCACCGTGAGTTTCTCAGTCTCCACGCCGCCGACGCTGACCTCGAAGTCGGCGTCGCCGTCGACCGCGTACGTCAGTTCCCGCTCGTCGCCCGAGGGCACCTCGGGCTTCCACTGGACGAACCACTCGCCGTCCATGTCCACCACCGTCCCGTCGGAGAGGTCGGTCGGCTCCGTCGAGACGATGTCCGTGATCTCCAACCGCTCGTTCACGTCCGAGTGGTTCTCGACGACGAGCGTCACCGTCTCGCCGTTCACCTCCCGCTCGACGCTGACGTTGTTCATGATCCGCGCGAGCGCGCCGTCGATGTCGGGACGTGACCGGCCCGTGACCTCCGAGACCTTGTCGGCCATCTCCGGGAGGATCCTGCCGAGCACGTCCTGCTTCTCCCGGCGCTGCTGCATCGAGCGCCGCTTGTTGAGGTACGACTTCAGCTCGCGGGCGGCCTCCCGCACCGCGAGTTCGATCTCGTCTTCGATCGCGGGGACGTTCGCGAGCGCGTCCTTCGACTCGCTCGTGAACGGGACGTTCGTGGAGGCAACGTGGATACTTATGACGGCCGGGCCGTTGGGGAGCCCCGACCCGCCGGGCTGGTCGAGCCCGTAGTTGCGCCACCCGATGTTCTTGATCACGTCGGTCGTCGCACACGCGCCGCGCTGGTACACGAGCGGGACGCGGTTCGCGAAGCGGAGCAGTTCCACCGACCCCTCGGCCGGGATCTCGCCCCCGTAGGCGATGCCGGCCTCGACGATGAACGGGTCGCCGCCGTGGACCTCGGCGTCGCGGGTCGCCGCGGCGTAGAAGTCGGCGTCGTACTCCTTCCGCAGCCCGGCCTCGACCAGTTCGGCCGTGATCGGCGCGAGGCAGTCGGTCGGCGGCGCGAGGATGTCGGTCGTCCGCATCGCGTCGAGCAGGTCGGCCGCGGCGTCGCGGTCCCCCGCGATCGCCTTCACTTTCGGCGGGTCGTCCGGGACCGTGCGCGCCCGCGACCAGAACGCCTCGACGACGTTCTCGCGGGCCGTCTCGCCGAACGTCGCGTCGTGCTGTTCGGCGACGTAGGTGGCCGCGTCGGCGACGAGGCGGTCGAGGTCGTCGCGGGTGATCCGGAACGCGTCGCCGTCGAGGTTCTCGAACCGGCGCGCGAGCGCCTCGGCCATCGCCCGCACCGCGGCGTCGTCCTTCCGGGTCGAGGTGGCGTCGTCGACGAGGGCGTAGGCGTCGGGGACGAGCGGCGATTCGGTCGCGTCGTCGCCCTCGCCGTCCTCGTCGTCCGCTCCGTTACCAGCTCCGTCGTCACCGGCCCCGGTGATCGCCCGCCACGCGGCGTCGACCGCGTTCTCGCGGACGGTCCCGCCGAACGTCTTGCCCGTGTCGCCCGCGACGGTCTCAGCGACGTTGTCCACGATTTCCGCGAGCTCGGACCGGGAGAGCCGGTCGTTGTTCGCGACCGTCTCGGCGACGCCCTCCGCGAAGGCGGTCGTCGCGTCCCTGCCCTTGTTGGCGACCGCGTCCGCGACCGCGGCCGCGACGTCGCGGTCGTCGTGGGCCCGGGGGGGCGACCACGCGAGCTCGCGGCCGTAGTAGACGTCGCGGAAGTTGTCGATCACGCTGTCGGCGGTCTTCTTGCCGACTCGGGTGAACTCCTCCTGGAGGAACCCGGAGACCGAATACGACTCGGTCGCCTCCAGCATCTTGATCAGCGCGCCGAGCTCGACGCCGTGGGGGTGTGGGCGGATCTCCTTCGTCTCCGCCGGGAGCTCGTCGGTCGCGCGCTCGAACTTCATCGGCTCGTCGAGCCCCGGCTCGCGGAGTTCGAGCCGCGCGTGGGGGTTGACGACCGCGGTGTGTTTCACGTAGTCGTGGAGCTGCTGACGGGCGCGCATGTTCGCCTCCATCTCCAGCTCGATCCGGGTGCCGTGGGGGCGGTCCCACGTCGTCTCCTCGTCCGCCTTGATCTCCGGCTCGTTCGTGTCGGTGTCGATGATGAGCTCGAAGTACTGCGCGCGGGACTGCCCCTTGGGACGCGAGGTGATCTTCGCGGGCTGGCCGGACGTGAGCTGCGAGTAGAGCACGGCCGCCGAGATCCCGATTCCCTGCTGGCCACGTGACTGCTCGCGGGCGTGGAAACGGCTACCATACAGGAGCTTCCCGAAAACTTTCGGCAGCTGTTCCTTCGTGATGCCCGGGCCGTTGTCCTCGATAATGAGCCGGTAGTAGTCGCCCACCTCCTCGATCTCGATGTAGATATCGGGGAGGACGGCGGCCTCCTCGGTCGCGTCGAGGGCGTTGTCGACCGCCTCCTTGACGGCGGTGACGAGCCCGCGGGCGCCCGAGTCGAACCCGAGCATGTGTTTGTTCTTCTCGAAGAACTCGGCGATGGAGATCTCGCGCTGGCCCTCGGCCAGTTCCTCCGCGATCCCCTCCTCGTCGCCGATCGTCGACTGGAAGGACGTCATTCGGTACCCTCCCCTTTCGCCGAGGCACCTAAAAACGCACCGCCGGCGCGGTGAAAGTGGATCCCGGCGTCAGACGCCGTCTCGTCGCTCTGATCGGGAACGGCTCGCACGAAACGGCACCGTCGGATCCCGCCGACAGATTTCTCCCCGTGACGCCCCAACTGATGCGCATGACCGGATGGACCGCCGAGGACATGCCGCGACTGGACGGAAAGACGGTGGTCGTCACCGGCGCGAACAGCGGCCTCGGCTACGAGGGGACGCGCGCGTTCGCCGCGAAGGGCGCCACGGTGGTGATGGCGTGTCGCAGCGTCGAGCGCGCCGAGGACGCCGCCGCCGAGATTCGCGCCGACGCCGGCGGCGACGTCGCCGGCGACCTCGACGTGCGCGAGTGCGACCTCGCCTCCCTGGACTCGGTGGCGGCGTTCGCCGACGGGCTCGCCGCCGACTACGATGCGGTCGACGTCCTCTGTAACAACGCGGGCGTGATGGCGATCCCACGGAGCGAGACCGCGGACGGCTTCGAGACGCAGTTCGGCGTCAACCACCTCGGGCACTTCGCGCTCACCGGGCGGCTGTTCGACCTCCTCGAAAGAGCCGAGGGGATCGACGGCGTCGGGGCGGCGCGCAGCGCCCCTGGAAGCCGGACGGAGTCAGGCGTCGCACGCGTCGTCACGCAGTCGTCAGGCGCCCACGAGCAGGGGGAGATGGACTTCTCCGATCTCAACTGGGAACAGTCGTACGGCAAGTGGAAGGCGTACGGTCGGAGCAAGCTCTCGAACCTGCTGTTCGCCTACGAACTCCAGCGCCGGATCGACGCCGCGAACCGCGAGACCGACGCCGGCCTCGACGTCCGCAGCGTCGCCTGCCACCCGGGGTACACAGACACCAACCTCCAGATGCGGACCGCCGAGGAGAGCGGCAACCCCCTGATGAAGGTCGGGATGAAGGCCGCGAACGCCGTTCTCGGACAGGACGCCGAAACCGGGGCCGAGCCGATGCTGTACGCGGCCACCGCCGACGTCGACGGCGGCGCGTACGTCGAGCCCGGCGGGCTGATGAACATGCGCGGACACCCGACCGTCGGCCGGTCGAACGACGCCTCTTACGACCGCGAGGACGCCCGCAAGCTCTGGGACTACTCGACGGACGCGACCGGCGTCGAGTTCCCTATTTAAATACGCGCGGCCGGTTCGCGTCCCGCCGGCCCCGGGCAGGAGCTAGTGTAACGTCCCCTCGCGCACGTGGTCGTCGTGCGCGAACAGCGCGTAGCCCACGTCGACCGGCCGATACCCGGTCCGGTCGGCGATCTCACGGATCGGCTCGATCATCGCGACGTAGTCCGCGGCGTCGAAGCTCTCCTTGCGGCCGTCGACGTAGCCGAGCCGTTCCAGCGAGGCCCACACGCGGGTGTCGACGACGGCGTGGCGGTCGCCGTCGAGCGCGGCCAGCACGCACGACGCGGTCGGCGCTTTGAACCCCGATAACCCCGTTATCAGGTGGATCACGGAGAAGTCGCCGTCGACCGCGCGGGCGTTGCGGGTCACCTCTCGGCACCGGTCCTCCGGGTTCGTCTCGACGTGGTACGCGCTCCGCGTCGACGACTCGTAGGCGATCTCGTACAGCTGGTCGCGGGTCAGGTGCCCCTGCGAGCGGTACCGCTCGCCGAACGCGTCGAGCCGCTCGGGCAGAACGCCCTGCGTCTCGGCGTAGCGCTCGAGGTACTCGGCGACGAACGCCTCGAGGTCGGTCGCGTCGGAGTCGGTCGCGTCGGGGTCGGTCGCGTCGGAGTCGTCGACGTCCATGCCGGATCGCCTCGCTCTGCGACCAAAATCCCGGCGCCGTCGCTCGGCGTGTGATATACACGGAACGCGTTTCGAGAGCTGTCCGAGCGCGTCGAAGCCGACGATTACAGCCGGGTGAGGTTCGTCGCGCGCGGCCCTTTGTCCGCCTCCTCGATCTCGAACTCTACCTCCTGTCCTTCCTCGAGATCCGGGCCGCCGACGTCTTCCATGTGGAAGAATACGTCCTCGTCAGCGTCGTCAGTCTCGATGAATCCGTAGCCGCCGGTGTCGTTGAAGAAGTCGACCTTGCCTGTCGCCATCGCGTGTGGATCCACTCCCGACTGGGTGATAAGTGTTGTGTGGGTCGCGCGATCGCGGTCGTCGACCGAAACGGCAAGGGCGATGCGCACCAATGCCCACCCATGTCGACCCTCCTCGTCGTCGGCGGCAGCGGATTCATCGGCCGCGAGATCTGCCGGCTCGCGGTCCGGGACGGTCACGACGTACGGAGCGTCTCGCGCGGCGGGCGGCCGGCCGCCGACTCGCCGTGGGTCGATGCGGTCTCGTGGACCAGCGCAGACCTCTTCCGGCCCAACGCGTGGCGGGACCGACTCGACGGCGTCGACGCCGTCGTCCACGCGGTCGGGACGAGCGACGAGGCGCCGGACGCGGGAGTCACCTTCGAGCGGCTCAACGGTGACAGCGCGATTCTCACCGCGCTGGAGGCCGAACGCGCGGGCGTCGAGACGTACGTGTTCCTCTCGGCCGCGGTAGCGCCCCCGCGGACCCGTCACGCGTACCTGAACGCCAAGCGGCGCGCCGAGGCGGCCGTCGCCGACCTGGCGTTCGAGCAGGTCACGCTCCGTCCGGGGCCGGTGTACGGCACCGACCGTGTCCGGGGTTCTCGGGCGGTGAACGCCGGGCTCCGACTCGCCGACTCCGTCTCGCCGATCGCGGACCGCCTCGGCGAGTCGCGGCCGCTCCCGGTCGAGACGGTCGCGCGGGCCGCCTACCGTGCGGCGCTCGACCCGGGGGAGTCGCTGCTCGACGTCGGGGACATCCGGGATCTCGGGCGGTAGCGCTCCCGTCAGCGGTCACTCTCCTGTGCTCTCGCCATCTCCAGCGAGATGAAGAAGCCGAAGTACGCCGGAATGCCGGCGAGCATGAACATGTACAACACCCACTGCGGCGAGGTCGAAAACAGGAAATCGTACAGCAGCGACGCGATCGTCACCCAGACGACCGCGAACGCGAGGTCCTGTACCATTCCGGTTCGGTTCCCCCTGACGTGAGACCGGACCCGATCGGCGAGGCTCTCGTCCGCGTCTGACTCGTCGAGGCGTTCGGCGTCTGTCATGGGTGAGCGTCGGTGTCGAAATACGTCGGTGTTCCGGAACGGTACGGGGGTCGAGCGCCTCCGAGTCGGGCGACGCTCGGCGGCGGTTCACTCCTCGTCGAGGTAGTCGACGACGAGGACGGGGACGTGCGTGGACCGCAGCGTCCGCTCGGTGACGCTTCCGAGGAGCGCACGCCGGACGCCCGCGCGCCCGTGGCTCCCCATCACGATGAGGTCGATGCCGTGGGTCTCGGCGTAGTCGCCGATCACCTTGTGCGGCCGACCGCCGGAGACGTGTTCGACGATCTCGACGCCCCGCTCGGCTCCGCGCTCGGCGACCACGCCGGTCGCCTCGTCCGCCTGTTCTTTCAGTTCCCCCATCTCGTCGAACCGGCCCTGCTTGAGCCGGTCGACCTGTTCGGTTCCGAGGCTGAAGTTCACGGAGTCGATGTCGACCACGTACAGCGCGTGGACCTCAGCGCCGTACTTCTCCGCGAGGTCGAGCGCGTGGTCGACGGCGGCCTCCGCGACGTCGCTTCCGTCCGTGGGAACAAGGATGCGTTCGTACATTATCGCTCCTCCGTGGCTTCGTCGTCGTCAACTGCGCGGCCCCCGTCGGCGGCCGCGTCGTCAACTGCGCGGCCCCCGTCGGTCGCAACGTCCTCGCCGCCGTCGGCGACGACGTCCTCGGCGGTCTCCTGTTGCCCCATCGGCTCGGGGCTGTGACACTGCCGGACGATCCGCTTCGTTTCGAGCGACGGCTCGTCGGTCGCCATCGAGACGGCGATGGTGACGACGAACACGACCGGGAGCGTGATGAGCGCCGAGCCGATGGCGGGCATCCACGTCGCCAGCCCCGCCGACAGCGGCGCCTCGAGCGAGCCGATGTACGTCGGGACGATCTGGTTGATCATCGGGATGGACCAGAGCGTCAGTCCGGTCGTCATGCCGGCGAGCGCGCCCTGGCGGTTGGCGTTCTCCCACCACATACCGAGGAAGAACATCGGGAAGAGGACGGAGCCGGCGAGCGAGAACGCGTACCCCACGAGCGCCGCGATCGACGACGCGGGATTGAGCGCGGCCAGCGTGGTCAGCGCGCCCAGGGCGACGATCGAGAGGCGGCCGACGAGGATCTGCTGGCGCTGCGTCGCGTCCTCGTTGATGATGTTCGTGTAGATGTCGTGGCTGATCGCCGACGAGCCGGCGATGAACAGGCCCGCGACCGTCGCGATGGCCGCGGCGATACCGCCCGCCGCGACGATGCCGACGAACCAGTCCGGGAGCCCGGACAGCTGCGTCGCCAGCACGACGATGACCTCGCTGGCCGCGCTCGTCATGCCGGGGTCGCCGTACGTCGCACCGACGTTCTGCGTGTAGAGGTCGGTGCCGAACGCCGCGAACGCCGGGGCGCTCCAGTAGAGGATACAGATGAAGAACAGCCCCCAGACCGTCGACCAGCGGGCCGTCCGCTCGCTCTCGACCGTGTAGAACCGGACGAGCACGTGCGGGAGCCCGCAGGTGCCGACGATCAGCGAGAACGTCGTGGCGACCCAGAGGTAGTAGCTCGAGGAGGCGAACGGCTCGGAGAACTCGCTGCCGAGCTCGCTGATCAGCATTCCGTACTCGAGCTGCGGCAGCACCGTGGAGTAGCCGTTGGTGTAGCCGACGACGAACAGCCCGACGACGAACGCGAGGATGAGGATGACGTACTGGACGGCCTGGTTCTTCGTGGCGCCCAGCATCCCGGACAGCGTCAGGTAGCCGACGGTGACGACCATCATAGCGACGACCATCACCTGGTACCCGTCGAGGCCGGGGATGAGACCCCCGTAGTTACCGAAGATGTACAGGCCGACGAGCGCCATCCCCTTCGCCTGCCCGATGGCGTAGACGAAGCCGATGAGGAACGTCGTCACCGCCGCGATGGCGCGCGCGGTGTCGGAGTTGAACCGGTCGCCGACGAAGTCCGGCGCGGTGTACTTCCCGAACCGGCGCAGCTGCGCGGCCAGGAAGATGAGCAGGATGAAGTACCCCGTCGTCCAGCCGACGACGAACACCAGCCCGTAGAACCCCGCGAGCGCGATCGACGCCGCCATTCCGAGATAGGACGCCGCCGACATCCAGTTGGCGCCGATCGCCATCCCGTTCTCGACGTTGCCGATGGACCGGCCGGCGACCCACATGTCGTCGGTGTCGGCCACGCGGAAGACGAAGCCGATCGTGAGGAACAGTCCCAACATCCCGAGCACGAGGAGCGCCGGCGCCAGCTTGAACGAGATGTCGAGCGCCTCCGGGAGGAGGTCGCTCTGCAGGAGGAGCGAGCTCCCCGTCATTCCTCTGTCCCTCCGTCGGCCGCCGCGACCCCGGCACCACTCTTACTCTCCGCGACGTCGGCGTGATCGATACCGTACTTCTCGTCGAGCGCGTCCCGCTTACGCGAGTACCAGAACGCTAAGATCAGCGCGCTGGTCGGAGCGCCGAACGCGACGAGGAAGTAGTGGAGCGGGAAGCCCAAGATCGGCATCTGGCTCGTCATCGGACCGGGCGCGATCCGCGTCAGGGTCACCGGCCCCCACACCGCGAGTACCCAGACGGCGAACCCCGACCAGACGATGCGGAGGTGATCGCGCATGTACGGCGTGCTCGGATTGAGGATGTTCACTTCCGCTCCGAGGTAATCGGTGTCGTTGTGCGCCTGTGCCGCGCTCGCGGCGACGCCGCCGTCGGTGGCCGCGTCGTCCGCTGCGCGGCCCCCATCCGTGACCGCGTCGTCCGCTGCGCGGCCACCGTCCGTGACCGCGTCGTCCGACTGTTGTGAGCTATTATCTGTCATGTGTTGTGGTGTGTATTGTCGTGGTGCGTTTGTACGATTTTATCGTGATATTTATTCGCGGTGTCGAGCGCGTCGTCTCTCGTTGGGTGTCTCGAAAACGGTGGTGCCGCGGTCAGTCGCCTTCCGCCTTCCGCTGGATCTCCTCGACGATCTCCGGGTTCCGGAGGGTGCTGGTGTTACCCAACTCCTTCCCGTCGGCGATGTTCTCCAGCAGGCGGCGCATGATCTTCCCGGACCGGGTCTTCGGCAGGTCGGGCGTGAACACGACCTGCTCCGGGCGGGCGATCGGGCCGATGGCGTCCTCGACGCCCGCGATAATCGCGTCGCGGAGCTCGTCGTTGCCCTCGTACCCGTCTTCGGTCGTCACGTACGCGTAGACGGCCTCGCCTTTGATGTCGTGGTCGCCGCCGACGACGGCGGCCTCGGCGACGCCCTCGACGCCGACGATGGCCGACTCGATCTCCATCGTCCCGAGCCGGTGGCCGGAGACGTTGAGCACGTCGTCGACGCGCCCGAGGACGGTGATGTAGCCGTCCTCGTCGATCTTCGCCCCGTCCTCCGGGAAGTACACCCAGTCTTCGGGGTCGTCGCTGTCGGTGTCGGAGTACTCCGCCCAGTACTCGTCGATGTAACGCTCGTCGTTCTTGTACAGCGTCCGGAGCATGCCGGGCCACGGCTTCTGTACCGTGAGGTAGCCGGCCTTTCCGGGCTCTACCTCGTCGCCGAGCGTGTCGAGGATCTGAACGTCGAGCCCCGGGAGCGGCGGTCCGGCCGCCCCGGGCTTCATGTCTTTGACCCCGGGCAGCGTCGTCACCATCATGCCGCCGGTCTCTGTCTGCCACCAAGTGTCGACGATCGGGCACTCCTCGTCCCCGATGTGCTGGTAGTACCACTTCCACGCGCGGGGGTTGATCGGCTCGCCGACCGTGCCGAGCAGCCGCAGCGAGGAGAGGTCGTGGGCGTCGGGGTACTCCGAGCCCCACTTCATGAACGCCCGGATGGCGGTGGGCGCGGTGTACAGCTGGGTCGCGTCGTGCTCCTCGACGATCTCCCAGAGGCGGTCGCGCTCCGGGTGGTCGGGCGTCCCCTCGTACATCATCGTCGTCGTCCCGAGCGCGAGCGGCCCGTAGACGATGTAGGAGTGACCCGTGATCCAGCCGATGTCGGCCGAACAGAAGTACGTGTCATCCGGCTTGATGTCGAGGACCGACTGCGAGGTCCACGACACCCACGAGAGGTAGCCGCCGGTCGTGTGTTTCACGCCCTTCGGCTTCCCGGTCGTCCCCGAGGTGTACATCAGGAACAGCATGTCCTCGGCGTCGCGGGTGACCGGCTCGACTTCCGCGCCCTCGTGTGCCGCGACGAGGTCGCCGTAGTCGAGCTGGTCGTCACCGAGGTCGTGACCGAAGTCGTCGCCGTTCGGACCGAGCCGGTCGACGACGACCGTGGTCGTGTCGTGTTCGACGCCCGCGAGCCCCTTATTCGCCTTGTCGAGGTGGTCGAGCGGGTCGCCGCGCCGGTAGTAGCCGTCGCAGGTGACGAGGTACTCCGAGTCCGCGGAGTTCATCCGCGTCGCGAGCGCGTCCGCCGAGAACCCGGCGAAGACGACGCTGTGGGGAGCGCCGATGCGGGCGCACGCCAGCATCGCGATCGGCAGCTCCGGGATCATCGGCATGTACATCGTCACCACGTCGTCCTCCTCGACGCCCTGCTCGCGGAGCGCGGCCGCGAACTCGTTCACCTCCCGGTGGAGCTCTTCGTACGTGTACGTGCGGTCGTCCTCGTCGACGGGCTCGCCGACCCACTCGATCGCGGCCTCGTCGCCGCGCTCGTCTAGGTGTCGGTCGAGGCAGTTGGCCGACGCGTTCAGCTCGCCGCCCGTGAACCACTCGTAGAAGGGAGGGTTGCTGTCGTCCAGCACCTGGTCGTAGTCCGTCTCCCAATCGAGCAGATCGGCGGCCGCCTCCCAGCACTCCGGCCAGTTCTCGTCGAACTCCTCGTAGACGCCGGGATCGGACGCGTTCGCCTGCTCGACGAACGACTCCGGCGGCTCGAACACCTCCTGCTCTGCGAGTCTCGCTTCCAGTTGACCGTCTCCCTCTGTCATGGTACGCTCTGTAGCAAACCGATCTCACCCCTTAAACGATGGCGCTAAATACGAAAAATCGTGATAGATTCTCCCTCCGTGCCGGAGCGTCTCGACCGCTCGGAAGTAATTCACCCCTGATCGACGCGACGAGCGCGCTGCCCGTCCTCGAACAGCTCGTCGAGCAGGCGGCGTTGGGCCTTCCGGAGGTGGTTGTGGAACGTCGGCGAAGAGACGTCCATGGCGTCGGCGACCTCCTCCGCGGTGCTCCCCCGCGGCCAGTCGAAGTACCCGCCGTGGTACGCGGCCGACAGCGCGGCCCACTGGCGGTCGGTGAACCGGTCCGCGACTCCTTCCCGAAGCGAGTCCTCGCTCTGTGGCGACCGCGGCACCGACTCCTTGCTCGCGAGCCGGGCGTCGGCGAAGGCGTCTCGGAACCCGTCGGCGACGGGGCGTACGTCGGCGCCTTCGGGGAGATCGGCGACGACTCGGACCGTCCCGTTCTCCGCGGTCGCGTCGCGAACGGTCGCGCCGTGCTCGGTGAGCGTCCGGACCGCTGAGCCGCCCGCCACACGCGCAGACACGTCGCAGCCGTCCTCGCGCGTCTCGATCACGCGGAGGTCGGAGACCCCGGACGCGCCCGCGACCGCGTCGGCCACCGCCTGCGGACGCGCCCCCTCCACGGAGAGGTAGAACCGGGAGGCGTCGTCGTCGACGGCCACCGTCGAGGCCAGTTTGATCCGACAGCCCAGCGCCGCGCTCGCCCGGGCGAGGAACGCCCCCTCGTCGCCGGTGTGGAACTCCACCTCGATCACCGCGTCGGAGTGGAGCAGATCGCGCCAGCGGCCCGCGGTCACCGCCCACCCGAGACACCGCCCGAGCGCGGCGATCTCGCGTCGTTCGACGGGCGACACGGGGCGTTCACCGTCGGCGACGACGCACAGCGCCCCGTGCGTCACGTCGCGGTACCGGAGGGGCGCCGCGACCGCCGGCCGACCGGCGGNGGTACCGGAGGGGCGCCGCGCCCGCCGGCCGACCGGCGGTCGCCGGGGACCCGTCCGTCGCGACCGGCTCCCCCTCCTCGATCGCGTCTCGCCACGGTCCGTCGGCGGTCGCGCCGCGGTCGACGAGCGCTTCTCGTTCGACCCCGGCCGTGCCTGCGATCTCGACGCGGTCGCGGTCCCCCGTCCCGCGGACGACCCACGCCTCGGCCCAGCGGTCGGCCTCGATCGCGCCCTCGGGGACCGTCGCGAGGGGCGTCGCCCGGTCGTCACCGCCGGCGAGCGACTCGAACCCCCCGAGGGCAGTCGGTCCAGAGCCACCTCCCGGTCCGACGGGTCCCCCGTCGCGGTCGCCGGCGACCGCCTCGGCGATGGCGTCCCCGTCGAGCGGTCCGAGGTAGTCGTCGAGCGTCGCCATCGTCTCCCATCCGCCGGCCTCGCGGACGACGTGCGGGTCCACGCCGCGGTCGACGAGGAGCCGACGCGCGAAGGTCCGTCGGAGGTCGCGCGGGGTCACGTCGGGGCCGACGAGCCCGTCGGTCCGCGCCGCCGCGCGCTCCGCGGTCTCGCTCACGATCATCTGGACGCGGCGGGGCGACACGTCGACGAACGGCTCCGACTCGGCGAGGTCGACGCTCTCGGCGTACCGACGCAGTTCCGCCGCCAGCGACGCCGGGACCGCCGTCTCGCGGTCGACCCCGTCTCGGGACCGCGGCGCGCGACCCGCCTCGCCGCTATCGCCCGGTTCGGGTTCCGGCCCCGGGCCGTCCGAGGGAACCGCGAGGAGAGAGAAATCGCTGTCCCCCTCGGGCTCGCGGAGGTGCCGCGGCGTGACGCGCGTTATCTCGCCGGTTCGGAGGCCAGCCTCGCCGCCGAGACGGACGACCAGCGCGGCGCGGTACGTCTCCGCCGCGGTCACGAGCGCCTCGTACGCGTCGGCGTCCAGTCCCTCGACCATTCGTTTCGTATTCACAGCGAAACACGAAGTAAATCTTTCCCCGGAAGACACACCCGAACGACCGGTCAACGCTCGCGTCAACCCTCGGCCCGATCTCTCGGCCGTCTCTCCGCGAGTGGATCGCCGACTAACTTCGCTTCTGTAAACAGATCCGAAACGAAGGCGACGTCCGACTCACACATGAGCCGGTGACCGCCGTCACTCCTCGCGGACCACCGTCACTCCTCGCGGACCGCAGACTCGATCTCGCCGACGACCTCGGGGTTGCGGAGGGCGCTCACGTCGCCGAACTCGTCGCCGCGCGCGATGTCTTCCAACAGGCGGCGCATGATCTTCCCGGACCGGGTTTTCGGCAGGTCGGGCGTGAACACGACTCGGTCGGGACGCGCCACGTCGCCGACCGCGCGCGCCAGCCGCTCGCCGATGGCGCCGCGGAGCGTCTCGTCTGGGTCCACGTCGCCGCGAGTCGTCACGTACGCGACGATCCGCCCGTCGCCGTCGCCGACGACCGCGGCCTCGGTGACGCCCTCGGCCCCGACGATGGCCGACTCCAGCTCGGCGGTGTTGAACCGGTGCGTCCTGACGTTGATTACGTCGTCGACGCGCCCGAGGATCGTCACATACCCGTCCTCGTCGACGGTCGCGCCGTCCCCGGTGCGGTACCGCCACCCGTGGTCGCCCTCCAGCCAGTACTCCCGGCGGTACCGCTCGTCGCCCTCGCGCAGCCCCCGGAGCATGCCGGGCCACGGGGCGGCGATCGTGAGGTACCCGGGCTCGCCGGGCTCGACGGGCTCACCGTCCTCGTCGACGACGCGCGCGTCGATCCCCGGCAGCGGCGGCCCGACCTTCCCGGGCTTCATCGGGGTGACCCCCGGCAGCGTCGCGAGCGAGATGGCGCCGGTCTCGGTCTGCCACCAGGTGTCGACGACCGGGGCCTCGCCGCCGCCGACGTGATCGCGGTACCACCGCCACGCCTTCGGGGTGATCGACTCGCCGACGGTCCCCAGCAGGCGGATCGACGACAGGTCGTGGGCCTCCGGGTACTCCGCGCCCCACTTCATGAACGACCGGATGGCGGTCGGCGAGGTGTAGAAGACGCTGACGGCGTTGCGCTCGATCAGATCCCACACGCGCTCGCGGTCGGGGTAGTCGGGCGACCCCTCGTAGAGGACGCTCGTGGTCCCCACCGAGAGCGGGCCGTACACGCCGTAGGAGTGGCCCGTGATCCACCCGATGTCGGCGGCGCACCAGTAGGTGTCGTCCGGGCGCACGTCGAGCACGTTGCGGGTCGTCCACGCGACGTGCGCGAGGTAGCCGCCGGTCGCGTGTTCGACGCCCTTCGGGCGCCCCGTGGTCCCGGAGGTGTACATCACGAAGAGGAGGTCGGTGGCGTCGCGCGCGACGGGGTCGACCGCCTCCCCGTCGTGCGCCTCCACGATCGCCTCGTACGCGTGTTCGTCGGTCCCGAGCGACACGTCGAGCGCGTCGCCGAGCCGGTCGACGACGACCGTCGCGGACAGGTCGGCGTCGGCCCGGAGCCGGGCGTTGTCCGCCTTCGACTTCTGGTTGAACGCGTCCTCCCGCCGGTAGTAGCCGTCGCAGGTGACGAGGTACTCCGAGTCGGCCGCGTCGATCCGGGTGGCGAGCGCCTCCGCCGAGAGCCCCGCGAAGACGACGTTGTGGGGCGCGCCGATCCGGGCGCACGCCAGCATCGCGATCGGCAGCTCCGGGACCATCGGGAGGTACAGCGTCACCACGTCGTCCTCCTCGACCCCCAGTTCGCGGAGCCCGGCCGCGAGCGCGTTCACCTCGCGGTGGAGGTCGAGGTAGGTGTACGACCGGCGCTCCCCGCGTTTCCCGAACCAGCGGATCGCGAGCTGGTTCCGGCGCTCGTCGAGGTGGCGGTCGACGCAGTTCGCGGCGGCGTTGAGTCGCCCGTCCGGAAACCACTCGTAGAAGGGGGGGTCGTCGTCGTCCAGCACTCGGTCGTACTCCGTCTCCCAGTCGAGCAGGTCGGCGGCGCGGCGCCACGCCGACGGTCCCTCGTCGTCGAACGCCTCGTACAGCTCCGGGTCGCTCGCGACGGCCCGGTCGCTGAACGAGGCGGGCGGCTCGACGACCTCGTCGCCGGCGGTCCCGTCCGCCCGCCGGCCGTCGACTCCGGCGTAATCCATGATACTATCTCGCAAGCGAAGGAATGTATACTTTGTCCGACTGTGCGGCGGTGGGCGGGCTGCCACGGTCGACTCGGCGGGCGCGAGCCCGGACGCCTACGTCGACTCGGCGGGCGCGAGCCCGGACGCCTACGTCGACTCGGCGGGCGCGAGCCCGGACGCTTTCGACCGAGCGCGCGCGACGATCGACGGCTTCGCCTCGAAGTCGAGCGTGACCTGGTCGTCCGCGTACGTCTCCTCCTCGACGTGACCGTGGTCGTGGACCCACGAGACGAGGCTCATCGCGTCGTCGGAGAGGGGGAGGACGAGCCGCTCGCGCTCCCAGTCCGGGAGCTCGTCCTCGACGCGGTCGCGGAGCTCCGCCACGCCCGCGCCCGTCTTCGCCGAGACGGCGACGGGGTTCGGCGCGACCCCCGAGAGCGCGGCGCGCTTGTCCGCTAGCACGCCGGGCGCCAGCCGGTCGACCTTGTTGAACACGGTGACGATCGGCGCCTCGTTGCGCTCGTAGAGGGTGTCGTGGCTCGTGACGAGCTTCTCGCGCATCTCCGCGACCGGCTCGCTGGCGTCGACGACGAGCAGCACGAGGTCGGCGCGGTACACGGAGTCGAGCGTGGACTCGAACGACTCCACGAGCCAGTGCGGGAGGTCCGCGATGAACCCGACCGTGTCGGTGAGCAGGACGTCGCGCTTCTCCATCTCGGCCCGGCGGGTGGTGGTGCCCAGCGTGGTGAACAGCATGTCCTGCGACTCGGCGGTCGTGTCGAGGTCGGGGTGGCGCTCGGCGTTCTCGTCGACGTCGATCTCGGCCGCCAGCCGGCGCATCAGCGTCGATTTGCCGGCGTTCGTGTAGCCCGCGAGCGCGACCAGGTCGAACCCGGAGTCGCGGCGCTGCTCGCGGCGCGCCTCCTCCTTCGCCGCGATCGACTCCAGCTCGTCGCGGATCTCGGAGATCTGGCGTTTGATGTCCCGCTCGACGCTCTCGTCGTACTCGCCGAGCCCCATGAACCCCGGGCGCTCGTCGCGCTTCGCGAGGCTCGCCTTCGCCTCGGCGCGCGGGAGCTCGTACCGCAGCTCCGCCAGCTCGACCTGCAGCTGGGCCTTCCGGGTGTTGGCGCGCTGGCCGAATATCTCGAGGATGAGCGTGAACCGGTCGATCACCTCGACGCCCTCGGGGAGCTCGCCCCCGATGTTGAACGTCTGGTACGGCCCCACGTCGTTGTCGATGATCACGGCGGTGGCGTCGCTCCGGCGGACCAGATCGCGGAGCTCCGCCACCTTCCCCTTCCCGAACATGAACGCGGCGTCCTCGGTGCGGGTCTGGGTGAGCTCGCCGACCACGTCGTAGCCCGCGGCGGCCGCGAGCTGGGTGATCTCCGTCAGGTCCGCCGATCCGGACTCGACGCGCTTGGCGACGACCGCGCGCCGCTCGGCGGTGTCGGTGGCCACCCCCTCGGCGCTCCTGGTCATGTCGCCCCCTCGGTGTTCCCGGTCATAACAGGAGGTCCCGGGCGGCGTACGCGGCGTGATGTGCTGCCTGCACTGTTTCGCGTTCCCCTATGCTCTCGACGTATTTAAACTCGGGTCGGAAGTGCAGCCCCACCCGCGCCGCGGGCTCCTCGTAGAACTCGCCGCCCTCCGCGACGATCGGTCCCGCGGGCGGCTCCGGGAGGTTCCCGACCGCCTCGGCCGTGAGCGCGACGGTCGCCTCGAGCGTCGGGCCCTCCCGCGCGGCGGCGAAGCCCACTCCCTCGACCGTCCGGATCCGCGCCGAGTCGATCCGGGCGTGGACAGCGGCCGCGACCATCAGGTACTCGCCCGCCTCCTCGTGGCGGCCGCTGATGTCGACGCCGACGACCTCAGGGGCGGGCGCCNGGTTCGACCGCAACGCGACCCCGGTCCCGCGGCTGTCGTGTCCATAGCTCCGGGTAGACCGCCCGCCGGATTGAACGTTTCCGTGGTCGGCAGGCGGTCGTATTTAAAAAGAACCGCGGTGTCGGCGACGGCCGTTTATAAATAAAGCGCGAGACGGCGTTCGACGAAGCTGCGCTCGTCTATCGAGCTCGATCCGGCGTAGGCCGGATCGAACTGCGAAAATCGGAGATTTTTGCGCTTGATTTCGGCTTACGCCTCGTCAAACAACGTCTCGCCCTCGACCATGTGCTCCTCCACGGCGTCCATGTCGAGCGTGAGGCCGATACCGGGATCCTCCGGCACCTCGATGTAGCCGTCCTCGATGACGTCCTCCTCGACGAGGTCCTCCCACCAGCCGAGCTCGTAGGAGTGGTACTCGATCGCGAGCGAGTTCGGGATCGAGGCGCCGACGTGCGTCGCCGCCATCGTCGCGATCGGGGAGGCGACGTTGTGCATCGCCACCGGGACGTAGTACTGGTTCGCCACGTCCGCGATCTTGCGGGTCTCGCGCATCCCGCCGACCTTCGGGAGGTCGGGCGCGACGATGTCGACCGCCTGGTTCTCGATGAGGCGGCGCAGCTCGGTGACGCGGTAGCGGTTCTCGCCGACTGCGATCGGCGTGACCGTGTTCTTCGTCACCTCCTCCTGGACCTCGAGGTTCTCCGGCGGGACGGGGTCTTCGAGCCACCACACGTCGTACTCCTCGATGGCGTCCGCGAGGCGCTTCGCGGAGCCGCCCGAGAACGTCCAGTGGCAGTCGAAGGCGACGTCGGCCTTGTCCTTCACGCGCTCGGTGACCGTCTCGACGATCTCCGCCTTGTGGCGGATCTCGCCGGGGCGCAGGTGACGGTTCGCGCGGTCCTTCTCGAAGCCGCTCGGCACGTCGAGGTCGAACTTCAGGGCGTCGTAGCCGAGCTCGTCGACGACGCGCTCCGCCTCGTCGGCGCACGCCTCGGGGTCCGCCTCCTCCTCGGTGTGGCAGTCGCAGTAGACGCGCATCTCGTCGCGGTACTTCCCGCCGAGCAGCTGATAGGCGGGCACGTCGAGGATCTTCCCGGCGACGTCGTGGAGCGCCACCTCGATCCCGGAGATCGCGGTGACGGTGACGCCCTCGACGGAGCCCTCGCCCGACATCTTCTGGATGAGGTGCTCGTACAGCCGGTCGATGTCGAGCGGGTTCTCGCCGATCACGAACGGCTTCATGCGCTCGATCAGCTCCGGCACGCCGGCGCCCCAGTACGCCTCGCCCGTGCCGACGACGCCGGCGTCGGTGTACACGCGGACCAGCGTCCACGGGAAGTTCCCGTCGACCATCGTCGTCTGCACGTCCGTGATCTCGACGTCGCGGCCGCCGCCGCGCGCGCCCGTCGTCCCCATCGTCTCGGCGGAGAGCTCTCGCATCGTGTACTCCGCGTTCGGGTCGTGGAGCGACTCGTAGTTCCGGCTCATGCCCTCCGATTAATTCGGAACAGGGTAAATGTTTATGTTCACCCGGCGGAGGAGGTCGCGACGGCGCCCCCGCCGTAGCCATGGTTCCTTGCACCAGCAGAACAGCCATCGTCCCCTGCGCGAATAGGGAGTTTTTCATTCGCGTACCCAAAAGGAGAGTCATGGTCGAACTCACGGATTCACTGAAGTGTCTCTTTACCGGGACTATCGAGGAGCGCGGCGACGAGGCCGTCGTCAGGATCCCCGCCACGGAGATCGAACACGGCACGATCGAGGCTGGCGCGTCGTACCGCGTGGCGCTTATCAAACGCGAGGCGGACGGCGACGGCGCAGCCGCCGCCACAGACGGCAACGCGAACCGCGCGGTCGCCGGCGACGGCGCCGGCGGTGGCCCCACGTCGACGACGACACGCTCGAGGGGCGACGCCGACGGGTCCGGCCCGCCGGTCTCCGAGGGCGACGTCCGAGAGGTGACGATCGAGACGCTCGGCGACAAAGGCGACGGGATCGCGAAGATCGAGCGCGGGTACGTCGTCATCGTCCCGGACTCCCAGCCGGGCGACGAGCCGACCGTCGAGATCACGAGCGTCCGCCAGAACGTCTCGTTCGCGGAAGTAGTCGAGGAGTAGCCGTCGAGGAGTAGCCCACGAGACGCACCGGCGACCGCTACCGCGGCGCGTCGTCGGGATCGCTCCGCGAGAACAGCTTCCTGAGGTGCCCCGGGGAGAAGAAGGAGCTCGGTCGGTCCATGTGGACCCCGATCTCGCCCGACAGCGCCCACAGCCCGGCCCGCTGGACCGGCTCCGGGAGGGAGTAACACCGACGGATAGCCGAGCCGAGCCGGATCTCGGTGCCGATCGCGTCGCGCCACCCCGACTCGTAGTCGGCGAGCGTCGCCGGCTCCGTCGGGTCGATCACGTCGGCCGCCACGTCGGCCGCCGTCATCCCGTAGAGGATTCCGCCACCGGTGAACGGCTTTGTCTGCGCGGCCGCGTCCCCGATGAGGAACGCCCGATCGCTCGTCACGCGGTCCGGCGGGCCGACGGGGATCGCCCCCGAACAGAAGTGGTCCGTCGTCACGTCGTACGTGTCGGTGAGCCGGTCGAACATCGCGGACACGTCGTCGCTCGGCGGCGCGGCGAGCCCGTACTCCACGCCGGCGTCACCGCGGGGGATCCGCCACGCGAAGAACGTCGGCGCGGTGAGGTGGACGTCGACCAGGTCGCCCGCGTCGGGCGCGTCGTCGAACGCGAGCACGCCGTGGAGTAGCTCGTCCGGCTCCGGGAGCCCGAGCGAGCGGCGGACGCGCGACGTGGGGCCGTCGCAGCCCGCGACCATCCGCGCCTCGACGTCCTCCACGTCGCCCCCGGGCGTTCGGACCTCGACGACGACCCGATCCGGGCGGTCGTCGACGCCGACGACCGTGTGGTCTTCCCGCACGTCGGCGCCGGCGTCTCGCGCGCAGTCGGCGAGGGTGCGGTCGAGCCCGACGCGGTCGATCACGTTCGAGACGGGCTCGGACTTATAAAACGGGTACGCCTTCGACTCCGGGCCGCCGACGCGGAAGCGCGCGCCGTAAACCCGGTTCTGGAGGAGGTCGTCGCGAGCGTCGTCCGGGACGTACTCCCACACGTCGTCGGAGACGTGTCCGGAGCAGGCCAGCGGGGTCCCGACCGACCCCTTCTCGAAGACGACGACATCGCGGCCGGCGGCGGCGGCGCGCCGGGCGAACCGCGACCCCGGAGGCCCCGCGCCTACGACGACGAAATCGTGCATGCACGGAGCGTGGTGACGGGGACATATAATTACGACGCGGCTTACTCGAGGCGAGCGGGCGAGGCGGGGACGGAATCGGTCGGGAGCGTCGTCGCTACTCCGGCGAGTCCCGCGCCGCCAGCCACTCCAACGCCGCGTCGATGTCGGTCTCCGGCGGCGAGCACGTCCGCCCCTCGCAGACGTAGGCGGTCGGCTCGCCGTCGACGGCGTCGCGGTCGGCCCAGATCGGCGGGGCTTCGTCCATGCCGAGCCGGTCGAGCCACGCCGCGAGCCCGTCTTCGGTCGGCGGGCGCGGGGCGACGAGCGCGCCCGGCAGGTACCGCTCCGCCAGCGTCTCCCGCCACGCGTCGGGCACCGCGTCGGCGGCGACGGTCACTTCTATCCCCCCGGACGCGACGCGGTCGGCGGCGCGCACCAGCGAGACGTGCTCCAGCGGGCTCGCGCGGATCCGGTCCGCGTGGGTCGTCACGACTCGTTCCGCGACGTCGGCGAACTCGCGGTCGGTCCGGAAGCCGTCGAGGAGCGCGAGCGTCTCCGCCGCCACGCCGAGGCTCGACGGGGTCGACCGGTCGGTGAACTCCTGCGGCCGGGCGAAGAGGGTGTCGTCGCCTTGTTCAGTCTCCTCGTCCGGGTCGCGGGTGAAGTAGATCGTCCCGTCGTCGGCGTCGTAGAAGTCGGAGACGACCGTCTCGGCCAGGTCGAGCGCGAACCCGAGCGCCGCCGGGTCGCCCGTGGCCGAGTAGGCGTCGAGCGCGCCGCGCGCGAGGAACGCGTGGTCGTCGAGGTAGCCCGGCCCGCGCACGTCGCCGTCGAGCCAGCGCCGCGCGAGGCCACCCGTCTCCTCGTCGTACAGGCGCTCGCGGCAGAACGCGAGCGCGTCGCTCGCGATGTCGGCGTACGGCTTGCCGAGGACCTGCCCGGCGGCGGCGAACGCCGAGATCGCCCGGCCGTTCCACGACGCGAGCACCTTCTCGTCGCGGGCGGGGCGCGGCCGCGACTCGCGCGCCTCGAACAGCGCGACGCGGGCCGCCGTCAGCGCCTCTCGGACGTCCGCCGTCGACATGTCGCGCTGGTCGGCGAGCTCCGGGACTGAGGCCGCGATCGTCGGGACCGTGGTGCCGCGCTCGAAGTTCCCGCCGGACGCTATCCCGTACCGCTCCTTCGCGAGCGACGCCGCGGGCTCGTCGAGCGCCGCGTCGACCTCTCCGGGCGTCCAGACGTAGAAGGCGCCCTCCACGTCGGCGACGTCCTCGGCGGCGTCGCTCCCGTCGGAGCCCGCGTTTCCGCGCCTGCTCTCCGGCGGTCGGCTCCGGGCGTCGAGCGTGCTGAAGAACCCTCCGTCGTCGTGCCGGAGCTCGCGGTCGATAAAGCCGAGCGTCTCGCTCGCGACGCGGGCGTACGAGGCGTCGCCCGTGAGTCGGTGGGCGTCGAGGTACGCCATCGGGAGCTCCGCGTTGTCGTACAGCATCTTCTCGAAGTGCGGCACCGTCCACTGCCGGTCCACCGCATACCGGTGGAACCCCCCGCCGATCTGGTCGTACATCCCGCCGCGGGCCATCCCGTCGAGCGTGCCCGTCGCGGCGGTGAGGGCGGCGTCGCGGCCGGTCCGCGCGTACGCCCGCATGAGCACGTCGATCCGGCCGGGCATCGGGAACTTCGCGCCGCCGCTCCCGAAGCCGCCGTACTCGTCGTCGTACCCGCGGACCGCGGCGGCCGCGGCCTCGTCGAGGAGGTTGGGACCGGGCGCCTCGGAGCCGCCCGCGTCGCCGGCGAGGCTCGGATCCGGCACGGACTCCAGCTCGTCGCGGGCGCTCGTCGTCCACTGGTCGGCGCGGCGCTCCATCTCCTCGCGTTGCTCCGGGTCCGCCCACGAGTCGGCGATCCGCTCGCAGAGGTCGCGGAACCCCGGCTGGTTCCGGCGCGGCTCGGGCGGGAAGTAGGTCCCCACGTAGAACGGCTCGCCCTCCGGCGTACACCACGCGGAGAGGGGCCACCCGCCCCCGCCGGTGACGAGCTGCGAGACGGTCATGAAGGTGCTGTCGACGTCGGGGCGCTCCTCGCGGTCGACCTTCACGGGGACGAACTCATCGTTGAGCACCGCGGCGATCGACTCGTCCTCGAAGCTCTCCTCGGCCATCACGTGACACCAGTGACACGAGGAGTAGCCGATCGAGACGAACACCGGCACGTCGTGCTCCCGGGCGCGCTCGAACGCCTCCTCGCCCCACGGCTGCCAGTTGACGGGGTTGTCGGCGTGCTGCTGGAGGTACGGGCTCGCCTCCCCGTCGAGACGGTTCCGCTCGGTCGGCTGTGACATACGCCCGATTCGGCCCGGCGCGGCAAAAACCCGTCACACGAGCGTCGCCGCGGGGATATAACCACGAACGTGGATATCCGAGCGCAGATAGAGAGTAAAGTTTACACTACCGTGTTGTTATCGGTCGCACATGACGGAGACCGTACTTCTGGTGGGGGGCGGCGGACGCGAGCACGCGATCGCCCGCGCCGTCGCCGACGACTGCGCGCTGTACGCCTGCGCGAGCAACCGCAACCCGGGGATTCGCCGGCTCGCCGACGGGTTCGAGACGATCGACGAGACCGACGCCGAGGCGGTCGCCGACTACGCGACGACGGTCGGCGCGGATCTCGCGGTGATCGGTCCGGAGTCCGCGCTCGCGGCGGGCGTCGCCGACGCGCTCGACGAGGCCGGCGTGTACGCGTTCGGCCCGCGGGCCGAGGAGGCCCGGCTGGAGACGGACAAGGCGTACCAGCGCGAGTTCATGGACGACAACGCGATCCCCGGCTGTCCGGACTACGCGGTGTTCGACGACGTCGAGGCCGCCTGCGACCACATCGACGCGTACGACGGCGACCTCGCGGTGAAGCCGGCCGGGCTCACCGGCGGCAAGGGCGTGAAGGTGATCGGCGATCAGGTGACCGCCGAGGAGGCGAAGGCGTACCTCCGAGACTCCGACTACGACCGCGTCGTGTTGGAGGAGCGGCTCGTCGGCGAGGAGTTCACCGTGCAGGCGTTTGTCGCGAACGGCGAGCTCCGCGCGACGCCCGCGGTGCAGGACCACAAGCGCGCCTACGAGGGCGACGAGGGACCGAACACCGGCGGCATGGGCTCGTACACCGCCACCGGGCGCTCGCTCCCGTTCATGGCCGAGGGCGACTACGACGACGCCGTCGACGTGCTGGAGGCGGTCGTCGACGCGCTGCCCGACTACAAGGGCGTCCTCTACGGCCAGTTCATGCTCACCGACGCGGGCCCGAAGGTGGTCGAGTTCAACGCGCGCTTCGGCGACCCGGAGGCGATGAACACGCTCCCGGTCCTGGAAACCCCCTTCCTCGACGTGCTCACGGCCGCCCGCGACGGAAGCAGCGAGGCGCAACGCGCCTCTAGCAGCGAGGGACAGAGTCCCTCGGGCAACCGGGCTTCGCCCGGTGACAGCCGGACGCAGTCCGGCGACGACCTCCCCGAGCTCGCCTTCTCCGGGGAGGCGACCGTCTGTAAGTACGCCGTGCCGGACGGGTACCCGACCGACCCCGACGCGGGCGCGAAGATCGCGGTCGACGAGGAGAGCGTCGGCGACGCGCTCCTGTACTACGCCAGCGTCGACGAGCGCGACGACGGGCTGTACACCACCACCTCCCGCTCGTTCGCGGTCGTCGGCCGCGGCGACTCGATCGCCGCCGCGGAGGCCCAGGCCGAAGCCGCGCTCGCCGCCGCGGGCGACCGGGTCCGCATCCGCCACGACATCGGCACGGCCGACCTCGTCGAGCGCCGCATCGACCACATGGCCGAGCTCCGCGAGTAGCGGGCGCCGGCAGCGACCCTTTTACCGGAGCCGTCCGAAGGCACGCTCGTGACTCACGAGGACGACCGGTCCGGCGCCGCGGGTACCGACTCCGCGGGGGCTGACACCGCGGAAGCCGACAGCGCGGAAGCCGACGCTGCGGATACCGACGCCGCGGAGGCCGACGGCTCCCGCGGCGACAGGCTGGAACGCCACCCCACCGGCGGGGTGCGGAACTCGCTCTGGTCGTGGCCCGACGCGAAGTCGCCGCTCGCGGTCGTCCGCAACTACGTCGTGATCGTGCTCGCGCGAATCTGCCCGAGCCTCCGGCTGAAGAACTGGCTGTTGCGTCGGATCGGCGTGACCGTCGGCGCCGGCGTCTCGTGGGGGTTGGAGTCGACACCGGACGTGTTCTGGCCCGAGCGGATCACGGTCGGGAACGACGCCATCATCGGCTACGACGCCACGCTGCTCTGTCACGAGTTCCTCCAGAACGAGTACCGCCTCGGCGACGTGGTCGTCGGGGACCGTGCGATGGTCGGCGCGGGGACGATCGTCCTCCCCGGCGTCACGATCGGCGAGGACGCCCGCGTCGCCGCCAACTCGCTCGTCGCCGAGGACGTGCCGCCCGGGACGACGGTCGCCGGGGTCCCGGCGGAGGTCGTCTCGCGGGCAGGCGAACAGGGTGGAGACCCGAACGAGGCCGACGACTGACCGGAGCGAGCCGACGGCTGACCGGAGCGGTTCGGCTCTTATTTGTCGTCGTCCCCGGATTCGTCGTCGGGGGACTCGTCGGCGTCGGGTCCGGCGTCACCGTGTTCAGCGTCGCCCTGTTCGTCGCCGCCGTCCTCGCCTCTCTTCGTCGCGGCCACCTCCTCGGCGTCGGTGATGTGCGCCTCGGTGCTCACGCTCTCGAGGTCGACGCCCACTTCGGTCGCGACCGCGTCGAGGACGGCCCGCTGTTCGGCCATCTCGTTCTCCAGCGCCTGCACCCGGTCGGAGGTCTCGACGACGGTCGACTGCGTCTCCTCGACCTCGGTACGGAGCTCGTTGATCTTCTGGTACGTGCGCTCCGCCTTGTCGGCGAGCGTCTGGATCTTCTTCGCCGTGTCCCCGAATCCCATACCGGTCGATCGAATCCGAGGTACGTGGGCCTTTCCGTTCGGCGCGGCGGGTCCGCGAGCTTCCCGTCGGTCGACCGCTCGCCGCTCCGCGCCCGCGACGGTGGACTTTTGTCCGAACCGCCCGAAGGATGTACATGAGCGTCGAACGCGTCCTGTTAACGAACGACGACGGGATCGACGCCGTCGGTCTCAGAGCCCTCTACGACGAACTCACCGACGACTATGACGTGGTGGCGGTCGCCCCGACAGGGGACCGGTCGTCGGCCGGCCGCGCCCTCTCCGAGGGCGTCGATATCGCGGAGCACGAGCTCGGCTACGCCGTCGACGGCACGCCGGTCGACTGCGTCGTCGCGGGGCTCGACGCCTTGGTCCCGGACGCCGACGTCGTGGTCGCGGGCTGTAACAAGGGGGCGAACCTCGGCGCGTACACGCTCGGGCGGTCCGGAACCGTCTCCGCCGCGGTCGAGGCGGCGTTCTTCGACGTGCCCGCCGTGGCGGCCTCCATGTACGTCCCCGGCGGGGACGACTGGTGGAAGCGGGAGCTGGAGCCGGCGGAGTTCGCGAACGCGACCCGCGCGACCCGGTACCTCGTCGCGGAGGCGACCGCGTCGGGCGCGTTCGACCGCGTCGACTACCTCAACGTCAACGCCCCGGTCGCTGACGGCGAGCGCGATTCCCCGGCGCCGATGCGCGTCACGTCCCCCTCGCCGTGGTACGGGATGGAGGCGGCACACGACGGAAACGGCCGCGTGCGCTTCTCGGACCCGATCTGGGGGAAAATGAACGACGGCGACGTCCCGGACTCGGTCGGCACCGACCGCCGGGCGGTCGTCGACGGGGAGGTGTCCGTCTCGCCGCTGTCGGTGCCGCACACGGCCGAGCCGGACGCGGGGTTCGACGAGCTGGCGGCGGCGTACGGTCGCGCGACGGAGAACGTCCGGTAGCTGACCGCCCTCGGCGCTACTCGTCGCCGGCGCTGACGGTGACCTTCGCTTCGCTCACCACGCGGTCGCCCATCTCGTAGCCGGGCTCGTACACCTCGTGGACCGTCCCCTCGGGCTGGTCGCTCTCGACGCGCAGCATCACCTGATGGCGTGCCGGATCGACTTCCTCGCCGGGATCGGGGGCGATGGGCTCGACGCCCTCGTCGGCGAGCACATCGTCGAACTTCTCCAGCGTCGACTCGACGCCCGGACGGAGGTCGCTCCCTTCCTCCTGATCGAGCGCGCGCAGCAGGTCGTTCCGCACCGGCGTGATGCGCTCGACGAGCGCCTCGGAGGCGCGCTCGCGGATCTCGTCTTGCTTGCGCTTGGCGCGCTGCTTGTAGTTGCTGAAGTCGGCCTTCACCCGGGCGAGCTTGCTCGTCAGCTCCTCGACCTCCTCCTCGGCCTCGAGGAGCTCCGCTCGCGTCTCCGCGAGGTCCGCCTCCAGGGCCGCGACCTCCCGAGCGAGGGCCTCGTCGTGCTCGGCGACGGCGGCGGCCAGCGCCTCGTCGCGGGCGTCGCCGCTCGCCTCGCCCGACTCGTCGCTCGGTTCCTCGGCGGCCGCCTCGGCCGTGCCGTTCGCGCTCGCCGCGTCGGCCGCGGCGTCGTCGGGGGACTCGACCTCGACGTCGACGGCGTCGTCGTCGCTCATGTCCGATCGAAGTCGGTCGGCGTGCATAAGCGTTGCAGAACGGGACCGAGTCGCGGGGTGGGACCGAGTCGCGGGGTGGGACCGAGTCGCAGGGCGGGACCGAGTCGCAGGGCGGGACCGCCTTCGCGAGCGGCGGCGCGGGATCCGCGCGTGGCGCGGACGCCGGCGCCAGCCCGGATTTATACGTGTCCCGGCCGACCGATCGATCCGCATGCCAGTCCGCCCCTCGACCTTCTCGATCGTCGCGCGCGACCCGGAGACCGACGCCGTCGGCGTCGCGGTCCAGTCGAAGTTCGTCGGCGTCGGCGCCGTCGTCCCGTTCGCGAGTGCCGACGCCGGCGCGGTCGCCACGCAGAGCTACGCGAACGTCGCCTACGGCCCGGACGGGCTCGACCTGTTGCGCGAGGGGCACGACGCCGCCGATGTCGTCGAGCGACTCACCGAGGGCGACGACGAGGCGCCCTCGCGACAGGTCGGCGTCGTCGGCGCGGACGGCTCGGTGGCCGCGTTCACCGGCGAGGAGTGCCACGACCACGCCGGCGACCTGCAGGGCGAGCAGTACACCGTGCAGGGGAACATCCTGGAGAACGCCGAGACGCTCACCGCGATGGCCGAGGCGTTCGAGGGGGCCGACGGCGGGCTCCCCGAGCGGCTGATCGCGGCGCTCCACGCCGGCAACGAGGCCGGCGGCGACAAGCGCGGCGAACAGGCCGCGGCGCTGTACGTCGCCAAGCCCGAGGGGGGCTACGACGGGCGCAACGACCGGTGGGTCGACGTGCGCGTCGACGACCACGAGGCCCCGATCGACGAGCTCGAGCGGGTGTTCAAGCTGTACGACGTGACCCTGCTGGAGCGCGAGGCGCCCGAGGACACCCGGGAGCTGACCGGCGAGACCGCCGCGGCGGTGTCGGCCGCGCTCGCGGACCTCGGGTTTCTCGACGAGGAGGCCGGCGACGAGGCCACTGGCGACGAGGCCGCTGCTAGCGACGGCCCCGCGTCGTTCGGCGAGGCCGAGCGCGACGCCTTAGAGACGTTCCGCGGGATGAACAACTTCGAGAACCACCCGGCCCCCGTGCTCGAGGACGCGCTCGCTCGCGGGTGGGCCGACGCCGAGGGCGAGGGCGAAGACCGACTCGTCGACGCGGTGTGGCACGGGCTCTCGCGGCTCGAGCGAGTGTAGCCGAACCCCGCCGCGTCCGACCCGCGGGTGTATTTAAATCGCGACCCCCAAGCGGTCGTAATGACCGCGCCGAACCGGAACACGCTGTGGGCGCGCGCCCTCGTCGACGAGCTCGTCGCCGCGGGCGTCGACGCCGTCGTGGCATCGCCCGGAAGCCGCTCGACGCCGCTGACGGTGGCCGCCGCGCGCAACGACGACCTGCGAGTCTTCTCCCAACTGGACGAGCGCTCGGCCGCCTACTTCGCGCTGGGGCGCGCGCGCCGGACCGGGGAGGTGACGCCGCTGATCTGCACCTCCGGCACCGCCGCCGCCAACTACCACCCCGCCGTGATGGAGGCGAGCGAGGCCCGCGTCCCCCTGCTCGCGCTCACGGCCGACCGTCCCCCGGAGCTGCGCGACTCCGGCGCGAACCAGACCGCGGACCAGGAGAAGCTGTACGGCGACGCCGTCCGCTTTTATAAGGACCTGCCCGAACCCGCGGCGAACGACCGCGCCCTCCGGTCACTCCGGACCACCGTCGCCCGCGCCTTGGGGGCCGCCGAGGGCGCCGACCCCGGGCCGGTCCACCTCAACGTTCCCTTCAAGAAGCCGCTGGAGCCGACCCGAGTCCCCGACGACGTGCCCCCCGACCTCGATCCGACCGCCGAGCGCGGCCGCGACGGCCCCTACGTCGAGGTGACGCCCGGGTCGCCCGAGCCGGGCGACGACGAACTGCGGCTGCTCGCCAACGCGCTGTCGACGGCCGACCGCGGGCTGATCGTCGCCGGCCCCGCGGACCCGCCCGGGCTCGACGCCGAGGCCGTCACCGCGCTGTCGCACGCGACGGGGTTCCCGGTCCTCGCCGACCCGCTCTCCGGCGTCCGGTTCGGCGGTCACACCCGCGTCGCGCCCGTGATCGGCGCCTACGACGCGTACCTCTCGGCGGCGGTTGCCGGTGAGTCCCATCGCTGGACCGACCCCGATGTCGTCCTCCGCCTCGGCGCGTCGCCCACCTCCAAGCGCCTCCGGAAGTACCTCGCCGGCACCGGCGCCGACCAGTACCAGGTCGACCCCGCCGGGCGCTGGCGCGAGGCGGAGTTCGCGGCGACCGGCCTCGTCGTCGCCGAGCCGAGCCGCCTCTGCGCCCGCCTCTCTCGGCTCGTCGCCGGGGGCGGCGGCGACGGCGACTGGCGCGCGCAGTGGGAGGAGGCCGACCGCGTCGCGCGTGAGATTCACGGTCGAGAGGGCGAAGCGGAGGTCTCGGCCGACGACGCCGACCCCCTCCCCTTCCACGAGGGCGACGCGCTCCGGGTCGTCGCCGAGGCGCTCCCCGACCCCGCGACGCTGTTCGTCTCCAACTCGATGCCCGTCCGCGACCTCGACCGCTTCGTCGGCCCGACGACCACGAGCGTCACCGCGCTCGGTAACCGCGGCGTCTCCGGCATCGACGGGGTCGTCTCCAGCGCGCTCGGCGCCGGCTCCGCGACGACCGACGACCTCACGCTCGTCGTCGGCGACCTGGCGCTGTACCACGACGGCAACGGCCTGCTCGCGCTCGACCGCTGCGACGTGGACGCGACGGTCGTGCTGATCAACAACGACGGCGGCGGCATCTTCCACAAGCTCCCGATCGAGTCGTTCGAGCCGGAGTTCACGGAGGCGTTCAAAACGCCGCACGGCATCGAGTTCGAGCCGCTGGCCGACCTCCACGGGTTGGCGTACGCCCGGATCGACGCGCGACCGGACGCCGCGGACTCCGCCGCGGGCGTCGCCGACGACCTCGCCGAGGCGTACACGAGGGCTCGCGACGCGGACGGGTCGCACCTGATCGAGGTGCGGACGGACGCCGAGCCGAGCCACCGGACCCGCGAGCGCCTCGAAGCGGCGGTCGAGCGCGCGGTCCACGGTGAGCCCGTCGGCAACGACTCGGAATAACCGGACGCGGCTCAGTCGACCGCGGCGGTCGCCGTCGCGCTCAGGTCGCGCCCCTCTGCGGTCACCTCGCCGACGATCCGGTACCGCCCCGGCGGCGGGTCCCCCCACGTCGCCTTGTAGGTGGTAGAATCGCCCGGCTCCAGCGTCTCGCTGCCGAGCACCTGGGTGAACAGCCGGTCGGTGCCGTACCGCCAGACGGGGTCGGCCTCGCCGCCCTCCTCGTCAGCTCCGCCCTCACCGTCGATTCGATAGGCCGCGAAGTCGGCGCGCTGACCGGTCCTGAACCGCAGGGTCTCGGGCGATTCTCCGGCGTTGCGGACCGTCAGCGCGAGGCCGATCCCGGCGACATTGCCGGCATCGGCGTCGTCGGTCATCGAGAGCGCGACGTCGAGCATGCGAACGTCTCGCTCGGCCGTCGGCTTAAAAACACGTGGCGGTGGGCGTGCCCGCTCCCGCCCGTTCCGCTGACGACGCGCCTAAGTCGCCGCTTCCCCTACGGGACCGCGTGCAGGTCGTCGGCTACGAGTCGGGCGAAGGGCTCTCCGTCGCCAGCGGCGGCGCGGTCGAGTTCGTCGAGGCGACCCCGGGCACGGAGCTCGCCTTCGGGCTCGGCGACCGCCGCTGTGCGGGGACGGTCCACGACGGCGACCACGTCGCCTGCGACGCCGCCGACGCCCCCTACTGCGACGCGCACCGGCACGTCTGGGTCTGCGCTCGCTGTACGGGGACGTGTCTGAAAGACGAGATGGACTGCCACGAGGAGCACGCGGTGTACCTCGCGGCGTTCGCGCCCGACGTGTTGAAGGTGGGTGTCACGCGCCTGTGGCGGCTGGAGACTCGGCTCCGCGAGCAGGGCGCCGACCGCGCGGCCCACATCCGGACGTACCCGGACGGTCGGATCGCGCGGGAGGTCGAGGCCGAACTCGCCGACCGAGACGACCTGGTCGACCGGGTGCGCGTCCCGACGAAGCTCGCGGGGTTCGGCCGCGACGTCGACGCCGAGGCGTGGGAGGCGCTTCTGGAGGGGTTCGACCCGATCGAGCGGTTCGCGTTCGACGACGGCCTCGACCTCGACGACCGCCCGGTCGCGGAGACGATGGCGGCCGGGACGGTCCGCGGCTGGAAGGGCCGCGTGCTCGTGCTCGACCGCGGCGGGTCCACGTACGCGGTCGACGCCAGGGAGCTGGTGGGGTACGAGCTCACCGAGGAGGTGCCGGACCGCGAGCTGCAGTCGAGTCTGGGCGCGTTCGGCGGCTGATGCCGGGCGTGCCGGGCACGCGTGCGTCGCTCACTCCGCCCGCTCGAACCGGTGTCGCACCACGTCGGCGTCGTCGTCCCAGTCGAAGCTCCCGCCGTGCGCGTGGACCATCCGCTCTTTGTACGCCTCCAGCGACGGGGACCCCTCCCGCTTCGCGTCCTCGTCGGTCATGTCGCCGAGGGTTCGCTCCGTCACCTCGGTGAGTTCGAACGTCACGCCGTCGATCTCGAAGGTATCGCCTTCCTCGCCGTACCGGTTCCCGCGGTGGAGCTGGGTCACGTCGCCGTCGAGCGCGCTCTGCTTCACGCGGTCGTTCGGGAGCAGGTCGGCCGGGTCGTTGGCGGCTTCGTCCGCCGAGTCGGTCTCGGACATACCCGTCCGTTGGGCGCGGATCGGTTTATAAGCGCGGGCGGCGGACCGAGCGGACGCGGAGAGTGCTGACGCGCCCCGCGTTCTGCGAATCTCGAAGCCGTCGATCGCGGCGATCGACACGGACGTGAACACCCTCGTCGGCGGCCGAGCCGAGGGATTCAAGATACTGCCGACCCCCTGCTTCGACAATGCGTCAGGACCATCTCATCACCGCGACCCAGCTCTCGCGAGATGACATCGAGGCGGTGCTCGACCGGGCCCGCGAGGTGGACGACGACCCCGCCGCCTACGCGGACCGGCACGCCGGGCGCGTGCTCGCGCTCTGTTTCTTCGAGCCGAGCACGCGCACCCGGATGAGCTTCGACAGCGCGGCCAAACGCCTCGGGATCGACACGATCGGCATGGGCGACGTCGACTCCTCGTCGGTCTCGAAGGGGGAGTCGCTCTCCGACACCGTCCGCGTCATCGAGGGGTACGCGGACGCGTTGGTGCTCCGCCACCCGAGCGAGGGCGCCGCGACGCTCGCCGCCGAGAACGTCTCCGTCCCAGTGGTCAACGCCGGCGACGGCGCCGGTCAACACCCCTCGCAGACGCTCCTCGACCTCCACACGATCCGAGAGAATCACGGCCTCGACGACCTCACTATCGGGATCATGGGTGACCTGAAGTACGGCCGCACCGTGCACTCGCTGGCGGCGGCGCTCACGGAGTTCGACGCCAACCAGCACTTCATCAGCCCGGAGTCGCTGCGACTCCCGCGTTCCGTCCGGTTCGACCTCCACGAGACCGGCGCGCAGATCCGCGAACACGAGGAGCTCGACCCGGTCCTCAACGAGCTCGACGTGCTGTACGTCACCCGGATCCAGAAGGAGCGGTTCCCGGACGAGAACGAGTACCACCGCGTCGCGGGCGAGTATCAGATCGACGCCGAGACGCTCGAGGTCGCCTCGGACGACCTCACCGTGATGCACCCGCTCCCGCGCGTCGACGAGATCGCGCCGGACGTCGACGAGACCGACCACGCGACGTACTTCGAACAGGCGCACAACGGGATCCCGGTGCGGATGGCGCTGCTCGACACCTTGCTGGAGAACGCCGAGGCCGCCGAGGGGGCGGAGGTGGGCCGATGAGCGACCACGAGCTGCGCGTCTCGAAGATCCGCGACGGCACCGTGATCGACCACGTCGAGGGCGGGCAGGCGCTCAACGTGCTCGCGATCCTCGGCATCGACGGCTCCGAGGGGTTCGGCGTCTCGGTGGGGATGAACGTCCCCTCGGACCGACTCGGACGCAAGGACATCGTGAAAGTCGAGGAGCGGGAGCTCTCGCAGTCCGAGGTCGACGTGCTCTCGCTCATCGCGCCCGAGGCGACCATCAACATCGTCCGCGACTTCGAGGTCGTCGAGAAGAACCGGGTGACGCGCCCCGACAGCGTGACCGGCGTGCTCTCGTGTCCGAACCGCAACTGCATCACGAACGCCGGCGAACCGGTCGAGACGCGGTTCGACGTCGTCGCCGACGGCGTCCGCTGCGACTACTGCTCGACGATCCTCCGGGCCGACATCGCCGATCACATCGACGTGTGACGGGGGGCGCCCCGCCCGCGATCGACGAGGGCTCCGGTAGATTTTAGCGCCCGCCGCTCGACGCGTCAGGTATGAGCAAGAAACTGAAGCTCGTCCTGGTCCTGTCGCTGGTCGCACTCGCGTACTTCCTGTTCGCCGGCGACAAGGAGCCGGTGACAGTCGAGTAACGAGCGAGCGCGAGAACCGGACGCGCCGAACCACCACCTCTCCCGCGGGCGGATGCCCGCCGTTTTTACCCGTCAGTCCCGTAGCGGCGTCCATGTACGGGGTCGTCACGCGCAACGCCGACGAGGTCGAGATGGAGCCGTTCGATCTCGGCTTCTACGAGGTCAAAGACGTCACGGGGCGGGCGGCCGCGCCTCTGCCGAACGCCGTGAACATGGTGTCGTGTTTCGGCGACAACGCCGCGGCGAGCGAGGACCCCGACCTCGTCCCGGTCGACGGGCGCGGCGAGCCGGCGACCCGCGACCGCGACTACTTCGACTGGGCGTACATCTGTCCGACCCACCCGGAGTACCGCGAGGGGTTACTGGAGATCATCGAGGACTGCGCCGCCGAGAACGACGACGTGCGCCTCGACGACGTGGGGTTCCCGCGGGAGGGGTTCTGCCGCTGCGACCGCTGCGAGCGGCTGTTCGCCGAGAGCGACAGCGAAGACCGAGTCGATTGGCGCGCGGACGTGATCACCGAGTTCGTCGCCGACGCCGCCGAGCGGGTCCCCGGCCGGGTGTTGCTCACGCTGTACCCCGACCCCTACCCCGGTCACCTGCGGGCGCGGGCCGGGCTCGACCTCGACCGGCTCGCCGAGCACGTCGACGAGTTCGTGGTCCCGCTGTACGACACCGAGTACGCCACGACCTACTGGCTGGAGACCATCGCCCGCGGGTTCCGCTCGCGGCTCGGCGGCGACTACGACGTGCACGGCGCGCCCCCGGAGACGCCGTTCTCGCTGGAGCTGTACGCGGTGGAGGTCGACGTCGACGATCTGATCCACGCCACGGAGGTCGCCGAGACGTACGCGAAGGACGTGTTCTTCGGCTACGACGCCAGCAACGCGGCCGCCGCGCTGCGCCGGAAGGACGCGGACGAGCGCGACGGCGAGGTCCACCGCCCGGACTGACTCGCCGGACGGAGTCACTCCGTCGACCCGGCCGACGCGACCGGAGCCGCGTGAACGAGGGTTTAAATACTCGAGCGGCTGACGTTCACTCGACCGGCCGCCGGTGTGCGACACAACTGGTCGTCTCGCGTTCGCGTGAGGCGGTCACCTTTCAACGTCCGCACCGTAGCGGCGGTCGCCCTACAACCCTGAGCCGTCGGCTCGCCGATCCGCTTTCGATCAGTCGAATGACGGACAGACGGAGATGACTGAATCCCGTTCTCGCCGACGACCCGGACGCGATCGAGTACACCTCCTACGAACTCGTCGCCGGCGGGACCGCGGAGTAGTCCCGAGACTACGCCAGCTCCGCGACCACGTCGCCGATCCGGTCGATCGCGGCGTCGACGTCGTCGACGTCGAGGTCGAGGTGCGTGGTGAACCGCGTCGTGTGCTCGTCGAACTCCACGCAGCCGACGCCCGCGTCCTTGCAGGCCCTCACGAGGTCGGCCGCCGCGATTCCGGCGTCCTCGGTGTGCGCGACGACGATGTTGGTGTCGGGCTCGGGCGCGCGGACCCCGTCGAGCGCGTCGAGGCCGGCCGCGAGCCGCTCTGCGTTGGCGTGGTCGTCGACGAGCCGATCGACGTTCTCCAGCGCGAGGAGGCCCGGCGCGGCGATCATCCCTGCCTGTCGCATCCCGCCGCCGAACAGCTTGCGGACGCGGCGGG
>NZ_AOJH01000088.1 GCF_000337355.1 Halorubrum kocurii JCM 14978 | reverse complement strand
AGCGCGACCGCGGCGTTGAACAGACGCGCGCCGTCGAGGTGCACCGGCACGTCGGCGTCGCGGGCGGCGTCTGCGGCCGCCGCGATCCGGTCGACCGGGATCGCCGTCCCGCCGCGGTAGTTGTGGGTGTTCTCCAGCGAGAGGAGCCCGGTGCCCGGTCGGTGGAGGTCCTCCTCGACGAGCCCCTCGCGGACCGCCTCGGGGGTCGGGACGCAGCGCTCGCCGGCGTCGATCGTCCGGGTCTGGGCGCCCGACAGCTTCGCGGCGCCCGCCAGCTCCCACCGGTAGATGTGGGACTCGCGCTCCAAGAGGAGCTCTTGGCCCGGCTCGGTGTGCACGTGGACGGCGATCTGGTTCGCCATCGTCCCCGAGGGAACGTACAGGGCGGCTTCGGTTCCGACCGCGTCGGCGGCGCGGCGCTCCAGCTCGTTCACCGTCGGGTCGTCTCGGTACACGTCGTCGCCGACCTCGGCGTCGCGGGCGGCGTCGCGCATCGCCTCCGAGGGCGTCGTGACGGTGTCGGATCGCAGGTCGATGGTGTCCTCGTCGATGTCCATTCGTTGCCGGCGGTTCGACGGCCGGCCGGAAATAGGTCGCGCTCGGGGCGGGGTCGCCCGGATCCGGGCTGCCGGCGCCCCGCGCTCGGAGCGCCGCACGCCGCGCTCCGTCCGCGGGCCGGATTCCGGGTCCGGTCCCTTCTTAACCGACGCGGCCGATCTGCGGGGTATGGCAACGGAAGCCGCGACCGACGACGCAGCCGACGCCCCCGAGGCGTACGACGCCCTCCTGGACCGTGTTCGACGCTGGAACGCGGTCGGGAGCGCCGCCGGCGTGCTCGGGTGGGACCAGCAGGTGATGATGCCCGAGGGCGGCACCCCCGCCCGGTCGAAGCAGCTCTCGACGCTCTCGTCGATCCGCCACGACATGGTCACGGACGAGGAGACGGGCGCCCTGCTCGACGAACTCGCCGACGCCGACCTCACCGACGAGCAGGCGGCGGTCGTCCGCGAGGTCCGCCGCGACTACGAGCGCGCCGACGCCGTCCCCGTCGAGCTCGTCGAGGAGATCTCCGAGACGAGCACGGAGGCGCTGCAGGCGTGGGAGGAGGCGAAGGCCGAGGACGACTTCGACGAGTTCGCCCCGCACCTAGAGAAACACGTCGAGCTGAAACGCGAGTACGCCGAGCACATCGACCCCGACCGGGACCCCTACGAGGTCCTCTTCGAGGAGTTCGAGCCGTGCCTCTCGATGGACCGCGCGGAGGCGATCCTCACGGAGCTTCGCGAGACGCTCGTCCCCATGATCGACGCGATCCGCGAGTCCGACGCCGACCTCGCCGTCGACACCTTCGAGGGGGCGTTCCCCGAGGACGACCAGGAGGCGCTCGCGCGCGAGACCCTCGAACTGGTCGGCTACGACTTCGACCGCGGCCGGCTCGACGTCTCCTCGCACCCGTTCACCGCGGGCAACCAGTTCGACTGCCGCGTGACCACCAGGTTCGACGAGTCCGACCCGCTCGGGGCGATCGGCTCGACGATCCACGAGTTCGGCCACGCGCAGTACAACCTCGGGCTCCCGCGGGAGCAGTTCGGGACGCCGCTCGGCGAGTCGCGGGACCTCTCGGTCCACGAGTCGCAGTCGCGCCTCTGGGAGAACCACGTCGGTCGGAGCCGAGCGTTCTGGGAGCTCTTCTTACCGACCTTCCAGGAGCACTTCCCTGAGACCGACGACGCCACCATCGAGGACGCTTATCAGGCGTTCAACCAGGTCCACGAGGACAACCTCATCCGCGTCGAGGCCGACGAGCTCACCTACCACCTCCACATCGTCGTCCGGTTCGAGATCGAGCGCGACCTGGTCCGCGGCGACCTCGCGGTCGAGGACGTGCCCGAGGTCTGGAACGACAAGTACGAGGAGTACCTCGGGATCCGTCCCGACACAGACGCCGAGGGGTGCCTGCAGGACATCCACTGGAGCCACGGCAACTTCGGCTACTTCCCGACCTACTCGCTCGGCTCCGTCATGGCCGCCCAGCTGTTCGCGGCCGCCGAGAGCGAGATCGACGACCTCGACGGGAAGATCGCGGCTGGCGAGTTCGACGACCTCCGCGAGTGGCTCGGCGAGAACGTCCACCGGCACGGCTCCCGCTACGAGACCAATGAGCTCGTGAAGCGAGCGACCGGCGACGACTTCTCGGCGGACGCGTTCACCGACTACGTCGAGGCGAAGTACGGCGACCTGTACGGGATCTGAGGCGGTCCCCGGTTTCGGCGGGCCGCGCGAACGCCCGCGACCCCCGACGGTCGCCGGCGGATCGGTCCGCGATCAGCCCCGCCGGAGCGCCGCGGCGGCGTCCGAGTCGAACGCGCCGACCGCCTCGACGGCCGCCGCGCCCGCCGCGTTACCGATCGCCGCCAGCTCGGCGAGCGCCGACACGCCGCCGCGTCGCGCCGCGAGGACCGCCCCGGCGAACGCGTCGCCGGCGCCGGCCGCGGTGGCGACGGCGGCCGACGGGGGCGTCGCGGTGGCCCGCTCCGTCACTTCCCCGTCGACGATGCCGACCGCGCGCGTCGCCTCGCCGCCGTCGGTGACGAACGCGGTCGCGTCGTGGTCCGCCGGGAGGAGTCCGAGCAGCCCCGCCGGCGTCGGATCCGCGCCCGCCACCGCGAGGTCGTCCGTCCCGGCGAACAGCAGGTCGCAGTGTGGGAGGACCGCCCGCAGCGCGTCGCGGTAGGCGTCCGGGCCGGACCACTGGTTCGGTCGCCCGTTGAGGTCGAGCGCGACGCGAGTCCCGTGCTCCGCGGCCGCCGCGGCGAGGCGGCGGACCGCAGCCCCGTTCACCTCGGCCGGCAGCGTTACGCCCTCCAAGAGGAGCCACTCGTGTGCGGCCGCGAACGACGCCGGGTCGGTCGGCGGGGTGAACCCGTAACAGCTGCCGGCCACCCACGCGTTCCAGTGCTCGTCGCCGTCCGGGCCGGTGTACAGCGTCAGCGGCGACGGCGCGTCGACCCGCGCGACGCGACTCGCGTCGACCGGCCCGTCGGCGAGGTGCCGGGCGGCCGCCGCGCCGAGGACGTCGTTCCCGACGTTCGTCACGAGGCTGACCTCGCCCCCGAGCGCCGCGGCCCACCGAGCGGCGTTCGTCGCCGTGCCGCCGACGTGCCACTCGAAGGCGCTCCCCGGCGCAATGGGCTCGCCGCCAGTCGGATAAACGTCGACCGTCGTGTCGCCGATGACCGCGATCCCCCGTGTGCCGTCACTCACTGTGTCGCTCCGTTGGCGGGACGTTCGCGCCTGGCTCGCATGAATCTACCCACTCGACCCGGTCCGCCGTCGGCGTCGCGGAGCGGTCGCCGGGCGGACGAGACGGGTGCGCGCGGCTGTTGGATATTTGCCGGGGGAGCCCCTGGCGTTCACTGACATGACACAGCCGACCCCCGAAGTCGAGCTCAAGGCGGACCTGACCGACGACGTCGCCCTCGTGACGGGAGCGAACCGAGGCATCGGCGCCGAGATCGCCGCGGGCCTCGCGGAGCTGGGCGCGACCGTCTACGCGGGGGCTCGCGACCCGGCCGCCGTCGGCGCGCCGGACCAGCGCGCCGTCGAGTTGGACGTGACCGACGACGAGGCGATCCGCGCGGCCGTCGACCGGATCGACCGAGAGGCGGGGTCCCTCGACGTCCTCGTGAACAACGCCGGGATCTTCTCCCGGTCGGGACCGCTCCACGAGATGGACGAGGCGGACTTCGACCGGACGATGGCCGTGAACTTCCGCGGGCCGGTCATGCTGACGAAGGCGGCGCTCCCGCTGCTCTTGGACGGCGCCGGCGGACGCGTGGTGTCCATGTCGTCGGGGCTCGGTCAGTTCTCGGCGGGGCAGATGGACGGCGGGTATCCGCCCTACCGACTATCGAAAGTCGGTCTCGGAGGGCTGACGGCCTATCTCGACGGCGAGTACGGTGACCGCGGGCTTATCGCCAACGCCGTCTCTCCCGGGTGGGTTCAGACGGACATGGGCGGGAACGGCGCGCCGCGGTCGCCGTCGAAGGGGGCCGAGACCCCGGTGTGGCTGTCACGGTTCGCGCCCGGGAGCCCGGGGGGACGCCTCTGGAAGGACCGCGAGGTCGTCTCCTGGTGAGCGCGGCGCGGTCGTCCGGCGATTCGCCGCCGGAAGCCGCCGCTGACCGCCGGCCGTCGTCCCTTTTAAGAGGCCGAACCGGCGTCGAGCTCACCCCAGCCGGAACCCGGTCATCAGGACGATGAGCGCGAGCATCACCGCGGCCTCGAACAGCCCGACGACGAGATTCTTCTTCTCGATCGATCCGAGGCGGGAGGCGTCGGGGTCGGGCGACAACGTCTCGTAGTAGGCGCTGAGGTGGAGGCGGTGGGGCACCGCCAGGCCGAAGGCGAACAGCCCCCAGCCGAGCGCCAGCGCGAGCCCCGACCAGGTCCCGCCGAAGCCGTAGCCGAGCCCGAGATCGGGCGTCAAAAGCACCGTTCCGGAGAGCACCGTCGTCAGGGAGAAGCCGACGAGGAAGAAGACCGCCTTCGGCACCAGCGTCGTCGTCACCGCGGCCGACGCCTCCTCGTTGAGCCCCCCGAGCGTCGGGCCGATGATCGCCGGGAAGATCAGCGCGAAGCCGAACCACACCGCGCCCGCGGCGACGTGGGTATAAAACAGCAGTTCCGTGCTCGAGAGCAGGAGGCTCGCGGCGAAGAACGCCAGCGGAACGAGGAGGCTCCCGGCGGCGAACGCCGGGTTCGCGGCGTTCGCGAGGTGCCGAACGCGTTCGAGGATGTTTCCGTCCGAAACGCGACTGGTCTCGTGACTGACAGCCATGGAAAGCCGATCGATGAATTTTCTGATAAAAATTGGGGTCGCTGCAATCGGTCGGGCTTCGCGATCTCCGACCGCGGCCCGTTCGTCAGTAGCGGCCTCCCGCTGGTCGGCGGCTCGGCTCACGGCTGCGCCGTTCGCCTACGGGACCTCCCATCCGGTCGGTCCCGCTACTCGCGAGCCACAGGCCCGCTCGCTTGTAAGTGGCCTCCCTTCGGTCGGCCACTCACTTCTCGATGATGCTCTCCTCGACCGCCTCGCCGAAGTGACGCGCCACGTCCTCGTAGTAGACGAGCGCCTCGTCGCCCTCCTCCAGGTCGGTGACCGCCTTCTTGCCGTCCGCGGTCGCGACCTTCACGGTCTCGGCGTTCTGGATCAGCGTCTCCACGCGGTCGGTCCCCTCGTCAGTCTCGATCTCCGCCTGAATCCGGAACATCGGCCGCTTCTCGATCTTCACGCGCCCGACGATCGCCTCGCGGGTGTGCCCCGCGGTGTCGACGATCTGCACCTCGTCGCCGCTGGTCAGCTCTGCGAGGTAGTTGGTGCCGCCCTCGGCGTTGCGGACGTACGCGTGGACGGCGCCCGCGTTCACGCGGAACGGGCGCGACTCGACGTACGGCGACTCCGCGGTCTCGGCGTGGACGAAGAACAGCCCGCGCGACATCGAGCCCACGAGCATCCCCTCGTCGTCGTCCATCAGCGACCCGGTGTCGATACAGACGCGGTCGGCCATGCCGGTGCGCTCGACCGCGGTCACCTCGGCGTGCCGGAGGTCCAGCGTCTCGCGGTCGGCGGCGTCGCGGGCCTCGACCGCGCCGCGGATCTCGTCGGGGGAGTCGGCGTCGAGGAGGACGCCGTCGGCGCCGATCTCCAGCGTCTCGAAGGCGGTCCGCGCTTCCGCGGCGGTGGTCGCGCCCGCGACGAGGTGCGTCTCCTCGCCGACCCGCGCGATCAGGTTCTCCAGCGGGATGATCGACCAGTCCTCGCCGACGATCACCGTGAACTCGGCGTCGGTGGCGGCCTCCTCCGCGAAGCGCTCGTACTCGGTGCCGAGCACCCGGACGTACACGCCCTGCGCGCGGTCGTCGCGCCGACGGACCGTCGTGAGGTCCGCCGAGCCGGACAGGTCCTCGGGCATGTCGATGGTCCCGTCGCCCTCGCCGCCCTTCCCGACGAAGTAGGCGTCGGCCTCGGGGCCGTTTTCGCCGTCGTCGATCACGTCCGCCTCCGAGCGGAACGCGGCGACCGAGATGTCGCCCAGGTCGCGGACGCGGCCCACGTCGGTCTCGTCGACGAGCACCCAGTCCGCGCCGGCCTCGATGGCGGCCGTGATCCGTCGCTTGCGCGCCTCCCAGTCGCCGACGTCGCCGTCGGCCTTCACCCAGACCGTGCGTGTCATTGTCGGAACCTCACGGCGGGCGGGCTTGAAAACTGCGAAAGGGTCGGGCGTTGCGCGTGAGGACGCGGAGGACAACAAAGCACTTATCACTGAGATCACATCGTTCGACTCACACCTCCGAATGACGCTACCAAGCCGGCGCCTCTCGAAGGCGGGTTCCCGATACGCCGCGGTGCGTGAGTCCCTCCGCGAGCGCGCCGCGCCGTATCTCGGGATCGACCCGCGGGCGCTCGGCGCGTTCCGAATCGCGCTGGCGCTCTTCCTCCTCGGGGACCTGCTGGTCTATCGGCTCCCGGCGGTGAGGGCGTTCTACACGGACGAGGGCGTCCTTCCGCGCTCGACGCTCGCCGAGATATATCCGCAGTTAGAGAGCCTCTCGATACACGCCGTCTCCGGCTCGGCGTGGGTACAGACGGGGCTGCTCGCGGTCGCGGTCGGCGCCGCAGTCTGCTTCCTCGTCGGCTATCGAACGCGGGCGTCGACGGGCGTCTCGCTCGTCCTGCTCGCGTCGCTGTACGCTCGGAACCCGTACGTGATCAACGGCGGGAACACGATTCTGGTCGTGTTCCTCTTTATAAGCCTCTTCCTCCCCCTCGACGCCCGCTGCGCGCCGGGCGCGGGCCGTCGGAGCGGCCGTACCGATCGGAACGATGTCGACCGACGGGGAGCCGACGAACGGGAGGGCGTCGCTCCGCGGGTCTGTTCGGTCGGAACGGCCGTCACGCTCCTGACGCTCGTGTCGATCTACGCGGCGAACGCGGTCTCCAAGTACCGGAGCGACGCGTGGATGTCGGGGGTCGCGGTCCCTCGGATCTTCCAGTTGGAGGAGTTCATCGTGGGGGTGGGACCGTTCGTCTCGGAACACGCCGTGGTTCTCGCGACGATAAACTGGCTCTGGATCGCGCTCCTCTCGGCGTCCGCTCTGCTTATCGCCGCGACCGGATGGCTCAGGGCCGCGGTCGCCCTCGCGTTCGTCTCCGCACACCTCGGCATGGCCGTGACGATGCGGCTCGGCGTGTTCCCGTTCGTCATGGCTTCGGTCCTCCTGCTGTTCCTTCCGCCCGGAGTCTGGGACCTCGTCGAGGCCGCCACGTCGAAGCTCCACGGCGCCTCCCGCCCCGCCGAGCGCCCGTACCGAAGTGACGGCGGAAACGCGACCGAGGCCGACCGAAGTGACGGCGGAAAGGCGACCGAGACCGCGTCCCCGATTCCGTCGCGGGTTCGCCGAGGGATCCGGGTGGGAGCGACGCTGTTGCTCGCGGGCTCCTTCCTCGCGCTCGTGTGGTGGCAGGCCGCAGGAGTCGGTCTCGTCGACCTCCCCGCGTCGGAATCGACCGGCGACCTGTCCGAAGTGAGCTGGTCGTTCTTCGCGCCGAACCCGCCGGACGCCTCCAACTGGTACGTCGTCCGAGGGACGCTCGAATCGGGCGACTCGATCGACATGCGCGACGGGGAGGCGGTCACGTACGACCGACCGCCGGACGCGGCGGAGACGTATCCGTCGGTCCTCTGGCACCAGTTCGGATTCAGGATGAAGAACGCCGGGGAGTCGCGGTATCGGCCGGTGGCCGCGTACGCCTGCGAGCGGTCTGACCGCAGCCTCGCCTCTGTGACCGTCTTCCGCGTCGAGCAGTCGGTCGACCCGAACGGGCCGGTGGGGGAGCCGGAGCCGGAAGCGCAGATACGTACCGCCTGCTGATCTCGGCGGCGCTCCCCCTCGCGTCGCTCGCTCGACGACGCCGTCGCGGACTCTCAGAAACAGCGAGCGGGTCTGACGTGACGAGCGATGGTGTACCCTGGGTCGGACCGGCCCGATCGTATTAGTGGTGACGGCGTGTCGTGTGGGTCATGTCCGACACACCACACGTCGTCGGCGTCGTCGGCAGCCTTCGAGACGGGAGCTACACCCGGCTCGGCGTCGATCGCGCGCTCGACGGCGTCCGCCGTGCGGGGGGCACAGCCGAGCTGCTCGACCTCCGCGAGTACGACCTCCCGACGTACGACGCCGATCGCGACGAGGCGGGGGACGCGAACGCGTTCAAAACGCGAGTCCGCGAGGCCGAGGCCGTCGTCCTCGGAACGCCGATGTACCACGGTTCGTACTCGTCCACGCTGAAGACGGCGCTCGATTACTGCGGCTTCGAGGAGTTCGAGGACAAAACCGTCGGGCTCCTCGCGGTCGCCGGCGGCGGGTTTCCGGTGACCGCGTTGGAGCATCTCCGCTCCGTCTGTCGGGCCCTCAACGCGTGGGTGATCCCCCATCAGGTGGCCGTCCCTCGCGCCCACGCGCAGTTCGAGGACGGCGACCTCCTCGACGAGGACCTCGACGGGCGAGCGCTCACGCTGGGGCGTCGCGCCGTGCAGTACGCCGACATCGAGCCCGACCCGGACTCGTTCGAGGGAGACCAGAACGTCGGGGCGAGGTGACCGTTACGAGGCGAGGTGCCCTCAGGCCTCGACGAATCCGCCCGCGGCGAGCGCCTCTTCGACGCCGGCGTCGTCGTGGACGACCGCCGACACCGCGCGGGCGATCCCCTCGGGGTCCTCGTGCTGGAAGATCGACCGCCCCATCGACACGCCGGCGGCGTCGCCGTCCATCGCGCCGCGGACCATCTCCACCGTCTCGCGGTCGGTCCCCTTCGAGCCGCCGGCGATGACGACCGGGAGCCGGGTCGACTCCGTGACGCGGGCGAACGAGTCGCCGTCGCCGGAGTAGCCGGTCTTCACCACGTCGGCGCCGACCTCCTCGGCGAGCCGCACCGCGTGTCCGAGCGCCTCGGGGTCGGTCTCGTCGACGCCCGGCCCGCGCGCGTACGCCATCGCGAGCACCGGGAGGCCGAGGCGCGAGGCGTCGGCGGTCAGCTCCGCGAGCTCCTCGATCTGCTCCGGCTCGTGGTCGGAGCCGACGTTGATGTGGAACGACACCGCGTCGGCGCCAGCGCGCACCGCGTCCTCGGCGGTGGCGGTGACGCGCTTGTCGCTCTCGTCGGGACCGATGGTGGTCGACCCGTTGACGTGGACGATGTACCCCGCGTCGTTCTTGTTGTCGTGGACGCGCGGCGCGATCCCCTTCTGAGTGAGCACCGCGTCGGCGCCGCCGCGCGTGACGCCGTCGATCGTCGACTCGATGTCGACGAGGCCGTCGACGGCGCCCATCGTGAGCCCGTGGTCCATGGGGACGATGAGGTATCGGTCGTTCGTGGAGATGCGCTCGAGTCGTGCCGAGAGTCCTGCTGTCATGATGGTGTGGCTCGTTGTGTGAGAGTGTGGCAATCGGAGGTAAGTGGGTTTCGTTCGGGGACGTATTGGCTCGAAGCCGCGTTCACCGCGACTCCGCCGGCTCGGCGCGCGCGGCGTGACCGCGCTCGGCGCCCGCCTTCAGTTCGCGCGAGAGCGCCTCCAGCCGGTCGGCGACCGCGGCGGTCGACAGGTCGTCCTCGACGCCCTCGGCGACGATGTCGACGAGCGCCGAGCCGACGATGACCCCGTCGGCGCCGCCGGCGACGATACGCTCCGCGTGGTCGCCCGACGAGATGCCGAACCCGACGGCCTTCGGCACGTCGTACTCGGCGAGGCGGTCGAGGCTCTGCGTGGTCTGGTCGGACACGTCGCTGCGCGCGCCGGTGGTCCCGAGCCGCGCCTGCACGTAGACGTAGCCCGACACGCGGCTCATGATCCGGTCGAGCCGGTCGCCGACCGTGGTGGGCGCGACGATGAAAACGAGGTCGAGCCCGAACTCGTCGCACGCCTCCCGCAGCGGGTCCGCCTCCTCGGCCGGGAGGTCGGGGACCACGAGCCCCTCGATGCCGGCCGCGGCGGCGCGCTCCACGAAGGGGCGGGGGCCGGTGCTCGCGGTTTCACCGCTCGCGTCCGAGGCGCTCCGCGCCTCGCTTCCCCCGTACTGATAAATCAGGTTGTAGTACGTCATGCAGACCAAGGGCGCCTCCACGTCCAGCTCCTCGGCGAACGCGAAGAACCGGTCCGGCGTCATCCCGGCGTCGAGCGAGCGCACGAGGGCGCCCTGTATCGTCGGCCCCTCCGCGATCGGCTCCGAGAAGGGGAGCCCCAGCTCGATCACGTCCGCGCCGCCGCGGTCGAGCGCGCGGACGTACTCCAGCGACGCCTCGTAGTCCGGGTCGCCGACCGCGAGGTACGGGACGTAGGCGGGGCCGTCGGCGAAGGCGGCCGCGATGGCCTCCGAATTACCGGTGTCCGCCATTCAGATCCCCCCCGTGAACATCGACATGTCCGGCGCCTCGTCGATGTCGCGCTTGTCCGTCTCCTCGATGGCGGCGTCGAGGTCCTTGTCGCCGCGCCCGGAGACGTTCACGACCACGCGGTCTCCGAGCTCCTCGTGATGTTCCTCGAGGAACCCGAAGGCGTGCGCCGTCTCCAAGGCGGGGATGATCCCCTCGGTCGAGGAGAGCCGATGGAACCCCTCCAGCGCCGCGTCGTCGTCGACGGCGACCGGGCTCACGCGCCCCTCGTCGACGAGGTACGCGAGCTCGGGGCCGACACCGGCGTAGTCGAGCCCGGAGGAGATCGAGTGGCTCTCCATGATCTGGCCGTCGGAGTCCTGCAGGAGCTTCGTGCGCGCGCCGTGGAGCACGCCCTCCTCCCCGGTGTACAGCGACGCCGAGTTCGGGGCGACGCCCGCCTCCTCGTCGACCTCGAGCGTCGAGCCGCCGGCCTCGACCGCGTGGAGGGCGACCGCCTCGTCGTCGACGAACCCCGCGAACGTGCCCATCGTGTTCGACCCGCCGCCGGCGCAGGCCACCACGTCGGTCGGGAGCTCGCCGGCCTTCTCGATCGACTGCTCGCGCGCCTCCTCGGAGATGACCGCCTGGAAGTCGCGGACCATCACCGGGAAGGGGTGCGGACCGACGATCGAGCCGATGACGTAGTGGGTGTTCTCGACGGTGGTCGCCCAGTCGCGCATCGTCTCCGAGATGGCCTCCTTCAGCGTGCCTCGACCCGCGGTGACGGGGTTCACCTCGGCGCCGTTGAGCTTCATCCGGAAGACGTTGGGACGCTGGCGGTTGATGTCGCGCTCGCCCATGTAGATCTCGCAGGGTATATCGAGGTGGGCGGCCGCCATCGCGGTCGCGGTGCCGTGCTGGCCGGCGCCCGTCTCCGCGACGATCCGCTCTTTGCCCATGTACTTCGCCAAGAGGACCTGCCCGAGGGCGTTGTTCAGCTTGTGCGCGCCGCCGTGGAGGAGGTCCTCGCGCTTGAGGTACACCTCGCGGTCGTAGCGCTCGGAGAGCCGGTCGGCGCGCTGGAGCGGCGTCGGCCGGCCGCCGAAGTCCGCGAGCCGCTCGCGGAACTCGTCCATGAATCCGTCCTCGTTGCCGAGGACGTAACGCCGGTACGCGTCCGTCAGCTCCTCGATCGCGGGCATCAGCGCCTCGGGGACGTACTGGCCGCCGTAGGGGCCGAACTTCCCGTCGTCGCGGCCGCGCTCGCGACCGGGACGCCGCGACGGCGTCGCCGCGTCGGCTCCGTCTCTCGCGCTCGTCGCCTCGCTCGTCGTGGGTTCCGTCTCGCTCATGTGGGTGTCTCCGTGGTGTCTCGGGTGTCGGTCTCGCCGTCCGCGCCGCCGGCGCCGGCCTCCTCGTCTCCCGCCTCCGCCCGCACCAACTCGCGGGTGTTCGCCTCGACGTCGCCGTCCATGATCGCGCTCCCGACGAGGAGCGCGTCGGCGCCGGCCGCGCGCATCCGGCGGACGTCGCCGGGCGAGCCGATCCCGCTCTCGGCGATCAGGGTCACGTCGTCCGGGACGTGGGGCGCCACGGACTCGAAGGTTCCGAGATCGACGACCAGCTCGGCGAGGTCGCGGTTGTTCACCCCGATAACCGACGCGCCCGCGTCGACCGCGCGCTCGAGCTCGTCGCGGTTGTGGACCTCGACGAGGACCTGGAAGCCGCGGTCGCGCGCGGCGGCGAGCAGGTCTGGGAGGTCGTCGCCGACGAAGCGAGCGATCAGCAGGACCACGTCGCTCTCGACGGCGTCCAGCTGCGACTCGGCGACGAGGAAGTCCTTCCGCAGGACGGGGACGTCGACCGCCTCGCGCACGCGCTCGAGGGTTTCGACGCTCCCGCCGAAGTGCTCCGGCTCGGTGAGCACGCTCAGCGCGGCCGCGCCGCCGGCGACCATCCGCTCCGCGAGCGCGACCGGGTCGTCCTCGCGGGTGCCGTCGGTCGTCGGGCTCGTCGGCTTCACCTCGGCGATCAGTGGGACGCGCCCGTCCGCCTCGGCGCGGTCGAACGCCGCCCGCAGGTCGCGCGGCACGACGGCGACCTCGCCGGACCGACCCTCGGCCGCCCGATCGCGGGCCGCTGCCAGGATCGATCTGACCGCGGGGGCCAGCTCGGTTTGATCCTCCATTAGTGTACACTAATGCACGTATCTGTTCATAAGACTTGCGGGCGCCGTCACCGCCGTGCGGGGCGAGACGCTCGCGAGCGCGGCCGGGATCCTGGCGCGTCCCGTCGATTTAACCGTCGCGGTCACGGATCGCGGGTATGGACACGACGGGAACGTCGGGCGTCTTCGCCCGCGAGTTCGACGAGATCGGACGGGCGGTTCAGGTCGGCTTCGCCGGCGGCCGCGTCATCTCGGTGTCGTTCCCGGAGACGGCGCCGGCGGACGCCTCCGGGGACCACGACCTCCTCGACCGGATCGGGGCGTACCTCGGCGGCGAGCGCGACGCGTTCGACGACGTCGCGACCGGGCTCACGGTCCCGACCGACCGCCGGGCGGTCCTCGAAGCGCTCGAAACGGTCCCCTACGGCGAGGAGGTCTCGGTGAGCCGCCTGACGCGGCTCGCCGGGCTCGACGCCGACGACCCGGCGGACCTGGAGCTGGTCACCGGCGCGCTCCGCGACAACCCGATTCCGATCCTCTTCCCGGACCACCGCGTGCAGGGCGGGCCGTACGCCGCGCCGGGCGACGTGCGAGAGACACTCCGGCGCGCGGAAGGGCTGTAGCGGGCGCGCGAACCGGCTCTGTGGCGAGCAGACGACCGCCTCCGCCGTGCCGATCAGACGACCGCCTCCGAGAGTGGGCGGTAAAAAGGCGTCGCGCCGCCCAACCCCTGCCGCTACCTCGGACGGCCCGCTTCGCTTGCCGAACGGGACGGACTTATCGGCCGGACCCGCCTCACACTACGCATGATCGAACTCACACGGGCCGTGTACGACGACATCGTCTACCACGCGTACGGCGGTGGAGAGGCGGAGATCTGCGGCGTCCTCGCGGGCACCCACGGCGACGACGGGGAGTCGAGCGTCGTCACCGAGAGCTACGAGGCCGAGAACGTGGCCGAGACGCCCCAGATCCGGTACCTGATCGACCCCGAGGAGCAGTTGGAGCTCATCGAGCGGGCCGAAGCCGACGGGCTCGACGTGGTCGGGTTCTACCACTCGCACCCCACCGGTCCGACGTACCCGAGCGAGACGGACGCCGCGCGGGCGACGTGGCCCGGCCACTCGTACGTCATCTGCGCGCTCGACGGCTACCCGTTCGTCGGCTCGTGGCGCTGGCGCGGCGACGACGACGGGTTCGAACAGGAGACGGTCGCGGTGCGGAGCGAGCGGTGAGCGAGGCCGAACCGACAGGAGGACGCACCCGATCGACGGAACGTATTTTTCGCTACGGGCCGTCGGTTCGGACGTAGATGGCACGGCATGACGCCGAGGTCGAGCTCAAGATCCGGACGTGGGCGTTTCGCGAGCGAGAACTCCCGCGCGTGCCGCCTGCGGGGTGGGCGACGACGACGGACCGCCTACGGGAGACGGTCTGTCTGGCGATCGAGAGCTCGGTCGACGCGATCGGACGGATCGAGCCGTTCGAAGGACCGGCTCGCGAGCGCGAGCGGTTCGAGGCGACGGTGGCTGTCGACGATCGCGACGGCGAGAACTCCGGCGACGACAGCGACCCCGGCGACATCGCTGACCGCGTCGACCTCGGCGGGTTCGCCGACGACTACGTGCGACTGACCCCGTCCCGGTCCGCTGGGGACTCGTCGGGAGCGGGGCCCGACACGACGGAACGGAGCGGGGACGACTTCGAGGAACGGACGGAACAGTTCGACCTCGACGAAGCGCTCGACCGCTTATAAACGGACGCCCGGGCCCTCAGCTTGGACCGGCCCGAAACCAAACAGAGCCGCACTCCGTCGGGGCCTTGGTTTCAGGCATCGGCCTCGGTCTCAATCGCTAGCCTCGATCTCCGGCTCGGACTCGTCGTCGCCGCCGACGTCGATGGCGCAGGAGGCGGAGTACTCCACGTCGTGGACCGACTCGATGGCGGGGTCGTCGCCGCAGACGGGGCAGTCGTCGCGCTTGGGGATCTCCACCTTGTCGAACTCCATGTCGAGCGCGTCGAAGAACAGCATCGAGCCGTCGAGCGTCTCGCCCTCGCCGATGACGTGTTTGACCGTCTCCGTGGCCTGCAGACAGCCGACGGTCCCCGGCAGGACGCCGAGCACGCCCGCGGTCGCGCAGTTCGGGACCATCCCGGCCGGCGGCGCCTCGGGGAACAGACAGCGGTAACAGGGGGAGTCGTCGCCGCCCGCGAACGTCGTCACCTGCCCCTCGAACTTGAAGATGGAGCCGTGCGAGAAGGGGATCCCCGCGAGCGTGCAGGCGTCGTTGACGAGGTACCGCGTCGCGAAGTTGTCCGTCCCGTCGACGACGAAGTCGTAGCCGTCGATCAGCTCCTCGATGTTGTCGGGGCCGACCCGCAGCTCGTGTGTCTCCACGTCGATATCGGGGTTCAGCTGTGCGACGAAGTCGGCGGCGGAGTCGACCTTCTTCCGTCCCACGTCGTCGTTCCCGTGGATGACCTGACGCTGGAGGTTCGACAGCTCGACCTCGTCGTCGTCGGCGATCCCGAGCGTGCCGACGCCGGCGGCGGCGAGGTACTGGATGATCGGGGCGCCGAGCCCGCCCGCGCCGAGCACGAGCACCTCGGCGTCGAGCAGGGCCTTCTGCCCGTCGGGACCCACGTCGTCCATGATGATGTGCCTGGAGTACCGGTCGAGCTGGGTGGGATCGAGGTCGAGGTCGCTCATTGGAACTCCTTCGCGCCGGGAACGCATAAGCCGGGCGCCAACCGGAGGTACTGCCGCCATCTCGGAGGTGCGACCGCCGTCGCCGGACCGGCCGGACGCCTCGACCGCCGTCGCCGGACCGGCCGGACGCCTCGACCGCCGTCGCCGGACCGGCCGGACGCCTCGACCGCCATCGCCGGACCGGCCGGACGCCTCGACCACCGTCGCCTGACCGGCGGGGCGCCCGAGCGACGGGGCGCCCGAGCGACGGGACGCCCGAACGACTCCGGTCGACTCGCCCATGACGCGTGTTAGACGGGGGTGGTGCTTGCCGTCGGCGGGCCCCTTTTTGAGGTTGGCGGCGAACCTGAGGCATGGCAACGATCAAACTGCCGGCCGTGCTGGTCGGAGGGTCCTCGACCTCGGAGGTCGAGGTCGCGGGCGAGACCGTCGGCGAACTGTTCGAGAACCACGCGGACGACCACGGCCCGGAACTCCGGGACAGCGTGATCGAAGACGGCGAAATCAAGGAGTTCATCAACGTCTACGTCGAGGGGACGCCCGTCGACGGCCTCGACGCCGAGGTTCCTGACGACGCGCAGGTCCGGGTCATTCCGGCGGCCAGCGGCGGGCAGTAAGAGGGGCCGTTTCTCGCCGACTTCCCGCGGGACCGTTTATAAGTAGTCCGCCCAGAGCGGGATGTCGGCGTACTTGTCGCCGCGGTCGCACAGCATGAACACGACGACGTCGTCGTCCGCGAGGTCGCCGGCCGCGTCGAGGGCCGCGACCGCGGCCGCGCCCCCGCCGGCGGACGTGCCGACGACGAACTGGTCGTCGACTCGGAGGTGTTCCCGGACCGTCGCCTCGTCGTGTTGGCCGGGGTCCGCTATCGGCACCGGGTCGTCCAAGTAGCGCTCGCGGAGCGCCCGCGCCCGGTCGTAGGCGTCGGCCGTCGCGACGTACTCCGTCCGGTCGAGCACCGACTCGTCGTACGTGTCGGGCCGGTAGTGATCGCCCGACTTCAGGTATTTCAGGCCGTCGATGGCGTGGAGCGGCTCGGCGGGCTCGAAGCCGACGACCTCCACCGCGCCGCCGCTCAGGTCCGTCAGCCCGCGGCCGGTCCCGGTGATCGTCCCCCCGGTCCCGACGCCCGCGACGAAGTGGGTCACCTCGCCGTCGGTCGCCTCGTAGATCTCCCGGGCGGTCGTCCGCTCGTGGGTGCCGGGGTTGTCCGGGTTCTCGTACTGGTTCGGCCGGTAGTAGGCGTCGGGGTCCTCGGCGACGATCTCCTCGCAGCGCTCGATGACGGCGTCGTAGCCGAGGTTGGCGTCGACGAAGTGGATCTCCGCGCCGGCGTCGCGGACGGCGTCGACCTTCCCGCCCGCCGCGTTGTCGGGCATCACGATCTCCACGTTGTAACCGCGCGCGCCGGCGAGCCGGGCCACCTCGCTGCCCGTGTTGCCGGAGGTCGGTTCGATCACGGTGACGCCGGGGTCGAGGTCGCCGCGCTCCTCGGCGCCGTCTACCATCCCCTTGGCGATCCGGGACTTGATCGACCCGCCGCCGTGGGGGGCGTCGTAGAGGTTGAACCACTCCGCCTTCGCGTACACGTCCGCGTCGGCCTCGAGGTTGAGGTCGACCTCCACGAGGGGCGTCTCGAAGATCGTCGATTCGTCGACGACGTACTCGCTCATGGGCCCCGTACCCGCCTCTCGGATAAGAGTCCGACGGAAACGGCGTTCTCGACGGCTGTAGCGGTCGTGCGCGACGATCGCCTGTCAGAGATACGGGAGAAGCCTGCCGGTCACGAAAGCCGTTAGCCGGTCACGGCTGTACCTGGTCTCATGAGTCAACCATCGTGGGACGACGTCGTCGAGATGCCCGACGAGCTCGACGACGAGACCGCCGAGGCGCTCTCCGAGGACGCGATCGAGGTACAGGACATGACCGGCGAGGTCTGTCCGTATCCGCAGGTCGAGGCGAAGAAGGCCGTCGCGGGGCTCTCGCCCGGCGACGTGCTGGTCCAGAAGACGGACCACGTCCCGAGCACCGAGAACGTCCCGAAGGCGGTCGGCGACGACGCGATCGCGAAGGTGTGGAAGTCGGGCGACGGCCGCTACCGCATCTTCCTGCGGAAGGAGTAACCATGGTCGAGGAACTCACCCCCGAGGAAGTCAACGAGCGCATCGAAGAGGGCGACCTCCGCGTCATCGACACGCGACCGCCGGCGGAGTTCGAACAGGGGCACATCCCGGGCGCGATCAACGTTCCGCTGGGCGACCTCCCGTCGATGGTCCCCGACATCGAGTGGGACGACACCGACGTCGTCTGCGCCTGCCCGGTCGGCCAGTCGTCGAAGCAGGCCGCGATGCTGATCAGCAGCTACGAGGGCGTCGAGGAGGACGTGCTCGTCGCCAGCATGGCCGGCGGTTACGAGGAGTGGGACTTCGAGCTGGAGACGGGCGCGGCCGCGGACGCCTGAGCAGCGAGCGGTTTTTTCGCGGTTTTTCTCGCCTTTGAGT
>NZ_AOJH01000087.1 GCF_000337355.1 Halorubrum kocurii JCM 14978 | reverse complement strand
TGGTGCGCGTGCGAGGGAGTCGCTGGTGCCCGAAGCGAAGCGGAGGGTGCCAGCGACGAGGCTGGGGAGGCGTGAGGCGCGGTGCTGTGCGGGGCGGGGACTCAAAGGGGCAGTCGCGAGGGCGGCACAGGCGACGTAAGCACTGGAAGGAGCGAGCGTAGCGAGCGACTGAAGCGCGCAGCGAGCGTGCGCCGCCCTCGCGGCTGGGGCTTTGGAGGTGTGCGCTACCGATCGACCGGCAGCCACTTATAAACCCTTCCTACGGCGCTACTCGGTCGCTTCGCTCCCTGCGTTGCTCTTTGAGGAAGGGGACTTAGCGCCTAACTCCAGTTAATTACCGAACCAGAATCCGCTCGAGATCCATATTTAAATCGCGCAGCCGACCTCGCGGTACATGTAGTGGGTCATCACGTAGACGCCGAGGATGATCCCCGCGCCGGCGAGGAACGAATGCACGGACAGCAGCGCGACGCCGGAGAAGAGGTTCGCGATGTTACAGCCGGCGGCGAGCCGCGAGCCGACGCCCATCAGGAGCCCGCCGACCGCGTAGTTCGGCACCCGATTCAGCTTCGGCTTCCGGACCCGGAAGTCGCCGGAGGCGTACGCGGCGAGGAAGGAGCCGACGATGAGCGACGCGATCATCACCATGTCGATGGTCAGCGAGATGTCCCCGTCGCGGAAGAGGACGGAGCCCCAGTAGTCGACGCTCGCGACGTCGAACCCGGCCCCCGCCAGCAGGTAGCCGGCCCAGCGCGCCTCGCTGCCGGTGATCGCCCAGTGACCGTGCACGTAGAACCAGAGGCTCGCGACGAGCGCCATCGCGACGCCCGCGGTCCGCGCGTCCCACGAGTCGCGGAGCCGGACTTTCAGCGGTCGGTCGTCGTTGAGAAGCCCGCGGGCGTACTCGACGGTCCCGTCGGCGATGCCGCGCAGCCCGACGGAGACGGCCGAGAGCGTCCGGGAGGCGCCGATCGCGGCCTGCGCGCGGGTGTCGGCACCGACGCCCGCCCCGCCGGGGGGGTCGTCGGGGAGCGCGCTCCGCCCCTTCACGAACGCGTACGCGAGGGTGCCGAGCGCGACGGCGCCAGTCCCTGTCACCGCGGGCGAGAACGGTAGCGAGAGGTACAGCGTCCGCCCCTCGAACGGGTTCAGCGTCGCGAAGTAGTACGTCTCGGCGACGGGGAACGCGAACGCGAAGAGGACGTAGCCGACGAACATGAAGAGGAGGACGAGCCAGAACTGAAGGTACCCCTGTCCGGCGCGGTAGAGGGTGCCTGACGCGCAGCCGCCGGCGAGGGTCATCCCGAGCCCGAAGACGAAGCCGCCGAACAGCGAGCCGAGCCCCCACGCGGGCGTCCAGAAGCCGCGGAAGTAGCCGAACGTGGCCTGCACGCTCCAGAACACGGTCATCACCGCGATGCCGGCGAGCAGCCCCTTCAGCACGCGGGTGTCCTTGAACGCGACAAAGTCGCGGAACGCGCTGACGAAGCAGAACCGCGCCTTCTGTAACAGGACCCCGAACGACAGTCCGACCGCGACGGAGACGCCGACGTAGGCGACGGGAGACAGCAACATTGGCGAAACACACCCGGGCCGCACGTAAAGCGTCGCTGGAGACGGTAACGGCCCCCTCGAGTCGGAGGAAGACGCAACACTCGCCGCTACGCGACACACGGGGCAACGAACGGGGCGTCCGGGGGCCATTTAGCCGTGTGACGCGTCGTGCGGGTATGACCGACGACTGCGGCTGCGGGGGCACCGACGCGGCCTCGCGACCCGCGGAGGGGAAGGCGGAACCGAACCCCTCGGCGGGGACCGCGCGTCCCGCGAAGGGAAGCGACCTGGCGAACGACGACCGCCGGAACCCCTTCGGGGAGGGGATCGACCGGCGGCGCCTGCTCAAGGGGTCCGGCGCGGTCGGCGCGACCGCGGCCCTCGCCGGCTGTTCCGGCGGGGGCGGGAGCGGAGGCGGCGGAGGCGGCGGCGACCCAGCCCCGACGGTGTTCGTGTTCAACAACGGCGACCGGACGGTGAGCGTCATCGACGCCGAGTCGGACGAGGTCCTCACATCCGTGTACCTCGACACGACGGCCTCGTTCCCGGCCAACCAGTACGCAACCGGGATCGACGACGACCACGACGTGCTCTGGCTCAACGTCGCCGGCGGCGTCCGCGCGTTCGACCAGCGCACCCTCGAGGAGCTGGCGTACGTCGAAACCGGCTACGGCCCGAACTACCCGAACGTCACGCCCGACGGCGACCACCTGCTGATCGCCTCGGGCGGAACCACTGGGATGGAGGCCGAGGGCGACGAGAGCCACGCGCTCTTCCGCGTCGACGCCGACCGCGACAGCGACGCCTTCGGCGAGGTGACCGCCGAAATCGAGACCAGCTACGTCGGCCCCTGCGACGTGACGCTCGGTCCGAACGGCGACTACGCGTTCGTCGTCGACGTCGCCGACGAGGCGATCCGCGTGCTGAGCGTCGACCCGTTCGAGGTGGTGAACCGGGTCGACGCGGGCGAGCCGATCACCGAGGGGAACGTCCTCCCGTTCATGTGTACCGCCTCCTTCGACGGCGAGCTCCTCCTCGTCGAGAACGGCGAGGGGACGCTCGGCGGCGAGCCCGAGGTGCCCCGCGTCGGCTCCGAGAGCGTCTGGGACGTCTCCGACCCCGAGAACCCGGAAGAGATCGCGAAGATCACCCGCGACGACGGGCTCCCGAGCGCGCCGATCACGAGCGAGGTCGCCCCCGACAACACGGCGGCGTACCTCTTCATCCCCGGCGAGGGCGTCGGCGTGGTCGACCTCGAGGCGAACGAGTACGAGACGACCCTCGACGTGGGCGGGGACAGCATCTCTGGCGCGTGGGGACCGAACCGCGAGAAGCTGTACGTCCCCGTCCAGGACGCGAACCACGTCGCGGTGATCGACCACGCGAGCCGCGAGGTCGTCGCGACCGTCGACGTCAATCAGGCGCCCACCGGCGCCGTCGCCGGCACTGTGCGCCCCGAGGGCGACGCGGTGTCGAGCGTGCGGGCGTCGCTCGCCTCGCTCGGGATCGCGTTCGGCGAGATGGAGGCGTCGTGGTGCATGGACGACCACTGCTACTGCGGGTAGATGACGGGGGACCGTTCGAACGACGACGCGGACACCGAGACCCGCCGCGGGCTCCTCCGAGCCGCCGCCGGCGCCACCGTGGCCGGCGCGACGGGGACGGCCGGCTGCCTCGGCGTGACGACCCCGGCCGACGTGGCGGCGCGGAGCGAGGTCTCCGGGAACGTGGGGCACTTCGTCGGTCCGGGCTGGCTCGCCGAGAACCGCGACGAGACCGTCGTCCTCGACGCCCGCGACGCGAAGCTGTTCCGCGAGGAGCGCGTCTACGGGGCCCGACGCGTTCCGCTCGACGCGCTCGCGGCCCGCGAGTCGACCGACGAGGGCGACGCGCCCGACGCCGACGCGATCGCGGCCGCGTTCGGCGAGGCCGGCGTGGCCCCGGACGACGACGTGCTCGTCTACGGCGCCAGCGTGGGGTCCCGCGTCACCCGCGTCGCGTTCGCGCTCGCCGCGGTCGGTCACGAGGGGTCGATCCGCGTCCTCAACGGGGGGCTCTCGGGCTGGAACGGCCGCCTCGGGACCGGGTCGCGGGACCGCGTCCCGCCGACCGACTACGAGCCTGATCCCGCGCCCTCGACGTGGGTCACCCGCGAGTGGCTCGCCGACCGGGTCGGGACGTTCAACGGGGACGGCCCGGGCCTCGTCGACGTGCGCGTGCCCGAGGCGTACCTCGCCGCCGCGGGCGCCGACGCCCTGAACGACGACCACGACCGCCACGGCCACCTCCCGGGCGCGATCGACGTGCACTGGGTCGGCAACGTCGCCGGCCGGCGGATGACCGACCCCGGCAGGCTCGTTCGGCTGTACGAGGTCGAGGCCGAACTGGACCGGAGCGAGACGGTCGTCGTCTACGGCGACGACAACGTGGACCCGACCTCGACGTGGCTGACGCTGAAGGCGATCGGGTTCGAGGACGTGCGACTGTACGACGGCGGCTTCGGCGAGTGGGCGAACGTCGAGGGCGACCGCGGGCGGTACCCCGTCGAGACGGCGACCAACGGCGTGCTCGAGACCGACGGGAGCGTCGGCGGCGACGACGGCGGCGGCGACTTCTCCTGTACGGGATGACCCGGGGCACCGAGGGGGGCGACGACGCGCCGGCCCGCGGCGGGGACCGCGACGCGCCCTCGCCCGACGACCCCGTCCTCGCGGTCCCCTGCGAGGGCGACGACCGCCTGGCGCTGTTCGCGCTCGAGACGGGAGACCGGCTCGGCGAGGTCCCGGTCGGGCGTCTCCCGGTCCACGCGACGACGTGTCGGGGCCGGACCGTCGTCGCCACCATGGGCGAGCGGTCCGTCACCGCGGTCGGCCCGACCGGCGAGGTGACGAGGGTCGAGACCGGCGTGTTGGGGCCGTCGCACTTCGCGGCCGCGAACGGCGACCTGTACGTCTCCTGTTCCGCCGGCGACGCCCTCGCCGTCGTCGACCCCGAGGCCCTGACGCTCGTCGACCGCGTCGGCGTCGGCGCGGAGCCGCACGAGCTCGCGGTCGCCCCGGACGGCGACCGGCTCTACGCCGGAAGCCGCCGCGACGGCGTCGTCGACGTCGTCGACACCGGGACCCGTGAGCGGGTCGGCGCGATCGACACCGGGCCGGACGCCAGGGTGCAGGGCGTCGCGCTCGCGCCGGACGGGAGCCGCGGGTACGCGGTCGACCAGCGCGGCGCCCGGGTCGTCGCCTTCGATCCCGGGGGCGATTCAGGACCTCCGGCCGTCGGAGCGTCGATCTGCGCCGAGGCCGCGGTCGGCGCCGACCCGTACGACCTCGTCGCGACCGCCGACCGGGTGTTAGTCCCCGGCCGCGGCGACGGCGTCGTCCACGAGCTCGACCGTGAGCTCGAGCCGATCGCGGTCCACGAGGGATTCTCCCGGCCGGTCGACACCTTCGACGTCGCCGACGAGTGGTGGGTGCTCGACGCCGGCGCGCCCGGGCTGCGCTCGCTCGGCGGCGCGGTCGTCGAGACGCCAGCGCCCGGACTGGCCGCGACGCCCGTCGGCGACGGGCGACTCGCCGTCTCCCACTACGACGACGACCGCGTGTCCCTCGTCGACGTCGAGTCGGGACCCGTCTGGACGGCCGACTCGCCGGCGTGCCCGTTCGGCTCCGTCGTGGTGTGAGTGTCACCGTCGGCGCTCCCCGCCGCCGGAGACGAGCGACGGGTTCCGCCGCTCCCGCGCGGTCGTGCGCCTCGTCCGTCAGTACGGAGGTTGAACACTACGGGACGCGTCCCCCGAGGCATGCAGGAGTTCGACTTTCTCGTTATCGGGTCGGGATCGGGACTGGACGTGGTGAACGCGATGGCCGGTCGAGGGAACTCGGTGGCCGTCGTCGAGGAGGGGCGACTCGGCGGGACCTGCCTCAACCGCGGGTGTATTCCTTCGAAACAGCTCCTCTACCACGCCGACGTGATGGAAACGATCGAGGGCGCGGGCGCCTTCGAGATTGACGCCGAGGTGAACGGGGTCGACTTCGCGGAGATCGTCCGGACGGTCACCGAGGACGTCTCGGGCAGCTCCGAGTCGATCCGCCGGGGGCTCGAGTCCTCGAACAGCCACGACCTGTTCTCGGGGACCGGGCGGTTCGTCGACGACCGCACGGTCGAGGTCGTCGACGGCGACGACGCGGGCGCCACGCTGCGGGCCGACACCGTCCTCGTCGCCACCGGCACGCGCCCCTCGATCCCGCCGATCGACGGGATCGAGGACGTGGACTACCTCACGAGCACGGAGGCGCTCCGGCTGGAGACGCCCCCGGACCACCTCGTGATCGTCGGTGGCGGGTACATCGCGGCCGAGCTCGGCCACTTCTTCGGGACGTTCGGCACCGACGTGACGATCGTCGGACGGCGCGAGCACCTCCTGCCGGAGGCGGACGCGGAGGTCGGCGAGGCGTTCACCGACCGCTACGCCGACCGGTTCGACGTGTACGCCGGGTACGAGGCCGTCGCGGCCGACGACACTGGCGGGACCGACGGCCGGGTGACCGTCGAGGCCCGTCCGTACCCCGAGGCCGACGCGGTCCGCGCGGGCGGCGAGACGGTCGGCGCGCCCGAGGAGGCCGAGGACGTGACGGTCACGGGCGACGCGCTCCTGGTCGCGGCCGGCCGGCGGCCGAACACGGACGCGCTGAACCTCGACGCGACGGGCGTGGAGACGGACGAGCGGGGGTTCGTCGAGACCGACGAGTACCTCCGGACGGACGCCGAGGGGGTGTGGGCGCTCGGCGACGTGGTCGGCGAATACCTGCTCAAACACAGCGCGAACCACGAGGCGAAGGCCGTTATCCGGAACCTGCTCGGCGACGAGCCGGAGCCGGTCGACTACTCGGCGATGCCGTTCGCGGTGTTCGCCTCGCCGGAGGTCGCGGGCGTCGGCGCGCGCGAGCAGGACCTCCGGGCGGCCGACGCCGAGTACGCGACTCGGACCTACGCGTACGACGAGACGGCCCGCGGGAAGGCGATGCACGCCGAGGGGTTCGTGAAGCTCCTCATCGACCTCGACGGCGGCATCGAAGGGTGTCACATCATCGGCCCGGAGGCGTCGAACCTGATCGAGGAGGTCGTCGTCGCGATGACCGCGGGCTCGGGGACCGTCGCGGACATCCGTGACGCGGTCCACGTCCACCCCGCGCTCTCCGAGGTCGTCGACCGCGCCTTCTCGGGGCAGTTCTCGCGGGGCGGCGGCGGACACGACCACCGGCACAGCTGAGCCGCCGTCTCCCCGGGCGCCGCGTCCGGAACCCTCGGTCCGAGGGCCGCGGGCGGCGGCGCTCGAAGGCGAGCGTTTACGTCGGTTCGTCCCAACCACGAACCAACACACATGGTATCCAGCGACACCCGTTCCGTCGGCGACCTCGAACGCCGCGTCGAGGCGTTCGACGCGACGACGCCGGAGGAGATGGACGCGGACGACCGGGCGCGGCTGACCGACGCCCTCGTCGCGCTCGCCGACGCGTACGGCGGCCGCGGTGAGTTCGACGCGGAGGCCGAGATGATCGCGCGGCTGGACCGACTGCGCCGGGCGGGGACCGATGCCGACGACGTCGACGTCCACCTCGCGTACGCCCTCGCGAACGCGACGAGCGTGCGGGGCCGCGACGACGTCTACGAAACCGCGATCGACCCCGACCGGCTCGAGGAGTACAGAGAGCGGATCGAGGAGCTGTACGGCCGCCGCCCCGAGGCGGCGGTCGCGGCCCCGCTGGCCCGAGCGACCGCCGAGACGATCCACGCGAACGGGAAGGCGGACCGCCGCGACCGGATCGGGCCGCTGCTCGACCGGCTCGAGGGCGTGTACGACGAACACCCCGAGCCGGACGTCGCCGCCTCGCTGCTCCGGGCGTACGCCCACGCGGAGCTGTATCTCGACGACGACGCGGCCGACGCCGAGCACGACGACGCGGCCGACGTGCCCCTCGAAACCGACGCGGCACCAGACCGGGTCGCCCGCGCCGAGGAGCTGTTCGGTGCCCATCCGGACGGGGAGGTCGCCGCGGGGCTGGCCGGCGTCCTCGCCGGGCGCACGAACGCCGACGCCAAGCGCACCGACGTGGAGGCGATCGAGGGGCGCATCGGGCGGATCGAGGCCCTCGCCGACCGGTACCCGGCACAGGAGGAGCCGATCCTCCGCTGGCTCCCGGTCGCGACGGCGAACGCCGCGCGCGCCGGCTTCGAGGCGGCCGACGTCGGTCGGGTCGAGCACTGGGCGAGCGAGACCGTCGACCACCACGAGCGGCTCTCGACGCCGTCGAGCGCGACGTGGGCCGCGGTCGCGACGTTCTTCTCGGCGCGGGCCTCGTTCTTCGACGGCGACGTGGAGGCCGGCGAGGCGAAGCTCGAGCGCCTCGAGGCGCTCGAGGAGCGGTACGACAACCCCGTCTTCGCGCACTGGCTCGGCCGGGCGATGTTCGACGCGGCCCGAAGCTACGTGGAGACGGACCACCCCGAGCGCGCGCGGGCCATGGTCGAGGACCTGTCCGAGTTCGCGGTCGGCCACGAGGACCGCGAGGAGATCGAGGCGGGACTGGAGGCCCTCCGCTCGCACGCGCCGCACCTGTTCGACGGAGTCGAAGGGCTCGACGACGCCGCAGACGGCGTGCGAGACGCCGCGTCCGGACCGACCGAACCCCTCGACGCGCCCCACGCGGGGAGCGTCGACTCGGCCGGCGCAGCAGTCGACGAGTCGGCCGCCGCCGACGCCGGGATCGACGCCGACCGCCCGCCTGAACGGGACGCGACCGACGCCGACCGCTCGCCTGAGCGGGACGCGACCGGCGCCGACCGCTCGCCTGAGCGGGACGCGACCGACGCCGAGGCCGACTCGGACGCGCCCGGCTGCGGGAGCTGCGGCGACGACGGCTGCGGGAGCTGCGGGAGCGAGCCCGACCTGAAGCCGCCGGCGTCCGGCCCGGTGCTCGCCGCCGCCGGGGCGGCCGTCGCCCTCGTCGGCCTCTCCGTGGCGTACACCCTCTACCGGGCGCAGCGCGCCCTCCGGAACGCGATCGCCGGGTCGGACGGGTCAGACGGGTCGTAACGGGAGCGGCCGAAGACGTATTGCGGCTCCCCGCCGAACCGGGAGGCGTGCCCGATCCCCCAGCTCTCTCCCGCCGTCGGCTCCTGATGGCGCACGCCGGCGGCCTCGCCCTCGCCGCGCTGGCCGGGTGCGCTGACGACGCGGACCAAGGGGAAGCCGCCGCCGACGGCGACGACCTCGACCTCCGAGAGGCGAACGTCGTCGACGCCGTCGTCGACCCGACCGGCGACGGGTACGGGTTCGACGTGACGCTACACCACGACGACGACGGCGAGGAGGGGTACGCGAACTGGTGGCAGGTCGAGCGGCTCGACGGGGATCGCCTCGGCCGCCGGGACCTACTCCACGCGCACTCCGAGCAGCCGTTCACCCGGTCGGAGATCATAGCGGTTCCGGACGACGTGACCTGCGTCGTCGTTCGCGGCCACGATCAGACGCACGGATACGGCGGGCTGGCCGCCGTGGTGGATCTCGACGCCGAGGCGGTCCGGACGGTCGACCAAGGGGCGGACCCCGGGTCGTTCGACGCGGGCGACTGCCCGTGACGCCAGCCGATCCGTGGCACGTCAACACCTGACGAGTCGACGCCCGGAACACACACCCGCAGACGGCTTTTGTCGGAGTGGCATTTATAAACCGACGCGATGGCAAAAGCAGCGATCGTGATTCTCGCCGGCAACGAATCGCATTCCGACTACGGCCGCCTCGCGAACGGCTTAGAGGCCGCCAAGGAGTTCGCCGAGAACGACGGCGACGAGCTCGAGCTCATCTTCGACGGCGCCGGGACGCAGTGGATCCCGGAGCTCGAAGACGAGGAGAGCGACTACCACGAGCTGTATCAGGCGGTCCGCGACGACGCCGCGGTCTGTGACTACTGTTCCGGCGCGTTCGGCGTCGAGGACGCCGTCACCGACTCCGGGCTCGTCACCCTCGACGAGTACGACGGCCACCCGAGCGTCCGCTCGCTCGTCGACGACGACTACGAGATCATCACGTTCTAGACCGCCCCGCGACCGCCCCGACTAGATCTCGAAGTCGGGTGTGTCGAACGCCCCTTCGTCCGACTCGATGTCGTATCCCTCGATCGCCGTGAGCGCGAGGTCGAGCGTCGCCTCGGGGTCCCAGCGTCCGGTGTTGATCGCGAGGTCGTAGATAGAGCGGTCGGACAGGTCGATCCCGTAGTACGACTGGTAGCGCTGCTCTTCGATCACCTCGCGGACCTGCATCTCGGAGGTCATCTCCTCGCGGTCGAGAGTGCGGTCGGCGCGCACCTCGTCCGGCGCGTCGAGCCAGATCCGGATGTCCGCGCGGTTGCCGGCGATCCAGCCGGCGAGCCGCGACTCGAGGACGAACGCCTTGTTCGCGGTCCCCCACTTCTCGGCGATCCGGCGGAGCCGCCTGTCGAGCGCGCGGTCGATCTCCTCGGACTCGCCCGTCTTCGCGATCAGCTGCGAGAGGCTCATGTCGCGCTCGGCGGCGATCTCGCGGAACAGCTCGCCGCCGGAGACGTACCCGCAGTCGAGTGAGGCGGCGATCCCCTCCACCAGCGTCGTCGCGCCGCAGCCCGGCGGCCCGGAGACGGTGATGAAGAGGTTCCGGTCGATCTCCCGTTCCGGCGCCGCCGAGGTTCCACTCATACGTGCGGCGCCACGGACGGACCTCGGATAAACGGGCCGGTTCGCGCGAACGCGGACGGGCGACGGGTCGACCCCGACGTAACCGCTTTCCCCCGCCGCGCCCAGCAAGTGACCGTGAGCGAACCCACGGGCGGCGGCTCGGGCGAGGACGCGGCCGAGCCGTCGGCGCGGGCGCTCCTCCGCGAGGCGCTCGCGGAGGACGGCGAGGCGCAACGCGCCTCTGACAGTCGGGCGAAGCCCGCCGTCGAGTTCGACCCGGAGACGGTTCCCCTCCCCGACGCCGACGTGCTCGCCCGGCTCTCGCCGCCGGTCCGCCGCTGGTGGGTCTCACGGTTCGCGGCGTACGTCGGCGAGAACGGCGGCCTGTTCACCCCGCCGCAGCGCGGGGCGATCCCCCGCGTCGACGACGGCGAGAACTGCCTCGTCGCCGCCCCGACGGGGAGCGGGAAGACGCTCGCCGCCTTCACCGCGGTCCTCGACGACCTCTTCGAGCGCGAGCGGGCGGGCGAGCTGGAGAACTCAGTCTACTGCCTGTACGTCTCCCCGCTGAAGTCGCTCGCGAACGACATCGAACGGAACCTCGAAGCGCCGCTACAGGGGATCGCGGCGGAGATGGCGGCCGGAGGCGGGGCGGAGAGGGTCGGAGACGAGGGGACCGCTCCCGACCCCGGCGTCCGCCAGGCGATCCGCCACGGCGACACGAGCAAGGCCGATCGGCAGGCCATGCTGGAGGAGACGCCGCACGTGCTCAACACCACGCCGGAGACGCTAGCGATCCTGCTCAACGCCCCGCGGTTCAGGGAGAAGCTCCGCACCGTCGAGTACGTCGTCGTCGACGAGATCCACGCGCTGGCGGGGAACAAGCGCGGGACCCACCTCTCCGTGTCGCTGGAGCGGCTGACGGAGCTCGCCGACGGCTCGCCGACCCGGATCGGCTGCTCCGCGACGGTCGAGCCGCTCGACGAGGTCGCCGACTTCCTCGTCGGCCGCGAGCGCGTGGCTGGGGAGGTCGGCGATCCGGAGGGGTTCGCCCCCCGCGACTGCGAGGTCGTCGACGCCCGGTTCGGTCGGGAGTTCGACCTGCGGCTCCGGACGCCGGCCGCCGACCTCATCCACACCGACGAGTCGGTCGTCACCGACCGCTTTTATAAAGCGCTCCACGAGCTGATCGAGACCCACGAGAACACGCTGGTGTTCGCGAACTCGCGGGCGGGCGCCGAGCGCACCCTCCGGGAGCTCCGCGAGCGGTTCGGCTACGACGAGTCGGACTCGGGCTGTCACCACGGGAGCCTCGGCGAGTCTCAGCGCGCCCGGATCGAGGAGGGGCTGAAGGCGGGCTCGCTGGACGTGGTGACCACCTCGACGAGCCTCGAACTCGGCATCGACATGCCGCACCTCGACCTGGTCGTGCAGGTGGGGTCGCCGAAGTCGGTCGCGGCGCTGCTCCAGCGCGTCGGGCGGGCGGGCCACAGCCCGGGCGAGACCGTCGAGGGGCGGGTGTTCGCGCTCGACCGCGACGAGTTGGTCGAGTGCGCGGCGATGCTCGCCCGCGCCGAGGAGGGGTTCGTCGACGGCGTGTCGCTCCCGGAGGGCGCCGCCGACGTGGCCGCCCAACACGTGTACGGGATGGCGATCAACCGAGTCCGGCCGGACCGCGAGGTCCGCGAGGTCCTCCGCCGCGCGCACCCCTACCGCGAGTTCGGGGGCGGCGAGTACGAGCGGCTCCTGCGGTACCTCACCGGCGACCACGAGGGACTGGCGGAGCGGAACGTCTACCCGAAGGTGTGGCGCGACGCGAACGACCCGCCGGAGGGCGAACATCATCACGAGGCGTTCCCGGTCGGCGAGACGCTCGTCGGGAAGCGCGGCCGGCTCGCGCGGGTCATCTACATGACGAACGTCGGGACGATCCCCGACTCGTTCGGCTGCGACGTGGTCACCCGCGACGGCGACGCCGTCGGGACGCTCGACGAGAACTACCTCGACACCCTCGCGCCCGGCGACGTGTTCGCGCTGGGCGGCGAGCGCTTCGCGTTCCGCTACCGCCGCGGCTCGAAGGTGTACGTCGACCGGACCGACGAGCGCCCGACCGTGCCGACGTGGTACGCGGAGCGGCTCCCGCTGTCGGCCGACCTCGCGGCGGAGGTGCTGGCGTTCCAGGCCGACCTGCTCGACCGGTTGGAGGACGGCGGTCCCCCCGCGGTTCGGGCGTGGCTGCGGGAGCTCCCGATCGACGGGAACTCGGTGCGGGCGATCGCTCGGACCTACGACGAACAGGTCGCGTACGCGGGCGCCGAGAGCGTGTCGACGCCCTCGCGGCTCGCCGTCGAGGAGGTGCTCGACCGCGACGCGTACAAGCGCCGGTTCCACGTCCACGCGACGTACGGCCGGCGGTTCAACGAGGGGCTCTCGCGGCTGGTCGCCGCCGAGTGCGCGGCCCGCACCGACGCCGAGCCGACGGTCGCGGTCGCCGACCGCGGGTTCAGCCTCGCGCTCCCGCTGAACCGCAAGGTCGACGTGGCGGGGATCGTCCGCGAGCTGGACCCCGAGACGGTCCGGGAGGACCTCCGGGCGGCGCTGCGGGGGACCGACCTCCTCCAGCGCTACTTCCGGATCAACGCGACGCGCTCGCTCATGATCCTCAAGCGGTACAAGGGCCACGAGAAGTCGGCCGCCGAACAGCAGGTGTCCGCCGAAACCCTGCTCTCGCTCGCGGAGGGGTTCGACGACTTCGCGGTGATCGAGGAGACGTACCGCGAGCTGTTGGACGACCGGCTCGACGCCCCCCGGATCCGCGCCGTGGCCGAACGGATCGACGACGGCGACCTCGCCGTCGCCGACCGGACGGTCGACTCGCCGACCCCGCTCGCGTTCGGGCTCGCGACGCTCGTCGACTCGGACGCGGTGCTCGCCGGCGACGAGTCGGCCGCGCTCCGGGAGTTCCACGCCCGCGTGACGGACGCGGTCTCGGACGATGACGAGGCGGACGCCGACCGGTCCGGGCGCTGACGAGCGACGACGCGCTTCGGCCGACCGGAACACCGAACTTCGCGCGCGCCGTCGGTGACCGCATGTCGCGCCTCGACCGATCAGGGAGCGCCGACCGCGCCCGCGTTCGGGCGCGGCTCCTCGGGACGGTCGGCGTCGGTGCGCTGGGGCTCGTCGCCCTCTGGCGCCCGCTCGACGGGCGGTGGCTCCTCGGGGCGGCGCCGGTCGCGCTCTACGTGGCCGCGTACGCCGGGACCAACCTGTCGGCGAACCGACCGCCGGGCGCCGCCGCGGTCCGCCCGACGCTCGGGCCCGCGAACGCGATCACGCTGTTCCGCGGGTGGCTGCTCGCCGTGCTCGCTGGGACGCCGCTCGCGCCCCCGCCGAACCGGTGGCTCCCGGTCGGTCTGTTCGTCGCCGCCGTGCTGCTCGACGCCGTCGACGGCGCGGTCGCGAGGCGGACCCGCGAGACCGTGCTCGGCGCGCGCCTCGACGGGGCGGTCGACGCCCTCGCGGTGCTCGTCGGCGGCGTCGTCGCCGTGGGCGCCGGGGCGCTCCCGGCGTGGTACCTCCTCGCCGGCGGGACGTGGTACGCGTACGCCGGGTCGCTGTGGGTCCGGCGGCGGGCCGGCGAGCCGACCTACGAGCTCCCGCCGAGCCGGGTCCGCGGGCCGGTCGGGAGCGGCCAGTTCCTCGTCATCGCCGTCGCGCTGGTCCCCGGCACGGGCGGCCCGCCGCTCGCGGCCGCGGCGGGCATCGCGTTGGCGGCCCTCCTCGCGAGCTTCGCGCGCGACTGGGCGGCCGCGACCGGACGCCTCGGTCGGGAGGACCCGCCGGTCGCGACGGAGTGATCAGTCGGTCGCACGCGATGGTCCGACGGTCGAACCGGGCCTCACGCCTCTCGCCGGAGTAGGACCACGAGGACCGCGATCAGCACGACTTGGGCCGTCTTGTCGAGGGCGTGCGTCGGCGGTATCGGCGGCACGTCGTTCAGGAGGTACCACAACACGATCTGCCCGGCCGTGAAGGGGATACCGAGGAGGTAGACGGCTCGGCGTCGGTAGCCGACCAGCACCGCGGCGATCCCGAGCGCGAACCCCGCCGCCGCGACCGCGAACGCGGCGCCGAACCCCCCGCCGATCTGCACCCCGCTCACGAGGTGGTACCCGCCGGTGACGGCGGCGGTGGCGATCCCGACCCAGTGGAGCGGCGTCAGCGCGTCGAGGTCGATATCGTCTGTGAGTGCCATGTCCACGTCTAACACATTCTCCCGTCCCCTTAGCTGTGCCCGTCGGGCCGACCGGCTCTGACGGGCCCCGTCGGGCCGACCCGACGGCTCCCGGTCACCCCACCGAACATCCATTAGGCATCGGCCCGTGGGGTACGTCATGTTGTCTCGTTCCGGCGCCGACCTGCCGACGGAGGAGGGTTCGTGAGCGTGGGCGCGGCCCGCGCGATAGAGTTCGCGACGCCCCGCGAGGTCGACGTGGTCGACATCGACCCGCCCGCGCCGGACCGCGGCGAGGTCCTCGTCGAGACGACGGTGTCGGCCGTCAGCGCGGGCACGGAGCTGCTCGCGTACCGCGGCGAGCTCGACCCCGAGACCGCGGCCGACGAGGAGCTCGACGCGCTCGCCGGCGACCTCTCGTACCCGCTCCGGTACGGCTACTCCGTCGTCGGGACTGTCACGAGCGTCGGCGACGGCGTCGACCCGGAGTGGCGGGGACGCACCGTCTTCGGGTTCAATCCCCACGAGGGGCGGTTCCGCGCGACCCCCGAGGAGCTCTACCCGGTTCCCGACGGTCTCGACCCCGAGACCGCGGCGCTGTTCGCCAACACCGAGACGGCCGTCAACTTCGCGCTCGACGGCGCGCCGCGGATCGGCGAGCGCGTCGCCGTGTTCGGGCAGGGCGTCGTCGGCCTGTTGACGACCGCCCTGCTCTCGCGCTCGGCGGCCGAGACGGTCGTCGCCGTCGAACCCCGCCCCCACCGGCGGCGGCTCGCCGACGCCCTCGGCGCCGATCACACCGTGGACCCGGACGCCGGCGACGCGGCCGAGGCGATCGGGGACCTCACCGGCGGCGTCGACCTCGCCGTCGAGGTCAGCGGACGCCCCGAGACGCTCGAGACCGCGGTCGGGGCGACCCGCTTCGGCGGGCGCGTGCTCGCCGGGTCCTGGTACGGGACGAAGCGCGCGGAGATCGGGTTCGGCGACCACTTCCATCGGGGGCGCGTCACCGTCGAGAGCAGCCAGGTCTCGACGATCGCCCCCGAGCTCCGCGGTCGCTGGGACCGCGAGCGCCGTCGGGAGACGGCGTGGCGCGAACTCCGCCGGCTCGCCGCCGAGGACGATATCGCCGACCGGCTCGTCACCGATCGGGTCGACGTCGAGGAGGCGCCCGCGGCGTACCGCCGGCTCGCGGACGACGCCGAAGCGACCGTTCAAGTCCTGTTCACATACTGATGCCATCACCCCGTCCCTAACCGATATGTACGCCGTCACCGTCACCGAGGCGTTCGTCGCACAGCACTACCTGACCGTCCCGAACCCGCCCGCGGAGGAGGCGGCGCTCCACTCGCACGCGTTCGAGGCCGAAGTGACGTTCCGCGGCTCGGAGCTCGGCGAGCACGGCTACCTGCTCGACATCGATCTGGCGCGCGCGGCGGTCGCCGACGCGGTCGACGCGTACCGCGACGAGACGCTCAACGAGCACCTCGCGGGGAACCCGAGCGTCGAGCGGCTCGCGCGCGCCCTGTTCGACCGGCTCGCCGACCTCGACGCGCCGGCGGTCGAGGAGCTGACCGTCGCCGTGCACGAGGACGACACGGCCCTCGTGCGGTACACCGGGTCGCTGTCGTAATGCGCGTCGGGCTCGTGCTCGCCGGCGACATCGACGCCCGCTCCGGCGGGTTCTACTACGACCGGCGGCTCCGCGACCGGCTCCGCGACCGCGGTCACGAGGTGACCGTCCTCTCGCTCCCGTGGCGGTCCTACCCCCGGCAGCTCGCAGACACCCTCCGGGCCCGTCGCATCGCGGCGCAGCTCGACGGGGTCGACGCCGACGTGCTCGTCGAGGACGGGCTCGCGCACCCCTCGCTCGTCGCCGCCAACCGCCGCGTCGAGACCCCGACGGCGGCGCTGCTACACATGCTCGCGTCGCGCGCTCGGTCGGGGCTCGCTCGCCGCGTGGTCCGGCGCGTCGAGGGGCGGTTCCTCTCCGGCGTCGACGCCGCGGTGTACAACTCGGCGGCGACCCGAGCGGGCGCCGAGGCGCTCGGGGCCCCCTCGCGCGCGGTCGTCGCGCCGCCCGCGGGAGACCGGTTCGACCCGGACATCGCTCCGGCGGCGATCCGCGAGCGGGCCGGCGACGGCCCACTCGACCTCACCTTCCTCGGCAACGTCGTCGAACGCAAGGGGCTCGACACGCTGGTCGACGCGCTGGGCGCGCTCGACGCCGGCTCGGAGGCCACCGTCGACTGGCGGCTCACCGTCGTCGGCGACACCGGCGTCGACCCCGGCCACGTCGAGCGCGTCCGGGAGGCGGCCGCCGCCGCCGGGGTCGCCGGGCGGATCCGCTTCACCGGTCGGCTCGACGACGACGCCGTCGCGGCGCGGCTCCGCGAGACCCACGCGCTCGCGGTGCCGTCGCGGTACGAGCCGTTCGGCATGGCGCACCTGGAGGCGATGGGGTTCGGCTGCGTCCCGCTGGCCTCGACCGCCGGCGGCGCCGGCGAGTTCGTGACCGACGGCGCGTCGGGGGTCCTCGTTCCGCCCGGGGACTCGGCCGCCGTCGCCGACCGGATCCGACGCCTCGACGACCGCGAGCGGCTCGCCGAGATGGGCGTCTCGGCCCGCCGCGCCTACGAGGCGTGGCCGACGTGGACCGAGACGCTCGACGGCGCGGTCGACTTCCTGGAGGAGGTGTCTCGCGCGCGATGACCGGAGACGACGGGGGGCCGGACGCCGGCGAGGCCCCAAGCGACGGCCGCGCTCCCGTCGACCACCCGACGTACCTCGACGCGAAGCGGGAGCTGGACGACCGCTCGCTGAACCGCGACGTGCTCGCGGCGTTCGCCGCGGAACTCCCCTCGGACCCAACGGTACTGGAGGTCGGCGCCGGGACGGCCACGATGGTCGAGCGGCTCGCGGAGTGGGGGGTCGTCGAGGGCGGCCGCTGGCTCGCCGTTGACGCGCACGAGGGAGCGCTGGCGGCCGGGCGCGAGCGGATCGGGGACCGAGTCGGCGGCGTCGACGTGGCGTTCCGGGTCGCGGACGCGTTCGAGTACGCCGCCGCGACCGACGAGCGGTTCGACGCGGTCGTCGGCTGCGCCTTCTTCGACGTGGTCGACGCCGCGCCCGCGGTCGACGCCCTCGCCGCGGTCTCGCCGCTGGCGTACGCGCCGATCACCTACGACGGCGAGACGACGCTCTCGCCGGCCGACCCCGAGGACGACGCCGTGCTCGACGCGTACCACCGCCATATGCGGGACTACCGGCCGGGCGGGCCCGAGGGCGCGGCGGCACTGGC